>CAJOIF010000001.1 GCA_905234765.1 uncultured Bacteroidales bacterium
CTCGTCGGCTTCGGCGCCCGAGTTCATGGGCAGCACCTTGTCGTAGCCGAAGTATTCGGTCACATATTTCTCCCACACGCCGAGTGCGTCGTTATAGAAGGCGCGGCTGCTGAGAGTGAGGCGCTCGGCCTGGTCGGTCATGGCCTTGATGATTTTCGGGTGGCAGTGGCCTTGGTTGACTGCGGAATAAGCCGACAGGAAGTCGAAATACTCTTTGCCTTCGACGTCCCACACCTTGGCGCCCTTACCTTTGGCGAGGACGACTGGCAGCGGGTGATAGTTATGGGCACCGTACTTGGCTTCCAGGTCCATAGCTTGTTGCGATGATGTGATTTTCTCAATCATAGATTCGTTATTTAAGATTTAAAGATTTAAAGATTTAAGATTCAAGATTTTTGACACCAGACTTCGGGACGCTGGACTGCGAGACGCGCCAAGCGTACCCCCTAAAACTCGGTGCAAAAGTAAGGTTTTTTTCAACCCTTTTCAATTTTGGTCTGATTTTTACGAACAATTTTGTAAGCAACGAACAAAACCAACACAGCAAGGCCAAAACAAAGGAGTCCAAAGAAGGCCAAACGGTAGTGGTTGCGTTGGGTTTGAAGGGTTTCGATTTGGGCGGATTGGGAGTCGTGTTGCTGGATGAGATCGGCGACTTCGCCTTGAAGCAGGTCGTTTTGGTCATATAGGTCGGCGTTTTCTCGCAACTGTGCTATGCGCAACTCATCGAGTGCGTCAAGTTCATCGGACATCTCATCGAAACGGCCTTGCCTGGCATAAGCAACAATCAAAGATTTGGAGAGCGCGCTACGCATGTGTGTGATGCCCGAGGCTTTCTCTAATTCAGAGTACCGTTGGTAATATTGTATGGCTTTTGTCGCCTGCCCCATTTGCGCATACACATTGATTAGGCCAACGCAAGCCTCCAACTGACCTTGATTGTAGGCCTTGCTTTCTGCCAATCGCAAGGCTTTATTGTAAATGGCGATGGCATCTGCATATTCGCCGCGTTTAGCCATGATGTTGCCCATTTCCACCATTGCTCCCGACTTTTCGTTCCCTAAAAACACCTCATTCTCCTTATAGGGCATGGGGCTTCCGCCGCAATCGATGGCTTTTTGGAGATAGAACAACGCGGAATCGTAATTTACGAAAGCGTTCTCGTAGATTGTGCCCAAGTTTTTGCAGGCAAGAAACGAATAGTGATTGTCACCATAGGCTTCAAAGCGAGGCAGTATGTTCCAATAGGTTTTCCTTGCCTCTTCATACTGACCTCTTTCCATATAGATTACAGCGATGTTGGATCGCATGCGGCACACACGCTGATCATCGCCAATGGCATCAAACAAGGTTTTTGCCTCGCTGTAGTATCGCAACGACATTTCAAGGTTGTCGCGCCTATACCAAATCAAACCCATGTTTGAAATGACATAGGCATAGGCCGAGGTGTCATTCAACTGCTTGGCCAAAGACAGAGCGTCCTCATATACTGCGTATGCCGTATCAATGCTGCCCAGTGTCATTTCATAAGTGGCCAAATTCCACAGCGATTCAAAAGCGTTTTTTGTATCACCCAATGAGGTAAACTGGGAATAGGCTTGATTCAAGTATTCTTTAGCCAAATCCAAGTCACCATGGTAAGCGTATTGGATGCCCAATACATAATTGGCTTTAGCCTCCAAATCTTTCAACCCCAACTTCTGCGCTTCTTTGATAGCCTTCTCGCCCCAATCGAGGCAGTCGTCGTAGGAGATGTCATAAAACTCCCAAGTCAGCTCGATCATGGTGAGCACTTTGTCGCGCCCTTCCTGAGTTGGCAGTACCGCCCGCAGGCTGTCGACAATCCTCGTCTCCTCTTGCGCAAACGCGGTCGCCATCAAACAGAAGAAAACCAATATGCCCGTCAGCCGCTTCATCCCAAAAACATGTTATAGCGTTGCTCATCGAAGATGGTGGTACTTTCACCATGGCCAGAGAAAACTTCCGTGTCGTCGGGGAGACGGAAGAGTCGTTCCTTTATGCTTTGTCTAAGCGTTTCATAACTGCCTCCAGGGAAGTCGGTGCGACCGATGCTGCGACAGAAGAGCGCATCACCGGTGAAAACCCAGCCCTCCATCTCAGCGTAAAGGCTGATGCTCCCCTCGGCATGGCCTGGCGTACTGATGACTTCGAGGGTGCTCTCCCCTATTTTGATGATTTCTCCGTCTTTCAAGTCACGGTCAGGCAGCTCGCACTCACCTTGGAACGGCAGCCCGAACATTTGTGCCTGCTGGTGAGCACGCTGAAAATCACTCTTCACATTGGGATGCGCCGCTACCTCAATGCCATAGCGCTTCCTCACGGCGGCATTGCCCACGATATGGTCGATGTGACCATGCGTATTGATAACCATTAGCGGCTTGAGGCGATGGCTGTCGATGAAGCCGAAGAGTTGGTTTTCTTCAAACGAATTGGAACACCCCGGGTCGATGACAACGCATTCACCAGACTCGGCATAAACGACATAAGTGTTTTCTGCAAAGGGATTAAATACGAATGATTCGAGTTGGAGCATAACCATGTTTTTCGGGGCAAAGATAGAGAATTTTCCAAAGCAATATAAAGATTTTGCCTATCTTTGTCCGCTAATAAACCCTACTCCATGCCGTTGAAAAAAGCATACGTTTTCCTTTTAGTCCTGCTCATGGCGTCAGTTACAATGGCCCGTGCCCAGTTCTACAACGGCATGAACATGACTTTTGGGAAGAACCGCGTGCAATGGACAGAGTTCCACTGGTCATACTACATGAACGAGGGTTTCGATGTGTATTACTACCAAGGTGGAAACGAGCTAGCACACTATGCCCAAACCTACGCCAAAGACCAAATCCCGAAACTTGAGGAACGGCTTAACAGCCGTTTCAAGAAGAAAATCCAGTTCATCGTGTTCAACAGCATGAGCGACTTCAAGCAGAGCAACATCAACCTTGAGGAAGCAGAATACGGCAACACGGGCGGCATCACCAAAATCATCGGCTCGAAGGTCATACTTTACTTCGATGGCGACTATACCCATTTTGAGTCACAAATCCGTGAGGGCATTACTCGGCTACTGTTCAGTCAGGTGATGAACGGCATCTCAGTCGGGTCACAGATACGCAACTCTTTCCGATACGACATCCCACAATGGTTTCAGGACGGACTGGTGGCTTATATCGCCGGCAATTGGGACAGTCACAAAGAAGCGCAACTGCAACGCGGTATATTGTCTGGCAACTATAAGAAAATCAATCATCTGAGAGAAAGCGACGCTCTTGTTGCAGGCTATTCGTTTTGGAATTTCATAGACGAGCAATATGGCAGTGCGTCTTTCAACGACATCTTGACCTTGGCCCAAAGCACCAAAAACGTCCGGAGGGCCTTGCTTTATGTCACTGGAAAAAAATACAAAAAGCTACTCGACGATTGGTACCAATTCTATAAAACGCGCTACAGCACCCTTTTGGTCAGCCAGCCGAACGACGTGGTCAAACTGAGATACAAGAAATACCGCACCTTCACACAACCTTCCATCAGTCCCGACGGCAAGCACATCGCTTACGTCAGCAACGACGAAGGCAAGATACGCCTTTGGCTTGAAGACCTCCAAAACGGAAAGAAGAAAAGAATCTTCTCCACTGGCTACCGTTCCGACGAAAACATCGATGCGTCATTCCCCTTGCTGGCTTGGCATCCCAACAGCGAAATCCTGTCGTTCATCATCGAAGAGAAAGGTAAAATCCAGCTCTACAACATGGATATCAGCAGTGGCCAAAAAGCTAAATTATATCTGTTTGATTTTCAAAAGATAAGCTCTTTTTCATATGCCCATAAGAGCCGTAAGATCGTTTTGGCCGCCACCCGTAGAGGCAAACCTGACATCTACGTCTACAACTTGTTTTCCAACACTTTGGAACAAATCACGAACGACTATTACACTGATTTGGATCCTGTCTTCACTTATGACGATCGACAAATTGTGTTCAGCTCGAACCGTGACAACGACACCTTGAAGACCGAAGACAAATTCGGATTCCAAAACAGACAATTCGACCTTTACGCTTACAATTATATTAATAAAGGTACGGTCCTTCAGAACCTGACACAACAACGAGTCAGCAACAGCATCTTGCCCGAACCGCTGAAAGACGGCAGCCTGCTTTACCTGAATGACACGAGCGGTTTTTACAACCTGTACCAAATCCGCTTCGACAGCGCCATCAGCCACATCGACACCATTATCCATTACCGCTATTTCGGTAAGCATGAGCGACTTACGGATTATTCTGTCAATATCATCGACTACACTTATCAGCCCAGAAACCACCAAGCCGCTTTCCTCATTGCTGACCGAAACGGAGAAAAGCTTTTCCTTTCGCCCAGCCTTCACGGAACCAGTTCCGCTACCGTCCAAATGAACCCATTTGCGCAAAAACGCATCTATAACGAATTGATTCGCAGCAAAAAAGACTCGATAATCGAACCTGTTTCAAAGCATCGATTCTCCACCAGTTACCGCTACGCCAGAAAAAGGAAAGCCAAGGGAAGCAACCCTGAAACCGACTCGACCGCCATTGCCCAACAATACGGTCCCGCGCCCAAACCGCAAAAAAAAGACACTATCCAGCGGCCCAACAACTACTATGTCGAGCTCTTTGCCGACGAACTGATGAGCCAGGTTGATTTCACCAGCATGAACTACAGCTACCAGCCTTTTGGTGGGGGTGCTTCACCTGTCTACCTGTATTCGGGCCTCAATGTCTTTCTCGGCACCAAGATGAAAGACCTGATGGAAGACTACAAAATAGAAATCGGGGTGAAACTCAACGCCAACCTTGTCAACAACGAATACGCGGTACGTTTCAGCGACTTGAGCAAACGGTTGGACAAATCCATCACACTGCACCGTTACGTGACCGACTACTACACGGGGTACTATTTCCGCACCTTCACCAACGAAGGCTTCTACACATTGAGTTATCCCTTCTCCGAAATCTTGAGTCTTCGCGGTACCGTCATTTGCCGCAACGACCAAACCGTTGATCTCGCTATTGACGACTACAGCCTCGCCACACCCGACGAGTTTGAAAGCTGGGGAGGCTTGCGCACCGAACTCGTCTACGACAACTCCAAGAAACTCGGGACCAACCTTTTGGTGGGAGGAAGAGGCAAAATCTTCGCCGAGTACTATCAACGCATTGCGCGCAACACCGCCAACATGATTGTGGCCGGTTTCGACTACAGACAATACACTCGCATTAGCCGCAACTTCATCTGGGCCAACCGCATTGCGGGCAGCACTTCGCTTGGACTAGAGAAACTGATTTATTACATGGGCGGTGTCGACAATTGGGTTTTCGCTTCCTTCGACCAAGGCACACCCATCGACTACTCGCAGAACTTTGCCTACCAAACCCTCGCCACCAACATGCGAGGCTTCAGCCAAAACATCCGCAACGGCAACAACTTTGTGGTGCTCAACTCTGAGCTACGTTTCCCCTTGTTCAGCTACTTCTCCAACCGTCCCATCAACATGCAGTTCATCAAGGACTTCCAACTGATTGCTTTCGGGGACCTCGGCACTGCCTGGACAGGTTGGAATCCTTACGACCCGAGCAACTCGCTTTACAACACCCACATCACCGACGGCAACTTGAACATCACGGTGACAGAATTGCGAGAGCCTGTGGTAGGCGGCATTGGCTTTGGACTGCGCACCACGTTGTTCGGCTACTTCATCCGTGGCGATGTGGCATGGGGCATACAAGACGGGGAAATCGCGAAGAAACCGCGATTCTACTTATCGTTCAATCTGGACTTTTAACAAGACGGTGCTTCGACAGGCTCAGCAGCCTAAAGTTATTCGTAAAAGTGGTTCTGTTTCATGTAAAGGAATGCCTGCTCGGGCATAAAATGCCTGACATCGCGGCCTTCCTTAACGCATTTGCGGATGAACGTGGACGAAATCTCCAAGATGGGGGTCTTCAGTACCGTTACTGATGGATAATTAATAAGGTCTCCGCCATCATAACCCTCACGTGGGAAAACCAGAAGCTCATAGTTATCCAGTATTTTCTGATACTCACGCCAATTCCTCAAGTTCTGGAGGCTGTCCATGCCGCAGATGAAGACAAAACGGCAATCAGGGTATTGCTCGGACAGGGCAGTTAAGGTATTAATAGTATAAGAAGGTGTAGGAAGGTGCATTTCAACGTCACTGACGTGGAAACGCGAGTCGTCGCCAACGGCCAATTGCACCATCTTCAGACGCTTGTCGTCATCCAAAAGGTCTTCTTTCTTTTTCAAGGGATTTTGGGGCGTGACCACGAACCACAGCTCGTCCAAATCGGAAAACTCCACCAGATAATTGGCCAGCATCACATGACCGTGATGGATGGGATTGAACGAGCCGCTGTAGATACCTATCTTTTTCATGATGATATTTTGACGCGAGACGCGGGACTGCGAGACGCGGGACTTATTCAGCTTCTAGGAAAGCTTGCACGACTTCGAGGATTTCACGTTTGGCGGTGTCGAGATCGTCGTTGATAATAGTGCGGTCGAACTTGCCTTGGGCAAACTCCGTTTCCCACTCTGCCTTAGCGACACGGTTTTCAATCTCTTCCATCGAGTCCGTGCCGCGATTGATGAGGCGCTGGCGCAAGACCTCGACCGAAGGTGCCTGGATGAAAATGGAAAGGGCTTGGTCGCCATAGTGCTTCTTGATGTTCACGCCGCCGCAAACATCCACGTCGAAGGCCACGTGCTTGCCGTCTTCCTGCATCTGAGCCACAACGGAGAGCAAGGTGCCGTAGCAACGGCCAGGATACACCTCTTCCCATTCAAGAAACTCGCCATTCTCGACACGCTGCTTGAATTCCTCCATGGTCAAGAAATAATACTCGCGACCATTCACCTCCTCGCCACGGGGGGGGCGCGTGGTGGCCGACACGGAGAAAGCCATCTCGGGGATGTTAGCCATAACGTGATTCAACAATGTCGTTTTGCCCGAACCAGACGGGGCACTGAATATCAATAATTTGCCTTTCATAATGCTTGGGTATTCAAAAAGACGCAAAGCATTGCGTCTCTACAACAATTACAAAATATTACACACCTGTTCCTTTATCTTCTCCAACTCGTCTTTCATCTTGACAACGATTTTCTGTATGTTCACCTCATTGGCCTTTGAGCCTAAGGTGTTGATTTCACGGCCCATTTCTTGGGCGATGAAACCGAGTTTCTTGCCCGCCTGATCATCGTCGCAACTCTCGTTGAAATAGTTGCAATGCTGACGCAAGCGCACCTTCTCCTCTGTGATGTCCAACTTCTCCAAATAATAAATCAGTTCCTGTTCGAAGCGATTCTCATCGTATTGTCCCGCTGTGGTCAACTCAGAAAGGTTTTTCGTCAGGCGTTGCTTGATGACGTCGTGGCGACTCTTCTCATAAGGTTTCACTTGCTCCAAGAGGCCAAGAATCAAATCGACACGATGCAGGAGGTCCTTCTTTAACGTCTCCCCTTCCTGTATGCGGAAACCGTCAACAATACTGAGGGCCTTGTCAAGCGTCTCACTTACCTTGGCGACAAAAGCTTCATCGTAACTCTCCGCCGCCACGTTGAAGATACCGGGCATACGGAAAAGGATTGAAGCCATATCACTGGCAGGCGCGACACCCAGATTGGCGGAAACCAACTCGATCTGCTCCTTATATGCCTTCACGATATCTTGATCGATATGATAAGTCTGCGAAAGGTCGGTGTCAGTTACCGTTATCATCACATCTATCTTGCCGCGCAACATCTTGGCACCGATTTGGTTGCGCAAGTCGAGTTCGGCGGCCCGCAACTCGTTGGGCAACTTCACCTGAAGGTCAAGCTGCTTGCTGTTGAGGGTTTTTATTTCGACAGTGATTTTCTTGGTGAGATAGGTTTGCTCGGCTATGCCGTAGCCCGTCATAGAACGAATCATGATGCGTGGTTTTAATCAAATAATAATCCTAATGCTGCACAAAACCCCAGCTAGTCTTGCCATAAAGATCAGACTCTGCACGGGCACTGATACGGGCCTTCCTAAGCAGATTGATGCGTGAAGAGAAGACACCATAACCGCCATTGATATTGGTGTAATCGGGAACGGTTTGGGAATAACCCGAAACAGAGTTCACCTGAATGTAATTGTACAACTCGTCACCTCCAGCGGCAAGCATAATATCCAAGGGCTGTTCGTCAAAATAGCGTTCAAACTCGGGATTGTTTGTGTTATGTATCGTATCGCTGCCAATGGCATCCCTCAAAAGGTTGAACAACAAAATCTGTTGATAACCTATGACATAAGCACCGCCATCTAGGACAAGGTTGTCGGGGTTGAGTGCAGGGAAAGTGTAGCTGACACTTTTCAACACATCCTGTCCGTTCTTGACTTCATGATAATTGAACCGTATTGACATGTAATACACTGCTGCGTTATCGGCTGGTATGAATTTGAGTTCGGCACTCTTGCCTTCCTCATCCATAAAAAACGCCGTGGCAGTTGCAATCCTGAATCTCTCGCCGCCCACCATTCCCGTTTCGGAAGTGATTGTGTCATTGCCTTTCAGAATTTGCAAGCGGTATTTGTATTTTGTCCTTTCACCGTTCACATTAAAATGTTCCGCAGTCCAATAGACTTTCTGGTTGGGATAATAAAAAGTGCCCGGATCCTTATGATCTATGGTCATTGTATCGAGGACGATGGTACGCCCCAACACATAATTATTGTTGCCGAATTCATCCACATACTCAAAAATGCGGGCATCGAGCTTGCCTGGATAATTACACGAGTCGGCAATCAAGGCGACCTCTTCGGCGTTGACCGAGGCATCGTCACTCCCAGAGAAAGCGCGCACAATCTTCACATAATTGGTGTCAATGGTGGCATCAAGCAAACCATAAACGATAGGAATGTCCTTATAATCGGCGTAGAGGTCGACCTTGGTGTTGCATGAGACGAGAATTCCCGTCAGCATCAGCAAGGAAAGGAAAAAACGGATCTTTTTCATCGGTAATTGCTGTTTCTAAGAAACTGCAAAGATAGCGTTTTTTCCAAAAGCAATGCCCTTATTGGCAATTATTCTTCTTTGAAGCCCCAAGCGGCGACGGAAAAGATGTCCCTTCTTGTAGCATAATTGAGGCGATACGTTTTAAGTATTCATTCTTTCAAGATTCAGTGTTCCACAAACCCCCATGACGATTTCCCAAAAAGGTCTCTCAATGTATAGGCAGAAAGACGGACTTCTTTCTTGATGGTGGTACGCGAAGAAAAAAGACCATATCCTCCTATGACGTTTGTATACGTAGTAACAAAAGAATTCAAGCTGTTCAATACAGCATCATTTACCATATAATAGTTATACAACTCGTTACCCCCAGCAGAGATGGACACGACAAAACTGTCAACATATCGAACCACATTGGGGTGATTGAAATTGACAACAGTATCACTGCCGATGGCATCTTTTAAGGTATTGAACAACCAATTGACGGAATACTCTTGATAATATACATTCGACAGATTATCCAATTTCATAAACTCATAGAGCGGCTTCACCCCAAAATTACGAGTAATACTTTTCAATTTCTTTTCTTGGCCATTGTGTTGTTCCAGATAATTGAACTGCATTTTCAAGTCATAGATAGGTGCAGCCCCATCGGCCCTAAAGAGAATCCGACCCGTTGCATTGGATGATTCCATTTGAAATTGTACACCTCCCGAAATAATACTGAACTCCTCGTTTCCCACCATACACGTCTGCGCCATGACCGTATCGCCGTCTGGCTTGACCATAACGAATCGATACTCGTAATTGTCTCCCCCCGAACCTGTATTAAATCGCCCCGTAGTGTAATAAACTTTTTGGTCAGGAGAATAAAACGCTCCCTCTACTTTATTATGAAGGGTCAATGTATCAAGAACAAACACGCGTCCGGTAGGTTTACAATGGCCGTCGGAATCATGCCATTCAATGATTCGGGCGTCAAGCTTGCCAGGATAGTTGCTTGAATCAGCGATAAGAGCCACTTCACTGGCGTCAATCGGGTCGTCGTTGGTGCCACAGAAGGCACGGATGATTTTGACATAATTGGTGTCGGCTCTATGATCAAGCATGGCATAAATGATGGCGACATCCTTATAGTCAGCATACAGGTCGACATCTGTAGAGCATGAGCCAAAAACAGAAATAAAAAGAAGAAAAACAGGGATAAAACGGCGCATTTTCATGTTGAATTTTTTTTGTTTGACAATGCAAAAGTAATGGTTTTTTCTTTTCAGGCAAGCTTTTTCGTCCTTTTTTGCACAAAAAAAGCGACTCCCGAAAGAGTCGCTTTCTGCGTACCGAAGGCCGGGATCGAACCGGCACGAGTGTTACCTCATCGGTTTTTGAGACCGACGCGTCTACCGATTCCGCCACTTCGGCATGGTTTGACATTCTCACCAACCATGGCTTCTTCTTCGAAACGCGGCTGCAAAAGTACGGAAATTTTTGTTTTCTGCAAGCAACTGAAGAAAAAAAACTGTTTTTTGCTTTGTCAGCATGTAGAAAATGCCTAATTTTGCAGCCCGAAACAAACCCCAAACACCTACAACAATGTCAGGAAGATTCGTTTCCATTTTTGCCGGTAGAGCCACAAAGGACTTGGGCGCAAAGATTGCCGAGGCCTATGGCACTCCGCTTGGGAAGTCATCGGTCGTCGTCTTCTCCGACGGCGAGTTCCAGCCATCGTATGAAGAGAGCATTCGTGGCCACCACGTGTTCATCGTGCAGTCCACCATGCCTTCGACCGACAACCTGATGGAACTGCTGCTCATGATTGACGCGGCCAAACGCGCTTCGG
The DNA here is from genome assembly GCA_905234765.1 of uncultured Bacteroidales bacterium. The sequence continues at coordinate 10,894 of CAJOIF010000001.1, forward strand.
CCCACAAGATCATCGCCGTGATTCCGTATTTCGGTTGGGCGCGACAGGACCGCAAGGACCAGCCCCGCGTGAGCATCGGTTCAAAACTCGTCGCCAACCTGTTGGTGGCCGCCGGTGTCAACCGTATCATCACCCTTGACCTCCACGCCGACCAGATCCAAGGTTTCTTTGACATCCCTGTAGATGCGCTGTATGCATCCAGCCTCTTCATCGACTACATCCAAAAAATGAACATCGATGACCTGCTGATTGCTGCGCCTGACTTGGGTGCTTCGAAACGCGCCTCAGCCTACGCCAAACGCCTCAACTGCGACCTCGCCGTGTGTCACAAGCACCGCCCACGCGCCAACGTGGTCGACAGCATGACCCTCATCGGTGATGTGAAAGACAAGAACGTCATCATCCTCGACGACATCATCGATACGGCTGGCACCATCGTGAAAGCCGGCCAAGTGATGATGGACAACGGCGCCAAGAGCGTCCGCGCCTTCGCCACCCACGCTGTGTGCAGCGGTCCGGCCATGGAGCGTTTGGACAACTCGGTCTTCAGCGAAGTGGTTGTCACCGACTCCATCCCGTTGCCTGCCAATGCTTCGAAGAAAATCAAGGTGGTAAGCACAGCTCCACTGTTTGCCGATGTCATCCGCCGTGTAGAATCATACGAGAGCATAAGCTCACTATTTAAATAACTCAATCATTAACAAATTAACAATCAACACAATGAAAACTGTATCATTGAGCGGTTCTCTCCGCGAGAACGTAGGGAAAAAGGATACTAAGGCTTTGCGCAAAGCCGAGATGGTTCCTTGTGTCATGTACGGCTCAGGCGAAGAGCAGGTGCAATTTGCCACCTCAGCCAAGAGTTTCAGCAAGATTCTCTTCACCCCTGAGACCTACATCGTCGAATTCGACATCAACGGCAAGGTCTACAAGACCATCCTGCAAGATGTCCAGTATCACCCTGTGACCGACCAGGTGCTTCACGCCGACTTCCTCATCGTGAAGGAAGACAAACCCGTCACCGTAGTGTTGCCCGTGTCTCTTGAAGGCTCGGCGGCTGGTGTGATGCGTGGTGGTAAGCTGAAGAAAGGCGTTCGTAAGGTGAAAGTCTGCGGTCTCATCAAAGACCTGCCCGACTACATCAACGTCAACATCAGCAACCTGAACATCAACGAGGCCATCAAGGTGAAGGACCTCAACATCGAGAACGTGACTCCCGTCACTCCTGGTTACACCGTCATCGCCGCCGTCAATATGGCTCGTGGTGCTCAAGTGGCAGCCGAGGAGACCGAAGAGTAATTTTCATAGGTTTTACAACAATAACAAAGGCCGTCTTCGGGCGGCCTTTTTTCAAATATGAAATACCTGATTGCTTGTTTGGGAAACATCGGTGCCGAGTATGAGAACACGCGCCATAACATCGGCTTCAAGATTGCCGACCGTCTGGCCAAAGACCTCGAAGCGTCGTTCACGACGGGTCGCCTCGCGCAGGTAGCCGAGATGCGTTTCAAGGGCAAGACCCTTGTCGTCATCAAACCAACCACCTACATGAACTTGAGTGGTAAGGCCGTGAAATACTGGCTCAACGAAGAGAAAATCCCACTAGAGAACCTGCTGGTGGTAAATGACGATATCGCCCTGCCCTTCGGTACGCTGCGCCTCCGCAAGCAAGGTGCCGACGGTGGCCACAACGGCCTGACTGACATCATCGAGAAGCTTGGCACCAATGTGTTCTGCCGTTTGCGTTTCGGCTTGGGCGACGACTTCCCTCGTGGCCGCCAAGTCGACTTCGTGCTTGGTCAGTGGAAAGCCTCTGAAGAACCCATCGTTGATGAAAAATGCGACATTGCTGTCGAAATCATCAAGAGCTTCGTCACCCAAGGCCCCGACCGGACGATGAACCAGTACAACAAAAAATAACATGAAACGCGTCGACCGCATCGCCCACATGGAAAACCTCTTCGACAAGAGTACGGTGGTTATCCAACGTTTGGAACAGGCCCTCGAAGATTTTGCCGCCCTTCAGTCCGACATCGCCGAATTGGAAGCCTACTACACCTCGCCGCAGTGGCGCAAGGACTTCGAGGCCGATGAGGCCGGCAAACTACCCCAAAACCTCAAACGAGGGGTGCTAAGCGAGGATGGAGTGTGGACTATGTTGGAGGATTATAAGCGGTTAAAGGAGGTTGTATGCGAAAACTAAAAGAAATCTTCGGTTACGCCCTCGGCGGCCTGATGTTCGTGCTGCTCATCCCGACCTTGATGTGGTGGGTCTCGGGGAGACCCAACTTGTTGGTTTCTCATATAATAAGGATAGTAATTGCCCTCGGGCTGGCGGTGTTTGGGCTCTCGCTCAGCGTGTGGTCCATCGTGTATATGCGGCACAAAGGCGACGGCAACCCAATGGATGCTTTCGGACACGAGGTGGCACCCCGCACGAAGCACCTGATGACGGAAGGCCCCTACCGCCTGAGCCGCAACCCCATGCTGACGGGCAGCTTCGTCTATTTCGCTGGCGTATGCATTTGGCTTTGGTCTTGGCAGGCGCTGCTGGTGTATGTTGCTTTTATTGTCATCATGCTTTTGCAAGTACGCAGCGAGGAGAAACGCCTCCGCCGTGATTTTGGCGAGGAGTATGAGGCGTATTGCAGGAGGACGGGGCGGTTTGGGCCGGTTTCGTTTAAGAAGTAAAGTGTTTTCCGTCCTTTTCTCTTGAAAGAAAAGGACCAAAAGTTCAAGGCCGACATCATCGGACCTCCCCACAAAGCAGGCGCTTCCCCGCCATGTCGGCCGTGGCCCACGCGCCCAACCCGGTCTGTTTTTGGCAATCCCAGTCAGAAATCTAAAATCTTCAGTTACAGCAGGCCCTCGTTGAAGGACTTGGGCAAGAAATGGTTCGCCTTCGGGCGGATGGAGATTGGGGGTGAGGGGCTGAGGGGGAAATTTGGAATAGTTTGAGTTTTTTATCGGAATTATAGACGGATTTTGGAGAAAAATCTCTATATTTGCAAGTTTATAGGGAGTTTTTGCGATGAAAATTTGTAATAACCAGAAATTCAAGGCGATAGACTTCTTCTGCGGAGGGGGTGGCATGACGTGTGGTTTGCGGCAGGCAGGAATAGATGTAATTGCTGGAGTGGATTTTGACAAGAACGCAAAAGAGACATACGAGTTCAACAATTCAGGAAGTAAGTTTATAGATAAAGACATTAAAAACCTTTGGAGCAACTATTTTGAACGGAATTTTGGCATTACAAAATATGATGATAACTTAATTATGGTGGGCTGCAGCCCTTGCCAATATTATAGTATTATCAATACCGACCATTCCAAAGCTGAAATGTCCAGAGGCCTTCTGATCAATTTTGCTCGGTTTATTGAATACTACAGACCAGGATACGTCTTGGTTGAAAATGTCCCTGGAATTGTCACCAACAAAGAAACCGTTTTATATCGTTTTTTGGATAAGCTGAATGCTCTTGGGTACAAGAATATCGTGAAAGAAATTGTTGATATGAGCCAATACGGTGTGCCGCAAAGCCGGCGTCGTTTTTCACTTATTGCCACACGATTGGATGGCGTTAAAGTGTCTTTGCCACAAAAGTCAGATAAAGTGTTGACAGTAGCTGATGTTTTAGGAGAAAAAAACGGCTTCCCAAAAATCAAGGCGGGATATAAAGACACGACCAGTTTCCAGCATACAGTTGCCGGGTTGAATGAGATAAGTTTACGCCGGATGGCTCTTACTCCTCATAACGGTGGAAATCGATTGAGTTGGGCGGATCAGCCAGAATTGCAATTGGCATGCTATATTGGAAAAGATGATATTTTCAAAGACAATTACGGTAGAATGTGGTGGCACAAACCTTCTCCAACGATAACCACCAAGTTTTTCAGTATCTCCAATGGCCGTTTTGCTCATCCCGAGGAAGACCGGGCAATTTCTATCCGTGAAGGTGCTACATTGCAATCCTTCCCCAAAAACTATGTTTTCAAAACAAACAGCATCGCAGGTGCAGCTCGAATTATTGGAAATGCTGTGCCATGTGAGTATGCAAGAAGATTAGGTGAAACGATAATTAAAACACAATAATATATGCAATTTAGAACTAAAGCACGAGCTGTCGACTTACTTGGCAAAGGGCAAATTGCCGATTTGCCTACTGCCATAACAGAGTTATGGAAAAACGGCTATGATGCTTATGCAGATAACCTTACGGCTGAAATATTTTTATCAGGTTATAAAGGATTAACCTCTCCTTTGTTTGTTATTTCCGATGATGGAACTGGCATGAAACAATCTGATATTTTGGACAAATGGCTTGTTCTTGGTGTTGATAGTAAAAGCCGCTCGTCACAGGCTGATATTAAAGGAGAAGATACTTTATGGAAAGAACCGAGAATCAAAGCAGGAGAAAAGGGCATTGGTCGTTTGTCTGTTGCTTTTTTGGGTTCCCCAATGCTCATGTTGACAAAGAAACAAGGTTATCCATTGCAGGCCATGTATTTTGATTGGAGAGTTCTGGAAAACTATAATATGTTCTTGGACGATGTAGAGATCCCTGTAGAATCTACTGACGTTCCCTCTTTTAGGCACACCTTCGAAATCCTTAAAAAGTCTTTTCTCAAGAATGTCAACGACCCAGGAAAATATAATTCAGAAGAAAAGGTTTTATGGGAAAGCGATCAAGATTCATTAAGGAATACCATAATTAAAAGCACTGAAAACATTATTATTCCAGATTTCTTTGAACAAGAAATATTGAATTCTTTTGTAAAAACAGATTCTCATGGAACAAAATTTATTATTTTTGAACCAGAAGAACAAATTGTAAACTTGGTAATTGACGCAGAAAAAGAAGATGATCTAAGCAATGATAACAAATTTACTAGATCCAGTTTGGTTGGGTTTACGAATTTATTCAAGCCCGAATCAGAAAGGCTACCTATTAAGACCAAATTCCCCATGCATATAGACAGTGATGAACCTGTTGGAATAGATTTTTTTCGGGGAAGCGGTCAGTTCTTTGATGAAAAAGATTATGATATAGCTGACATTGTTATTGAAGGCAAATGGGATGGAAATGGCTCTTTTGATGGCCAATTAAAATTCTCAAGCCAATTAATAGATTATTCTTTTTACAATTCTACTAGAAGAAGAGATTCTCGAAGCAATTATGGCGAATACTCAATTAAACTGGGATATTCTATGGGTAGAGAAGAAGACTCTTTTTTAAAGGGAGAAGCTTGGCATAAAATAGACAAGAAAGTTAAACAATATGGTGGTTTATATATTTATAGAGATGGTTTTCGGGTATTACCATATGGCAGATCAGATGCAGATTTTTTAGAATTAGAAGAAAGAAGAAGTAAACGTTTTGGATCTTTCTTCAGCTATCGAAGACTGTTTGGGTATATTGAATTGTCACGAAAAGGAAACAGTTCCTTAAAAGATAAATCAAGTCGCGAAGGGTTAATTAACAATGCTTCTTATCGTGCTTTTAAGGATGATTTAATCGCTATGTTTATTGACCTGGCAAATGAGTATTTTGGTGACAAAGCAAAACAATCTGTTTTTCTTGACGAAAAGAAAAAAAACAAAGAGCAGTCAGATGCAATAAAAAAGGATAAAGAAAGAGAAAAGCAAGAAAAAGCTGCATTTACAAGAAGTCTAAGAGAGTATCCTAAACGTTTTGAAGAATATCAGCGAGAATACGAACAAACCATAAACAAATTGCAGGAAAAGCTTGTTCAATCAAATATGGTGTTTGCTGATATTGAGTCCCTTTTGAATAGAATTCAAAAATTAGATATTCAATACTCAGACTTGTTGCCTAAAATACCAAAACGATATAAACTGACGGGGCCCCAAGAAGACCGTTTGGATGAATATGCAAAACAATTGGAGTTATATAGAGAGACTATCAATGCAAAAGGAAGCAGCATAGTCCAAGAGGCAAGAGCGCGTCTGCAGATTCAGGATCTCAGAAAAGACTTTTCTAATAGATGTAATACCTATATTGCGAATCTTGAAGAGACTGTTGAGAAATTAAAGAAGCGGTTTATAAATAGAACAGACCAATTGTCGTGTGATATCGAAGAACGAGCATCCTCATTTTTAATCGAATTAAAGGCTCAAAAAGAAAAAAGTTTAAATACTGTTTTTTCCCAAAATGATATAGAAAGAGAAATAGAAACTATTAATAGTCTCTTTAATACTCTGCAATCAAGTATTACAGATAGCATAGAGCCCCTTGTTGCCCATGTGGAAAGAATTAGCTTGGATATTGACGAAGAACTATTACAAGGAGCTTATAAAGAACAGTATGAGAAAATAAAAGAACAATGGCAATTGTCAAAAGAAACTTCTCAGTTGGGAATTGCTGTGGAGATCATTGATCACGAATTTAATTCGCTATACACTCAAATTAATTCTACATTGGATTTGATGAGCAAACACAATGATACTTCCGATTTTGCTTATTTGAAGAAATCTTTTAAAACTCTTGAAGACAAATATGCTTTGTTGTCTCCATTATATAGGATATCCGGTAGTATCGCCAAAGATATTTCAGGCACCGAATTATTATCCTTCCTAAAAAGCTTTTTCGAAAACAGATTGCTAACCACAAATGTCGATATCCGAGCAACCAAAGATTTCGAGAATCACATTATTCACATAAAAGAGCCCGTAATCTATTCAGTTATGATTAATATCATTAACAACGCTCTATATTGGATGAAAAATTCTGAAAACAAAATTGTCGAGTTTGCATATTATCCGAACACTGAGGAAATTATTATTAGAAACTCTGGACTACCAATCAAAGACAACAAATTACAGAAAATATTTGAATTATTCTATACGAACCGACCAAACGGTCGCGGTTTGGGACTGTATTTGGCTAAAGAGAGTCTCAACGACTGTTATTTTGATATTTATGCAACCAACGATAAAGCATACAACACTTTATCTGGAGCTTGCTTCGTAATAAAACCCCTTACCTAAAAAGACTTTTGATTATGACATACCAAGAAGTAGCTGTTAACATAATAAAAAACTCCATAAAATCAGCAGTTTTTATTGATGAAAATGCTAAGGAACCGTATTCTACTGATAATCCATCAGAAGAAGTTCGTACAATTGAGTTATATAAACAATTTAGAAAAGATGGTATTTCATTGTCTGTATTTAAATATAACAATGATTATCATAAACAAGTAGATTACTTGTTTGTAAATAGAGACTTGGTCTTATTAGATTGGAAACTAGAGGGTGATGAAAAAGACGGGGAGAAATCATTAGAAATTTTATCTGAAATTGTAAACAACCATAATAATATACATTTTTGTGTTATATACACAAATGAAGAAGAAGACTCTGTATTAAAAAACATTTTGTCGTATTTTTCTGAGACAAGCAGATTAGAATATGAAGATTTTAAATTGGATTTGTTGGAAAAAGAAGATGAGATTAAAGAAATATTGTCTGATCTGGAAGAATTAAGTTTATACCGTTTTGGGCCTAATCTAAAAGAGAAATACAACAACATTCGCAGAAAGAATAGTGATGTTGTTAACTTCATTCATGATATTATCAAAGCAAACACAAAACAATGCTCTTTAATTAAATGTGAAATTGCATTTAACAATTACATAAAATCTGAAGACAAACAACCTTGTCCTTCTTCTATAGATATTCCTTCTTATACTTTATGTATCAATAACACTATCATTTCTATTTTGAGCAAAAAAATAATTGATCCAAACCATCTATTTGAAAAATTCGCCAATGCAATAGCCAACTATAATTGTGGCATAATGCATTTGATTGGACTTGAACTGAAGAGCATTCAAAAAAGAAAAGACTCATATATAGACGCAGATATATTAAAGGTTACAAAAAAAGCATTGGGTTATCATAAATCAGAAAAAGAAAACGATTTTGATTCTTTTCTAAAAGAAGTAATGTTAGAACAAGAAGCGTTGAACTTACGGGATGAAAAACTAACTTTAATAGATGTTATTGATAATGAACAATACGAAGAATCTTTAAAAGAAGAATACTTATCAATGAATGTGTTTTATAACTCAGCACATCTAAACTCACAAAAAACATTGTCATTTGGAGATGTGTTTAAATGTGGCAATTCCTATTATATTTGTATTACTGCTTTATGCGACTGCCTTAGACCTTCCAAAAGAAATAACAAGTTTTATTTTGCCGAAGGCAAAGAAGTATCCACCTCTAAAGGAATGGAAATTGGAGATTCTGGATTTGTCAGTTTTGTTTTTGACGAGCACGTTAAATGTGTAAAATGGAACGACAGAGACGAAACAGATGAACCAACATATATAATTCCAGAAACATACTTGGTACCTGATAACATGATAAATGAGAATAAGTTAAATGTGCAAAAAGCTTTGAAGCAAAATAACGAGCAATGGGTGCTTCAAAACTTTACTTTTGAATACATTACTACCATAAAACAAAATTATGCACAACGAATAGCTAATCACGCCTTTACTCATCCTGTAAGAGTTGGAGTTGATTTCATCGGCAAAAGAAATGATTAAATAATACTGTATGTTAATAACGATTCAAAAAATAAACAAGTATTTCCGTCATTGTTTTGATAATGCTAAAACATTTGAAAATGCTCTTAAAACATCGGATATAGATTCCGAAATAAGTGATATTATCAGTAAAAAAATACCCGAAGAACTTTTAAATATTCTTGGAGATAAAAAATTCATTGTTAATGGTTCTGTTGGAAAAGGCTTGGCAACAAAAACACCATGGATAGCTATTTTAGATAAGGACATCACGACCTCTACAAGAAAAGGCGTTTACATTGTATACCTTTTCTCGTCAGATTACAGGCGTGTTTATTTGACATTAAATCAAGGCACAACAGTTCCAGGACAATTCGGGCCAAGATTAGGGAAAAAAGAAGTGGCCAATAATTCAAAAAGAATAAGAGAATTATTGAATATCAACGATGTTGCCTTAAAGACAGATGGCAAGGCTGATATTGCAGATGAAAGATACAAAGAGGGGTCTATATACTATACTTTATGGGATGTTAACAATGAAGAACAAGGAGAAAAGTTACTCAACCATTATTTGGAAATATACAAGAAGTATAAAGAATTAGCTATGGCAGAGAAAACAGGTAAAGTTACAGTTGTTAGACAAAACAAAGAATTTTCCATAGAACCTAAATACATACCGTATTCATCTGCCCTCCGCACAAAACCCTTTATGCTGTTGGCAGGCATCAGTGGCACAGGCAAGAGTCGCATCGTGAGGGAACTGGCCAAAGCTTGCTGGAAAGAAGGAGATGAGGAATTTGGCAAAAACCATCCGAGAAATTTCTGCATGGTGCAGGTGAAACCCAACTGGCACGACAGCAGCGAGCTTATCGGCTATGTGAGTCGCATCAACGGCGAGAAATATGTGGTGGGACCGTTCCTGCGTTTTCTGGCCAAGGCCATCAACGACACGGACACGCCTTATTTCCTCTGCTTGGATGAGATGAACCTGGCACCTGTGGAACAATACTTTGCCGAATATCTAAGCGTGATTGAGAGCCGCAAACTGAATGCCGACGGCAGCATCACCACAGACCCGATCATTCCATACGAGAACACCGAGGCTTATGGCACTTTGATAGACCAGCTGTTTGCCGATGAAGAAGACAGAAAGGCCTACAAGTCGGAAACCGATGGCAAACGCCTCATCATTCCTCAAAACCTCTTTGTGGTCGGCACTGTGAACATGGATGAGACCACCTTCAGCTTCAGCCGCAAGGTGCTCGACCGCGCCATGACCTTGGAAATGAACGAAGTGGACCTGCACGGCGGTCTTACCGATGAAGGGTCCGAAATAGGCTACATAGGCAACAGCATCATCGGCACCGCCGCCGAAGGCAAAGATGTGTATGCCGACAATAAGGAATTGTGCGACCAAGTGCTGGCCTATTTGGAGAAAGTAAATACGGTGTTGGAAGGCACGCCATTCAAAATCGCCTATCGTACCCGCAATGAGTTCCTGCTCTACGCCGTCAACCGCCAACTGCTCGATAAGGACTCGCAACTTTGGCAAACCCTCGACGAGATGACCTCCATGAAAATCCTCTCGCGCATCGAGGGTGACAGCGAACGGACCAAGAATGTTTTGGAAAGCCTCAAAGTATTGGTTGAGGAAGAAATCAACAAGGCTATTCCCGAACCCGAGGAAGGCAAGGAGAAACTTAAGAGCATCTCTGACGCCAAGATAAAAGAAATGCTTGACAAATTGGAAAAATCAGGATATACGAGCTATTGGGCATAAAACCTTTGAACTATGGACAAGCACTATCAAATACCGAAGCTTCCTTTGCCGTACGATTTGGAGACAAAGGAAATCCTCAAGCAAGTGAACCGAGCCAACCGCAAACTTGCCGAATTGAAAGGCGTTGCCCAAACCATTCCCAACGAACAGATCCTAATCAGCACTTTGACATTGCAAGAGGCAAAGGACAGTTCGGCTGTAGAAAACATTGTGACCACCCAAGACGACCTTTATAAAGCCGATTTGAATTTGGCAGAAGCCGCCATCAATGCTTCCACCAAAGAAGTGTTGAATTATCGTCAAGCCATGCAGAGGGGATTTGACCTGGCTCGCCAAACAAAACTGCTCACCCTGAACGATATAAAGAAAATACAGCAAGAATTGGAATCAAACAATGCGGGATTTCGTTCAGGGCCTGGCACCACTTTGCAAAACCAAAACAAGGAGATTGTATATACTCCACCTCAAAGCAAACTTGTAATTGAGGAAATAATGCAGAACTTGGAGCTGTATATCAATGATCCACAGATGCATGACGTTGATCCGCTCATAAAAATGGCCATCATACACCACCAATTTGAAAGCATTCATCCTTTTTATGATGGTAACGGGCGAACAGGACGCATCATCAACATTTTGTATTTGGTCATCAATGGATTATTGGACTTGCCTATCTTATATCTTAGCCGATACATTACCCATAACAAAGGTGATTACTATAAACTGATACAGGCGATAAGAGATAAGGACCCTGACAACTCCCATGAATGGGAGCAATGGATCATGTTCATACTCAAAGGTGTGGAAGAAACAGCAGAAGAAACCATCCGCCTCGTTAAAGGCATTTCGCAATTGATGGCAGACTACAAGGCCAAACTCAGACCCATATTTGGACGGCAGTATAAACATGACCTTTTGAACAATCTATTCTACCATCCATATACAAAGATAGAGTTCATTCAAAAAGACATGATGGTGCAGCGAAAGACCGCCGCCAAATATCTGGATATCATTGTGGAAAACGGCCTTTTGGAAAAGGTTAAGATAGGACACACCAACTATTATATCAATGTTCAACTGATTGATTTGTTTATGCATCATCAACTTGATACCACTGAAGAAATTGATGTCATTGAGTCGATACATAAAATCGAATAACAAGAATTTATGTACCCGAAATGACGATTTTGGGTACATAAGAAACGGTATATGTACCCGAAATGACGATTTTGGGTACATAAAACACGATATATGTACCCGAAAAGGTGATTTTGGGTACATAAGAAATGATGTATGTACCCGAAAAAGTAATTTTGGGTACATAAAACTTTCATGATGATGGAAATCCTTCGCATCACCCATAGCGACTTTATACTCACTATCGAGTGTTCCCATTTCTGGCAGGAATGGCAGAAAGGAGTACGTAATATAGGAGATGCCCAACTGACTTCCACCTATTCTTGGACAGAAGGCGTTGAAAAAGTAGAACGAACCAACGAGGAAGAAAGCCGAACAGCGGAAATCATCGCTGGCAATCCCAACGAAAAGGCGTTCTTTTTTGAGCAGACCGATTACAGCATTTGGGTAGAGTTCAACAACAACGTCACGGAAGCGTGTTTCGATAGTCTACGTTCCGATGTGAACGAGCATTTCTCGTGGAAAAAGAAGCAGCATATCCTCATGGGGTTCCTCAACTATGACAACGACATCGGTCGCGCCGATCTGCCATTGCGTTACACCATTAATGGAGAGCCAAAACGCTTTGTTTTCTCCTACGATGTGATTTCCGCAAAGTTGGATTACCACCACGATTGGAAACCCATCTTGGAAGACATTGAGAAAGAATACCGGATGCTTTCGTTGGATTACTTGAAGCGCACCTATCACGGCATATCCGAAGGCGAAGGAGAGTCTTACGACATCATCTGGTGGAATATTTTCCATAATTTACAAGAGAAATTCATCCAAGCCACACGCAATATCATAGAACGACCCCGACATCGTCTCAAAACCATTTCGTCTTACAAACGCGCTGACCAGATTAGGCATTTCAACCCACTTTTGGAACAACAGTTTGCCGAACATAAATCAGAAGAATCACGGCTATATTTGGTGGATGAGCAACAGCATACGCACAACACTGTAGAGAATCGTTTCCTCAAATATGCACTATCAATCATCCAAAAACGCTATTCTGATCTAGCCGATCGAATTTTGAAGTTCAAAATGCCGTTAGCAGACAATGTTCGTGAACAAATACAACACTCAGAGGAAGAATTAAAACACCTATTGAATAATCCGTTTTTCCGCACAGTAGGCAATTTTGAGGGGTTGAAACAAGAGTCGCTGGTATTGCAACGCGAGACCAATTATTCAACCATATACCGCACCTATTTCATCCTGCGCAAATCGTTCAGTCTAAACGATGGAATGTTCCGCATGGAGACAAAAAACATCGCAACCTTATATGAAATCTGGTGTTTCATTGAGGTGAGCCATATTGTCAGAGAGCAGTTGGGTATCAGCGAAGAAGATATGGACCATCGTAACCGAATGGAAATGAACGGCTTGTTCACTTGGGAACTTGGCAAAGGCGAACAATCGCGCATTTTATTCAAAAAAGACGGTGTGGAATTGGCCGAATTGGTATATAATCCTAAACATACGGAAAAAGAGGACGACAAAGTTGGCATCAATAATTTGGAGATTTGCACAGTTCCACAAAAGCCTGATATCGTGCTGCAACTGACCAAAGACGATGTGGAAAAAGGCATGAAAATGACCTATCTTTTTGATGCCAAATACCGTATTGACAAGAAAGACAATAATAATGTAGACTTGCCTCCCGAAGATGCCATCAACCAAATGCACCGTTTCCGTGATGCCATTTATTACAGGGACTACGACTCGCAACAACTCAAAAAGGAAGTCATTGGCGGCTATATCCTGTTTCCTGGAGATGGCAATCCCACCGAGGTGCAGATGTCAAAGTTCTATAAGAGCATCCAAGAGGTGAATATTGGAGCTTTCCCCCTAAGGCCTAAAAACGAAGCAAACCGAAAACTGCTTGAGCAATTCATCAAGGATCTCATTGATACCAAGTCTGCAGTCACTATTTCAAAAGTGATTCCACAAAAGGGAACAACCGTCTTTGTCCCCAATCGTGTTTTGATTGGTTTGGTTTCGTCAAGTCCAAGGAGAGGCTATAACCAAAGTTTTGAGGACGGTAATGCCGATTTATACTACACCGGGCCCAATTTTCCGTCAACCATCGCCCTCCATGACTTGCATTTCTTTATTCCCTTCTTCAAAAACAGAGGCATCCGTGACGTGTATGAAATCACAAAAATCCGCACCATCAAAGGCAATGAGGCCAAACAATTGGGAGGCGGAGAAGAAGAACCTGATGACATTCGTTTGGCTTTCCATTTAAGATTTCATCACAGATTATCCGATGAAATCCAACGAATTGACACTTCAAGAATGATTAATTACACGTTTATAGACACTAATTTTGAAGAACTTGAAACAATGATAGCCAATGGATAAACCTCTCCTCCTCCAATCCCTAACCAAATTCCTCCTAGGGGTCCTCATCCTAGGCTTGCTTATCTTCCTGCCTGCAGGCTCGTTCCGCTATTGGCAGGGTTGGTTGCTGATGGGCATCTTGTTTGTGCCGATGTTCATTGCGGGACTTGTTATGATGGTCAAGAACCCGGAACTGCTCCGTAAACGACTGAACGCCAAAGAGCAGGAGAAAGAACAAAAGACCGTCGTGGCACTGAGTGGATTGCTGTTCGTTGCAGCTTTTATTGTCGCTGGGCTCAACTGGCGCTTCCAATGGTGCCTGCTACCCGACTGGGCCGTATGGGTGGCCGCAGGCCTTTTCTTGATATGCTACCTTCTTTATGCTGAAGTGCTGCGCGAAAACACCTACCTCTCGCGGACCATCGAGGTGCAGGAACACCAAAAAGTTGTCGACACGGGTCTCTACGGCATCGTGCGCCACCCGATGTACATGGCCACTACCATCCTTTTCCTGATGATGCCTTTGGTGCTGGCCTCGCCCATCTCTTTCGGCATCATGCTGCTCTATATCCCCCTCATCGCCAAACGCATCCGCAACGAGGAAGCCGTCTTGGAAGAAGGACTAGAGGGCTACAAAGAGTACAAGCAACGCGTGAAATACAAAGTCTTACCTTTTATCTGGTAGCATTATGACCGACCGCCTCACCCCTGTCCAGCGCCACAAAGTGATGTCGCACATCCGCAGCCGCAACACCAAGCCCGAGCTGAAGGTGCGGCAATGGCTGTGGCGGCATGGCTACCGCTATCGCCTCAACGTGAAAAGCGTGCCAGGCAAGCCCGACATCGTCATGCGAAGGTATCGGACGGCTATTTTCGTCAATGGGTGCTTTTGGCATGGTCACCATGTAGAGACGCAATGCATTGCGTCTCTACAAGACATCACCAATTCATCGTGCTGCAAGATTCCGCAGACCAATAGGGAATTTTGGGTGAACAAAATCAAAAGGAACCAGGAGCGTGACCAAAAGGATTACCAAATCCTGCACGATAACGGCTGGCAGGTGATTGTCGTATGGGAATGCCAACTAACACCCAAACGCATCGAGGAGACCATGTTACAAGTGGAGCTGCTGCTTAATGAGTATTTCCTTGCTTTACATCAAAAAGCGGTAACCTATGATTTCCAAGAGGAAACAGATGTTTCAATGGCTGCGGAAAGTGCCGTTTTGTGAAAACACCGCTTTGCGAGCCATTAAAGTCATGGAGAGCCCTCGGGCTACCATGAATAGCAGAAAAGCGATCCACAAACCATGATTGCCGAAGTGCGGCATTAATAATAAGGAAGCGGGCAAGAACACACCTATCGCTGAAATGAGCATAGTGTTTCGGATGGCACGTGCAGCCGTGGCACCGATGTAGATGCCGTCCCAAAGGAAAGCAGCAAAGGTGATGAGTGGGATGAGAATCATGTAGATATGGTAGGGTTTGGCCTGCACCGCGATTTCGGGTTGGTTGGAAATGAGACGGATAAAAGCCTCAGGGAAAAGAGCATACAGCAAGGTGAACGGCAAGGCGATGACGAAGCCCCAAATCAACAACAGTTTCACGGTTTGGTGCAGTTGTTTCGGGTCGTGAGCACCCGTGAAACGACCCACCAAGGCTTCACCCGCATAGGCAAAACCATCAGTGAAATAGGAGAAGATGTAGAAGAACTGCATCAGGATCATGTTGACCGCCAGCATATCGTCGCCGAGTTTGGCCGACTGGTTGTTGAAATAGGCGATGCTCAACACCAAGAGTATGCTGCGGATCATGAAGTCGGCATTCACTTGGAAGAAACGCTTCAGTTTGTCGCTTTGCAACAGGATGACGCGTCTGATAGGGATGAGATGATGGCGGAACTTGGCGAACAGGAAGATGATGGCTGTTACCAGTCCGCAATATTGCGCAATGACCGTACCCAAAGCCACGCCCGAGACCCCCATGTCCATGAAGTTGACGAAGATAACACTCAATATGATGTTCACCACATTGGTCAAAATAGCGATAACCATAGGGATGGTGGTGTTCTGCATACCGATATACCAACCGTTGAAGGCATAGAGGCAGAGCACCGCCGGTGCCGCCCAGATACGCACTCGGAAGTAGGTGGCGGTGTGAGCCAAAACCTCATCGCTGCCGTGCAGCAGTTTCATACTGAGCCATTCTACCGCGTCTTGTAGCGAAAGCACCAAAACAGTGGAAATCAAGGCGATGCAGAGCGAACGGTAAAGTGAATAGGCGATTTCAGCACGGTCGTTGGCACCGTATGCCTGTGCCGTGAAGCCCGTAGTGCCTGCCCGCATGAAGCTGAAAATGGAGTACATCACGCTGAAGATGGTGCCGCCCAAGCCGATGGCTCCGATGTAGGCGATGCTGTCCTGATGGCCCATCAGCACCATGTCGACCAGTCCCAACAGCGGCACTGTGATGTTGCTGATGATGTTCGGGATGGCCAATTTCAGTATTGAGCGGTTGAGCGAGTTTTTGGGCATTTGTATAGCTTTAAAGATGCAAAAATAGAACAAATTGGGTTATTGTTGAAATAATTCGCAATTTTGCTAATTATTCGCAAAAAAAGTATTACCTTTGCAGCACAAAATACGCCAAAAATGATTATTGAGTTTGACGATAAGGCATTAGAAGAACTTTATGAATGTGGTTCAACTAAAGACCATAAATACAAGAAGTTGTCTCAAGATGTTGTAAAGCAATACATTAAGGCGGTGAACTATATCAAAGCAGCAAGACGCATTGAAGACCTTTATACCATCAAATCGTTGCATTATGAGAAAAAGCAGGGCGATTTAAAAGGTGTCGAAACGGTATGGCTTAACGCCCAATACCGATTGTTTTTCAAAAGTTCGCCCGATGATAACGGAATCATAGTCAACGCATTATTACAAGAAATCTCAAAGCATTATGAATAAGAAACAAACACCTTTTATCGCGACTCATCCAGGAGAATTGATTAAGGATGAATTGAAAGAACGAAGCATGACACAGAAGGAATTGTCGGAAATGACAGGAATTAAACCTTCTGTATTGAGCGAAACCATCAACGGGAAACGTTCCGTTTCACTGAATGTTGCCGTTGCTTTGGAAAAAGCTTTGGGTATCCCTGCCGAGGTATGGATGAACTTGCAGACCCAGTACGATTTGGATTCTGCTCAAATCGCCGAGAGAGAAAAACAGAAAGAAACCGTATCAATCACCATCCCCATCAGCGACCGTAATTTATTGCGGGAAGTCTCAAGAAAGTTTGGTTGGGCTTGTATGTTTTAATTTAAAAAGAGCAAGATATGATTTTTTATTTCTCTGGTTGCGGCAACAGCAAACATGTGGCGGAGACCATTGCAGCAGGTCTATATGACAATTTGGTTTTCATTCCTGAGGCGGCACGCGAAAACCGTTACGAATACGAATTGGCCGAAGGCGAGAGACTTGGTTTTGTGTTTCCTATTTATTCTTGGGCACCACCAAAATTAGTGATCGATTTTTTGAAAAACCTGAAACTCAACACCAAGCCCGATTACCTCTATTTTGCCTGCACCTGCGGCGACAATTGCGGTCACACCGAAAAGGTCTTCCGCAAGGCTGTGGAAGAAAAAGGTTGGTCGCTGTCAGCTTGTTTCAGCGTACAAATGCCTGAAACTTATATCGGCATGGCCGGCTTCAAACTCGATACCGAGGAGAAAGCCAAACAAAAGATTGCTGAAGCGGATGCTGCCTTGGCGCGCAACATCCCGCGATTAATTAATAAGGAGCATTTTTCTGAGATTGTCAAAGGCAGCCTCTCATGGCTAAAGACTTATATGGTAAATCCAGGCTTCAATCAATACGCCACCGACGACAAGAACTATTTGTCAACAGACAAGTGCATCAGCTGTGGCAAGTGCGTAAGTGTTTGTCCTTTGCAGAACATCACTTTGGAAGATGGCCGTCCGAAATGGCATGGCCACTGCACGATGTGTATGGCATGCTACCATCATTGTCCCGTCAATGCCATCCAATATGGTAAAGGCACGGAAGGGAAGGGACAGTATTATTTTGGAAAAAATGGGTAATTTTAGAGAAGGATTTCTTTTTATCTTTGCCCGTAAATTATTCATTATCAAAAATAAAAGTTATGAAAAACAAACACTACTACGTAAAAGTTCTATTTGCCACTATAATGGCTATCTTTGTTAGCGTCGCTACTGCGACCGCACAATGCACCATTCCCATTGCTCCGGGTCAGTCCTATATTGAAGATTTTCAATCAGGTGAGATGGAATGTTGGACGGTGGAGACGACGAGCTCTGCCACTTGGGCCGTGATGCAAGGTACGGGTTCCAATGTGGTGGCCTTTCAAAATGCTAGTTCAGGTCAAGAGGCACGACTGGTATCGCCCACCTTCGACCTGACAGGCAGCAACAGCGCCACTTTCAGCTTCGCTTACGCGATGATGGGTTTGTACGATGCCGACGAACTGATAGTGAGCTACCGCATTTCGCCGACCGACAGCTGGCACCAATTGGGCAGCTATAGTTTTAGCGACTGGTCGAATACCTACGATGAGTTGTTCACTTTGGATGAGCTGTCGTCTACTTTCCAAGTCTCGTTTTTGGGTCACAGCAACGGCGGATATTACATCTTCATCGATGATATTGAGATTGCTTCTGCTGGCGGCTGTGCTCGTCCAGCGAACTTGCAAGCCACAGAGGTTACGACAAATTCAGTCCTTCTTGGATGGTCGGAGACGGGTGACGAAGAGAGTTGGACTATTGAATTGAACGGCCATACAATGACGGTTGATGTTCAGCCCTATTTGCTGGAAGGACTGGAGTCGCAGACTGAATACACTTGCCGCGTCAAGGCTAACTGTGGCGGTGGATTGGAGTCGGAATGGTCTCAATCTGTGACATTTAAGACCTTATGTGATGTGATTATCGTCACCGACGATGAGCCTTATTTCGATGACTTTGAGGCTTCGGAGGACTTCATGTGCTGGCAGAGTGAGATTCTCTCGGGCGAAGACGGTTGGGTGATTGACCCTGGTTATCTTTTTCCCAATAACACGGCTTTCTTCATCTGGTTGGGCGAGGAGGCGATGCTTGTTTCCGCCCCGCTTGACATCACAGCGGTCACCAATCCTATCCTCACTTTTAAGCACAGGCAGCGGTCGTTAGGACAATTTGTGGATGAGCTTTCGGTTTGGTACGGCACATCGTTAAACGATTATTGGCATCTTCTCGGAAACTACACCTACGCTTGCGAGGACTGGGAGACCATCACCCTTGCAGAATCCTATCTCATCGCTTTCAAGGGCAAATCGAATAATGCCGACGGCGTGTATGTCGATGATGTGTGGGTGGGCAACGACCCGGGCGTTGGCATTGGTGAGATTTCGAATCTTGCTGCAACGGTCAGCCCAAATCCGGCTCAAAACAGCACCGTGATAGAGGCTAATGTCACCCAAGGAGAAGTCATCGTTTTCGACCTGTTTGGCCGCCAAGTGGCTTCGGCAGTTTTGCACGAAGGCCGCGTTGAGATGGATTTGAGCGGATGGGCCAAGGGCGTTTATATGGCACGGATTTCGAGTAGTAATGGTATGACTACCATCAAGTTAGTGAAGGAATAAAAGATTTTCGGTATTTTTTCCCAAAACCCTGTAAGATTTCCGTCCTTTACACGATATTATGGTGTAAAGCGATGAAAAATGACCGACAAGGAGTTCAAAAACGCTATCTTCCAATATCAGCCCTACATGCAGAAAGTGGCTGAAAAGTTGTTGGGCGATGCCGACAATGCCGAGGATGCCGTCCAAGAGGCTGTCATCGGGCTGTGGAAGCAGCGTGAGAGCTTGAAAACTTCGGTCGAAATGAAATCGCTGTGCGGCACCATTGTGAAGCGTCGCTGTATCGACATGCTTCGCAAACAGCGCCTCGAAGTGTCTATCGATGAAAGCTTGATGCTAACCGACCCCTCGCCGGACGAGTATTCGGAAGAGCGATACCTGATGGCCCGTGCTATGGTGGACCGCTTGCCCACCCGTCAGCGCGATGTTATCTTGATGAAATACGAGGAAGGAATGGACAACAAAGCCATCGAGAAGGCCACTGGCATGAGCAGCACCCATGTCTATGCGACGTTGTCGCGTGCCTACAAAGCCTTGAGAGATGCATTAACACAAAACAAGGAGGAATGACCATGAAGCCCGAAAACGAAATGAATGAGGAAGTCCAACAGTTGCTCAACCTTCTGGAAGAGCATGGAAAGAACGCCCGTCGGCAAAAGGAACTCAGCGAACTGATGGACCGTCTCGCCGAGGAGGAAAAAACAGTTGAAATGCCGAGCAAGCGTAGAAAACTCACCCCGCTTTGGTGGGCTGTGAGTGCGGCGGCGGCAGTCCTGTTGCTTTGGTTGTTGGTAAAACCTGCCTCCAAACAGACTCCTAAAATGAACGAGGAAATCCTTGTAGAAAAGATGGAAACTATTGATACTGTTCAGATTAAGAAAGATAAAAATGTCCTTGAAGCACCTGTCGCCGAAGAAAATCTTTTGGCTGAAGAAACTTCACCGCCTGGATTGCTTCGCTGCGCTCGCAATGACGAGTCCCCAAAACCAAAAAAGGAAACCGTTCAAGAGAACCTGCTGGCAGAAAATACCACAACGGAGCCAGTGGAATCCCAAGAGTCCACAGATACCACGAATATTGGATCCAACAACATACCCGCCGAAAGCGAGACACCTTCAGCCGTTCAAAGTCCCAGAAGGAGAGTCATCCGGAGCCTCAACCTGGTGTGCTATGAATGTCAGAAGGAACCCGAACACGAAATTGGGATTAAACCCAACATGGATAACAAAACCCTTTTCGGCCAGCCGCAAGACCCGAACATGAAAAACGGATCGCTGGCCTTTGAAATCAAACTCTATTAAATCTTAGAACAATGAAACGCATCACATTTTTATTAGCCATTTTGTTTGCAACGCAAATGGCCTTTGCGCAACAAGAAGTTGCCATCGAGCAAATCATCAACCAGCGCATCAACAAATTGGAAATCAACCCCGGATGGGATGTCCATCTTATTCACCATGAGGCTGATAGCGGCTATCGTGTGGCCATCATCACCGATGAGGATTTGGCGGCACGTGCCTACAACGTGCAGCTCTGCAACGTCAAAGACCAAACTTTGACCATACTTGAAAACACCCAACTCCCCAAAGGTACCGTGGTGGAGATTGAAGGCCCTATGAACTTATGGCAAATCGGTCTGTTGGACAGGGCAACGGCTAAAGCGGATTATGTAATAGCCTCCGCGGCATCCGCAGCGAAGGATTTGACCAATCTCTTTCTTGCTCGGAATTCAAGCTTTCACGTTCAACATTATCACATCCCCAATCCCGACAACTCACCCTGCATGGATGTTTGGGACCATGCCAAATTGACCATTGACACCATCTCGGGAGAAGGTGACGCGGTGGTAAAGGTTTATGAAGGAGATTTTCAATACGGCACCGATATCCTGCGAGGCAAAATCACGCTGTATGAATATGGGAACACTTCCGATTGGCCTTATATGCAAGGAAAAGATTGTAGGGTAATCAGAACTAAAGAAGTGGATGGCAAACTGGTCACGACCGACCGCAGAAAGATATGGAATGACGCGCTTGTTCTAGACGTAGGAATCGGAATACAACAAGGCAACACGCCAACAAATCCCAACAGTCCCTTCCTGCAATACAACACATTGTCGGTCAACATTGGTTTTAGCACCTATTTCAAACTTAGCAACCATTGGGGATTGCGCACAGGGCTTCAATGGAACGAGAACCAGAAGTCGCTATGCCATCAGGTAAAATACGAAAACAATGAAATGGTGGTGGTTGATGGTCAGGAAGATTATCAACGCAACCGGTTATACAACCTTTATATGGGCGTCCCTATCTCACTTGACTATTATTTTGGCAAAAGACAAACCGAAAGTGTCTCTTTAGACTTGTATTGTGGTCGCCTAATAGGGGAATGTCTTGTCACCAGCAAAGATCCAACCAAACCTTTTGGCCTCAACCTTAACATGGGGTCGAAAGAAATTTTGGATAACATCTTCAATCCCTGGAAGTTGGAAGCAGGTCTTAGTTTCAATACCCGACATTTGGGTATCATCCACGGCATTAGGGTCTTCACCAACCTCCTGCCCGAGTACAAGCCTGGAGTTACTACAGATAAAATCAGGAGCTTTGGCGTTGAACTAAAGCTTTGAGGAAGTTTAAGAGTACAAGAACCTCCTAATGCTCCGTTTAGGCGTCTTCTCGAATTCCTTGTCGACAAGGACGATGGACGACACTTTGGAATAGGCGGGCAGCATGGCATTCAATTGGGCGAGGTTCTCGTTCATCAATTCTTCCATGCTCTTGTCCTGCAGGTCGTATTTCTCGTCGGGGTAGACCAATGCGACAATCTTGCCTTGACGTCCCACCACTAACGACTCAACGACACCCGGCAGGTTATTCACCTTGTCCTCAATCTCTTCAGGGTAGATGTTCTGACCATTGGAGCTCAGAATCATGGCCTTGGAACGACCCTTGATGAAGAGCAATCCTTTCTTGTTCATCGTGCCGAGGTCGCCGGTATGGAGCCAACCTTCTTCGTCAATGGCGTTGCGGGTGGCTTCCTCGTTCTTGTAGTAGCCCATCATCACGTGTTCGCCGCGGAACAGGATTTCGCCAACCACATTTTCAGGGTCGGGCGAGTCGATTTTCAGTTCGTTGCGCGTGACGCATGAGCCGCAGCAGCCAAGCATTTCGTTGTACCAGTGCTCGTAGCAGATGAGCGGCCCGGCCTCGGTCATGCCATAACCCACCACGAAGGGGAACTTGATGCGGCGGAACACCTTTTCCACCTCGGCGTTGATGGCCGCACCACCCGTGATGAGCCAGATGAGATTGCTACCGAAGGCCTCCATCAATTGCTTGTAGATGGTCTTTTCCACAATCTTGCAGAGCAACGGCGTGTGCCACAAAAATTTCACCATGGGTTTGTTGAGGGCGGGGAAGATTTTCGCCTTGAAGATCTTCTCCAACACCAGCGGTACGGTGAGAATCATGTAGGGTTTTGTCTCTTTGTAGGCTTTCAAAAGAACCGTCGGCGAGGGGGTCTTGCTCAGGAAATAGACATGGCAGCCGCCGGCTATTTGGTAGAGGAACTCGATGGTCATGCCGAACATGTGCGAGAGCGGCAGCATGCACACCTCGGTCCAGCCAGCGTGGTTGGGGATGGTCTCTTGGCTGTATTGCACGTTGGCGGAGATGGCGCGATACGACAGCATGACACCCTTCGGCGCGCTCGTGGTGCCCGAGGTGTAGTTGATGATCATCAGCTCGTCGAGGTTGTCGGTGGGCAGGTTGACATCCGCCTTGGTGAAGCCGTTAGGGTATCTTTCGTTGAAAAGCTTTTCAGCATCCTCTTTCACCGTATTCAGTTGATCTTCTTTGGTATAGAGAACGCGGAATTGCTCTGTCCCGATGGCGATTTGAACGTTGGGCATCTTGTCGGGATGGAGGCGTTTCCATACGGCGGGTCCTACAAAAATGGCCTTGGCATCAGAATGCGTGACAAGGTTCTCAATGTCGCTTTCGACGAAGGCATCCATGATGGACACCACCACGCCACGGTTGGCGGCAATGGCGAGGAAAGCGATGGCCCAATTGGCGCAGTTCTTCGAGCAAATGGCGATTTTGTCGCCTGCTTTCAGTCCCGCGACCTCCAGCATGGCTTGCACCTGCATCATCTTGGCACCCATCTCACCGTAGGTGTAACTCGTTACGTCGTCGTAATCGGTCAAAGCGGGCTCATCCCAGTTTTTGGGTAGGTTCTCGTTGAAATATTCAAAAAAGTGTTTGGTGGGTTCTACGGGTTTTGTTGCTTTCATAGTATGATAATTGATAATTTGAAGGTGCAAAGATAAGAAATGTTTTGTTTGGGTGAGAAAAGTGACTATTTTTGCGGCATGATATACTACTTTTGCTGTGAAAAACAAAAGACAATGAAACACACTCATTTTCTGGCAGTCCTCCTGTTGCTGCCCCTATTCCTAAGCGCACAAAGCGCCAACGACTACACCCAATACGTCAATCCTTTCATCGGTACGCAGACCGACGAGTCTGGCGCTTTAAGCGGCAGCACTTTTCCTGGAGCCACAATGCCGCAGGGCATGGTGCAGTTGAGTCCTGAGACGGAGCTGATGGTCACTTGGGACCCTTGCTCGGGCTATGACTATAATAAGGATGTGATTTACGGCTTCACTCACACCCACCTCAGCGGTACGGGTTGCACCGACCTCATCGACGTGAGCCTCATGCCATTAAACAGGGAAGTGACGCCTGAACAACTCGCCGCCGCCGACTTCGGTCAGCATTACAGCCATAATAAGGAATCAGCGCGACCGGGCTATTATCAGGTGCTGTTGGAAGAAAGCAAGGTAAATGTGGAACTTTCGGCCACCACGCGCACGGGCATTCATCGTTACACTTTCGAAAAAGGGCAGCCACAGTTTGTGGTCTTAGACCTCGACCGTGGCACTTTCCGTGGCGAGGCTTATTACTCCAAACGCCGCACTTACGACATCATCCAAAGCCAAATCCGCATCGTCGATGACCACACCATTGAAGGCTATCGCGTCATCACGGGCTGGGCAAAAATGAGAAAGATATATTTCCGCGCCGAGTTTTCCAAACCTTTCAGACAGCACTTGCTGATGAACGGCGACCTGAATGTCGGCAACAGCGATGTGGTGAACGGCCGCACGCTTCGTGCCGCATTCCGCTTTGATCAAGAAGGAGGCCAGGAGTTGATGATAAAAGTTGCCATCTCGTCTGTGGATAGCGAAGGCGCAAGGAAAAACATGCTGGCAGAAGCCCAAAGTTGGAACTTCGACGAATATGTTCAAGCCGCCCACGACGCTTGGCAGCGCGAACTCAGCCGCATCGACATCAAAGGCACCGATGAGCAGAAAACCATCTTCTACACAGGTCTTTATCATGTGCTGATGCAGCCCAACACGATGAGCGACGTTGACGGTCGCTACATGACTACCAACTTTGAAATCAAGCAGATGCCTGCGGGACAGACCTATCACAGCACCTTCAGCCTTTGGGACACTTTCCGTGCCGCACATCCGCTTTATACCCTCATCGCGCCCGGCATCGCGGCGCAGTTTGTCCGCGATATGGTTTTGCACCACCAGACTTATGGTTACCTGCCCATTTGGGACCTTTGGGGACAGGACAACTATTGCATGATCGGCAATCACGCCATCCCTGTGCTCGCCGATGCCATCCTCGCCGAGATACCTGGAATCGACGTGGAAGAAGCCTATCAGGCCATGGTCGAGAGTAGCACGCGAAGCCACTACAACTCGCCTTTCGAGATTTGGGAGCAGTACGGTTACCTGCCGCAAACTTTACAAAACGAGAGCGTCAGCATCACCATGGAGCAGGCTTTCGACGATGCTTGTGTGGCGTTGGTGGCCAAGAAACTCGGAAAAACAGAGGACTACGATCGTTTCCATCGCCGCAGCATGTTCTACAAAAACCTTTTCGACCCCGAAACCGGCTTCTTTCGTCCAAAGGACGAAAACGGCAAATGGCTCGACGGTTTCGACCCGCTGTCGTATGAGCAGCCTTGCTTCGTGGAGGGCAATGCTTGGCAATATATGTGGTTCGTGCCGCAAGACCCACAAGGCCTCATCGACCTTTTCGGTGGGGAGAAAGGCTTTTTGAAGAAACTCGACGAGAACTTCAGCCTCACTGCAACCAGTGGCGAGGTCAACGGCAATGCCAGTGGTTTCATTGGTCAATATGCCCACGGCAACGAGCCGAGCCATCACACCGTGTATCTCTACAACTTTGCGGGAAAACCCGAGCGCACGCAAGAATTGGTGGAACAAGTTCGTTCCGAGTTCTACCGCGCCACACCTTGCGGTTACGCCGGCAACGATGACTGCGGCCAGATGTCGGCTTGGTACATCTTCTCTGCTTTAGGCTTTTATCCTTTCCATGCGGGTTCAGCGGAGTATGTCATCGGCACGCCTTTGTTTACCAAAGCCACACTTCACCTTGAGAATGGCAAAGACTTTGTGATTTCAGCATCCAACAAGACCGCAAAACGTATTCATGTCAAGAGCGTGAAACTGAATGGCAAGCCGATAAAGGACTATAAGATTACCCATCAGCAAATTATGGCTGGCGGAACGCTGGAGTTTATGATGAAATAAATCCCTGCCGATGAGAAAACTGCTTATCGCCATTTCGGTTCTTGCCATGGTCTTGACGGCCTGCCAAAAAGACAAACCCTATCAAGACAACGACACGCCTCAACCGGTTGATCCGACCTACCAAATCGGTGATTATTTCAAAAACGACACCCTTGAAGGCATTGTGTTTTTTACCATCTCGGGAGGCACCCATGGTTTGATGGTCGGCCTTGAAGAGACTCTGCTGCCTTGGTGTATCAACACATATATCAATGAAGAAACGGGAGCCACCAACCCCTATGACGGATGGAACAACACCAATATCCTGATGGCCAACTACGACCTCCACCATTATCCAGTCATCCAATGGAGTTACAACCGCAACACTTGGCATTCCATCCACTACGAACACCGCACCATTGATGCCAAGCAGTGGTATGTGCCCGCGAGCAATGAGTTGCGCTACCTGCTGCAAAACCAAGCTGTAGTAAACGCTACCTTAGATTCGTTAGGCTATCCGACTTTGGAAGACAAAACGTACTGGTCTAGCACCGAAACCGGCACACGGGGAGCGGCAGCGGTACGGCTCCAAAACGGCCAGGTCGTCAACGGCGACTCATTAAAAACGCTAGAGTATTACGTAAGGGCAATAAGAAATTTCTGATACTATTTTTTCGCCACGGGGTCGCAAGTAAGGCCAATGCCGAGTTTCTTGAATATCTTTTGATCCACCTCACTTAACATCACGGTGCTATGCACTTGACATCCTTTGAGTTGTGGCAGAATATCCAAGGCTTTCCTGCAGTTTTCGTCCCAAAGGCTCAGCATCGAAATAGCAACCAATACCTCATCGGTGTGCAAGCGTGGATTGTTGCCGTGCAAGAAGGTAACTTTGGTCTTCTGTATTGGTTCAATCATGGCTTGTGGGATGAGCTTCACGTCATGGTCGATGCCAGCCAAATACTTGGTGGCGTTAAGCAGCAGGGCAGCACTGGGGCCCAGTAAGGCACTGGTGTGCGCTGTAATGATGGTGCCGTCGCCCAACTCAATGGCAGCCGATGCCACACCTTCCTGTTCCTTTCGTTCCTTGGCGGCAACGGTGGTCTTACGGTCAGCAGTAGTGATTTTAGCCTGTTTCATTAGCAGTGCAATCTTGTTCACTTCGCTCTCGGTACCTTTGCCATTGGCTAAATTGCACAGGGCAACATAATATCGACGGATGATCTCTTGTCGCGAAGCCTCACAGCAAGCCTCGTCGTTGCTGAGGCAATAACCCGCCATATTGACACCCATATCGGTGGGTGACTTATAAGGATTCTCACCATAAATGGACTCAAAGATGGCATTTAACACAGGGAAAATCTCGATATCGCGGTTGTAGTTGACTGCCGTCTTACCATAAGCCTCCAAATGGAAAGGATCTATCATGTTCACATCGTTGAGGTCGGCTGTGGCTGCTTCATAGGCCACATTGACGGGATGTTTCAGCGGCAGGTTCCAAATAGGGAATGTCTCAAACTTGGCATAACCCGCCTTCACCCCGCGCTTGTTCTCATGATACAGCTGACTCAGACACACGGCCATCTTACCGCTACCGGGGCCTGGCGCTGTGACCACAACCAACGGACGCGTGGTTTCCACATAATCGTTGCGGCCAAAGCCGTCTTCGGAATCGATGAGTGCCACATTGTTGGGATAGCCCTCAATGATGCGATGATAATACACCTTGATGCCCATTCGCTCAAGACGTTTGCGATAGGCATCGGTGCTGGCCTGGCCATTGTAATGGGTAACCACCACCGAACTCACCATGAAACCACGGTTCATAAACTCCTCGCGCAGGCGTAACACATCCACATCGTAAGTGATGCCTAAGTCACCGCGCACCTTGTTCTTCTCAATGTCAACGGCACTGATGACAATGATAATCTCTGCCACGTCCACCAATTGCAGCAGCATTTTCAGCTTGCTATCGGGCTGGAAGCCGGGCAATACACGGCTGGCATGAAAATCATCAAACAGTTTTCCGCCAAATTCAAGGTAAAGCTTATCGCCGAACTTCTCAATACGTTCTTTGATGTGTTCCGACTGAATCTTTAGGTATTTCTCGTTGTCGAACCCGTATTTATTGCAGTTTTTCATGGTGCTTGAAAATATGAATACGGGATGCAAAGATACAAAAAAAGCCATGACGCATCATGGCTTTTTGTTTTTTTTGAAAAAAATCCGTCGTCATTCGCCAAACAAGTCTCCAACATTGGGAGCGTTTTGAGCACCCTCCGAAGCCTCGAAGTAAGGTTTCTTGTCGAAGCCAAACATATTGGCGATGATGTTGTTGGGGACATGACGCAGATAGGTGTTGTAGGTCTTGGCGGCCTCATTGAACTGCCTTCGGGCATTGGCAATGGTGTTCTCACAACCTTCCAGCTTACTCTGAAGGTCGAGGTAGTTTTGGTTGGCTTTCAGGTCGGGGTATTTCTCAACCGTGACCAACAGTCTCGACAAGGCGCCCGACATCTCATCTTGCGCGGCTTGGAAAGCCTTCAGGTTTTCTTCCGTGAGATTGTTGGCATCAAGCGTGACCGAAGTGGCCTTGGCACGCGCCTCCACGACTGCCGTCAAGGTACCTGCTTCATATTCAGCATAGCTTTTCACCGTAGCAACGAGGTTAGGAATGAGGTCGGCACGTTGCTGATAAGCCGTTTGTACGTTGCCAACTGCTTGTTCCACTGCTTCTTGCTTCGATACCAAACCGTTGTAGATGCCGACGCCCCAAAAGACGAACAGCACAACAAGGGCGATGATTACGATAAGTCCTTTTTTCATGATTCTGATGATTTTATGTGTTAAACTTACTATCTCAACAATACTGCCTGCAAAAGTATTGAAATTTTTTCGTATTTTTGCCGTTTATATATATTGTTTTAATTATATTTGTCAAATGACTGAAAATCAGAATAAAAACGAAGATATCATCCAAGACAAACAGGTGTTCAACAGAGGTGGAAAGCTATCGGGGGAATACAATCCAGGTCAAAAAGTGCTGTGTTGCAGCCGTTGCAAGCTCAACGACTTCGACTGGTTGAAAGACTATGAAAACCAAGAAGTGCAAGGAAAATCTTGCCTTGCCGAGGTGCGATTCAAGAACGACCGCAAGGATTTTTACACCTATCCCGAAGACCTTAATCTTGAGGTAGGCGAGATGGTGGCCGTTGAAGCCGCCATCGGTCACGACATCGGTATCGTCACACTGCTTGGCGACATGGCGGAACACCAGATGAAACGTAAGCGTTTTCGCACCCCGCTTGAAGAAATGAAGAAAATATACCGTCGTGCCAAGACCAACGACGTGGAGAAATGGCTCGCTGCCATCAAACTCGAAGACAACACTTTGGCACGCACCCGCACCATCGCCGACAACCTCGGACTGGAAATGAAACTCAACGACGTAGAGTATCAGGGTGACAAGACCAAAGCTATCTTCTATTACACTGCCGACGGTCGCGTCGACTTCCGAGAGCTCATCAAGAAACTCGCAGAGGAGTTTCATGTGCGTGTGGAGATGCGTCAGATTGGTGTCCGGCAGGAGTCGGCCAAACTAGGAGGACTCGGTTCTTGTGGTCGTGAGTTGTGCTGTGCCTCATGGATTAGTAATTTCCAGTCGGTGACGACCAATGTGGCCCGGGTGCAGCAGCTCTCGCCCAACCCGCAGAAATTGGCTGGACAGTGCGGCAAGCTGAAATGCTGCCTCAACTACGAATATGATGCTTACGTTGACGCGCTGAAAGACTTCCCCGACACCAACATCGTGCTCCATTTTGAAAGTGGCGAAGCCGTGCACCAAAAGAATGACGTATTTAAGGGCATCATGTGGTATTCCTATAAGACCGACCGAAGCAACATCATGGCCCTCCCCGTTGACAAGGTGAAAGAAATCATCACCTTGAACAAAAAAGGAAAGAAACCTGAGAAGCTGGAAGACTACGCCATCACGAAAGAAGCACACACCAACACCAACGAAGGCTACGGCGAGGCCGATTTGAAGAAAATGAGTGACTGAAATGAAACCATTTATGAATAACGACAAAACCTATACAAAAAAACCTCATGGCGGAGGAACATCCGCCATCTCTCGTACTTTAAGGCAACCTGTTTGGCACGAGAGATTGCGGGTCAAGCCCGCAATGACGGTTTTTTTGTTCTTTGTTTTTTTCCTTGCCTCGTGCACTAGCAGTTCCTTCAACAAGCGCACCGTCATCCCCGAAGCGGAATGGTCTGTCGAGAACCGCGTCAGTTTCGACGTCCCGATCGACGACACCATCAACGGCTATGTCTTTGGCATTGAGCTGCGGCATTTGGAGAACTACCGCTACAGCAACCTCTTCATCTTCCTTCATACCACCTTCCCCAACGGCAACAGAACCAACGACACTATCGAATGCACGCTGGCCACTCCGGAAGGCCGTTGGATTGGCAAAAGCAGCGGCAGCATGAGAGACCTGCGCATTCCGCTCAACAACGGACTGCGTTTCCCACTCACAGGCACCTACCATTTTGAAATCGAGCAAGCCATGCGCGAGCCCGTGTTGAAAGGCATCTCAGATATTGGAATATTCGTTGAAAGACAATAATATATGAGCACCAATAAGAAGCAAAAGAAAACCAATTCAGGCAAGTCACACGCCATCCGCAATCTCTGGGTCATCTTTGGAGGCCTCTTGGTCTTGACCGTTCTGTTCTTCATCTGCGTAGCCACAGGTATCTTCGGCACCATGCCCACTTTCGATGAGCTGGAAAACCCGAAGACCAACCTCGCCACCGAAATCATCTCCGCCGACGGCAAAGTGTTGGGCACTTACTACATAGAAAACCGCAGCAATGTGCGCTACTCCGAACTGTCACATTACATGCCCGAAGCCTTAATCAGCATTGAGGACGAACGCTTTACGGAGCACTCTGGCATCGATGAGCGGGCACTGCTGCGTGTGGCTTTCGGCGTGTTGACTGGTCGCAAAAAAGGCGGCGGCAGCACCATCACCCAACAGTTGGCCAAGAACCTGTTTCCGCGTGGCGAGAACCTAAGCACGCCTAAGTTGGTATTGCGTAAATTCCAAGAGTGGATCACGGCCACCAAGTTGGAACACAACTACTCAAAAGAGGAAATCGTGGCCATGTATCTCAATACCGTTGCCTTTGGCCACAACGCCTATGGCATCCGCTCGGCGGCCAAGACCTTCTTCGACAAGTCGCCGAAAGACCTCAATATCGAAGAATGCGCCCTAATGGCCGGTGTGGTCAATGCACCCACCCGCTTCAGCCCCGTGCGTAACCCCGAACGCTCTTTAATTCGCCGCAACCTTGTGTTGCAAAAAATGGCAGAAAATGGCTACATCACCCAAGCCGAGTGCGACTCCATCTCACAGATCCCCATTGATATGACACGCTTTGGCGTGATGGATCACAACAGTGGACAAGCTACTTATTTCCGTGAGTTTCTGCGTGGTGAGTTGACTGAATGGGCCAAAAACACTCCACGTCCCGATGGCACTCCTTACAACATCTATCGCGACGGCTTGCGCATTTACACCACTATCGACTCGCGCATGCAACACTACGCCGAAGAAGCGGTCCGTGAGTTCATGGGCGGTGAACTTCAACCCATGTTCTACAAACATTGGAAAGACCAAAAGAACGCTCCTTTCTCCAACGTGACCGCTGACGAGATTGACCACATCATGGAGACCTCCATGAAGCGTTCCGACCGTTACCGCAACTTGAAGAACGAAGGCTTGAGCATGGACAGCATCAAGGCTGATTTCAACCGACCCGTGCGCATGACCATCTTCTCCTGGAAAGGCCCTATCGACACGGTGATGACCCCGATGGACTCCATACGCTATTACAAGTGGTTCCTGCAGGCCAGCCTCATCTCCATTGAGTCGCACACGGGTCACGTGAAAGCCTATGTCGGTGGACTGGATTACCGTTTCTTCAAATACGACCACGTCACACAGGCACGACGTCAGGTGGGCTCTACTTTTAAGCCTTTCCTGTACTCGTTGGCCATGCAAGAAGGCGAATACACACCTTGCACGAAGATTCCAAACATACAATACAATATCCAACTGGAAGACGGCAAATTCTGGTCACCAGGCAACTCAGGCGGCCATGTGGGTGAGGAAATCACCCTTAAGTCCGCCCTTGCACAGTCCAACAACTGGATCTCGGCCTACCTGATGAACCAATTCGGTCCCAACGCCGTCATTGGGATGGCCCGCCGCATGGGCGTGGAATCACCTATCGATGCGGTACCCGCTATCTGCTTAGGTGTCTGTGATTTGAAACTGATCGAGATGGTCGGGGCCATGAGTACTTTCGCCAACCAAGGTGTCTACATCAAACCTATGTTCATCACCCGCATCGAGGACAAGAACGGCAATGTCGTGCAGCGATTCAGCCCCGAGGAGTCGGAGGCCATGAGCGCAGTGACCGCTTACAAGATGGTGGAACTGATGAAAGGCGTGGTGCAAAGCGGCACTGGCATTCGTTTGCGTTCCACCTACGGCTTCACCAACCCCATTGCTGGCAAGACGGGTACCACCCAAAAGAACAGCGACGGTTACTTCATGGGCATCACTCCTGACCTGACCACTGGTGTTTGGGTAGGTGCCGAAGACCGCAGCGTACACTTCCGTTCAACCCAACTGGGACAAGGTTCGCACACGGCGTTACCCATCTGGGCACTCTACATGAAAAAAGTGTATGCCGACAAGAACCTGAACATCAGCAAGGGTGATTTCCCAAAGCCCAACGCCCCCGGTATTGACCTGAACTTCGACTGCGACCGTTATGAGAACGACGAGGCCATTGAATACATTGATGAATTCTAATCCGTTGTACTATGACTTCAAACTTTGTAGACTATGTGAAGATATTCTGCCGCTCAGGTAAGGGTGGTGCAGGCGCATTGCACTTCCGCCGTGAGAAATACATCCCTAAAGGTGGCCCCGACGGTGGCGATGG
This sequence comes from uncultured Bacteroidales bacterium, assembly GCA_905234765.1. The sequence continues at coordinate 44,056 of CAJOIF010000001.1, forward strand.
CGGTCGCGGCGGCAACGTCATCATGCGCGGCAATGCCCAACTATGGACCTTACTCCATCTGCGCTACACCAAGCATCTTTACGCTGGCGATGGCGTTCCTGGCGGCAAAAACCAACTCACTGGCGCGGCTGGCGATGATGTTTACATTGACGTGCCGCTGGGTACCGTGGCCTTCCACGCCGAAGACCACTCTCAGATGGCCGAGATTACCGAAGACAAACAAGAAGTGGTGTTGCTCAAGGGCGGTCGCGGCGGCAAGGGCAATGCCTTTTTTAAGACTGCCACTTTGCAAGCACCAAAGTTTGCACAACCAGGCGAGCCGTCGCAAGAGGATTGGATTACGCTGGAACTGAAGCTGTTGGCCGATGTCGGTTTGGTCGGTTTCCCCAATGCGGGGAAATCCACGTTGCTGTCCGTTGTCTCGGCAGCCAAACCAGAAATTGCCGACTATCCATTCACTACTTTGGTACCCAATCTTGGCATCGTCAGTTATCGTGAACATCGGAGCTTCGTGATGGCCGACATCCCAGGCATCATCGAAGGCGCGGCTGAAGGAAAAGGATTGGGTATAAGATTTTTACGACACATTGAAAGAAACTCCACCTTGCTGTTCATGGTGCCGGCCAACACCGAAGACGTGAAAAAGGAATACGACATTCTGCTCAACGAATTGAAGCAATACAATCCTGAACTGTTGGACAAAGACCGCATTTTGGCCATCACGAAATGCGACCTCGTGGATGAAGACACCATCAAAGAAATCAAGAAGCACTTACCAAAGAAGGTGCCACATGTCTTCATCAGTTCCGTTGCCCAACAAGGCATCAATGAACTGAAAGACCTGATTTGGTTGACGCTGAACAAGGGAGATGCGGGGGAAGATTGGTAAACAAACAAATCATGAGCCACCTTTCCGCCATCGACTCCGACCTCTTCCTCTTCCTGAACGGCCTCCATGCCGACTGGATGGACAAGGTTATGGTGCTCATCACTGGTATGTGGGCGTGGCTACCGCTATACCTATTATTAATATACTGGACGGTGCGGCAATACGGCAAACGCTGCTGGTGGGTCTTTCTGGCCGTTGGATTGGTGGTACTTTGTTCCGACCAATTGGCCTCCCATGTTTGCAAACCGTTTTTCCAGCGATTAAGACCTTGCTATAATGTTGATTTTCAGTACTTAATTTATCTTCCAAAAGGCATGGCTGGAGGGAAATACGGTTTCGTTTCCTCTCATGCAGCCAATACCTTTTCCATCGCCACTTTCTTGACACCAACATTGCGGAAATTTCGTCCATGGACTGCTATCGTGCTGTTTTTCTGGGCCTTTATCTCCAGTTACAGCCGCATTTACATTGGCTACCACTACCCAGGCGACATCTTATGCGGTGCCATTCTTGGCGTAATGATAGGATTAGTTTTCTGGAAATTGTTCCAAAGAATAGTTGATAAACAATTAAAGGCATAGATACACTCGGCTTTGGGCCACATGTCATACCGAGCCTCTTAGAGGCGAGTCTATGCGGCCAAAAGCCTCGGTATGACATGCCTATAATAATCAGAACAATGAGCCTTCACGAGGCACAGGAGCCTGAACCTTGTCGTGGAAAACGACCCTGATGGTGGAATGAAGGTCAATGCCACAAAGTGAGGCGGCCTTGGCTTCGCGCATGGCTATTTCGAGGTTGCCGTGTGAGCCGAAAATGGCGACGAGTTCCGCATAAGGCACATCCAAATAGCTGTCGGAAATCTTGTTGATGGTATACAGCCGTCCCTTCACCATGATGGTGAAATCGCGGCCACGGCGTGCCTCCATGAACACTTTCTTTGGAATATTGGTAATCAGGTTCTCGTAGGAATCGATGTGCATGACGATACCGTCAATGGAGTCATCGTGCACCACAACGCAAATCTCAAGACCATTCAGTTTTTCGTATTTCGGCCCGATTTCAGAAAGCGGTTTACCTTGGGCAAGCATCACGGCAACCTTGGCAAAGCGGTCGCGAGCGGCAAAATTAAACGAATCGGAATCCTGAAGCTCATCAATGATGACCGCTTCTTCAAACTCATTGAAAATCTGAGGGAAAATGCCATTATCGGTACCAATGAAATACTGTCCTTCAGCCTTCACGACTACATGAGGCTGTTTGGGTGATTCAATGGTGTTGACCGCAATGATGTGAATCGTCCCTGGCGGAAAGTCACGAAAACAGCATTTCACCACAAAACCCGCATCGGCGACATTGAACGGCTTGATTTCGTGCGTTATGTCAACAATAGTAGCCGTTGGCAACTGCGACAAAATGGTGCCTTTTACGGCAGCAACATAATAGTCGGAGTTACCCCAATCGCTTGTTAATGTGATGATTGACATCGTTCCTAATGAGCCCTTTTGTGATTTTGCAAAGGTATATCATTTATGCCATACCTACGATAGGTTTTTGAAAAAAAACTTCATTTTTTTCATTCTGAAAAATAGTCTATCTTTGCAAGCAAATAATACGACATGGCAGAGCAGATTCTTCAGATAGAAAACGTTGACCCTAAGGAGCTTCACGGTCCCAACGACAAATATTTGGAGCTCGTAAAGAGCATGTTTCCTAAATTGAAAATCATTGCACGCGGCGACTTTATGAAAGTGATGGGAGACGATGACGAGATTGAGTATTTTGTCAGCCGCTATGAGACTTTGATGATGCAGCTGGAACGTTTCGGAAAACTGACGGCACAAACCGTAGAAGACATCATGATGGCCAGCACCGACACAGAGTTGCAACAGAAAATGTCGGAAAGCGATGTACTGGTGTTTGGGCGCAGCGGCGTACCCGTTAAAGCCATCACTGCCAATCAAAAACGAATGGTGACGGCATCGGAACAGAAGGATTTGATTTTTGCCATTGGTCCTGCCGGAACAGGAAAGACCTACACCGCCGTGGCATTGGCCGTGAGAGCGTTGAAAGCACGACAAGTCAAGCGCATCATCCTCACCCGTCCTGCCGTAGAAGCCGACGAACACCTCGGTTTCCTCCCTGGCGACTTGAAAGACAAGCTAGACCCTTATCTGCAACCGCTTTACGATGCCTTGCGCGACATGATACCTTCTTCAAAACTAGAGGGTTACATAGAAGACCACACCATCGAGATTGCACCTCTGGCCTTCATGCGCGGTCGCACTTTGGACCATGCCTTTGTCATCTTGGACGAAGCCCAAAACGCCACGCGTAGCCAACTGAAGATGTTCCTCACCCGCATGGGGCGCTCGGCCAAGTTCATCGTTACCGGCGACATCACCCAAATCGACCTGCCGCCCAAGACGCCTTCGGGGCTGCCGCAGGCCATGGAGGTTTTGAAAGATGTAAAAGGTATAGAATTCATCTATTTGGATGACAAGGATGTGGTGAGACATAAATTGGTGACAGATATCATCAACGCCTACAAGAAGCACCATGAGGACGAACCTGTAGAGACGCAATGCATTGCGTCTCTACCAACCAACGAATAATCGATTAACAATACAAATATGAACGCATTAACCAAAACAGATTACCAATTCCCCGGCCAAACCAAGGTATACCACGGCAAGGTCCGCGACTGCTATTTCATCAACGACGAATACATGGTGATGGTCGCTACCGACCGCATCTCGGCTTTCGATGTCATCCTGCCCAAGGGCATCCCGTATAAGGGACAGGTGCTCAACCAGATAGCCGCCATGTTCCTCGACGCCACCGCCGACATCGTTCCCAACTGGAAGCTCGCCACCCCCGACCCGATGGTCACCGTGGGGCGTTTGTGCAAGCCCTTCCCGATAGAAATGATTATTAGAGGTTACTTGACGGGCAGCTCATGGCGTACCTACAAGAGCGGACAGCACACCATCTGCGGCGTGCAGATCCCTGACGGCATGAAAGAACACCAACGCTTCGCCGAACCCATCATCACCCCGACCACCAAAGCCGAGGAAGGCCACGATGAGGACATTTCGCGCGAGGAAATCATCACCCGAGGTCTCATCAGCGAGAAGGATTACGCACAAATTGAGGACATTACAAGAAAACTTTTCCAACGCGGTACCGAAATCGCCGCCAAGCAGGGCCTGATTCTCGTTGACACGAAATACGAGTTCGGCAAGATTGGCGACCAAATCGTGCTGATGGACGAGATCCACACCCCCGACTCGTCACGTTATTTCATCGCCGACCAGTACGAGGAGCGTTTCGCCAAAGGCGAGCCGCAGGTGCAACTCTCAAAAGAATTTGTCCGTGAGTGGCTTATGGCCAACGGCTTCCAAGGCAAGGAAGGCCAGCAAGTGCCCGAAATGACACCCGAATACGTGAACAGCGTTTCGGAACGCTACATCGAACTTTACGAGAAGGTCACAGGACACAAATTCGAGAAGGCTCCCGATTCGGAAGACCTAGTAAAACGGATTGAAAATAATGTATTGAATTACTTGAAGTTATGAAAAATATGCAGAAAAAAATGCATATTTTTAAGCACTTTTTTAGGGTGAAGATGCATATTTTTCACGAAAGGGCATGAAAAAAGCCAGAGTCTTTTACGGCTCTGGCTTTCATTTATTCTTATTTGAAGACTAGTTCCTTTCAATCCTACAAGCTCCAGCTGATACTTCCCAACGCCTTATACTTTTTACGTTTTGTGCATGTCCTCCCCATTGGACTCGATATGTACCATATTCTCTTACTCCTAATCTCCCGTTTTTGGCATCATTCCATTGTATTGTAATCATTTCGGAATCTTCCTCTCCATTAGTGTTTATATAATAGCATGTTACATAAACCATACCTGATTTGGGAATGTTATCACCATAATAATTTGCTGTGCAAACTATTTTATTTGATTTAACTGATGCATCAACACCGACATAAGTGTTATCACCCACATCGCAACTTTGCGCCTTCGCGCCAAAACCGATGCCCATTAAGGCAATCAAAACTAACAGTATTTTCTTCATGTTTCTATGTGGCAGTCTTTATCCTGTCGCCCGCAGTTTTAGTTAATTAATGGATTAGGCCGCAAAAATACCGTCTTTCATCGTCTTAACTCTAATTACATAGTTACCAATTCGGTAACAGTTACCAAATTAGTCACACTTTTGCCTTGAATTCTTCGGAAAGGTCGTGGAAAAAATCGTAATGCAACGCTGTGGAAATGCGTTCGAGCAGGGCGAGGTCAATGCTGTCCTTGCAGAAAATCCTGTGGACGTGGGTGCGGGCGCAGCAAATGTCCTTCGCCAACTGCGTGGCTGTAACCCCTTGCTGCCGCATTACCTCTTTGATATGTTGCCCTATGTGCATAAAAAAGCGTGGAATTTATTCAACTTGCCGAGCATCGGGTTTCCACGCCCACCATATCAACAAGTTACTCCACGCCAAAACTGGCGTTTCATAACGGTTTCTTGATATGGTGCCTCTTCGAGGCGTTGTGGAAATTGATGCTCAAGAATTCGTTTTTGAAATGCTATTCTAAATGATTATGTGTCTGCTTTTATTCTGTACCTTATTTATTAGTTTATTATTATTTATTCAATCCCAGCCTGTTTCAAAATGGCTAGGAAAGTCCCTTTTTTCAAATCCTTTCCGTTATGGAAAGGCACGATGATGGTCTTGTTATTAATCGGATTGTAATACACCTGATGCGATCCTTTTGCCCTTTTGAAGATATATCCGTTCTCTTCAAGCAATCGAATCAAATATGTGGGACTCAAGTTCATACAGCCATCAGATTCAGTGAGTATTCCAACATGTTGCTGTCGTCAGGAATATAATCACCTCTATCTTGCAATTCCTCAATATAAAGCTCTATAGCTTCCTTGGCCATATCAATGGCTTCGTCAACGGTCTCTCCATAAGTGATGCATCCTGGCAAGGAAGGTACAAACACGGTATATCCTCCTTCCTCTTCCTTTCTTAAGTTGATTTTGTATGTTCTATTCATTACTTTGAGTTGTTTTCAATTGCAAAATTAGCAAAAATCCGAAAACCAGTCGTTTTCAATCCAATTTTTCACGAAAACACCACCTCAACCCATTTCCCTTTCTTGAAATTCACGACACTGCGATATCCCGCTTTCTTCAGGGCTTCTTCGGCGTGATCAAATTCAAGTGTAATTTCGCTGAAGTGGTGTGCGTCGGCGGAGATGATAGCAGGGATGTGCATTTTGCAGGCCTCTTTTATCAGCCACGGCGAGGGATAGAAACCGTTGTAGCGTTTCTTGTAGATGCCGCGTGTGTTGATTTCCATCACCAGACCTTTCTGGTGGATGAGGTCGAGGGTTTCAAGAGCCAATTTGCGGTACCAAGGCTCGTCCTCATGGAAATATCTATCGCGGTTGTGCATCTTGATTTTGTCGAAGTGGGCAATGATGTCAAACTGCTCGTTTTCAATCATTTCGTTCGATTGTTCGAAGAATCGGCGCACGGCACGACGGATGTCACCGTCGAAGAACTTTTGCAGACCTTCATCATAAACCTCCCACTTTGGGCCGTCGATGAACCAAATCTCATCAGGGTTGGCCGACTGCCCGACCAAATGAACCCCACCAATCAGATAATCAAGGTGATACTTTTCCTTGGTCACGGCAAAAGGCTCGGAAGCGCTTGGGAGATAATCGGCTTCCAAGGCGCAATACAGGTCTATTTTGTCCTTAAACTCCTCTTTCAGCTGGGCGATTTCGGCCGCATAACGCGGCATATTGGCGGCTTTCACCGAAAAAGTATTGTCGAAAGGCAACGGACTATGTTCGGAAAAGCCAAGCGTTGTCAAGCCCTGACGGATGGCTTCTTCCACAATTTCTCGTGGTTGCGATTTGCCGTCAGAATAGACGCTATGGGTGTGAAGGTTAAAGTTCTGCATGGTCTCGGCTTTCGGCATCGCGGGCTTTCTTTTCTTTCATCGAGCCTTCGAAGATATCGAAGCACACGAAGCGGCACTCCAAAGGTCCGTTCCAAATCGGAATTTTGTACAACGGCTTGAGTCCCACATGGCGCAAAGCCACGGCATCGTCGGTGATGAGCCAGCACGTAAACCCTTGGAAATTGTGTTTCAAGGTTCGTCCAATCTCGGCATACAGTTCGTCGATGTCGTCTTCCTCAAGACGGTCACCATAGGGCGGGTTGATAATCATGATGCCACCACCTTCAGGTGGGGTAAGGTCATTCATGTCCTTCTTCATCAAGTGGATGTCGCGCTGCAGGTGGGCATAGTTGATGTTGTTCTCGGCAATGGCCACGGCTTTGGGCGAGCGGTCGGAGGCCCAGATTTCATAGTCGAAATCACAAATCTTGTCGTCGGCTTCCTGCTTCACGCGTTGCCACAGTTCGGCGTCGTAGTCGTCCCATTTCATGAAACCAAACTCCTTGCGGTAGTAGCCAGCCGGTATCTTCATCGCGTACATGGCCGCCTCAATGGGCAGTGTACCCGAACCACACATGCAGTCCAAAAAGTTGCTGTCAGCCTTCCAACCCGAGAGTTGAATCAAGCCAGCGGCAAGCACTTCGTTCATCGGGGCCTTGTCCACCTGCTTGCGGTAACCACGATGATGCAACGACTCGCCAGAACTGTCAAAAAGGATGGAGACCTTGTCCTCACGAATGTGCAAGTTAATCCGCAAGTCAGGATTCAAAGTGTTGATATTGGGGCGAATGCCATACACATCGCGGAACTGGTCGACAATGGCGTCTTTCATCTTCAGGCTAGCGTACTGCGAATGGGTGAAGAAACGTCCGCTCGTCACCGCGTCGATGCAGAAGGTCTGGTCGGTGCGAATCAGCTCAAACCAGTTGATTTCCTGCACTTTCTTATAGAGGTCGTCAGTATTTTTGGCGAAAAAAGACTTGTAAGGCTTCAACACCTTGAGGGCGGTGCGCACTTCGTAGTTGATGCGGTACATGAGTTCCTTGTTGCCTTCGCAAATGACGGCGCGATGCATCGGACGCACGTTTTTAGCGCCTAAAGCCTTGATTTCATTGACAAGAACGTCTTCCAGTCCAGCTGCGGTCTTCGTGATGAGTTGGTAATTGTCTTCCATGGATTGAAATTTTTGGCAAAAATACAGTTTATTGTTGATTCCATGCTCACCCATCCCTCCCAACATACAAAAAAATTCCTACCTTTGCAGCCTAAAACCTAAATTGAAGACGACATGGCAATACCTGTTATTGGAGCTATCATAAAAACTGCCGCTGAAATCAAGAATATACCGGTTGAAATCCGACAAAACCATACCGACCCCATCCGTGCCCAAAAGCGCGAGCTTCGCAAGTTGCTGACCAAAGCCCAATTCACCGAGTTCGGCAAATATTACCATTTCGATGAAATCCTACTGTCGGGCAACATTTTGGAGGAATACCGCAAGCGTGTCCCCGTGTTCGACTACAACAAGATGCACGATGCTTGGTGGCACCTCAACTTAGAAGGCAAGCGCAATATCACCTGGCCAGGAAAAATAAAGTATTTCGCCCTCAGTTCGGGCACTTCCGAGGCAGCCAGCAAATACATCCCCATTACTAGGGCCATCAACAACAAAATCACCCGCGCAAGCATCCGCCAGCTAGTGTCAGCCACACGCTACGACTTCCCGTTGGAATTCTACAACCGTGGCATTCTGATGATTGGTGGCAGCACCGACCTGCAATACAACAAGGAATACGACTACTATGCCGGTGATCTTTCAGGCATCTCGGCGGGCAAAATCCCGTCTTGGTTTGAATATTTCTACAAGCCTGGACAGAAAATCTCAAAGGTGAAAGACTGGGCTGAGAAAATGGACCTCATGGTAAAGGAAGCCCCAAAATGGGACATCGGGGTCATCGTAGGCGTTCCTGCGTGGGTTCAAATCCTACTCGAACGCATCATCAAAGAATACCATCTCAATACCATCCACGACTTGTGGCCCAACTTGATGGTTTATGTCCATAGCGGTGTGGCCTTCGGCCCTTATGAAAAGAGCTTTGAGCGTATTTTCGGCAAGGAGGTGATTTATGTCGAAAGTTACTTGGCCTCAGAGGGTTACATTGCCTATCAGGTCGATTTGAAACGCCGTGTCATGCAGCTTTTGGTCGACAACGGCATTTATTTCGAGTTCGTGCCATTTAACGAAGAGAATTTCGATGAAGACGGCACCATAGTGGACCATCCCAAGTCGCTGCTGCTCTCCGAAGTGGAGGAAAACACGGATTACGCCATCCTGCTCTCCACCTGTGCGGGCACTTGGCGTTATCTCATCGGCGACACCATCAAATTCCTCAATAAGGAGAACTGCGAAATCGCCATCACCGGTCGCACCAAACAATTCCTTAGCATCACTGGCGAACACCTCTCGCAGGACAACATGACCCGTGCCGTTGACTTGATGGCCGAGGAACTGGGCGTCACCATTACGGAATTCACCGTGGCAGGCATCCGTCATGACACGATGTATGCCCACCACTGGTATCTCGGATGCGATGAGCCTATTGACAAAGAATTGGCTATCAAGAAAATAGATGAAAGCCTTTGCAAACTGAACGACGACTATGCTGTAGAACGCACCGAGGCCATCAAGGAACTCTTCATCGATGTCCTGCCCACAAAGTATTTTTATGAATTCATGGAACAGAAGATCGGCAAGTGGGGCGGTGCCACCAAGTTCCCTCGCGTGATGAAGGGTAAACGGCTAGAGATGTGGGAAGAATATGTAAACAACCTGAAATCGTAATCATGGAGAACACCCCCGAGATATTTGACAAGATGCCAGAATTCAGCCGCATTGGGTCGTTCAGCTTCCTGATGTGGGCCATCCTGATAGGTCTGTTTCTGTCGGTAGTGGTCAATATGGGTCCTTCGTTCATCACTCTCGTTCAAACCAGCCTTCATCGCGGACTTAGGTCGGCGGCCTGGTTTGCCACGGGGGTCATCTTCAATGACGCCATGATTGTTTCGCTCTGCATCCTGACCTCGGTACAAATAGTCATGCATTCTAGCAAAGAAACGGCCTTGGCTTGTATCGGCGCAGGAATTATCCTGATATTGTTCGGCATATTCACTTATCGAAAGAAAGTCAAAGACAGGGTACTTGACGAAAACCAGACTGAAGAGTTGATTCAAAAAATCGACAAAAAGCCATCATGGTACGTATTTTTCGCTAAAGGATTCGCACTCAATATCTTAAATCCTTTTGTTTGGCTGTTTTGGTTTTCTGCTGTGGCCATCGTGGCAGGTAATATGGGTGGTAACAAACTGAGTACCATCGTGTTTTTCGGCATCATTTTAGGTACTACGTTGGCCCTTGAATTCATAAAAGCTTGGGGTGCCGCCAAACTGAAACGTTTCCTCACACCAGAACGCACCACCCTCATGAATCGGGTTACCGGCATCCTTCTTATGGGATTTGGTGCTTATTTCGTCGTTTTCAGAGGAATCATACATCTGATTTGAACGCTGTCCAAGGCGCAACTTCCGGTAGCGGTGCCGTCACCTCAATTGGTGTCTTCAGCACAGGATGCTCAAAGGCAATATGATAAGCATGAAGACTGATGGAAGCGTCTGGATTGCTGCGCGGATAGCCGTATTTCAGGTCGCCACGGATGGGACAACCAATATGCGCCAGTTGGCAACGAATTTGGTGATGTCTTCCCGTAAACAACTCTATTTCAAGCAAGTAAAAACTCTCTGATTTACCAACGACACGATAACTCAATCGCGCCAACTTAGCTTCCTTAGTGCCTTCTGGCACGACGAACGATTTGTTCATCTTCTCGTTCTTGACGATGTAATCTTCCAACACATCAGCCTGCTTGGGCGGATGATTTTTCACCAAAGCCAGATAGGTCTTGCGGAAGTCGCGGTCTTTCACCTTGACCGTCATGCGTGAGAGGGCTTTGCTCGTTTTGGCAAAGACGACGGCACCGCTTACAGGGCGATCAATACGATGCACCAGACCTGCAAAGACGTTACCAGGCTTGTCGTATTTCTCCTTGATGTATTGCTTTACATCATCGAGCAAGCACACATCGCCTGTCTTGTCGCCCTGCACGATTTCCGAGGGGAGCTTGTTCACCACGATGAGGTGGTTATCTTCGTAGAGGATTCTATCAGATATACTACTCATAACTCTCAACTATAACTCCACTGCCGATGACATAAGGCTCTGTCTCATGATAAACCACCCCGAACTGTCCAGGTGCCACGCCCGAAATGGCGACTTCCGAAACGATGTCGGCACCACGCTCCGTAAGGCGGATACGACCAAAGGTAAACTCTGGCTGATGCCGAATCTTGAAACGAACCCGCTGACCGTCAACGAACTGCAAGGCTGGGTTCATCGGCTGCAAGTCGCCCAAAGGGACGATGTTGGTGTATTGCGCCACAGGGTCGTAACCCTGCGACACATAAACGATATTGTTCGGGATGTCCTTCTTCACCACAAACCAAGGTCCGCCGCCAAGGCCCAAGCCCTTGCGCTGCCCGATGGTGTGGAACCAAAAGCCCTTATGACGGCCCAGTTTCTTGCCTGTTTCCATCTCCACAATATCACCAGGCATTTCGCCCAAATATTCGCGGATATAATCGTTGTAGTTGATTTTTCCCAAGAAGCAAATCCCCTGACTGTCATGACGTTCCGCACTTGGAAGCTTGTATTGCGCAGCTAACTTACGTACTTCAGGTTTCGGGATGTCTCCGATGGGAAAAATCACCTTGCTCAACTGTGCGTAGGTGATACGGCCCAAGAAATAGGTCTGATCCTTGAAGGTGTCGGCAGCCGTGCCGAGCCAAAAAATACCGTTCTCGTCTTCCCACGAGCGGGCATAGTGTCCGGTGGCAATCTTGTCAAAATTATGGCCTTCCTTTTCCTCAAAGGCGCCGAGTTTGATCCAGCGGTTACACATCACGTCGGGGTTGGGCGTAAGACCTTTGCGCACCATCTCCATGGTATACTTCCCGACGGTCTCAAAATACTCGTGCTGTAAGTCCACAATGTCGAACTTGCAGCCGTATTTCTTTGCAATATAAGTAGTTATTTCTATATCCTCCTCTGACGGACAACTCGATAAGTCTTCCTTACCCTCCATACCTATTTTAATATAGAAGATATGCGGGTCGTAACCCTGCTCTTTGAGCAGCGGCACCACAACTGAGCTGTCAACGCCCCCCGAAACCAATGCCGCAATCTTCATCGCATTTCGCCTTTCTTGTTCGACTTGAAGATGTAAAGAATCATCATGATGAGGAACATCGAAACGGGGACACTCAACAGGATGCGTAACAGCACTTGCCCGAAAAGGCGGAAACTAAACGATTCGAGGATAAACAGGGTCAGGTGATGCACAAATACCATACAGAACACATAACGAAGGAACCACATCCCGTCCAATTGTGAAAGGTTGGGCTCGTGGATATTCTCAAACTTTTGTGTTCCCGAAATAAGCTTGATGATGGATGGACGACAGAAAGCCATCAATGTAGTCGCCCCTGCATGAAGTCCTGGGGTACCGCTAAAGAGATCAATACTGAAACCCAAACCAAAACCGAGCAACAGCAATTGCCATCCTTGTATGTTGATAGGCAACAACATGATGAAAATCACATAGATATATGGATGTACATATCCTCCTAAACGGATATGATTGACCACCAGCACTTGAAAAAGCACGAGGGCAATAAAACGGAGGATATTACGAGCGGTCTGGTTCATTTGAAATTGGCTTTAAGGGAATCGAGCTCGGGTTTGTGCAGGTTTCGGATGACATAGACGTGACGCAAGGTGGCAAAATCCGTGGCAAACCGTATCTTGGCCTTGTTGAGCGCCCCACTTGCAGCAGCAGTACTCACGTCAACCACAGTGCCCACCATCAAGTCTTCGGGGAAAATATAGGAATAAGAACTCGTCAACACTGTGTCACCCTCATGCAACACGACATGAGTCGGGATGTCTTCAACTGTACCATAACGGTAATTGTGCGTCCCCCACTTAAGGCTACCTAACTCCTGATTGTTCTTGAAGCGCACACCTACCACCGAATGGCTATGGAGCAGACTGAGGATAGAAGCATAGTGTCGACTGACATCGATCACCACACCCACAATACCATCCGACGAGATGACGCCCATATCGCGCTCAATGCCATTGGCACGGCCTTTATTGATGATGATATAATTGTTGGCCTGCCCAATGCTGTTGTTGACCACCTGAGCGGGGATATACTCATAGATGGTGTCACGCCCATCCATGATAAAATCACTGGCAGTCGTATCAAACACTACGGCAAGCTGTTCGCGGAGCCAAGCGTTTTCCTCAGCGAGTTGTCGGTTGTTTTTGCTCAAGCGGAAATAATTGCCCACCTCGCTGCTCCATTCGTACACCTTGCCCACCGCATCATTTGTCGTGTTGACTACACGGTTGCGGTGGAAGTTCTGGCTACGGGCGAGCAACAAGATGGAAATCACTTCGAGCAGGATGAACAAAATGACGAAGTGATGTTTTAATATGAATCGCCAGAGGTTATACATACATTATTTCGGACGCGGGACGCGGGACTTCGGGACACGGGACGTCTCGCAGTCTCGCGTCTCGTAGTCTCGTGTCTTACTTAATCAGGAATGTGAATCTGTCGAAGTTCTTCAAGGCGATGCCGGTACCACGGGCCACGGCGCGCAACGGGTCGTCGGCCACATGGATAGGTAGTTTGGTCTTGGCATTGAGACGCTTGTCGAGACCACGCAGCAAAGCACCACCACCCGTCAGGTAGATACCCGTACGATAGATATCTGCGGAAAGTTCGGGCGGGGTCTGCTCCAAAGCGTTCAACACGGCGGTCTCGATCTTCATCACGCTCTTGTCGAGGCAGTGGGCGATCTCGGCATAGTTCACCTTGATTTCCTTCGGGATACCCGTCAGCATGTCGCGGCCCTGCACGGCGTAGTCATCGGGCGGGTTGTCCAACTGCGTGATGGCCGAACCCACTTCAATCTTGATACGCTCGGCGGTGCGCTCACCTACGATGATGTTGTGCTGCTTTCGCATGTATTCTTCGATGTCGGCGGTGAAGTCGTCACCGGCGATACGAATGGACTTGTTATTGACGATGCCACCGAGGGCGATAACGGCGATTTCGGAGGTACCACCACCGATGTCGATAATCATGTTGCCCGTCGGCTCCAGCACATCGATGCCGATACCTATGGCCGCGGCCATAGGCTCGTGGATCAGACGCACCTCTTTGGCGCCGGCCTGTTCTGCCGAGTCCTTGACAGCGCGTTCCTCCACCTCGGTAATACCCGAAGGAATGCAGATGACCATCTTAAGGCTGGGCGGGAAAATGGTGTTCTTGAAATTGATCATCTTGATCATCTCGCGCATCATGTACTCGGCGGCTTGGAAGTCGGCGATGACACCGTCGCGCAAGGGGCGGATGGTTTTGATGTTGTCGTGGGTCTTGCCGTGCATCATCATGGCACGCTTGCCGACGGCGATGATTTTCTTCGTGTCGCGCTGCATGGCCACAATGGAGGGTTCGTCAACGACGACCTTGTCGTTATATATGATGATGGTGTTGGCCGTTCCGAGGTCAATAGCGATTTCTTTGTTGAGGAATTTGAATGCTCCCATGGGTGTTATTGTTTAATCGTTTGTTGTTTAATCGTTTGTTTTTTGACTCGGGACTTCGGGACTCGGGACACGAGACCGTTTTGTCCCGCGTCTCGCGTCTCGATGTCTCGTGTCTTTTTTCTAATGCTTAAAATGTCTATATCCCGTAAATACCATGCTGATTCCGTGGCTATTGCAGCTGTCGATGGACTCTTGGTCACGGACGGAGCCGCCAGGTTGCACGATGGCGGTGATGCCCGCTTCGTGGGCCAGCTCCACGCAGTCGCTGAAGGGGAAGAAGGCGTCGGAAGCCAAAACTGCGCCGTTGAGGTCGAAGTTGAACGACTTGGCCTTCTCGATGGCTTGGCGCAAGGCATCCACACGCGAGGTCTGCCCGATGCCTGAGGCAAAGAGCTGCTTGCCCTTGGCGAGGACGATGGCGTTGGAGCGGCTGTGCTTCACAATCTTGTTGGCAAACACCATGTCGTCAATCTCCGCAGCCGTCGGTGCCTTCTCAGTGATAACTTTGAAATCAGCAGGCGTTTCGGTGTGCAGGTCGCGGTCTTGGACCAAGTAGCCGTTCAAGGCGGTCTTCACGGTCACAGGCTTGGACTGGTCGGCCTTCAGACGCAACACGACGCGGTTCTTCTTCGAGAAAAGCAGATCAAGCACACCGTCGGCATAGTCGGGGGCCACGATGACTTCGATGAAGAGATTGTTGATTTCCTCGGCAGCCTCCAGATCGATGGGACGGTTGCAGACCAACACGCCACCGAAGGCCGACACGGGGTCGCCCGCCAAAGCGTCGACATACGCCTGCTTGACGGTGGGCCTGCAAGCCAAACCACAAGGATTGTTGTGCTTGAGAATGGCGAAAGTCGGCTCATCGAACTCACGGATAAGGTTAAGACCTGCATCAAGGTCGAGCAAGTTGTTGTACGACAACTCCTTGCCGTGCAGTTTCTCGAACATCGCGTCCATATCGCCGTAGAACATGCCCTTTTGGTGCGGGTTCTCGCCGTAGCGCAAGGGCGTGGCGTTGTCCTCACCGATCCTTAACGACTTGTTGGCATCGTCCTTGGCGAACCAGTTGTAAATGGCGCTGTCGTAGTGTGAACTCACACCAAAAGCGTAGGCTGCAAAACGACGACGGTCGTCCAACGAAGTCTCACCGTTTTGGTTTTCAAGCAGTTGGATGAGTTCTCCGTAATATTTCTGCGAAGGCACAATCAACACGTCGTTGAAGTTCTTCGCGCCGGCACGGATGAGTGATATGCCCCCGATGTCGATTTTCTCAATGATGGCCGAAGCGTCATCAGTGTGGGCCACGGTCTCCTCAAAGGGATAGAGATCCACAATGACCAAATCGAAAGGCGGAATGTCGTATTCTTGCATTTCCTTTTGGTCGGAAGCCAGCTGGGTACGACCCAATATGCCGCCGAATACCTTGGGATGCAAGGTCTTGACGCGGCCACCCAAAATGGACGGATAGCCTGTGAGCGATTCCACGGTCTTCACCGTCGGGTCGAGAGGCTTGATGAAGTCATAGGTGCCACCCGTCGAGTATATCTGTACGCCGTTTTGCTTCAACAAGCTGACAATGCGGTCAATGCCAGTCTTGTAAAACACTGATATTAAAGCTGTTCTGATCTTTTTCAAAGGAGTAAAAATTGAATAGTTTTATTTTGCAACATTATCAAAAAAATGAAAACCACGCAAGCGTTTTAAGCATTTTTTTTGAACAAAAATTTCAACAATTTGAAAATCCCTCACCTTTATAAAAGCGAACAAAAGTGCATTTTCTAACCTTTTGTAAATGAATAAAATGAAATAAATATTGACGAATATTTTCAAATAACGTTGGGCGCATTGAAATATTCCTTATTTTTACCGATTCGAAATTAGAGGATGGAAACAAAGTGGCTTTTACATAAAGAAGTTGACAATCAACAAGTTGATGAAATCGTCAAGGCTCTTGGTATTGACAAGAACCTTGCGACTCTGCTTGTTCAGCGCGGTATTACCACTTACGAAGAGGCCAAAACCTTCTTCCGTCCCGACCTCTCGCAACTGCACGATCCCTTCCTGATGAAGGACATGGACAAGGCCGTCGACCGCGTGCTGCAAGCCATCAACAATGGAGAAAAATTGCTCGTCTACGGCGACTATGACGTAGATGGCACCACTGCCGTGGCTTTGGTCTACACCTACCTCAAGCCATTCTTCAAGAAAAAGAAGATAGAGTTCTATATCCCAGACCGTTACGAAGAAGGCTATGGCATCTCGCATAAAGGTATCGATTATGCCGCCGAGCATGGCTTCAAGTTAGTCATCGCCCTCGACTGCGGCATCAAGGCCGTGGAACGTATCGACTACGCCAACGAACGCGGTGTCGACTTCATCATCTGCGACCACCACCGTGCAGGCGACGTCCTTCCCAATGCCGTGGCCGTCCTCGACGCCAAGCGTCCCGACTGCAACTATCCTTATGACGAGCTCTCGGGCTGCGGCGTGGGCTTCAAGCTCATCACCGCCCTGTCAATGAAGGGAATAGGCACATTGGAACAGGTGTTTGACTTACTTGATCTCCTCGCCGTGAGCATCGCCGCAGACATCGTACCTATCACAGGCGAAAACCGCGTACTGACCTACTTCGGACTGAAACGACTCAACAAAAACCCGCGTCCAGGCATCGAGGCCATCCTGCAACACGCCAACATCTACCGTCGCGACGAAGACCAGCTGGAAGAAGACGACAACGTACTGACGAGAGAACTGACTGTCAGCGACTTAGTATTCCTCATCGGGCCACGCATCAACGCCGCCGGCCGCATTGACAAGGCCTCCGATTCGGTGCGCCTGCTCATCGCCGAGAAGAAAGACCATGCCGAGAAACTGGCTGCCTCCATCAATGACCTCAACGACATGCGGCGCGAGTTCGACAACCGCATCACCGAGGAAGCCCTCGGCATGATTGCCGACGACCCACAACTCCATGACGCCAAGAGCACCGTGGTCTTCAACCAAAACTGGCACCGTGGTGTCATCG
The DNA here is from genome assembly GCA_905234765.1 of uncultured Bacteroidales bacterium. The sequence goes on from CAJOIF010000001.1 coordinate 61,693, forward strand.
GCATCGTAGCCTCGCGCCTCACTGACTATTACTACCGCCCCACCATCGTCCTCACCCGCGCCAATGGCCTCATCACCGGCTCAGCACGTTCCATCAAGAGTTTCGACATCTACGATGCCATCGATAACTGCTCCGACCTGCTGGAGCACTTCGGCGGCCACAAATACGCCGCTGGACTCTCCATGAAGGAAGAAAACCTGCCCGAGTTCCGTCGCCGTTTCGAGGAATATGTCAGCGAACACCTCGTCGATGAAGACTTTGTGCCTGAGTTGGAAATTGACATGAAAATCAACTTCCGTGACATCACGCCCAAATTCATGCGCATCCTCAACCAATTCGCCCCCTTCGGCCCAGGCAACATGGCTCCCGTCTTTTGGACCGATAACGTTTATGATGCAGGAGGATCACGACCTGTTGGAGGACGCAAACACTTGAAACTCACTATAATGCAGCAAGGCGACCACGAACAGGGTGTCGCCCCTCTCAGCGGCATTGCCTTCCAAAAAGGAGACCTTTTCGACCGCATTCACAATGGAGAGCCGTTCAGTTTGTGCTACCATCTCGAATACAACACCTGGCAGGGCAAGACCACGCTGCAACTCAACGTGAAAGACATCAAGTTCGCTGAACAATTCTGACCACACCTTAAATATTATATAGACGCGGGACTTCGGGACACGAGACGCGAGACTTTTTCAAACCTCACAATCATGAAAAAACAATTCATCACCTTAGTATTATTGGCGTTTAGCGTATTATTTGTACACGCTCAAAACATAGAAGTATTTGGCTATCAAAGTGGTACATGGGATGCCGACACGGTTTTCGTGACTGGTGATGTGACCATACAAGACTCTCTCTGCATCCAAGCAGGCACAACGGTCTTTTTCCAAGGATACTACGGCATCAAGGCCGAAAAAGGTTCCTTCATCAAGGCCATCGGCACCGAAGTTGATTCCGTTACCTTCACCGTGGGTGACACGACAGGGTTCCATCTTTACAACTTCGGTCGCGGCGGCTGGAACGGCATCCGACTTGACAAGGCAGGTGCTTCGAAATTCGATTTCTGTCGCTTCCAATATGGCAAGGCGTCCCGCGACGACGACCAAGACGGGGGCGCTTTTCGCATCTTCGGTTGCGACGATGTGGAAATCACCCACAGCACCCTTTACTGCAACTTCTCACGTGAGCATGGTGGTGCCCTCAACGCCGAGTGGTCAAAAGTAATCATGCACGACTGTGATGTCCGCAACAACTTGACTTACACTGGATTGGATACCGTTTATTTTATGTATGGCGGTGGCTTGCGTTTCATCAACTGCGATGTGGAACTCATCAAGACAAACTTCCGCTACAACAACGGACAGGGGGCCATCGGCGGTGCCTTAAGCCTCGACAGCTGCGCCGTCAAGATAGATAGATGCCGCTTTGAGTATAACTACGGCATTAACGGAGGTGGACTCTACCTCATCCGCAGCAACGATTGGGAGTGTTCCATCACCAACTCACTTTTTGCCAACAACATCTCAGGGCATTTCGGCGGCGGCTTGGCTATCAGCGACTCATCGCCCTTGGTCAGCAACCTCACCGTCGCCAACAACCACTCCTCTGGAGTGAATTGCGGCGGCATCTTCTTCTACCAATACAGCTCGCCTTTACTGTGGAACTGCATCGTCTACGGCAACACCAACGAGGCTCCACTCGAAGAACCCGTACAGATGTGGGCATGGACCTACGACGGATACGCTCCGCAATTCCACAACTGTTTGGTACAATATGGCCTGGAGAACATTTCGGGAAACGAAAACATTCAAGTCTACGAAAACTGCCTTGACGAAGACCCGCTTTTCTCCGGCAACGCTCCCGATGAGTTTAGTATCTGGATTGACAGTCCTTGTTTCAATGCTGGCTCACCCGACACGCCCGCTGAGATCCTAGAAGGCTACGATTTAGGGGAGCAGCCTCGTGTTTGGGACGGCATCATTGACATAGGTGCTTATGAGGTTGACCCGACGGATGTTCAGGAAATAGCAAAAAAAGAAAGCCTCATTTACATTGCTGGCAATCCCATTACGGCCACAAGTTACGTTGAAATCGAGCTTGAAAACCATGGCCTTGTGTTGGCAAGAGTGTATTCTACAGAAGGAAAACTATTGGCCAACAAATATTTAGGCGTAGCTCATGCGGGCAACAACCAATTTGCCATCGGCGAGCTGTTCGCTCCCCTGTCATCAGGTGCCTATCTGTTGGTCATCCAAACAGGAGGCAAGACCTTTGCGGCCAAGGCAATCAAATGAGAATGTTCACCTTTCGGGGATAATGCAAAAATTCACATTTTTGGCAAAACAAAGAAAAACAGCCCGAAATAGTGTATCTTTGCCACTCAAATGCAAATCATTCAACGTAGTTAATTCTGATCCGATATGATGAAAAGGCTCTTCGTGTTCCTTTCGTTGCTTCTGCTGACCCCAACTTTGATGGCCCAAAAACTTGGTGGTGGCCTTATCCTCGGTCCAGCCTTCTCGACGATGAAGATAAGTGGCATTGACAGTACCACCTTCCGCACCGACTTTTGTGGAGGCGTGCGCATTGCTCTCATTCCCAAGCGTTTTGTCATTGGCGGCGAAATCGATGTCATCTATTCGCGCCAAGGCATGAAAACCACAAAAGGAGTGGACGAAAACGAAAACACCATCCGCTATCTGACCAAGTCGAACTACATCAACATGCCGCTGTTGCTCAACATCTATTTGCGTCGCTGGAACGAAGACGATGAAGACGAATCCATGATCCCAAGGCTGCGCATTGGGCCCCAAATCGGATTCTGTATTGATGGCAGCAACATTAAGGACGAGAGAAAAAAGAAAAACATAAAGCAATACATCTCACCGTGGGAACAAGGCAGTTTCAACCGCATCGATTATGGCCTCACGGCTGCCATCAGTTACTGGTTTATCGAGGTGCGCTACACATACGGCATGGCCAATGTCTTCAAGGAAGGCGAAAAATCAACCAACCATGTGATTTCGGTTACTTTGTCGGATATATGGTGATGAATTGAAAAAAAGCATACTTTTGTAATTCACAAACCGAATTAAAATGAATATTGTTATAGCTGGAGACGGAGAAGTAGGCATGCACTTGGCGGAAGCCTTGGTGCGCAGCAACCATAACATCACCATCGTCGACCCACACGAGGAACTGCTGAAGATGATGGAATCGCACAGCGACCTGATGACCATAACAGGCGACTCCACCTCAACGGCGGTGCTGCAACGCGCCAATGTGAAAAAGGCCGACCTCATGATAGCCGTGCTGCACGACGAACACATCAACCTGCTGACGGGCATCATCGCCAAGAAACTGGGCGCCAAGCAAGTCATCGCCCGCGTCAACACGATGGAAAACCTGAGTCCCGAAGTATGGCGCATGTACCAGGACCTCGGCATCGATGGTTTGCTCTCGCCCGAAGACATTGCCGCACAAGAGATCATCTCGCTGCTGAAGAAAAACGCCTCATCGGAAACCTACGACTTCGCAGGCGGCAACCTGCAACTCTTCATGGTGAAGTTGGAACCCGAGGCAGAAATCCTCGGTAAGACCGTCAACGAAGTCATTGACCAATACGAACACATCGAGTTCCGCGTAGCCGCCATCCACCGCCGCCAAAACACCTTCATCCCGCAAGGCGAGGAAGTGTTTCAGGTAAGCGACATGGTATATGTGGTCACCAAGCCGCACGCCATCAAGGACATCATCAAACTGAGCGGCAAGAAACAAATCAACGTCCATAACGTGATGATTGTAGGCGGCGGACGCGTGGGCCGCATCACCGCCAAACGCCTTGAGAAAGACCTGAACATCAAGATCTTGGAAATCGACAAGGAACGTTGCATGGACTTGACCAACTACCTCTCAGAAGCCTTGGTCGTCAACGCCGATGCCCGCAACCTTGACATGCTTGAAGACGAAGGCATCAAGGACATGGACGCTTTCATCGCCGTCACCGAAAACACCGAGACCAACATTCTCACCTGCCTGCAAGCCAAGTCGTTCGGCGTGAAAAAGACCATCGCCCTCGTTGAGAACATCGACTACATCGACATCTCGCAAAACATCGGTATCGACTCCATCATCAACAAGAAACTCATCGCGGCCAGCTACATGGTGAAATACACCCTTGGTGCCAAAGTCTCCACGCTGAAGAGTTTGAGCGGCATCGATGCCGACATCGTGGAATTTGAGGTAAGGGCAGGCTCGGCGGTCACACGCAAACCGATAGGACAACTGGCCATGCCCACCGACGCCATCATCTGCGGCATTACCCGCGACGGCGAGAGCTTCATCGCCACTGAAGACTTTCAAATCGAGACCGACGACCAAGTGGTGGTGTTGGCCCTGCCAAATGGTATCCCTGCTGTTGAAAGGTTGTTCCATTAAGCAATGAAGTGGAAAACTAAAATAAACCACCCCTTAGTCCTCCGCATCGAAGGCCAGCTGCTGCTCATCGAAGGCCTCTTCATGCTGGCGGTGCTCCCCGTGACCTACCTCCACCATGGGCTGTACGTCTTCAGCATGCCCTTCTCGGCCCTCATCACCCTGCTGACTGGATTCATCCTGCTCATCGCCACCCGAAACCATAAGGAAGACAAGACCACCTCTCGCGATGGCGTATATATCGTCTGTATCTCTTGGCTCGTGCTTTCTTTGTTTGGAGCCATGCCCTTTTTGCTTAGCAAGAGCGTACCCAACTTTACTGATGGCTTTTTCGAGGCTTTGTCTGGCTTTACCACCACTGGTGCCACCATCCTGCCAAATGTCGAGGCCGTCCCGAAAGACATTCTCCTTTGGCGCAGCATGACGCAATGGATCGGCGGCTTGGCCATCATCGTCTTTTCACTCGCCATCCTGCCTTATCTCGGCATGAGCGGCATGCAACTCTTTGTCTCCGAAATCAATGGCATCACCTACGACAAACTGCACCCACGCATCATGCACACCGTGAAGCGCATATGGTTCATCTACCTGTTTTTCACACTTTTGGAGACCCTGTTGCTTTATTGGGGCGACATGGACTTCTATGATGCCCTCTGCCACTCGATGAGCACTATTAGTTCGGGCGGCTTCTCCACGAGGACAGCCAATATCGGGGCTTTCTCCAACTATTCACAGGTGGTCATTACTATCTTCATGGTGTTGTCGGGCTGCAACTTCTCCCTACTGCTGCTCTCCTTGAGTTGGCGTTCGTTCACCATCCTCAAAAACCAGGAATTCAGGACGTTTTTGCTTTACACCATTTTCTTAGGCATTGGCATCGGTTTGGTACTGTTTTTTGGTTGCCACAAGACTTTTGGCTCTTCCTTCCGTGAGTCGTTCTTCAGCGTCATCTCGGCCTTCACCACCACAGGCTTCTTCGTCAGTGACTACACAGCCTGGCCCACTTTCCTGTGGGTTATTCTCTTCCTATTGATGTTCATTGGTGCTTGCTCAGGATCCACCTCGGGTGGCGTGAAGATTTTCCGTCATTTGATTTTCGTCAAGAACTCATTTCTTGAACTGAAACGCATCATCCATCCCAATGCCGTGCTGCCAGTGAAAGTCAACGAAAAAGCCATTTCCACCGGTGGTGTCTACAAGCACATTACCTTTATCTTCGTCTATTTCCTAGTCTTCCTAACCGGTGCCATCATTTTGTTGACCATGGGCATCGATATTGAAACCTCATTAGGTGCTTCGGTGGCCACGTTGAGCAATGTCGGAACAGGCATAGGTTTGGTAGGACCAAGGGGGACATATGTCGGATTTCCGCTGTTCATCAAGTGGGTGCTGATGCTTTTCATGCTCCTTGGCAGAGTGGAACTTTTCTCGTTGATTACACTATTTTCAAGAAGTTTTTGGAGGAATTAAACTACAACAGATATATCATGAAAAAGACCTCCTTTATTCTCTCCGCGCTCCTATTGCTTTCCGTGAGCGCCTTTGCACAAAAGCAATACACCCTGAAATCGCCTGACGGGAAAATCACCGTTACCGTCTCAGAGGAAGCAGATACTTCGATTCTCATGCTACAATCTCTAACCAATCCTCATTGTGATTTAATAGAGTATCGCTTGCGCTATTCCGTAAAACATGAAGAGACCGTTGTCTTGGCCAAATCGGATATAGCCATGATGGTTGACATTGGAAAAGTAGGATGTCCCGTGTTGGGAGCAGAGGGAACCCCATCCATCATTTCTGCCGAAACCCGATCAGTGGATCAAACCATCCAGGCGAATTTTTATAAACGAAACAAGATTCGAGACCAGTATAACGAACTGACACTCAATTGTAAAGATAAGAACGTTAAAGGTAATTTCAAAGTAATTTTCCGCGCATACAATGAAGGTGTCGCCTATCGTTTCGAGACCAATTTCAAAAAACCTTTCAATGTGGTTTCCGAAACCGCCGACTTTAACTTTGACGAGGATTATACCGCTTGGGTTCCCTACGTTAACGCCCGTAAAGGCGACGGTGACTTCATCCAACAGCAGTTTTTCACTTCATTTGAGAACACCTACACCCGCACGCCATTCAGCCAAATGGAAACAGACCGACTGGTGTTTCTGCCCGCTATGGTGGAGCTGAAAGACGGCAAGAAAGTGGTCATCACCGAAGCTGATTTGGAAGATTTCCCTGGATTGCTACTTAGAAATGAATACGGAAAGAATAATTTTGGAGAGAATAGCTTCCATGCCGTTCACGCGGGCTATCCCAAGGTCGAGGAGCAAGGCGGCCACAACAACCTGCAATATGTGGTGAAGGAACGCGAGAACTACATCGCCAAGGCCAATGGGAAACGCAGTTTCCCCTGGCGTTGCATCGTCATCTCTGAAAGCGACAAAGAATTGGCTGACAGCGACTTGGTCTATCTCTTGGCCTCTCCTTGCCGCGTTGACGATCTCTCATGGATTCAGCCTGGCAAGGTGGCTTGGGACTGGTGGAACAACTGGAGCCTCTATGGTGTACCCTTTAAGGCCGGCATCAACAACGACACCTATAAGTATTACATTGACTTCGCCTCGAAATACGGCATCGAATACGTGATTTTGGATGAAGGCTGGGCAGTAAACAAGAAGGCCGACCTCTTCCAAGTGGTGCCTGAAATTGACATTCAGGAGCTTGTCGACTATGGTGCCGAACGCAACGTGGGCATCGTGTTGTGGGCAGGCTATGCCGCCATCGACAAAGATATGGAACACGTCTGCCGGCATTATTCCAAGATAGGCGTGAAAGGCTTCAAGGTCGACTTCATGGACCGCGATGACCAGAAGGTGGTCGATTTCTACTACCGTATGGCAGCCATAGCAGCCAAATACCACCTCTTCATCGACTTCCACGGTGCCTACAAACCCACAGGCTTGAGCCGCACCTACCCCAATGTACTCAACTACGAGGGTGTTTATGGCTTGGAACAGGCCAAGTGGGACAACGAGGGCGACCTTGTCACCAACGAAGTCACCATCCCCTTCATCCGTATGGTGGCCGGCTCCTTCGACTACACCCAAGGTGCCATGCACAATGCCCAACATGGCAGTTTCTCCGCCAATTGGGGCGAGCCGATGAGCCAAGGCACACGATGCCGTCAATTAGCTGAATACGTGATTTTTGAATCACCGTTCAATATGCTCTGCGACAGCCCGAGCAACTACCTCAACGAAGATGAATGCACCAAGTTCATCGCCAGTGTGCCGACCACATGGGATGAAACCGTCGTCCTCGACGGCAAAGTCGGCGAATACCTCGTCATCGCTCGCCGCAAAGATTTTCATTGGTATGTCGGAGCGATTACAAACTGGGAAGAGCGCGACCTTGAGCTGGACCTTTCTGTCTTGCCCAACTTTGGCGCCAAGTCAGGGCACATCTTCCATGATGGTGTCAATGCCAACCGTGTGGGCAAGGACTATGTATCGGAACAAGTTCAGGTGATGGGTAACAAAGTGAAAATCCACCTCGCCAAGGGTGGTGGTGCCGTGATAGTGTTCTAAAGGACGCGAGACTGTAGGACGCGAGACGCAGAACTTTACAGAGACCGCAGCGAGACAGCAAAGCCTCCACATGGCGCCATTCTCAATTTCAATGTAGATTTGTTCGTCACCGTCTTTTTGGTGATGGTGTAGGCCTGTGGATTGTAGTGTTCGTCGGCCAAGCCGCTGGCATCCTTGGCATCGGCATAGATGGTCGCTTCGTATTTCACACCAGATTTCAGGAAATCCAACTTCACCGTCACCTCGCGGGCGTTTTCGTCGGTGACACCGCCTACATACCACACATCGTGTGGCTGGGCATTCTTCATATCTTCAGCGGTGGCATTTTCAGGCAAAGCATATACAAATTTCGTGGCATTCGAGACTACGCCTTCCTTGCCATCGGCCAACGTGCCGACACCCTCGGCGGCTTTGTTCAGCGTCGACAGTTTCGGGTGGCGTGCCGTGACGATATAGTCGCCGGGCTCGGCCATAAGATAGATGGATTGGTCCCAATCGACGGCCACATCCTTGATGAACTGGAAGGCATCCATGAACTGTGCGTAATGCTCGGGGAAGTCGGCGGCCATTTGCAAAGGCGAATAAAATGTCACATAAAGGCCCAACTGGTTGCAGATGGTGATGTTCATCTTCCCGCCCCATGGCACGATTTTACCCATATCTGTCTCGAAGATGCCGGGAGTGTAGTCCATCGGGCCACCTTGCAGACGTGTGAACGGCAAAATAGTGGTATGTCCAGGGTTGATACGCTCGCGGAACTCGGTACCCATGGCGCTCTCATTGCCGATCATATTGGGCCAAGTGCGGCATAAGCCTGTGGGTCTTACCGCCTCGTGGGAGTTCACCATGATGTGATGCTTGGCAGCCTCCACGATGGCATAGTGATAGTGGTTGTTGATGGGCTGGCTGTAGTGGCCTTCTCCAAATGGGATGATGGTACCTACATAGCCGCCTTTCACGGCATCGTAGCCGTATTGGTTCATCAAGGTGTAAGCTTTTTCCATCCAACGCTCGTAATTCTGCGTGGAAGCAGAGCTTTCGTGGTGCATGATGAGGCGGATGCCTTTCTCGTGGGCGTATTGGTTGAGTGCAGGCAGGTCAAAATCGGGATAGGGTGTGATGAAATCGAAAACGAAGTCCTTCTGTTTAGCGTACCAGTCCTCCCAGCCGATGTTCCAGCCTTCGATGAGGAGCGCATCGAAACCGTTGGCGGCGGCGAAGTCGATGTAGCGGCGCACGTTGGCGTTGTTGGCACCGTGGGTGCCATTGGGTTTGGCATGAGCATAGTCGGTCTCTCCTAACTTTACCGAAGGGAAGTCGTTGGTGTAAGCCCAGGTGCTCTTGCCCGAGATCATCTCCCACCAAACGCCCATGTATTTCACAGGGTGAATCCACGACACATCCTCCAAGACGCAAGGCTCGTTGAGGTTGAGAATCAAGCGCGAGGCGAGGACATCGGTCGCCGAAGTGCAAACCATCACCGTACGCCAAGGCGTGACACAAGGGGCTTGGATACGGCCTTTGTAGCCTGTAGCATCGGGGCAGAGGAAGGCGCGGAACACCATGTTTTGGTCATCAAGGTCGAGATGCATGGTAGGGAAGTCAAGCGTAGCGGCCTCGTGGATGTTGAGGTAGAGTCCATCGTCGGTCTTCATCTGAAGGGCGGTCTGCACGCCCGTGGGCGAGAATGCCGTCCAAGGCCAACCACCGTCCTTGTGGCCAGCTTCCCACAAGTCACGGATTTGCGACAGCCGCGACTCGGTGTAGTTGTATTCCTGCGTGTCGAGGTCGCCAGGAATCCACCAAGCGGTATGGTCACCAGCCATGGCAAACTCGGTCAGTTCTTCCTTGATCCAGAAGCACACCAAGGCATTCTCGATGGGGAACTCATAGCGGAAACCGAGGCCGTCGTCGTAAAGGCGGAAACGGATTTGCATCACCGTGGCCTTTTTCTCGGTGGAGTGGTCCATACTCTCCACCGACCCAATGGGTTGCTCCAAGGTGACGAGCATCTCGTTGTAGTGGTTGCGGATTTGCGCCTCTTCGCCCCAGACGGGTTCCCAAGTCTCGTCGAAGGTGCTGTATTTCGTGTCTTTCAGCACAAAGGCATGAGCAAGGTCATCGCGCCATTCGAGGGTGAAGCCCATCTTGGAGGGCAGCACCACAGGCTTGCCAGCACGGTCGAGCGAATACTGCGGTATGCCACCGACTACTTCAAATTTCAGTTCAAGTTGGCCGTCGGGGCTTTTTACTGAGACGGGATTGGCGCTGGAGAAAAGGCCTATGGCCAAGAATAAAAGGATAAAGGAGAGTTTTTTCATTTTAAAAGGTTTTTTTATATCAAATAGTTATTTCGAGTTTTGTTTAATAACAGCATCTATATTTGTCCATATGAAAGAGTACATTCCATATTTCACCAACGAAGACTCGCATTCCAAATTCTTGTTGTGTATTTTTTTAAAAAGTCATCTCTTTGAATAACGAATGATAAAGCCGATGTGATTTCATTGGTTTCCATTCCCATAAGGCATCCCCTTTCTCCCAAATACGAAAGTTTATCCATGGTGGTACCTTCTAATGGATATTGCTCAATATCGTATCTTCTAACCAAACAATAATTAGCGACAGAATTATAATAAGCATACAGTGTCGGTTCATCAAATTCATGACCGAAATCTTCCAGTGAAAAAACACGCATTATTACAAAAGAATCTTGTTTTCTACTCCGTAATAAAGATTTAAAATCTTCAATTTCATTCAAATAATTCATTATTCGAGCATAAAAATAATGATAGTATCCAGAGTTATTCATTGGTAGAAATGAGTAATGAATCTCTGTTTCTGATAACTGTTTCTGAAGTTCTGTTGATAAAACTCTCTGCAATTCTGAGAGTTCTACATTCCTAGTCTGTTTTACAATTTCATAAATGGAATTTCGTATGGAACTCTGCGATATAGTTTTATTCTGTAGCACTCGAATATTTGTATACTTATCAATAAAATCTGCAACAATCTGAATCTTTAACGTGATTGCATTATCGTCATCTATCTTGGAAACAGGTGAAAGATAGAGAGGGTATGACAAAGAATCTGCTATTGTGAAAAATTCATTGATGTAAATGGTATTAAACTCTTGTGTTGGTTTTGTTTTATAATGATTTAATCGCAAGTACAATGATGAATAGAAATCAAAATCAGAACGAATAAAGTAATAATAATCTTCTGGATGAATAAGATTTAGTCGTTTTGTGTTATTCTTTACCCATGTATGGAATTGTGTTCCAATGATTTCAAAATCTTCATTTTCAGATCCAACTTTTTTAAGACGTTGAGATTCGGCATACTTTCCTCGTAACCATGCTCTGAAAAAATCCAAATCTGCCAAATCAGATTCCGTTTCTGCTTTAATTTTTTGAATGCGCCCCGTCCAAAATGTGTTGGCATCTTCTGCCTTATCTTCATTCTCTGAATGATTCTCAACAATCTTAGACAACAAATAGCCTTTCAGTATTTCCGTTGGGTTTAAGCTTAAGCCTCGATCATTCATGGTCTCAAATATAGAATAAGCATTTTCTAAACTATATGCACGGACTTCAACAAGAACCACATTATGAAGAAGCCACTCAACAAAAACAGGAAGTATTTCTTTCTTTTTTATTTCTGAAGGAAACAATGTATTTATATCTTCATATCGTAATATGAGGTTTTGGTTCGACTCCAATGATTCTAAAGGACTATCATCAACGGATATGTTCTGTGGATCGACGATTAGTTGCTCAATAATAGCATTTCTAGTTTCAATATTTAGCACGAGGGTTTTCCTTCCGCCTTTTTTTACATATAAATATGTATCAATATCAAAAGCAGACTCCTCATCAATATTCAAATCCTTTTGCAAATGATTCAAATAGATTAAAAGAAGCGTAAAAGAAGTCAATCGTTGCTGACCATCCACAATTGACAAATCGCCTTTCCCATCTTGACAAACAACGATTGGCCCCATATAGTAGCAATCGTATGAATTGCTATTCTCCATGGTATCTCCCTCTTTGTATGATTTTAAGAAACTCAGTGACAAATCACTAATTAAGGCTTCAATATGAACCCTTTGCCAACGATACTCCCTTTGGAATACATCTATTTTGTATCTCTGACCTGATAAGATTTCAGACAACTTCTTATCTTTTGCATCTATTTTATTCGCTATATGTGCCATGATTATCTTAACGCTTTAATTAGTACTCTTTGAATATAGAAAGCCTGCTCAAATACTCCTGAATTTGTATCAGATGGCTCAATTTCACCATGAAATAACTTACATCTTAATTCATATAAGATTTGTATTATAGACTTGCTTACTTCCTCAAGATTATTTGTAAAATACAAATTGTTTTGACTATTGATGCAAATACTATCTGGAGGTGCAGTATATTTCCCTCTTTTCCTTTCAGGTTGAAGTACAACAGAAATCTTTTTATTTGGATCAATCTCATTCAAACATTTTTCAACAGAAGATTTATATTTATTGGCTAATGAATTGAAATCGTTGTTCGTACGTAATTCTGTCAAAGAACATTTCATTAATGAAATTCTTGATATTGTTCTTGTGGTTCTTGCTCTAGTGTCATTTACTTCAAATATCCACCTTGCTGAAGTACGTGGTAATGACATGTCTTTCTTACCTGTAACAGCAAAATCCGACTCGCTTATTGTCAATGGACCATTACTATTGGTGTTATCAGAAATACAGATTGAATTGAATGATATCCTCTCATTGACATTTGGTATTGGCGTATTTTCTAATTGATAATACAAATTACTAATCAATAGTTTGAACCTATTTGATTCATCGTCGCTGTTTCGTAAAAGTGTGATGATTTTATCTTTGTAAACATTGCTGTTATTTTTGATATAACTAATTATATCTTTGTCAGAAGTACGCTTTGGGGTTGCGTCCTCATCGTAAAAATTGTGCATATACCAAGAATTATATGGTATCCATGATTTTATGAATAAAGTATAAAAATCAGGCTCTGATTTCTCTATCCATTTTGATATGGCTGTATTTATTGACATGGCTCTTACAATATTTATCTTTTTTCTATCTCTTTCTCCACCATCATCTTTGCCTCATCCAGTAAACGTTTGCTTTCCGTTTTCAAAGCAAAACTCTTTTGGATTTTTGCTGAAATGGTTTCTTGGATTGGCTTTGGTAGTTTAGGGATTATGACTTGTTCTATTTCTGACGGCTTCCAATGTTGTATGATGGCTCCGTTGGAATCGCGCTCGGCTTGCATCTGCACAACGATTGAGTTCAGTACAAGTGTTAGATAATCGGGCGTATAGTCCTGATTGAAAACCGAAAGATGAAGCAATGCGCCTGATGTAATGCAATTCATGTCTTCTTCAACCTTATATGCAATGCCAACACTACCATCTTTCGACAACAGAATAGTGTCTTTTTTTGGTTGCAGTTCTTTCAAACTGAAATCGTTTGGCGACAGGAAAACATTGGGTTCTGAAATGCCAAATTTTGATACATCTGAAACCCTGACAAATGGAATGCCACTGTCTTGGTATGCCTCACTTCCTGGTTCCACCGATTTCTTTATATGTGCAATGTCTTTGATAGTATCGCACTCGTATTTCGACAATTGGGCAAACAAAGCATCATATTTTGGCTGGTAGTATTCTGCATCCAATCGGCCTGATGATTTGCAGACCGAATAATTCTTGATGGAATAGTTTGCCGTTGAAGTTGTAACCCACGCTTCAGCGTACAACTCCCGTAGCAATGTCCATTCTGCCAACCGATAATAATATGTGCTTTCCTCTACCATTTTATTGTATTTTGTAACTAATTGATTATCAATTAAATGGGGGGGGGTAGAAATAACATCCTCTACTTTAAGTTTCGCACTTTCAAGTAGTTGCTTCGCCTCGTTGCGCAAGGAAATGCTCTTTTGGACGTATGCTGCAATTTCTGTCTGAACTTGATTTGGTATTTTGGGAATCGGCAAATTCAAAATGTCTTCATCTTTTATTACAGGATAAGAACTTCCGACATTCCACTTTAACAACCAATCCTTATATATTTGCGTGCGAAGAAGTATCTGCAATACTTCTTTTTTGTATGTTGAGTTTTCACGCAAAACAGTAAATGCACCACTTCCAATTAATCTTTCATCATCAAAATCAATAATTGCAACGGCACCACGATAGGGTCTCACTTTTGAAATAAGTAAATCATTCGTATGAAGAACTCGTTTTGCATTATCCGGCAATTCTTCTTTTGAAACCAAATTGAAACTAGCAGTGCCGTCACTGATGTTGATATCACCTATTTCTATGTAATTGTATGCATCCTCTTGGTAATCGCATACATCTGTATTTTGAGCAAACAAGTTTCCTATTATGTCATAACCATGTTTGTATTTTGTTACAGCAGTTTCTATTTCATCATATTTCGGTTGATAATACTCAGCATCTAATCTTCCACTTGCCAAAAACGATTCTTTCAATTGCTTGATGTTGACAGGATTATTATTAGGTTGCCAGTCTTTTAATCCTAGCTCGGACAAAAGGATGTCTTCAGCCTCAGAGTACAAGGATTTAGAAAGTTCCTGATTTTTAAAGATGGATTGAAAATGTTCGTCAATTTCTTTTTGAAATTGGATTGAGAATTTAGGAACAGGAATTCTATACAAATCAGGTTTGCTAATATAAGAAATCAGCAAATTTGTTTTATATCGATCCTTAAAGGCCACTCCATATTTGCTTATTAAGTAACACAACAAAACATGTTTGTTGATTCTATTGTTAACCGTCATTTTAAACAAACTACCAGAAACAAGGGTTTTTTCAGGAAAATCATCTGGGACGATTGAAACCTTTTCTAATTTTCCTTTTACTTCAATTAGTATCTCTCCTTTTTTTATTCGCCCTTTCGGATAGCGTTTCCAATCTTCTTCAGCAACATAAAACAGATTATCCGTTTTAATAAAGGGAGTTTCTAAATCAGTTGCTTGTAAAAAGTATGGGAATCCCATGTCTTTCCCAATAGTTGATTCTACGATTTCGGTATTTTCGTACACCACCCTATAGCCATCTTCTACAAAATTACCTAAAGGTTCTATGTTCGGAATATTTTTGAAAAAGTTCAAATATTCCTTTTTAAAGTATTCGCTATCAATTCTTTTGGTTTCATTGTCCTTTAAAACCTCACTCAGCAAAACCTCGCTAATCTCCAGCCCTTCCAACAATCGCTTATACTTTTCCTCGTTGAAAGGGCTACTCAAAAAAAACTTAGCCCTTCCTTTTTGGCAAATTCGGCAAAGGCTTCGGCGATGCCGTCTTTGGTCAGTCCGTCATGGTTGAAAAGGTCGTGTTTTACAATAAGATGTCCATGCGAATCCAAAAGGTACTCGTTGTTCTCTTTGGGTGTTACTTCATAGTGCTCTACCACATCAGAGGCCATCCATTCATATTGTTCTTCAGATGGCTTTGTAATACTTGGATAGTCGCTCTTTTTAACAAAAATTTTTTCTCCACTATTGTCTTTGCTTGGCTCCTGCATGGTGGCAAAGAAAATCGGATAATCCTCTTTCTTCGGACACAACACATCATCCCATTTCTGCACAAACAAAACGCTTGTTTTCGTTCCAGTATGCGGTTTGAACACATTACCATGCAAACCCACTACGGCCAAGATGCGGCAACGCTCGGCAATGTAATCACGGATGTACTTGTCGCTGCTGTTGTTGAAACGGCCTTGCGGCAAAACAATAGCCATACGACCGCCAGGCTTCAGGAAGTCAAGATTGCGCTCAATGAATAGAATATCGCGTCCAACCTTGCTTGCCGTTTTGCCTGCGGCATTTTTGCTCAATTCATACTTGGACAAAATACGACTTTCTTTAATGTCACCCGCAAAGGGCGGATTGGCCATGAGAATGTCGAACTGGAAATCGCGGTTTGAGTTTTTCTCGGCACGCATCTTTTTCAGCTTCTTCCATCCCTCGAAATAGGTTTCCTGCCAATTTTCGTCTTTCAAGTTTTCATCCCAACGCTCATAATCCAAAGTGTTGAGATGTAGCACATTGGTTTGGCCATCACCAGCTATGAGATTGAGGGTACGGGCTACACGGACTGCTTTTTCATCAAAATCAATGGCAAAGACCTTATTTCTAACATATTCAATACATTCAATAGGCTTTTCCTCTGCCGTGAACATGTCGCTTTCAGGAATTCCAAGACGCTTGTATATTTTACGCCATACATAAAATGCAGTATGGACAGGGAAGCCACAACTGCCTGCGGCAGTGTCAATCATTGTCTCTTTCTCGGAAGGGTTCAACATTCGCACGCACATGTCAATCACATAACGCGGTGTGAAATACTGTCCTTTTTCGCCCTTACTGCTCTTGTTAATCAAGTATTCAAATGCTTCATCAACAACATCCAAATTTGAATTGAACAGTTTGACATCTTGAAGCGAACTTACACAAACAGATAGATGTGAAGGTGTCAACATCAGTTTTGCATCTTCAGAAAACACCCCAGGCCATTTCCCTTTAGCTTCATTGAAAAGGTTTTGCAACTTCTCTTTTAATTCTGTCTCCGTATCACCATAATTACGGAACTCCAAATGGCGGTCTTTCTTGCGTCCGCTTTCCATCTCATCATACAACTTGGTGAAAATGAGTTTGAAAACCTCCTCGAACACATCCACTCCAGCATTGGCCAACACTTCATCTTCCATTTCCAGTATCAAATCCTTAAGCGACTTGCGCTCTTTTACAAGTTTATCATTCGCTTTCAGTTTTGCATAATCCCAACGCTCGCTTAATATGTCGGAAAGTTTCTCATTCGCTTTGGGAATGGTTGGAATATCCTCAAAGAAATTCGGGTCTTTGCGATGATAATACGAGATACTTTCTCCATTGGTCCAAACTCCAATCGGTGCGCCTGTACCATTGCAATAACTTTTCAGTTGTTCCTTACCATCTTTCAACTTGGGGCTTTTCAATTCAACAATGATGTAAGGCGAATAAGTCTGGTCTTTGTCGAAAATGACGATGTCGGCACGCTTTTTCTCTCTTCCGAAAGTCACCACAAATTCCAATTCCATTCTCGAAACGGGGTAATGGAAATCCTCAGTAAGAACCATCAGATATAACTGCCGAACAACCTCTTCGGGGGTCAGTTTAATTTCTTTGTTCCTAACCAAACACTTGAAATAGGGCGTTGGTTTCCCTTTCACTTCTTTTTCAATGATATTATTTTCCAATTCAATAATCTTGTTTTCACTGAATTGGGTTAGGCTGTATTCACTGCCTTTTAGTATTTCGGAAATGGTAATCATATTGTCGTTTATTAGATTTCTACACCTTCATCATCCTAACCTGCTACGGCGGGAAGTGCTGGTTTATATTATGAACTATTTGTTCTCGTTTTGCTTTTTAAGGGCTTCTTTCAATTCAATGCCTTTGGGAGTGAGGTGGTATTTTTGATTTATGCTATTGGGCTTATCTGGTATTGTCATTTCAATCCATCCCATTTCGATAGCTGGTTTCAAGATTTCTTTGCGAAAATGTTCGCGATGTGTTAACTGAAGGATTTGTTGCAAGGTCTCTCTATCCATTTCACCTTCTATTGATAGGATCAACGCCTTAACTTGCGCGGTAACTTGCGCGGTAACTTGCGTGGTAACTTGGTGCCAACTTGGTGCCAACTTGGTGCTAGCTTGCACACTAACAGGAAAAGTAATCCTTATAAAGTTATCTGTAAACTTAAAACAATTCTCACCGTAAGCATTAAGAATACGAGGAATGCCAGAACCTAACGACTCCACCAATTCCACATCACGATAAATACGCATCAGTTCCTTGTTGCGAGGAATGGATATGCCACTGAAAAACTCTTCTCGGCTCAACGATTCAGGCAAACGGCCGACAGAGGTGATTTCAAGTCTGTCGGGGAATATCTCAAATTTTGGCGGCACTTCGAATGAATAATCATTATGTACAATGGCATTAATGACTGCTTCACGCAAAGCCACCTTGTTCCATAATGGGGTTTCAACTCGTTCAACTGGAGTAATCTTTGCCGCCGTCTTATTCTCTATCTCCAGTTTCGCCAATACGCTCTTGGTGGCCTTGATAAGTGAGCAATAACCGTATTCGTTGTTCTCGATCAAGTCGCACCTGTCAAAACTGGAATACTTGGCGACTTTTATGGAATTACCGTTTTCATCTGCCAAGAGATATGCCACATAATTATATTTGCCATCCTCGGTCAAAAGTTCAAGACTACGTGCAAAGTTGTCATTCAGCCGTTTGCCATGCTCGTCATAATAGATACGCAACTGCTCAAACGTCAAGTCCTGTCGGTTAGAGACAATTTTTCCAATGGAATTGCGTGTGCGCGTGGCAAACAATCGGTCAATCATTTCTTGCGGCATAGGCTCGGCTGAAGTACCAATTCTAATATAGGCACCCTTGGGAGTCATTCCATATTTCGTCTTGAAATAAGGCTTTTCGATGCCACTGGCAACAGTTACTTTCACAATACTTTGTCCATCTCGTTTTTCTTCCACAATGTCAAACAATCCCATTGCCGATGGCGATATGTTGTTCTTGATGCGGTCTTTGAGTTTCAGCATACAGTCATCCACATCGTCAACACCAATCACCTCTCCATTCTTATCAACACCAATATAGATAAAGCCGCCTTCCTTGTAATTAAGGAAAGCCACTACTTCTTTCTCTATATCCAGTTCTGGAGTGAGTTTCTGCTTGTTTTCTATGCGTGTCGTTTCAACCATATAAAGTGCTTACATCTTAAATACTCCAAACTGCTGCAGCGAGGTGGGTTAGTTCAAGGAAGCAACGATCCCTGATGGCACAAAGATAGAAAAAAAATTCCAAAATTGGCCGGATTTTGCTTCTAAAGTTGAAAACAAGAAGAGAAACCCAAAAACAACGCAAATATTACCGGGCACCCTTGCTGTTAAAAAGCCACTCCAACCCTAAAACCTGCAGTAAGCGCCAAAGGTGTTTCTTGGTCTATGCAAACAAAACCGTGATGATAATTGCTATAATTGTTATTGCCGAAAGCGTAGCCTAAACCTCCATACACATCGAAAACAAACCACGATTTCACCCAGTCATACCCGATCACAAACATCAAAGCACAATAATCCACTTTAAGTCTCTCCCCCTTTGGATGGTTATAGCGATAGGAAGAATAGCAAAACTCAGGCTTCCAATAATAGCCACACATCTGATTATTCGCATTTTTCTCGGTTGGCGTAATGAACTTATAGGCCACGCGCCAAGCAGTGCCTCGCGGGTCGCTGTCTTTCAACTTGTCGAACCCCAATCCAATAACGCCTGCCGTCAGTTCAATGCTTTGATAATCACGGACTAAACGCTCATAGGTCACTTTTGAGGTGCCACTTGCCAAAGAAAGCAACGCCACTTTGATTTCGTTTTTTCGCATCTTTGGCTGTTCCAATTGTGCAAACAGTACGGAAGGCAAAAGAAGGAATGCCAGAATGATATGTTTGGAATATGCTTTCATCACATCCTGAACACGCCAAACTGTTGCGGCGGGAAGGGCTGGTTCAACGAGGCAGCGATGCCCAGGGCAAGGATTTTGCGCGTATCGACGGGGTCGATGATGCCGTCGTCCCAAAGACGCGCGGTGCTATAGAAAGCCGAGCCTTCGTAGTCGTACTTGGCCAGGATTTCCTTCTTCAGCTGGGCGATTTCGTCCTTTGGCACCTCCAAGCCTTTATATTTGTACTGATCTTCCTTCACCGTGGCAAGGACACTGGCTGCTTGTTCGCCACCCATGACGGAAATCTTGGCGTTAGGCCACATGAAGAGCAGCCTCGGGCTGTAGGCGCGACCTGCCATGCCGTAGTTGCCCGCACCAAACGAACCACCGAAAATGACCGTAAACTTGGGCACATTGGCATTACTGACCGCATGAACCATCTTGGCACCGTCCTTGGCGATGCCACCTTGCTCGTATTGTTTGCCGACCATAAAGCCCGTTATGTTCTGCAAGAACACCAGCGGAATGTTCCTTTGGCAGCACAACTCGATGAAGTGCGTGGCTTTCAGTGCTGATTCTGAGAACAATACGCCGAAGTTGGCGATGATGCCCACAGGGAAGCCCATCAGATGGGCGAAGCCGCAGACGAGAGTAGTGGCATACCTCGACTTGAACTCCTGGAAACGGCTACCATCAACGATGCGGGCAATGATTTCCCTCGGGTCGACGAGTTTGTGGAAGTCGATGGGCGCGAGGCCATAGAGGTCGTGCGGGTCGTATAGAGGTGCCTCAACGGGCAGCATGTCCAATTTCTGGCGGTGCGACTTCTCCAAGGTCTTGAAGATGTTGCGGCAGATTTGCAAGGCGTGTTGGTCGTTCTCGGCAAGGTGGTCGGCCACACCTGAAACGGAGGTGTGCATCTCGCCGCCGCCTAATTCTTCCGCCGTGACGACTTCGCCTGTAGCGGCCTTCACCAACGGCGGTCCACCGAGATAAATCGTGCCTTGGTTGCGCACGATGATGGTCTCGTCGCTCATAGCTGGTACATAAGCGCCGCCAGCCGTACACATACCCATCACAATGGCGATTTGCGGGATGCCCATCGCCGACATGCGCGCCTGGTTGTAGAAGAAACGGCCGAAGTGGTCACGATCGGGGAAGACCGTGTCCTGCTCGGGCAGGAAAGCACCACCGCTGTCGACCATATAGACGCAAGGCAGGTGGTTCTCCATGGCAATCTCCTGGGCACGAAGGTGTTTCTTCACCGTGTATTGCATGTAAGTGCCGCCTTTCACGGTGGCGTCGTTGGCCACGATGACGGCCTCTCTGCCTTGAATCACGCCGATACCTGTGATGATGCCCGCCGAGGGAAAGTCATTGTTATAAGTTCCATAGGCTGCCATCGGCGACAGTTCAAGGAATGGCGTGTTGGGGTCGATGAGGAGGTCGATGCGCTCGCGGGCGAGAAGTTTGTTGCGTTTCTTGTGCTTGGCAATAGCACTCTCGCCACCCCCTTGCATGGCTTGGCCCATCGCCTCGCGGTATTGTGCCATCAGCGCGAGGAAGTTCTTCTCGTTCTGCTTGAACTCCTCGGAGTCGGTGCGTATGTTGGATTTCAGGACTTGCATGTTGTGTCGTTTGGAATCAAAGCACAAAAATAGGCATTTTCTAATTAGAACAGAGTTTTTCTGATGAAAAACGCCCCAGAACCATCGAAAAAAAGTAAGGACATACCCTTGGGACTCTAATTGCTATATCATTGATTTCCAAAACAAACCGACAAGGACATTCCAAAAAAGTATGGACATGGCCCCGTGGTGCCCCGTCCGCCTCTTGACAAGCGTTTTTTCTGTATATTTTTGCGATGTGTATCGGACACGAGACACGAGACTGTGAGACACGGGACACGAGACTGTGAGACACGGGACAACCCCAATGGTCTCGCGTCCCGCGTCCCGAAGTCCCGCGTCAAAAAATAGAGTCTATGAAAACAAACCTGAAACTATTAATCCTAACGACGGTAGCCGTCGCATTAACGGCTTGTGACAGCCCAACGAAACGGCTGCAACAAGCGCAAGCCTTATATCAAGAAGGTGTGCAGCTGCGCGAACAACGCCGCTCAGAGGAGGCTGCCGAGAAATTCCTGCAAGGACTGGCACTGGTGCAACGTTCCAAAAAGACGACGGAAGCCGTCCAGCTGGAAGGCCAGCTCCGCGACAACCTCGGGGCCATGTACCTCAAACACGGCCTCTTCGAGGATGCCTTTGAGCAACATCAACAGGCGTTGCGTTGCTTCAAGCAGATGGCTGACTCTTCGGGCATGATGAATGCTTACCGCAACAGCGGTCGGGCTGTGCGGGCGCAGGAGCAATACACGCAGGCCAAGCAATACTACGACTCGGCTTTCCGCATCGCCACCTTGATTGACGACCAAGCCATGCTCGGCGACCTTTATCTTGAAATGGGCCGCGACTACTACATGGAAACGGGCAATTTTGCCAAGGGCATCGAGAGCGTCAACAAGGCCTTGGAAATCGGCCTCAATGACAATGATACCGACATCGCCCACATGACCTTGGGCATCCTCTATTATTACACACGTGAGAATGACAAGGCAAAATCCTATTTGAACGAGGCCCTTCTCAGTGAGCGTGCCGGACTGAAAATGTCGGTGTATCAGACACTTCACGCCATTGCCTACAGCGAGGGCGACTACCAGCAGGCGGTGAAATACCATCAGCAGTTTGCCGCGAACATGATGCAAGCCGATGCGGAACACTCCAACGAGACCATGCAGCGCATCAAGGCGGAATACGAGTTGAAGGCGCAACAGAGTGAATTGGAAAGCCTGCACCGCAACCGCGACCTGAAACTCTACCTGATTATCGCCTTAGTGGTGATTGCCTTGCTCGTCATCCTCCTGATTGTGAGGAAGAAAGTGAGCGACCACAAGTTGGAGATGGAGCACTTCGGGCGGCAGGTGGAGCGCGACCAAAACCGCATCCACGAACTGGTGAGCGATATGGAGACCCTCATCCGCACCAACGATGAACTGCGGCGCCAGCAACAGACCCTCCCACCGAAGGACTTGATGTCCATCCAGAAAATCATGCTGCGGAACAAGATCATGGCCACCGCCCAAGCCCTCACGGAAGAGGTGAACAACGACTCGCTCAACTTCGAGCTGACCGACAACGACTGGAAGGATTTCATCAGCTTGACGGACCTTATTTTCGACGGCTTCTCGCAGCGACTGTTAGAGATTTACCCAAAACTTGGACAATGGGATGTGCGCATTTGCTGCCTGTCGAAGAACGGCTTCTCCAACCAGGTGATTTCCATACTGTTGGACACCCAAACGGACTCTTACTATAAACGTAAGACACGTATAAAGCAGATGAAGATGGACCTCGGGGATGATAACCGCACCTTTGAGGAGATAGTAAATGCCGTGTAGCTTCTGGCTTTTGGCCTCTGGCTTCTGGCAGCTTCATCAAAATATGAAACTTATACCTTGTCGATAGCTGCCAATAGCCAATAGCCAATGGCCAATGGCCAATAAAATAAAATAAAATCAAATAATTAACAATCAAATAATTAGACCTATGAAAAGATTAGTATTAACCTTAGCGATTTTGGCAGGCTTCGTCCTTGGTGGCGTGGCGCAGAGCCTCCATTACGACTTTGAAGACGGCACCCTTCAAGGCTGGACCACCCTCGATGGCGATGGCGACGGCCATTGTTGGGAATCTTCCATTGGCGGAATGGGCCACAATTCCAATGGGATGGTGATGGCTTATTCCAAGGACTATGCCACGGGCGAACCTCTTACACCAAATGAGTATCTTGTTTCTCCACGATTGGTTTTGATTATCCGTTTTTATGCTTGTGCTTTGGATGAAATCTACCCTGCCGAGCATTTTGGGGTATCCATCTCAACTACAGTCAACAATGACCCATTGGCTTTCACGCTCTTGTCGGAATGGACCATAGCCGCCAAAGATGCGGAAAACCGTCAGGGCAACTGGTACAACTATACCGTTGACCTTTCCGCTTATACTGGTCAGGAGGTCTATGTCGCTATTCGTCACCACTATTGTTCTGGACAATCTGCCATTTGTGTTGATGATGTCGAAATTTTGGGCGAGATTGTGGTAGCCCAAGACAACACCCACTATGTTGATGCCATACAAATATGTGCTACAGAAGGCCAGCCCCAATTTCCTCTCACCGTTAATGTAGAACATGCCGAATCGGGTCCTTATTACGGCTGTCTCTACACCCAACCCAATCCGGCATGGTTCTTCGTCAAGATGGATGAACCGGGCGACGTCATCATCAATATCAATGCACAAAGCTATGGCAGTTTTTTTGACGTGGATTTCTGCTGTTGGGGACCCTTTAGTGCGCTTCCCGAAAGTTCTGGAGAATTGACGCAAGACAAGGTGGTCGACTGTTCATACGATAGCTCTGTGCCTACTGTGTGTATGATTCCAAGTGAAGCTCAAACGGGTGAATACTATGTGCTGGTCGTTACTAATTATGCTAATATGCCTGGCGACCTTACCTTCACTTTAGGAGGAGGAACAGGCAGCCTCGAATGTCCCCATGTCCACCAATATGAACCGATTGTTGCTGACGGAAAACAATGGAATGTGCTGTTTTCCTATCCGTGGAGTCCGCCGGAGCCACAACACATGTACACCGACATATACAAAATCGAGGGTGATTCGCTGGTGGACGGTGTGTCGTACAAAGTGATGTACACGACAAGAAACGAAGACCTTACTGGTTGGAGCGTTTGTGGCGTTATCAGAGAAACCGAAGACAGGCAAGTTCTCTATCGTAGAGACGGCTCCTCTTACGATGAGATTCTTTATGATTTCTCAATGGAAGTCGGAGACACCATTATTATGAATGGCAGTGGGTTTTATCCAGACTGGATGTTCGTCGTTGAAACCAATGAAATTCTTATTAATGGCGAGCCAAGGAAACAGATTGTGTTGGAATATCCTTGGGGCGACCATGAAGTGTGGATTGAAGGTATAGGTAGCCTTTATGGAATCATCGATTCGGGTTCTCTTTTCTTGATGGGAGGCTCTACCAATCTCCTTTGCTATTATGAGGACGGTGACTTGATTTGGCAGAATACTACTCCGGGATACGATGAGTGTTATATGGTCTACCCTACACCGCCGACGCCGCCAGGGCCATCTCAAGGCTTTGTGGAAGGCTGGCTGGAAATCCCGACGGGTGCCACCGAGAACCTTTATGGTGTGGCTTGCCTTAACGGGCACGAGGTGGTTGCCTGTGGCGAGAATGGCAAAATCCTGAAAACCACCAATGGCGGCGACTCGTGGACTGTCAAGTTCGAGAAAGAAGGCTACGACATGGTGCATGTGGCTTTTGCCAACGAACAAGTGGGCTACGCTTGCGGCGACTCCTGCTATTGGGATGTCTACCACCACAAAGGCATTATCGTGAAGACCACCGATGGCGGCGAGACCTGGCAGGAACTCCCCAACACTAATTTCGTTTATTTGGAACATCCTGATTTTCAGCGGACCAATGACTTGTTTGTGGTTGATGCCGAAACGTTCTACCTTCTTACCGCCGACAATCTCCTTTGGAAGACCACGGACAGCGGACAGAGTTTCGTCTGTTCGGCCTCTTTTGAACCGTTGGGGAGAATCGTGCATTGTGAGTTATATTTTAAGGACGAAACAGGGTATCTTGTTGCCATTAATTCAGATTGTGTCACACCAGGAATGCATATCTATAAAACAACCGATTCAGGACAGAATTGGGACGAGGTGTATTTTAATGAATATATCGATCATACGGTTGCCACGCATTTCTTTGACGAGAATCATGTGGAACTCTTTGGTAATTTCAATTTATATCAATATAACTTGATGGTGACTGAAGACGGTTTTGAAACTGTTTCCTATTTGCATGTTGCAACCCCCATCATGACAGCGTATGGTTTCGGTAATGTGAGCCACTCCAAATTCACTTCAGACACTTACGGTTGTGTCCTTATGGGCATGACTTTGGATAAAGGCTCAAATGAAACGAATCCTTTCATCTTGAAGGATGGCTGGGAGCATTGCGAATACGTTCATGTGGGAATCCCTGATTGCTATAACGATGGCGTGACGCATTGCAGGGATTTGTACGACATTGACGGCGTGGACACGACTTTCTTCATTGCCGCTGAAAATGGTTACGTATACAAGACGGCGATGATACCTCTCGGAGGGAATAATTTCTTGATGGGTTCGGAATGGTACTACGAAATCCAGAACGAGAACGGCAGCGTCACCTATCAATATATGTATCAAGCTGGTGACACCATTGTCCAAGATGAGCCAACGCATATCCTTGTGAGGATTAATACGCTTTACGACAAGGGATTGCGTGACGAAGTGACACACGAATATGTCTATAAACGTAACAACAAGGTGTATTGGTGGAACAAGACCTTGGAGGAGTTTACCGTGCTGTATGACTTTGAAGCCGAGGTGGGCGACGAATGGGAAATCAAGGTAGGGACGGAAAGTCTCATCATGCATGTGGATGCCGTGGAAGTCGTTGAATACGAGGGGGATTTCTATCGGATGCTGCGCGTGAGCGATGCAGGCGACATCTTCAGCGGCGACATTGTGTGCGGCATCGGCCACCTCACCAGTTTCTTCCCCGAAAGGTTGATGGACAACGGCGACGGCATTCGTGTGGAAGGTATGCGCTGCTATTGGATTGGGGACGAACTGGTGTTCAAACCTGGCGATGAGGACTGCGACGCGGTGTATTCGGAGGTGCATGGTTTGGAGGAGGACGGCCCTTCGGCAGGCTCAGGGGCCTTCACGGTTTATCCTAATCCTACCAATGAAGTATTGTTTGTAGAGACGCGATTAATCGCGTCTCTACCAGACCAAACCTACCGTATCACCAATCTGATGGGTCAAACCGTCCTTTCGGGCAACATCAACGCTGAAAACCAACAGATTGATGTTTCATCGTTGCCCCAAGGTATGTATTTCATCAGTGTCGATGATGTAACACGGAAATTTGTGGTGCGTTAATCGTGGTTTGTAGGGCTGTCACATCGTGGCAGCCGCTCGCTGAAACGGCACGGCGGCTGCCGTGGTACGACAGCCCTACAAACCGAAACAAATAAAAAAATATACGACAATGAAAAGATTAGTATTAACTTTAGCGATTTTGGCAGGCTTCGCCCTTGGCGGCGTGGCGCAAAATGTTTGGAAAACCATCGGAATGGAAGGCGAGTTTCTTGGTGCCTCCGCCGATGGCAGCATTTTTAGCAACTGGGGCTATAGCGGCTTCCATCGCTCGCAGGATGAAGGCGCAACATGGGAACTGAACTATGATTTGAGTTATGTCAGCCCGAATCATTTTTTGGTTAGTGAGAATAATCGTATTTTCATTTTCAATGAAAACAACTACCGGCTCTATTATTCCGACGACAATGGCGACACTTGGCAGGAACAGACCTCGGGTATTTCCACCAATTGGGTTGAAGGGATATTCTCGCTTTCCAACGACACCATATTTATGGCCAACCGCAACAAGTTCTTCTGGACCTTTGACGGTGGCGAGTCGTGGAGCGAGACCCCCATTGATTTCATAGATGATGCGCTGTTTGGTAGCATCTTGGCAGATCATGCTGGAAATGTCTATGTTAGCGCCTACAGCTGGACCTATCCCGTGGAACACACCGGAATTTACACCGCGACTTTAGATGACTTGACCCACTGGACAATGAAAACGCAAGGCGGCGCAAGGGATATGGCTTTCGATAGCGAGGGGAACATCCTGGCCGCCAGTCCTGGAACGTTCCTGTTCGACAATGGCGTTTATTTTGTCAATGCTGACCGCTTTGTGCTTGCGAGCGACGATGTCATCTTTGCAATGAAGCGTGTCGACTGGGACAACGAGGCTCTGTTCTATTCCACCGACCACGGTCAGACCTACGTCCAGTGCAGCGAGAACATTCCTTCAACGACAACTGCTCCCGATCCTGATTTAGGTCTTTACAAAGGCCGTGACAACCATCTTTATTGTCATGGAGATGTTTGGGAGCCAGAATTTGAGAGCCAGTATTACAAGAGCATCCACGATGCTGATTATATCCTCAATTACGATTATTTCCCCTTGGTTCATGAAGGCAACGACCGCCAGAAATGGAATGTGGTGTACATTGGCTCAATGAACTATCCGAATGATTACTTTACCGAAATCCAAAGCATTAGGGATGATATTACCTTGGATGGAGTGGACTATAAACTTGTTTGGAAGGAAGATGTGTATGATTCCAAAAGAATTGCAGGTGCGGTTCGCGAAGAGGACAAGAGGGTGTATTATCGCATGTATTGGCAGCAATCCTACCAAAACGAGGTGCTGCTTTACGATTTCAATTTAGTGTAGGTTGGAGTGATTATCGGTTGATTGTGCTTGAAGAATCTCAAGTTCAAGTAAATGGTACCATGAGGCGGAAATTGGGTTTGGCTATGTATTTTGACGATGGCACCACAGGTGAAATAGAAGAATACTGGATTGAAGGCGTGGGCAGCACTTACGGTTTCCTGAACAGTGGCTATGAAGGCTGGGACGGCGCGTTTGTCCATCTGTTGTGCTACCACGAGAACGGCAACCTGATTTGGGACAACGAGGAGTTTGACGACTGCGTGATGAACAGCGATGGAGCACCTGCGACGTTCGCACCCCAAGGCGCGGAGTGGTATTTCGATGTGTTCAACCCATGGAGCACGCATCCTGAATATCAGAGGTTTTTCGTGGAAGGCGACACGGTTATCCAAGGCCATCAGTGCAGCATCATCGATCAGCATTTTTTGGATACAGGACATGACGGGGGCGAATTTGTGTATGAGGAAGACAATAAGGTGTATTGGTTCAATCCAACTACCAACGCCTTCTCGACTTTGTATGACTTTGATGCCGAAGCGGGAGAATCGTGGGATTACGAAGTAGGTGACTGCACGCATCAGGTGATTGTCGACAGCGTTGGCAGCACGACTTGGCTTGGACACACTTACCGCACGCAGTGGGTTAGTTATTATGAAGATCCTTGGGTTGGTTCTAGCGGGAAAGGGAAAATCATAGAAGGAGTTGGCTATGAGAAAGGCTTGTTCCCCAGCATAGAAGTTTGCAATGGATGGGAAGTGTTTGATGCAAGTGAGATAGAATACCTTCGTTGTTATGTTGATGATGGCGAGATGCTTTATCACGAAGGGGGATATGATTGCGAACAAACTACTGTCACACCGCCGAGCCATCCTGAATGGTATTACGAAATCCTTAACGACCACTATTACCTACCAATACATGTACCAGGCGGGCGACACCATCATCAATGACGAGCCAACGCATATCCTTGTGAAGATCAACACGCTTTACGACAAGGGATTGCGTGAAGAGGTGACGCATGAGTATGTCTTTGAGCTCAACGGCAAGTTGTATTGGTGGAACAAGCGCACTCATAGTTTCACCGTGCTTTATGACTACGAAGCCGAGGTTGGCGACAGCTGGGATATCATGGTCGGCATAGAGCCTCCACTCACCATGACTGTGGATGCTGTGGATTACGTCGAATACGAAGGTAGAACCTATCGTGTGATGCACGTCAGCGACCCCGACGACCTTTTCAGCGGCGACATTGTTTGTGGCATTGGCCACCTGACGAGTTTCTTCCCCGAAAGGCTGATGGACAACGGCGACGGTGTGCGCGTGGAGGGCTTGCGCTGCTACTGGGTGGAGGACGAGCTGGTGTTCAAATACGGCGACGAGGACTGCGATGCCATTTATGAGGAATTGCATGGGGTTGAGGAAGACGGCCCTTCGACAGGCACAGAGACCTTAATGGTTTATCCTAATCCGACGGATGGGGTCCTCATAATTGAGACGCAAGGCATTGCGTCTCTACCAGCCACATATCGTATCACCAACCTCATGGGTCAAACCATCCTCACAGGCAACATCACCGCCGAAACCCAACAAATTGATGTGTCAGCATTGCCTGAGGGTATGTATTTCATTACTGTGGGCGAGGGGACACGAAAATTTGTGGTGAGATAAACCATTGCTTCCTTTATAAAGCAAACAGCCTGGGGAGCAATTCTCGGGCTGTTTGTTGTTATTTCTTGATTTTGATGTTTCGCTCTTCTATATATTGTCTGATGAACTCTGCAATATCAGTCGTCGAGACATCATATCTAGGTTCAAGCAAATTAAAGCCTTCGGGCTTGCTGAAGTAGTTCTCGTTCAGCAGGATGCTGTAGATGAATTTCGAGTGTATGGTATGACGTGAGAACTTGCCAGCATATTCAACACCTTTGGCCAAATCGTAGTCTTCCTTCAGCAAGGAATAGATGTCGTAATAATCCCGAAACGCGCTCCGGACAGCAATAGTGAACAGTTTCATGCCCAACAACTCCTGCAACGAAGGAGTGACTATGTTATTGTAGACGAAGCCTTTTCCTAATTCTGGAACAGAGTTTTCCGGCTTGAAAAACGATAGCTTCACATTCCCATTTACAAAGATTTGTAACTGGTTTTTGCCAAGAAACTCTTTTCTGCAATCGGGGAAAACACGGGCCACTTCGGTGGAAATGGCTGAAAAGTCGAGCATCGGACGTTCTTTTCTCAAACCAAGCAGTTCGAAATCAAGGTCTTCGCTTTTCCTATGTTTCATTTGCAAGGATTGAGCAGTGCCGCCACAAAGGTACAAGCCTTTAATGACCTCCATTTGTGAGACAGCCTCAAAAACAGGTATTGTTTCCTGCTTAAGCCCTAATTTCCAGTCTTGGCTTTCCATATCGTTTCAAATATTGGTCGGGTTTCTTGATATCGAAAAACATGACGGCAAGTAGCCAGTTGATGATGCCATAATAGTCGCCTTGCGAGACCAAACGCTCGCGCCACACACGCTGTATTTGCTTTAGGGGATATAACTCACTTAGTTTATGTAAGTCTTCAAACTCCAAATAAAGCAGAGCTTTCTCAATAAGCAAGCTATCGTCGATGCAGTTCGGGTTCTTGGCATACGACCACAGGCAACCCTGTTGTCCCAACTGCTGCCACAGGACGCGCTTTTTGTCCTCGCTTCGCTCAATATTACCACACTGTTTGTTCATGATGCTGCAAAATTACACAAAAACTTGAAATCATCCCTCTTTATCACCATAAAAAAGTAAGGACAAGCCCATTTTATACATATCATTACTTCGCTGATTGTCAATAAAAACCAAAATGGACATTCCAAAAAAGTAGGGACATCGGCTTTGGACGCTTCCTTGCGCTCTTGACAGTTGTTTTTTTTCTGCTTATCTTTGCGTCAAATATCAAAAGACTTACTATGAAACGCATTCTATTCTTGCTGGTTCTTGTTTGGCTTTTCGGGGACTCTTATGCCCAAACTGACCTTGAGGCTCTGATGGCTGCTCGTGGCGAGTACTATTTTTCCCTGCCTGTCCAACATCGTGAGGAGACCGCTCAGCTCACCCGTCTTTGCTCCATCGATAAGATGAAGGGCAACCATCTGATTTGCTACGCCAATGAGGAGCAATACCGGCAGCTTCTGGCCAAGGGCTATCATCCCAATCTGCTCACCCCGCCTTCCATGCTTGAGCATTACGCCATGTGGGACGGCACCGACCGCGAGGCCTACGACTGGGATGCCTATCCCACCTACGAGGCTTATCAAGACATGATGAAGCGGTATGCCGAGGATTATCCAGAGCGATGCACGTACATCGATTTAGGTACACTGGCCAGCGGTCGTAAGCTCATGTTCTGCCGCATCAACAATGGCGAGCCCGACGGCAAGCCCAAGTTTCTCTATACCTCCACCATACATGGCGATGAGCTGACAGGCATGATGCTCATGCTCCGCCTCATTGACGAGCTTTGCACCAGCAACGACCCGCGCATCCTTGCGCTGATTGACCAGCTCGACATCTTCATCTCCCCCTGCACCAACCCCGACGGCACCTATTACGGGGGCAACAGCACCGTTTTTGGTGCCCGCCGCAACAACGCCAACAATGCAGACCTGAACCGCAACTATCCCGACTTCGACAACGGTCCGCATCCCGACGGCAAGGAGTATCAGCCTGAAACCCTAATGATGATGGAACTTGCCGAGCAATACCCTTTCACTATGGCAGCGAATTTTCACGGTGGCTCAGAGGTGCTGAACTATCCCTGGGACACCTACCAGCCGCTGCATCCCGACGACGAATGGTGGCAACTGGTCTGTCACGAATATGCCGACCTGACCCACGAACATGACACCCTCTATATGAGCATCTACGACAACGGCATCGTCAACGGCTATGTGTGGTATCCCATCTATGGCAGCAGGCAGGACTATATGAATTATTACGCCCAATGCCGCGAGGTGACCATCGAATGCTCCACCGCCTATACGCCCAACCCTTCGCTGATGCCCATGTATTGGACTTACAACCACGAGAGCATGTTGCGCTACATGGAGCAATGCCTCAACGGGATTCACGGCATAGTGACCGACTCGGTTACCGGCCAGCCTTTAGAGGCGGATGTCACCATTCTCAACCACGATCATCATGGCTCAGCCGTCAGCAGCCACCTCCCTGTGGGCGACTATCACCGCCCCGTCAAAGGCGGCACCTACGAGGTGATGTATTCCCGAGAGGGCTATTATCCCAAGACTTTCACCCTGACCGTTTCCGACGGGGAGACCTTGGTGCAGGATGTGCAATTGGTGCCTGTGGGGTATGGGCTGGATGAAGGCAGCCCTTCGACAGGCTCAGAGGCCATAACGGTTTATCCTAATCCGACGAATGGCATTGTGAATGTACGGCTGCCACAATGTGACAGCCCTACGGAATACCGTATCACCAACCTAATGGGCCAGACCCTAATGTCAGGCCAAATCACCGCTGAAAACCAACAGATTGACATCTCCAATTTGCCTCAAGGGATGTATTTTGTCAGTGTCGGAAATGAGACACGGAAGTTTGTGAAACGGTAAGAAAGAAAAAATTACTTTTGCGGCATGAAACCGTTACGTTGCATAGCTATTCTTGCGTTCCTGCTTTTGGCCGCATGCGCCAAGCACGACACCCCTCCCCCGCCCGAGGAAGACATGCTCTATCGCGTGGAGTGCTTCTACCAAAACAATCTTGACAGCGCAATGCAAATCCTTGACACACTGAATCTTTCAGTGCTTTCTGAAAAGGAAAGGGCGCATTATTGCCTGCTGCGAGCCAAGGTGAACGACGGCTTTCACAGATATTCTGACTTCGATTCGCTGATGCAAATCGCTGAAAAGCAATTTATTGGCTGTAATGACACGTATTTCGAGGCCATGACTTATTGGATTTTGGCGCGTTTGGCTCAAATAGACGACATGGGGACTCAACATGTGCTGAACTATCGTTTGAAAGCCTTGCAAAGCATTGAGCAATGCCAGCATGTGGACGAGCGTTTGGTGCGTTTTTCGCTCACGCCCACCGACGAGCAGACCGTAATCGACCGCCTGAAATACGCAATCCATCAGCGACTTGGAATGTCGTACACCAACTCGGGATACCACAGGGAAGGTGTTGACCATCTCAAACAGGCCGACCAGTTTTATGCTGAAAAACAGCGGCGTTTCCGTTGGGAACGGCGTATTTACTCCTTGGCGAATACGACAGTTGCCTGATGTATTACCGAATCGGCCTGCAATGTGCTGAAACGATTGGCGACACGGTTGAGGCTTCCTATTACTACACTGCGTTGGCTAGTTATTATCTCTACTGCTTTGAAACTCAACATTATGATAATGAGGAAGATGGAAAGAAAGCGCTTCGTCAAGCCATTGCTGAAAGCCAGCAGGGATTGGAGGTTTTGCGCACGGTCAATGGCCCTATGGCGAATAAGTATCAGTTTGATTTGACCGAAGACATTTCACAGGCCTATTTCGATTTGCAGCAATACGACTCTTGCCTCCATTATGGATTGATGGCCGAGAGAATGAACCCCAAGGGCGGCGACCTCACCTTCCTTTACAAGCGCCTTTACGGTTCCTACAAAGCCTTGGGAGAAGAGGCCAATGCCGCCGTCTATGCCGATAAGTTGCTGACTGCCAGTCCCGACTATGGTGCAGAGCAGAAAGCTGTGGCCGAGGTGAAGGACGAATACGACAAGCAGTTGGAAATCCAGCGTTTGGAAAGCGAGCAGCAGTTGAAGCGTTACCGCCTCTACCTTTGGATTGCCTTGCTCATCATCGGGTTGATGGCCGTGCTTTGGACGACGTTGCGCTACCGCAAGAACAAGG
The DNA here is from genome assembly GCA_905234765.1 of uncultured Bacteroidales bacterium. The sequence goes on from CAJOIF010000001.1 coordinate 95,623, forward strand.
AATTGGAGACCCTGAAACTCCGCGAGGCGCAACGCCAGCTACAGGCTGAATTGGAACAACTGTCCACGCAGCAGAAGGAAATGTTGCAACAACAGGCCGTAGCATTGTACCAGTCGGGGCAGAAAGACCGCCTGCAACGCATCATGGAAGCCTTCGAAGCCGCCTATCCCAAAGGCATCGAGAAAATGAAGTCAGCCTATCCCGACCTCAACAAGACGGAGCGCAACTTGGTCATCCTGTCCTTCCTCGGCTTCCGCATCAAGGAAGAATCCGACCTGCTCGAATTGAGCGAAAACACGGTGGCAAAATACCGCTCCAACCTCAAAAACAAGGCCGATTCCAACCCGATTTCAGCCCTTTTCGACTGAAAAAAATCTGTACTTTTTTCGCGCAACTCACTGATTTTCAAAACTGACTTCTGAAAAAATCTGTACTCGGCCAAAATCTTGGATTTTTGGCGATTTTTTGTTATAGTTTTGCCATGATGAAAAGATTCCCTGCGGGGAATGGAGTGAAAACAATAGATCAAAAGGCGGTGGCAGGACAAGTCATAAACTATCAACTGGCTCTAACCGCCGCAGTTCACAAAACAACAGAACTCCATTCCCCGCAGGGGAAACTCAATAAGACATAACTAACCACATTAAAACATACTACAATGAAACACTCAAGATTCTATTGCATCGCCATCGCCCTGCTGATGGCTTCCACTCCGATGTTGGCCGGAACCGTCAGTATGCAGCGCGCCAAGGCTTTGGGCGAGAAGTTCGTCGAGGCCAACTTCAAGAATGACAACCCGTTGGAATGGGTCTACACCGCCGTCACCGAAAACGGTCGGCCCTCGTTCCATGTCTTCAACGGTACTGCGGGCGGTTTCGTCATCGTTTCCGCCTGCGACCTCACCAGCCCTATCCTCGGCTATGCCGAGACAGGCCGTTTCGATGCGGAAAACATCCCCGATGGGCTGTCCTATTTCCTCAACGGCTACGGCCAATCCATTGATTATGCGGAAGAAAGACTAAAAAAAACCGACTTCGTCATCGCGCAGGAATGGGCCAACCTTGAGCGTTTTGGCAAAACGAAAACCGAAAAATACGGAGCAGTGGAGCCGCTCGTCTCCACCCGTTGGCACCAAAACTGCTACTATAATGCAAGTTGCCCCAAAGACGATGAAGGCCCTTGCGAAAGAGCCTACGTCGGCTGCGTAGCCACTGCCATGGGACAGGTAATGAAATACTGGAGCTATCCCGCCCAAGGCTCGGGGTCACATTCCTACACCTGCCAGCCCTACGGCGAGTTGTACGTCGACTTCAGCCAGGCGGTCTATCGCTGGGACGAGATGCCCGATGCTTTGACCGCACCTCATCCCGACTTGGCCCTTCTCCTGTACCATTGCGGCGTGAGTGTCAACATGATGTATAGTGCCTATGCCAGTGGCGCTTTCCTGCAGGACGTCTCTCCAGCATTGAGCACCTATTTCAGCTATGCCCCTTCGCAATGCCTGATGCGCGAGGACTATTCCCACGACGCATGGGTGGCCATGATGCGCGAGGCCTTGGATTCGGAAGTGCCTATCTTGTATGCAGGGCAAAATACTGACGGAGGTCATGCCTTTGTTTGCGACGGCTACGATGCCAACGGCCTGTTCCACTTCAACTGGTGCTGGGGCGGACAATATGACGGCTATTTCAGCATCGACAACCTTCAGGTCGGCATCCAAAACTGGAACACATATCAGAAGATGGTGGCCAACGCAAGGCCGCTGCCCGTCTATAACGAAACGCCCAAGGCTCCCACCAATTTCACGGTCGAGCCGCTCTCCGATGAATCTTACACTTGCAACATCCATTGGACAAATCCTGATAAGACATTAAGCAACAGCAACTTATCTAACCTCATCCAAATCGTCGTCAAGCGCAACGGGCAGGTAGTCTTTACCGAGGATAACGTCATGCCTGGAGCGACCATGAACATCACCGACGAAGTGCCGCACTACGGGCTTTTCGACTATCAGGTATATGCCGTCAACAATGGCATCCACGGCTTGATTGCCGCGCAATACGGGGTATGCTTCGGGCCGAGTTGCACTTGGACGATAGAAGCTGGCACTTCGTCGCCCAACGGATGGGAAGAAGCTGCCATTCAAGTAATTAACAATGCCTCACAGGTGTATGGAAGCGTTTCGGCCACTTCATCTTCCGCGACATTCCAAGTGGATGTGCCATTGGGCAATGTTTCTTTCGCTTGGGAGAAGGGAAACAGCACTATCAATGACGTATCATTCACCATTAGAGACGCTGAAAATCAATCGGTTTACACCTATTCCGGTTCCATCAACGATTTGCCCGAGGGCGTTTTCCTGCAAACCAACAATAGCTGCGGCAACGGATCGGACTGCGGTACGCCCTCCGACCTTCATGCCGAAGTCTTCAATGACTATGATGTCGTTTTGGCTTGGGAACCCGCAGCGGACGTTTCCGACTACAACGTGTATCGAGACGGCGTGTTGCTGCATACCGTACACGGCCACCTCACCGAGTTCGTCGACGAGGAACCGAATCATGGCGGTAACTGCTACTACGTGACGGCCTTCTGCGCCTCGGGCGAGAGCGACCCGACCAACGAAGTCTGCGTCAGCGTAGGCGACGACTGCCAACCCGCCACCAACCTTTGGTATGAGATGACCAGCAGCAACAAGGTGAAACTGACTTGGGGAACGCCCCAACCCAACGCGGGCTTGTCGGGATATTACATCTACCGCACCAAGGAAGCCGACATGAACTGGCAGAAAATCAAGACTTTGAACGCCAGTGCCACGTCCTATACTGACAACAGCCCATTGGAGGACGAGACCTTTTATCTCTACAAAGTGGTGGCCTATTACCAAGCCATCGACTGCTACTCGGCACCGGCACGCTCGAAGTACAACGAATACGAGTATTTCGTGAGGGTGTATTGGTCAGTTGACGGAGTGGACGAAACAGGAAAAGACAAGTTGGAGGTTTATCCCAACCCTGCCTCGGAAACGGTGCATATTGAAGGAATTGAACCGTCTGACATTCAGATGTATAACACCTTCGGCCAATTGGTAAAGACCGCACAAGGCACAAATGAAATCCCCGTTGCAGACTTGCCCGAAGGGGTTTACCTGCTGCGCATCACCGATGTCGAGGGGAGAAACCACATTTCAAAAGTAGCTGTTAGAAAACAGTGATTCCCTTTCAAGGAAACCATCAAAGCCATCGAAAGCTTAACCGACCCAGGAGACAGTTGGTGCTTTTGATGGCTTTTTTCGCTTTTCTCCACGCCCTTTCAAATAAATCCCCTATCTTTGCCGTTTCAATTCATGAGAATGTCAGCAATGAGTTCAAGCAAACGCCGCGTGGCAGGGTCCTATTTCATGTCGCTGGTGAGTATCACATTGGTACTCTTCCTGTTAGGCGTGTTTGCCCTGCTCATGATGTATGCGCAGAAACTCTCCAATCACCTCAAGGAAAACATCGGTTTTGAGATTGTGTTGAACAGCAACGTGAAGGAAGACAACATTTTGCAGCTGCAAAAAGAGCTTGAAGCCATGCCTGCCGTGAAATCCACCGATTACATCACCAAGGACGAAGCCATCCGCCGCTTGAGTGAAGACCTCGGCGAGGACTTCCTGCAATGGCTCGGCAACGAGGAAAATCCACTTCTTCCCTCCATTGACGTGCGTTTCAAAGCCGATTATGCCAACAACGACAGTATCATTGCCCTCCAAGCGCAACTGCTCAAAAACACCGACATCAAGGAAATCTATTACCAGAAATCGCTCGTCAATGTCATCAACCAAAATGCCAACCGCATCGGCATTGCACTGATGGTAGCCTGCCTCATCTTTTTGATTGTCGCCATCACACTGATACGCAACACAATACGGCTCTCTATCTACGCAAAACGTTTTCTGGTGCGCAGCATGTTGCTGGTCGGAGCCACGGCATCCTACATACGTCGTCCCTTCATCAAAAGTGGCATCTTACAAGGATTCTTTGGAGCTTTGCTGGCCGTTGTCTTCTTAGCGTTGCTGCTTTACGGTCTCAACAAACGCCTACCAGAACTGACTTTGGTTCAAGACTATACAATTATCATCGGCATCTTTGTCGGCATCCTTTTGTTGGGCATGTTGCTCGGCGGACTCTCCACCCGTTCAGCCCTGCGGAAATACCTCCACGCCGATGTCGACCGACTATACGCATAAAACAAAAACACAAACGATATGGCAAAAGACACAACAAAAACAAAGACACCCGAAGTCATTGACAACCAGAAAGTCATGCCCTTCGGCAAACAAAACTACATCATCGTATTGATAGGCCTTGTCCTGCTCGCATTGGGCTTCATCCTCATGCTGGGCGGCGGCTCCAATGACCCCGATGTGTTCAACGAAAAAATGTTTGACTTTCAACGCATTACCTTGTCAACCATTCTGATTTTGGCTGGCTTCGTGGTTGAAATTGTCGCAATCTTTTGGAGGAATAAACAATAAGACACGAGACACGAGACACGAGACAATCCTTCGACAAGCTCAGAAACCGTTGTCCCGTGTCCCGAAGTCCCGCCTCCCGAGTCGAAAATAATAAATTATGAACTGGATACAAGCATTAATTCTCGGTATCTTCCAAGGCCTGACGGAGTACTTGCCCGTCAGTAGCAGCGGCCATCTGGCCATCGGTCAAGCACTCTTCGGCCTCGAAGACGGCGAATCGAACCTCACTTTTACGGTGTTGCTCCACGTGGCCACCGTGCTCAGCACCTTAGTCATCCTGTGGAAGGAAATCGTCTGGATTTTCAAGGATTTGTTCACCAAACAATCCTGGAACAGCTACCAAAACCTCAACGGCGGCACGAAATATGCCATCAACATCCTCATCTCGATGATTCCCGTGATGATTGTTGGTTTATTCTTTAAGGACAAGGTGGAAGAAGTCTTCGGGTCGGGACTGCTCGTCGTGGGCATCTGCCTGTTGATTACCGCTGCGTTATTAGCCTTCTCTTATTTTGCCAAACCGCGCCAAAAAGAAAACATCAGCGGACTTCATGCTTTCATCATCGGCATTGCCCAGGCTTGCGCCGTCATGCCGGGTTTGTCGCGTTCGGGCAGCACCATCGCAACGGGTTTGCTCCTTGGCAACAAAAAGGAAAAACTCGCCCAATTCTCGTTCCTGATGGTCATTCCGCCCATTTTAGGCGAGGCTTTGCTGGACGTCAAAGACATCTTTGAGGTCGGTTTTAGCCAAGCCATGAGCGGGCTTTCGCCTGTGGCAGCTATTGTTGGCTTTTTGGCGGCCTTCATCTTCGGCTGCATCGCCTGCAAGTGGATGATCAATATCGTGAAGAAAGGCAAGCTGATTTGGTTCGCCATCTATTGCGCCATTGTTGGTGTGCTGGCTATTGTTTTGCCTTATATTTTAAAATGACACGAGACTTCGAGACGCGAGACACGTGACTTTTGGGGTGTCCCGAAGTCCCGTAGTCTCGCGTCCCGCGTCAAAAAAACAACAATATGTTCCATTTTGAAGACGGCGAGGTCATCCTCATCGACAAGCCCTTGGACTGGACGTCGTTCGACACGGTCAATTTCATCCGTTCCTTGGTCAATCGCTGCTATGGCATCCGCAAACTGAAGGTTGGCCATGCGGGCACGTTGGACCCGTTGGCCACGGGCTTGCTCATCCTTTGCACCGGCAAGATGACCAAACAAATCGACAACTACCAAGCGCAGGTGAAGACCTACACAGGAACGATTCTGCTCGGTCAGACCACCCCGACTTTCGACCTTGAAAGCGAACCCGACGCCTTTTTCCCTACGGACGGCATCACGCCCGAACAAATCGAGGCGGCAAGGCAGCAGTTCATCGGCAACCTGAAGCAATATCCGCCCAAGTATTCTGCGATTAAAATCAAGGGGAAACGCGCCTTCGACTATGCCCGCTCCGACGAGGAAATCGAGCTGAAAGCCCGCGATGTCCGCATCGACGACTTCAAACTCAGCCTCGACCGCTTCCCCGAATTGGACTTTGAGGTCGTTTGCAGCAAAGGCACCTACATCCGCAGCCTGGCCAACGACTTCGGCAAAGCCTTAGGCAATGGCGCCTGCTTGACTTCTTTAAGACGTACCCGAATCGGTGACTTCAAAGTTGAAGACGCTTGGCCGTTGGAAAAGCTGAAGCAGCATATCATTGACACGGGGGATGAGTATAAGGAGTGGAAGAAAGCCGAGATGGAAAAAGCCGAAAAACAAAACTGAAAACCAACCACTTACAAAAAATCACTTGACAAAATTTCGTTTTTGTCGTATCTTTGTAGTTTATTCTGGAGATAAAACAACAACAATCCTATCATAATGAAACTTTCACAATTCAAATTCAACCTGCCGAGCGACTTGATTGCGCTCTACCCGTTGGAGAACCGCGACGAAGCCCGCCTGATGGTGGTCGACCGCAAGACTGGAAAGATTGAACACCGCATTTTCAAGGACCTCATCGAATACGTGAAGGACGGTGACGTGTTCGTCATCAACAACACGAAGGTGTTCCCCGCCAAGCTCTACGGCAAGAAGGAAAAGACCGAGGCCGACATCGAAGTGCTACTGCTCCGCGAACTGGACCATGAGAGCCGCCTGTGGGATGTGCTCGTCGACCCAGCGCGCAAAATCCGTATCGGCAACAAGCTCTATTTCGGTCCCATCGACCAAGGTGAAGGCTTGGTGGCCGAGGTCATCGACAACACCACCTCGCGTGGCCGCACCCTGCGATTCCTCTACGACGGCACTTACGACGAGTTCAAGAAAACCTTGTCGTCGCTGGGCCACACGCCCATTCCGCGTGAACTGAACCGTGACGAGCGTCCCGAAGACGCCGACGACTTCCAGACCATCTACGCCAAAGTGGAAGGCGCTGTCTCTGCTCCTACCGCTGGTATGCACTTCAGCAAAATCCTGATGAAACGCATGGAAATCCTCGGTGCTTCTTTCGCCGAACTGACCCTACATCCTGGTATGGGTAATTTCCGTGACATCGAAGTGGAAGACCTCACCAAGCACAAACCCGACTCCGAAGAGATGTACATCGACGAAAAGTGTTGCGAACTGGTCAACGAGGCTAATGCGCGCCACAACAACGTGTTTGCCGTGGGCACCACCTCGCTGAAGGCCCTTGAAACCGCCATGACCATCGGCGGCAAAATCAAACCCTACAAAGGCTGGACGAACAAGTTCATCTTCCCTCCTTACACTTTCTCGGTGGCCAACTGCATGATCACCAACTTCCACCTGCCTAAGTCTCCGATGATGATGGAAGTGGCGGCCTTCGTGGGTTACGACCTGTTGATGAAAGCCTACAAAGAAGCCATCGCTCAAAAGTATCGTTTCTTCACCTATGGTGACGCGATGCTGATTATTTAAAATATGTAAACCGTTAGAATTATTATAATGAATTTGACACGAGACACGGGACTTCGGGACACGGGACAAATTTTCGTCTCGCGTCTATTAGTCTCGCGTCACAAATTAAACTACTATGAACCAAGAAGATTTTTTCAAGAAAATAACCGCTCATGCGAAGGAATACGGTTTCATTTTCCCTTCGAGCGAGATTTATGACGGACTGTCAGCTGTTTACGACTATGGCCAGAATGGCGTGGAGCTGAAAAAGAACATCCGCGAATACTGGTGGAAGGCCATGGTACAGATGCACGAAAACATCGTTGGCATCGATGCCGCCATCTTCATGCACCCCACCACCTGGAAGGCCTCAGGCCACGTCGATGCCTTCAACGACCCGCTCATCGACAACCGCGACAGCAAGAAACGCTACCGCGCCGATGTGCTCGTCGAGGATTACATGGCCAAGATTGAAGAGAAGATTAATAAAGAGGTGGAGAAAGCCCGCAAGCGTTTTGGCGATGCTTTCAACGAGGAGCAATTTGTGACCACCAACCCGCGTGTGTTGGAACACAAGGCCAAGATTGAGGAAATCAGTCACCGCCTGTATGGTGCGATGGAGAAGAACGACCTCGACGCTATCAAGCAACTCATCCTCGACCTGGAGATCGTTTGTCCCATCAGCGGCACCCGCAACTGGACCGACGTGCGCCAGTTCAACCTGATGTTCGCCACCAAGATGGGTAGTGTGGCCGAAGGTTCCGATACGATTTACCTTCGTCCTGAGACAGCACAGGGTATCTTTGTCAACTACCTCAACGTGCAGAAGACAGGCCGCATGAAGATTCCATTCGGCATCGCCCAGACGGGTAAGGCCTTCCGCAATGAGATTGTGGCCCGTCAGTTCATCTTCCGCATGCGCGAGTTCGAACAGATGGAGATGCAGTTCTTTGTCCGTCCCGGCACGGAGCTCGAATGGTTCCAACACTGGAAACAAGAACGTCTCGCCTGGCACCTCTCCTTAGGTCTGCCCGCCGAAAAATACCGCTTCCACGACCACGAGAAGCTGGCCCACTACGCCAATGCCGCCACTGACATTGAGTTCGACTTCCCCTTCGGCTTCAAGGAGCTGGAAGGCATCCACAGCCGCACCGACTTCGACCTCTCGGCCCACGCGAAATATTCGGGCAAGAAGCTCCAATACTTCGACCCCGACACCAACGAGAGCTACACGCCTTACGTCATCGAGACCTCCATTGGTTTGGACCGTATGTTCCTCGCCATGTTCAGCAACGCCTTCACCGAGGAGAAGCTGGAAGACGGCTCGGAGCGCGTGGTGCTGAAACTGCCGGCCATCCTGGCGCCTTACAAGGTGGCCGTGTTGCCGCTGGTCAAGAAAGACGGTCTGCCGGAGAAAGCCCGCGAAATCATTGACTCGCTAAAGGCCGACTTCATGTGCCAGTACGAGGAGAAAGACTCCATCGGCAAGCGTTATCGAAGACAAGATGCCATCGGTACGCCAATGTGCGTCACCGTGGACAACGACACCTTGGTCGATAACACTGTCACCGTGCGTGACCGCGACACGATGCAACAGGTTCGCGTCCCAATCGAGAATCTCCGCAACATGATTTTCGACGAATTGAAGCCGAAGAAATGATGGTTTTGCCGTTGTAGAGACGTGCCATGGCACGTCTCTACATAGACAATACCATAGACAAAGATTGGATTCCGATTTTCTAACAAATTGAAATCCAATCTTTTATTTTTTACTATCTTTGCGAGATGATAGACAAGCCCTCCTATGGGCTTGACAAGTTGTTTTTTGCTTTGAGAAATGCTATACTTTTGCCATGCAAACATCGGAACGATGTATGCGAAAGTTCATGAACAAAGTAAATAAGGTATTATCAACAGTTAAAACATCTTCTACCATGAAAAAGTTATTCGCAATTGTCATCCTTTGTCTCAGTTGTTTCGGCCTCCTTGAGGCGCAAAGTATTTGGAAGCCCATCAACATCCCCGGCCATTTATTAGGTATAAGTGGCGACGGGAGCATCTTCATACACAGTTCCTCCAGCGGTTTGGTACGCTCACAAGACGAAGGAGAGACATGGCAAATCGTTCTTGGGCAACAAACAGGCTATGACTCTTTTTTCAATGATAATTGTTTCTATGTTAACAACGAAGGCCGCATCTTCGTCTTCAACGACAACCGTATGGCTGTCTCCTATTCTGACGACAATGGCAACACCTGGCAGCATTCCTCCATGATATCTACATGTGCGATGCAAAACATTGGTGGCCTATATTCCTCAAATAACGACACCATTCTCATTTGGTCTTATGATGGGGAAATCTATTTCTCCACCGATGGAGGCAGCACATGGGATGGCACGATTCTCGAATTCATGGATGACAACCTCAATGTAAGCGACGTAATCGCGAACGCGGCAGGCGATGTGTATGTTGGCATCTGGCAATACTCTGGCTATATGAGCGGCATTTATCATTCTACGCTTTCTGACATGCAGAACTGGGAACTTGCCGCCTTTGATGGTGCTGCAATCTTCGACTTGGAGTTTGATCCTGATGGCAACGTTGTGGCCAATTGTTTTTGGTCAGGTCCACAATTCGATCATGAACCTGGTTTTTACCTAATTGGCGCAAATAGTTTTGCTTTGGCCAACAACGGGATTATTTACAAACGAAACATTACAATAAACAACACCGCGGTATTGGCCTATTCCTTAGATCATGGCGAGCATTTCTATAACACCGTCCAAAATCTTCCACTGTCTGAGCCTGCCCCAGGAGGGGATGATGGTATTCTCAAAAAAGGGTTTGACAACCACTTGTATTTCTTTGGCAACGGACAATACTGGAAAAGCATCCCCAATGCCAACGACATCCCGAGTTTCTTTCCATTCCCTTCCGAATGGTACTACGAAATCGAGTGGAATGACGGCAGCATCACCTACCAGCATCTGGAGTGTGTCGGCGATACGCTGTTCGACCGTGGCAAACGCCCCAAAGTCATCGTGCGCAGCAACACACATTACGACCGCGAAGAAACCGAGGTGACACATGAATATGTTTACGAGGAAAACGGCATCGTCTATTGGTGGAACCGTGACCTGCAAGAATTCACCACGCTCTATAACCTCAACGCCAATGTGGGCGACGAATGGGAAATCAAGGTCGGCACAGAAAGCCTCACAATGCATGTGGATGCTGTGGAAAATTATGACTATGAGGACAAGACCTATCGGATGCTGCGCGTGAGTGACCCTGAAGACCTCTTCAGCGGCGACATCGTTTGCGGCATCGGCCATCTTAGCAGCTTTTTCCCAGAAAAACTGATGAACCGAGGCAAGAGTTTCCGTGTGGACGGCCTGCGTTGCTACTGGGCAGAGGACACACTGGTGTTTAAGATTGGCGATGAGGATTGTGACGCGATTTATGGAGAACTGCATGGCATTGAGGAGGACGGGCCTTCGACAAGCTCAGGGACCTTTGCGGTGTATCCCAATCCGGCCAATGGTGTTTTGTTTGTAGATACGTTGCGCGCAACGTATCTACAAAAGGAAAACGCATACCGCATCACCAACCTCTTGGGCCAAATCCTGATGCAAGGTCACATCACCGCTGAAAAACAGCAGATTGACATTAACAGCCTGCCCGCTGGCATGTATTTCATCAGCGTGGGTGGACAGACAGTGAAATTTATTGTGGAATAACTAACAATGAAAAACATAAAACCATGAAAAAGTCTATCATCATCTTAGTCTTAATGACTTTGGCCATAAGCACCTTCGCACAGAATTTCCATTTCTCCGCCGTGTGCGAATCAGGGCAGACTTTATATTACCGTATTCTCTCCGAGGAAAACCATGAAGTGGCTGTGACATTCCCATGCAACACCCCGCCAGGTTGGTGGGGCTATACCAGACCCGAAGGCGACCTCATCATTCCTGAATCTGTCGAATACAATGGCATCACTTACATGGTGACCGTTATCGACGAAGAGGTTTTTTCCTATTGCGCAATATCCAGTGTCATTGTTCCGAATTCTGTTACCACCATAGGCAATATGGCTTTCAGTGATATCAGTGCCTTATTGGATTTCTCCTTGCCCAACTCGGTAACTAATATGGGAGATTATGTTTTTGATGGAACCACCCATATAATGAATGATGTGTATAACGACAAAATCTTTGCCTACCATCCAAGATATGACCAATTGCCATACGAAATTCCAGAAGGAATCGAAGAAATTGCAACTGGCGCTTTTTATGGCTGTTCGTTGATAAATGTTGACATCCCAAATTCGGTTCGGAGAATTGGGAAAGGAGCGTTTAAGTATTCCGATTTGGTTTCTGCCATCATCCCAGCGGGTGTGACAACCATTGAAGAAGACGCTTTTTCTTATTCGAGAATTCAAACCATAACACTTCCCAACTCGGTGACCAATATCAAACAAGCAGCCTTTCTCGGTTGCAGTTGGATGGATTCCATTATCTTGCCAAATACTTTGCAAAACATTGGGAAGGAGGCTTTTCGTTCTTGCGAAAGACTTCATACCATTGTCATTCCAAACTCGGTTACCAACATAGGAGAATCCGCCTTCTCAAATTGCGCATCATTAACATCCGTTGAGCTTCCTAATTCTGTGACGAATATGGGAGGATGCGTATTTGAGGGCTGTGGCGGACTGACCGAACCTGTATATAACAGTCACTTTTTTGCCTATTATCCCTGTGATTACGCTTCTTCTTACCACATCCCCGATGGCGTGGAAACAATTTTAAGTCGGGCGTTTTGGAATTGCACCCATCTCGACTCTGTTATCGTCCCCAACTCTGTAAAAACCATCAAATACCAGGCCTTCCTACATTGTGACAGTCTAACTTGTGTTTCGCTTCCCGAATCGCTGGAAACCATCGAGGAAGATGCTTTTAGGGAATGTTCACTAATAACAACGATAAACCTACCTAATTCATTGACATACATAGGCGATGGCGCATTTAGCGATTGTCAAAACTTGAGTGAGCCTTTGTATAATGACCATTATTTTGCCCATTTCCCCAAAAACTATGCGACGAACTACACTATTCCCGAAGGCATCCAGGAAGTCTGTAATGCCGCATTTAATGGTTGCGACAGCTTGGTGTCAGTCAGTTTCCCAAATTCTGTGACAAGAATCAGATATTATGCCATATATAATTGTCCCCATCTTCTGGAAATCAACATTTATTCCGAAACTCCACCCGTCATAAACCTGAATGCTTTCTATCCTTGGAACGTAAGGCCTGCGGATGCTTTTATTTATGTTCCATTGGGCACACTCGAAACTTATTTGAATGACGAGAATTGGGGTGGTTATTTTTGGTGCTTGGCAGAGATGGGAAACATTCTTGGCGGAAGAGAGATGTATTACGAAATCCTTAACGACGATGGCAGCATCACCTACCAGCATTTGGAATGTGTCGGCGACACGCTCATCAATCGGGCTGGCAAACGCCCGAAGGTCATCGTGCGCAGCAACACACACTACGACCGAAACCAGATTACCGAGGTGACCCATGAATACATCTATGAAGAAAACGGCAAAGTGTATTGGTGGAACAAAACCACTGAAGAATTCACAACATTATATGACTTCACAGCGAACGTAGGCGATGAATGGGACATAAAGGTAGGAAACGAAACCGTTACTGTCCATGTAGATGCCACAGATGAAAACTACGTTTACAACAACACGAATTACAGGATGTTGTATATCACCGACGCAAACGAAATTTTCAGCGGCACCATCATTTGTGGCATTGGCCATCTGACGAGTTTCTTCCCCGAAAAACTGATGACGCAAAGTAAAAGCTTCCGTGTTGAGGGTTTGCGTTGCTATTGGAGAAATGGTTTTTTGGAACTCAAATATGGCGAAAGAGACTGCGACGAGGTGTATGAACAATTGCACCATGGTATTGATGAACCTGGAGAAAACGGCCCTTCGACAGGCTCTGAGACATTAACGGTTTATCCTAATCCAACGGACGGTGTCTTGTTCGTTGAGACGCACGGCCGTGCGTCTCTATCGAACCAGACCTACCGCATCACCAACCTCATGGGACAAACCATTCTCACGGACATTATCACCGCTGAAAACCAGCGGATTGACATTGCCAATCTGCCTGCGGGCATGTATTTCATCAGTTTGGGCGAACAGACTATTAAATTCGTGAAACAATGAAAACACACTGCTCAATAATAGCATTCCTTTTGCTGGTGGGCCTCACAGCCTGCCAGCAGAAGGCGCGCTGGCTCAAGGAAGCCGAGACGCATTTCGAGCAAGGTCTTGAGCAACGTGCTGCCAAACAAACAGAGGAGGCTGCCGAGTCGTTCAGCGAGGCGCTGATCGACATCAACCGCTGCGACCAAGACCAACCCGAGGTGAAGCGGCTGAAAGCACAAATCGAGGACAACCTCGGTTTCACCTATTGGAGGCACGAATTGTTTGCGGAAGCCTTGCCACTACACGAAAATGCCGCCACATTGGCCCGCGAACTCAACGACTCCATCTTATTGATGAACGCCCTGCGCAACTGTGGCCGGGCAACAGCCTCGTTGGGCGACATCGATGCCGCTGAACAGCATTACAACGAAGCCCTTGCTATTGCCAAATCCATAAACGACAAAACGATGGAAAATGAAGTCCTACTCGAATCGAGCCGAGACGTGTATTTGGTGAAGGAAGATTACGACCAAGTGATTGAACGTGTCAGCCGAGCCCGCGCCGATGGCGCCGAAGGCGACAGCCAACTGACATTGGGACTAGCCTATTATTACCTGGAACAAGACAGCCTCGCCATTGTTCACCTCACCGAAGCCACACGAAACGAGATGGCGGGGGTGCGCATGTCGGCCTACCAAAGCCTCTATTTCCTCCATCAGCTTGAGGGCGACTACCAACAAGCTTTGGAATGCCACGAGCTCTTCAACGAGAACATGATGCAAGCCGACAGCACACACCGAAGCGAACAGGTGCAGCGCATCAAGGCGGAATACGACCTTCAGATGCAAAAAGAAGCCTTGAAAGCGGAACAAAAGCTTAAGAGCCTCTATCTCTACCTTATCTTGGGCGGCTTGTTGGTGGCCTTGGTCGTAGTATTGCTGCTGTTGCGACAGAAAACGCTGAGTGCCAAACTGAAAGCCGAGGAGATGAAGAACCAATTGGAGCTGGAACTGAAGAAAAACAAGGTCTATGTCACCGCCTTGGCTCTGACCGAACAAATCACCGCCTCGACCCTCGACTTCGACCTGAAGGAAAGCGAATGGGACGAATTCGTGACACTCATCGACAAGGTCTATGGCAACTTCACCCAACGCCTCACAGCACAATACCCCGCCCTCACCAAAAGCGATTTGTTGATCTGTTGTCTCACCAAGCAAGGCTTCAGCAACCAAGTCATTTCCATCCTCATGAACCTGCAAACTAACAGCTATGCCCGCCGCAAGTCGCGCATCAAACAAGAGAAGATGAACGGGCTGGAGGACGAACGGAGTTTTGAGGAGATCATCTATGACCTTTGATTTATAGGGTATGTCTCTGCAGAGACGCGCCATGGTACGTTTCTACAAAATTTTCCTATCTTTGCCTCGTCAAAAGAAAAGAACGCAACCATGAAAGTAAAATGTGATTTCTGTGGCTCGATGATTGACGAAACGAGCGTGCGCTGCCCAAGTTGTGGCGCACCTCTCTCGGGAGTCAACCGCACCGCCCCTGAGCAGCCCAAGACCATTGAGGAATTGAAGGCATGGTACGACGCGCACCATCTGCCGCCAGAGGAGATTACGAGATTCTTCATCGGCAAGAACATCACTGAGCCAAAGGCCTTTGGCATTTACAGAAATGGCAGTGGCGACTTCGTGGTCTACAAGAACAAGGCCAACGGCGAACGCGCTATCCGCTATCAAGGCACCGACGAGACTTACGCTGTCAACGAACTACTTCAACGGCTGAAGGCAGAGATTGTCGACCAGAAAGGCAACCGTCCAGCGAATGTCGTAGAGACGCCACAAAAGAAAAACAAACGGAAAGGCTGTGGCTGTGCAATCGCTTTTGCTATCTTGATGTTCTTCGCCATGCTGGTGGCCATCTTCGACGACTCTGCCCCAAACGGTTATTACAAATACCAAGGCCAAGAATACTACCATCAAGGCTCAAAGTGGTTTTATTATGATGCCAATACGGACGATTGGTACCAATCTGATGAGGCATCGAAATTAGACAAGGAAATCACGGATGACAACGCGAAAGACTACCAGTATTACAACCATTCGGGAAAGAACTTCGAGGAAACCTCATGGTACGATGCGGGCAGTCATAGTGACGACTCTGGCTGGGACAGCGACAGCGACTGGGACAGCGATAGTGATTCGTGGGACAGTGATGACACCGATTGGGATTCGGACTGGTAGCAAAGCCACACCGACCTATCCCGTGACCATAAACACCCGCGAGTCTTTCCACTTGGAATGGCGCAGCATTTCGTTGGTAAAATGAGTACGGCTGCCCATCTGGTCAAGCAATTCCTTGGCCTTGTCGAATTGACGCAATTCGCGGTAAATTTCTGGCACCTCGAGGTCAATCTGCTCCTCGGGGTGCTTTTCCAATAAGGCCAAAAGGCGTTTCAGGTTGTCATTGAAATCTTTTATATTCTTGAGAAACAGCTTCTCGCCTTCAAGGATCATTTTGCGGTTTTCGTGCCACACGCCAAAACTCATAAAACCGTTGAGCAGGTATTTCAAGCGCACATGCTGATGGTTGCGGTGCAGGTCGTTGTAGGCCCACCACAGGAAACGACGCAGGTAAATCTCGTTCTTTGGTTCGTAGTGGCTCTTCTTCAGGATGGTCTTGTAATGGTTGATGAGTGCCAGTTTCCCTTTGTTGTTGGAGAAGCTGATGCCGAAAAACCGCCACGTGTTCCATGAATATACTTCGGCTTCGGGTTTTTCGCAGGTTATCAGCGGCTCAACGGGATGCTCTATCCAGAAAACATGTCCGCACGAAGGACACATCAGCATCTTCTGTGGCGTAGTGATTAGATTGTCGTTCAGCACTTTACCGTCAGAATACAAGATAGACTGATTGACCATCTCGGCTTTCAGGTTGCGACCTTCAAGCCAAGCCTGGCAATGCGGACATTGGAAGTAATACGAGTCGTACTTGAGCATCTCCTATCTTGTTTTGCGGCGGTAAAAGTAAGACATTTTTTATTTCCCGCCGATTGAGCGGGGAATAATTCTATTATTTCCTGCCGAAATCTGCGGGGATTTCGCCCCAAATTTCCGTTTTCCATTTCAGAATAGGAACATCTATCGCATTGGCATTCAACCAGTTTTCAGCACGGGCAATCAATTGGAACAAGTATTCATTTTTGGCATTAGGCTGTAACTTGGTCCTGCATTTCTTCTGCCTCACCCAAAGCTGTGCATTGACCGAGTCGCTATATATGGGGTACTGTGTGCGTTTTTGCTTCTGCCAAGCGAGGGCATGAACGATGGCCAAAAACTCGCCGATATTGTTGGTGCCGTTCTCAAAAACGGGGCTTTTGAATAAGTTTACCGTGGTGACAGGCTGTGTCCCAAAATCGACGAACAGACCTTGATACTCCATCTTGCCCGGATTACCCGAGCAGGCCGCATCCACAGTGATGGCGGGACTGACAGGTTTTTCGGCAACACACGACAAATCAATCTGTGGAGTTGTTTTTTTCTCGAATCCTGTAAAACCTTGTGAAAACGCAGCATCGGCACTTGCTTTGTCGGGATACCCCTTATACTTGGCTCCCTCAAAGCCATCGACTTCCTTTTTGCAGGCCTCCCAACTACTGTAAATGCCGGGATTGCGACCCTGCCAGACGACGTAAAACTTGTTCTTTGCCATCGATTTGTACCCCTACTAGGACTCGAACCTAGATTTAAAGTTTAGGAAACTTCCGTTCTATCCCTTGAACTATAAGGGCATTTATTTCGCTGCAAAAGTACGAATCTTTTTCCGAATTGCAAGGCTTCTGTCGAAAATCATTTCAACTCAAGCATAATGGGGCAATGGTCGGAGTGCATCACTTGGGGCAGAATGCCCACGTTGGCGATGCGGTCTTTCAGATTGTCAGTCACCATGTGGTAATCGATACGCCAGCCGAGGTTCTTGGCACGGGCACCGGCGCGGAAGCTCCACCAGCTGTATTGGTTGGGCTCCTTCACCAACTGACGGAAGCTGTCGACATAGCCATCGGCAAGGAATTCCGTCATCCACTGGCGCTCTTCAGGCAGGAAGCCTGACGAAGTGTCGTGTTTCCTTGGGTTGTTGATATCAATATCCTCGTGGCAGATGTTGTAGTCGCCCGACAGCACCAACTGCGGTCTTTCCTTGCGCAACTCGTTGACATACTGACGGAAGAAGTCCAGCCACACCATCTTGAATGCCTGACGCTCATCGCCTGTGGTGCCCGAAGGATGATAGACGCTCACCACCGACAAATCACCAAAATCGGCGCGAAGGAAACGGCCTTCGTTGTCGTAAAGCGGCTCGTTCATGCCATATACCACATTATCAGGCTCTTGTTTTGTGATGAGGCCCACGCCGCTATAGCCTTTCTTTTGGGCTGGGAACCAATAATGGTGATAACCCATCATCTCAAAGTCCATCAAGGGAATTTGGTCGGGCGTGGCCTTCAGTTCCTGAAAGCAGAGCACATCGGGTTGGTAGTCATTGATCCATTGCAGCAGGCCTTTGTTGATGGCCGCGCGGATGCCGTTCACGTTATAGCTGACGATTTTCATAGCGAGTTTGTTTTAATGTTGCGAAGATAGTGATAATTTCCGCTTGACAAGAAAAAATATTTTGATACCCAAAAGAAAAAACGCTAGAAAAAGCAAAAATCCGTAATTTTGCACCCTCAACAAAGACAATCATAAACACCTAATTTACAATGAAAAAACATCTCATCTTCTTATTCGCTTTGGTGCTTGGCCTGACCGCCTGCAACAAAACCAAGACTTTCATGGTCAACGTGAGCCTGAAAAACGGCAACGACCAGACGGTGTATCTGCAAAAGTATGTGGATAACAAACCCGTCATCATTGACTCGGCTGTCATCGCCAATGAGATGGCCGTACTGACCGCCAACGTCGACAACCCGCAAATCCTCTATGCCCTAAAAGTGAAAGGCAAACGCGGCTCCATGCCGTTCTTCGCCGACAACAAGGACGTCAGCTTCGTGGGCGACATCAACAACCCGCAAGACGTGGAAATCATGGCTTCGGAGACACAATCAGAACTGGATGCCTACAACAAGCAACTGAACCAATTCGACCTGCAAATCCGTGACCTGTACGCCGTCATGCAACAAGCTTTTATGGACAACGACACTATCAAGATAGACTCGCTCAACCAAGTGGGCACCGCACTGATGGAACAACAGGACAACTACCGCGACGAATACATCAAAGCCCATCCCGAGAGCTTCGTCAGCCACTACATCCTTGACGGCGTGAAACAGGACTACCCGCTCGACCAACTGAAAGAAATGGTGGGTGCTTTCACCACCGAATCCCTCTACCGCGACCACCTCAACGACTACATCGCCAAGCAGGAACGCCTCGAGATCGGCCAGCCTTTCATCGACTTCACGCTGATGACCAATAACGACACAGAGGTCGTTCTTTCCGAGATGATACCCCAAAACAAACTCACTTTGGTCGACTTTTGGGCCTCGTGGTGCGGTCCGTGCCGCAAGGAAAACCCCGTCGTGAAGGCCGCATATGAACAGTTCCACGCACTCGGCTTCGATGTCATCGCCGTCAGCGTCGACCAGGACGAAGCCGCTTGGCTGAAAGCCGTCGAAGAAGACCAACTGCCCTATACGCAGGTGCGCGATGTGGATAACACCGCCAGCGAAGCCTACATGATTTATTACATCCCGTCCAACTTCCTCTTCGACCAAGACGGCAACATGGTAGCCAAAGGCCTGCGCGGTGATGACTTGGTGGCAAAACTCTCAGAATTACTTAAATAATGCTGAATTAGGAATGCGGAATTAAGGACCCCGATAGGTCATTCAGCATTCCGCATTCCTAATTCCACATTCAAAATACACATTTTACGTTATGAAAACAAGAACCCTTATTATCGCTGCAATGGCACTCATCATGGCCGCTTGCACCTCAAAGCCCACAACGCCGACCTTCAACATCAACGTCGACCTCGCCAACACCGAAGGCCAGACCATTTATCTGCAAAAAGACGGTCAGATGCTTGACTCAGCCTTGCTCGTTGATTGGAAAGCTACCTTTGCCACACCCGTTTGCGATGACAACGAAATGTACAGCCTCATGCTGAATGGCTGGCGTCGTCCGTTCATGTTCTTCACCGACAACACCGACGTGACCGTGGAAGGTGATGCACAAAACCCGAACAATATCATCGTGAAAGGCTCCGAGTCGCAAGATAGACTGATGGCCTTCACCGAGAGTTACAACGAGCTTGAAGCCAAGTTGGAGGCCGACAGCACGATGGCCCAAGCCGACAAGGACGAAATCCTGAAGATGCACTGCTTCGACTTCGTTTGGGACAACCCCACCGACCCTGTGGCGCATTATGTGATGTATCGTTACAAATGGGCTTTCGTCCCTTGCGAGCTGCGCACGATGATCGACAACATCCACCAAGCCGACAGCACCCTCAGTACCGCCAACCTGAGGCTGGCTGAGGAATATGTTGAGAAACAAGAGCGCGTACAAGCCGGTCAGCCCATCATCGACTTCACCCAAAACGACCCCGATGGCAATCCCGTGACCCTTTCCGAACTCGCCCAAGGCAAACTGCTGTTGGTCGACTTTTGGGCTTCTTGGTGCCCCGACTGCCGCAAGGAGAATCCCAACGTGGTGGCAGCTTACCAGAAATACCACGACCAAGGCTTTGACGTGCTCGGCGTTTCGTTCGACACCAACAAAGAAGCTTGGCTCGCCGCCGTCGAAAAGGACGGATTGACTTGGACCCAGGTCTCCGACCTGAAAGGCTGGGGCAATGCCGCTGGAGCATTGTACGCCATCGCTTTCATTCCACAAAACGCCTTGATTAAGGACGGCATGATTGTCGCCCGCAACCTTGAAGGTGAGGCTTTGATGGAGGAGATTGAGAGACAGCTACAACCGTAGCCCTATTATTCTTGTTGCGCCTTTATGCTATCAAGCTGTTGTTTATAGACATCTAAAGTATTAAGGTCTTCCGGCTTGAGCATCGGAGTGTAGAAATCGTCACTGATTGGAGCTTGCTCCTCGATGACGATTTCTTTATGGTATTCTTCCATGAATTCCTTCAGCTCATTTTCGGAAATGCCTATCACACTCATATTCTGCTTGTTGGTGTAGCGCATGTATTCTGCCTGATAACTCAACCAACAAATCCAGTTGTGCTTCATTGCCATTGCTTGACGCACATTGTCGTTACGCAACCATTTTGTCCAGGTATATTTTCCAGGATATTGCTCGGGGTTGCCGCTGATGTCATCGAAGAGTTTCTCCTCCTCTCTCACCCTGTTGTTCCAGTAATCCTCGATGTTGTGCATTCGCGTAAAACAGTCACCTACACTACTGATAAACTGGAAATTACCAAGGTTTTTCCACGTCTCAAGATTATTGGAAAAAATGTTCTCGGCAGCTTTGTCGAACGAGACGAAGCTGTTGCCCACGGCATCAAACACCAAATCCTGCAGCGTTTCTTTTGGCATCAGTTCCAGTTCATCGACGGGCACACTGAGAAGCCAGGCGCAAAGCGAGTCGCAATGCTGTTGTTGTACGACAATTTCTTCGATGCCGTTGGCAAAGTCCTCTATGGTGCCCATCACCATAAGAGCCGAAAGCCGGCGGTCATTGGCCCGCTCCCTAAGTTCAAGCATCATACTCGTTCCAATGGTAAGCACCAAAGAGAAAGTGGTACCAATGATAATCATCCCTATCTGTTTCCAAAAACCAGTATGTTTTTTTAATGTGAAGTTTTTCGGCAAAGTTATTTTCATGTTTTGCTGATGTTTTGCTGTTTATGGGCGCAAAAATAAACTATTTTGCCCATGCCACAAACGGCGGGTTGGGATAGTCGGCTTTACTGTACTCCAAAGGCTGTCCGTCGCTGATGCGGAGCACCTTGCCACCAGCGGCGCGGAGGATGGCATCGGCGGCGGCGGTGTCCCATTCCTTGGTCTTGCTATAGCAAACATAGACGTCGGCACTGCCTTCGGCCAAACGGGCAAATTTCAGGCTGCTGCCCTGCGTGTCGATGACCAAATCGGGATGGTCGGGGCGCAATACCTTATTAATATAGTCGTCGACTTCTTGTGTGCGGTGGGAACGGCTGACCAGAACCGTAAAAGGACGCGAGACGCGAGACTGCGAGACGCGAGACGAACCGGTTGTCTCGTGTCCCGTGTCCCGAAGTCCCGTGTCTTTATATACCTTTTCATTATCATTATACCAAATCGTATCCGTCACCGGCGCATAAATCACGCCCAAAACGGGTTGCTTGTTGTCAATCAGTGCGATGTTGACCGTAAATTCGCCGTTGCGGTTGACAAATTCCACCGTGCCGTCCAACGGGTCGACGAGCCAATAACGCTCGAACTGGGAACGGTCGAGCGGCAGGTCCTCCTCGCTGACAAAAGGTAAACCCGTGGGTTTCAGTTTTTCCTTGATGATATTGCTGGCGCGAAGGTCGGCTTGGGTAACGGGTGAGTCGTCGTCCTTGGTGTAGACCTCAAAAGGCTTGGCATACACCTCCATGATGGCTTTTCCGGCTTGGCGCGCAGCTTCAATGGCGATAGGTAGTAGTTTTTCCATGCGACAAAAATAGTCCATTTTATAATTCTGATAGCCAACCAGATAAGAAAAACTTTCAAAAAAGTTTCCTTTGTGCCGTTTTATTCTACTAATTTTGCAGCCAAAAATCGGGGGATGCAATTGCTCCCTTAGTGTAAAAATGAGAACTATGGCAAAGAATTTAGTGATTGTGGAGTCACCCGCCAAAGCCAAGACCATCGAAGGCTTTTTGGGCAAGGACTATACGGTGAAAGCGAGTCAGGGTCATGTGCGCGACCTGAATAAGAACACGTTGAGCATCGACATCGAGAACAACTTTGAGCCTGAATACGAGATTTCGGACGACAAAATGAACATCGTCGCCGAACTGCGCAAACTCTCCAAGGCCGCCGACACGGTTTGGCTGGCATCCGATGAGGACCGTGAGGGAGAATCCATCTCGTGGCATCTATACGAAGTGCTCGACCTGAAGAAAAAAGACACGAAGCGCATCGTTTTCCACGAAATCACCAAAACCGCCATCACCAATGCCATCGAGAATCCGCGTGAGATCAACATGGGGCTCGTCAATGCGCAACAGGCCCGTCGCGTGTTGGACCGCCTTGTGGGTTATGAGTTGTCGCCCTTATTGTGGAAGAAAGTGAAACCCTCTTTGTCGGCAGGCCGTGTGCAATCGGTGGCTGTTCGTCTCATCGTCGAACGCGAAGAGGAAATCAAGAACTTTGTCCAAAGCAGTGCCTATCGTGTCACGGCTTTGTTTACCTTCCTCAAAGACGGACAGGAATACAGCCTGACCGCTGAATTGCCCCATCGCTTTGACACCGAGGAGGAAACTCGGAAGTTCTTGGAGTCGTGCGTCAACGCCACCTATAAGGTCGACAACATCGAGAAAAAACCAAGTGTGCGTTATCCCGCTCCGCCGTTCACCACGTCTACCCTCCAACAAGAGGCTGCCCGCAAGTTGGGTTTCTCTGTGGCCAACACCATGCGCATCGCCCAACAGCTGTATGAGTCAGGTAAGATTACCTATATGCGTACCGACTCCGTCAACCTGTCGAGTCTTGCCCTCAACATGGCCAAGAAGGAAATCACCGAAAACTATGGTGCCGAGTATGTCAAGACACGCCAATACCACACCAAGGCCAAAGGCGCGCAAGAGGCCCACGAAGCCATCCGTCCCACCTATCTTGACCAACACACCATCAAAGGTACCGCCGACGAGCGTCGCCTCTACGAGCTCATTTGGAAGCGCACCATCGCCTCACAAATGGCTGATGCCCAGATGGAACGCACCAATGTCAACATCGGTATCTCGACCAACGGCAAACAATTTGTGGCCACTGGCGAAGTCATCCTGTTCGACGGCTTCCTAAAGGTGTATATGGAAAGCTACGACGACGACCACGCTGAAGACACCGCCGCCATCCTGCCGCCAGTTGAAGTGGGCACACAACTCGACATGGACAAGATTGAGGCACAGCAACGCTACACGCGCCCGCCGTTCCGCTACAATGAGGCCAGTCTGGTCAAGAAGATGGAAGAGCTCGGCATCGGACGTCCGTCCACCTATGCACCTACCATTTCCACCATCCAAAAGCGAGAGTACGTCACCAAAGGCGACATCAAGGGAACATCGCAAGAATATAAAGTCATCACACTGAAAAACAACAAGATAAGCAACAAAAAAGGCACTGAGACCCTAGGGGCTGAAAAAGGCAAGCTAATCCCCACCGACATAGGTGTGCTGGTCAACAGGTTCCTGATACAATATTTTGAAGACATCATCGACTACAACTTCACCGCCAACGTGGAGAAAGAGTTCGACAAAATAGAGGAAGGCAAGCGCGAATGGAACACCATGATTCGCGACTTCTACAAAGGCTTCCACAAGCAAATCGTCTCCACCACCGAGAACTCGGGCAAGTTCAGCGGCGAGAAGTATTTGGGCCTTGACCCCGCCACGGGCAAGAAGGTCTATGTGAAAGTCGGGCGTTTTGGCCCCGTGGCGCAAATTGGCGACACCGACACCGAGGAAAAGCCCCGTTTCGCCGGATTGAAGAAAGACATGAGCATTGAGAGTGTCACCCTTGAGGAGGTGCTGAAACTTTTCGACTTCCCGCGCAATTTGGGCGAATACGAAGGTAAGGAAATGACTGTCGCCATCGGACGCTTCGGCCCTTACATCAAGCACGACAACAAGTTCTACAGCCTGGCCAAGACCGACAACCCGGCCCTCATCGAATACGACCGTGCCGTGGACATCATCAACGAAAAGCGCAAGAAAGACATCAACAATATCCTGCTTGCTTTCGATGAAGACCCCGACCTGCGTGTACTTGACGGACGTTTCGGCCCCTATATTAGCTACAAGAAAAGCAACTACAAAATTCCGAAAGGCACCGACCCGACCTCGTTGAGCTACAAAGCCTGCATGGCTATTGTGGCCGACCCGAAGAACGCGCCCAAGAAAAAAGTGGGGAAAAAGAGCTGAGTTCAGAGAGGCTTAGCCTCGGCCAAGGCCGCCACCATATAGGTGCGACCATTGTCTTCACATAAACACTTGTAACGGGTGCGTTGTTTCGCCCCTTTTTGGAAAACCTGTCCGTTATAAAGGGCAAAACGTGCGCCTTCGGGAAGATTCTCAACGGTCGTCATGCCAAGTGACGGTTTGTCGTATCGTTTCAAGACTCTTTGCAGATTGACATCGGCAGTACTGCTGGCCTTGATGTGTCCGAGATGCCGTTGAAGCGCTTCCAAGACATCTTGCGGGAAAACGTCCGTCGTCAGAAACGGCTGCAACAAGAACGAAAAACGCGCCTGCCATTCCTCGCCATGCGGCTGAGGTCTCCTCATTCCAAATTGCTGATACACATCATAGTGCGCCACCTCATGCAGATAGGTGACGAGCATTTCATAAGGGTTCAAGTCGAGATTCAAAGTGATGGTGCAAAGTGTGTTTTTCGTCCTCGGCGGACGGAAATCGCCTAATTTGGAGCTGCGCGGCCGCTTGAAATGCAACTTGAAACGCCGCTGCAAAAAGATGTCGCCCACCATCGCGACGGACGGCTCTGGAAAATGACGTTTCAGCAACGCAAGTTCTTCAGCCTTCATGATTCGCAAGCTGTTCAAATTGACCGGCATCTTGCGGCACGTAACTCCACTTGGTGCAAGTGTTGCAATGGCGTGGTGCCCTGACACGGCCCGGCACCTCTTTGGTCTTGCAGGACGAAACCAACAAAACAAAACATAACAACAATAATATCAACAACTTATTTCTCATTTCGACAACCAATTAGCCGGATCTTGCCGGTTTTGTTCTTTTAATAATTCAAAATGCAACTCCGTTTTGTTTTCGGTCTTGTTGGTGTGAACGGCACCCAAGTTCTGCTTGGTCTTCACCTTGTCGCCGCGTTTCACCGCAACGTTTTCAAGGTTAGAATACACCGTAAAATACTCTCCATGACGAATGATGACCACGGTATTGGCTCCCGTCAGCTTGGTCACGCTGGCCACCTCGCCGTCAAAGACGGCTCGGGCCTGAGCACCATCGGTAGTGGCGATGTCGATGCCGTTGTTGGTCACGGTGACCTTGTCGGAAACCACCGAAGCATGTTTGCCGTAAGAGGACGAGATGACACCGCGTTCCACGGGCCAAGGCAGTTTTCCTTTGTTGTTGACAAAGTTCGAGGAGAGGGTCTTCTCGGCAGGCGTCAAAGCCATGCCTTTCCCTTTTGAGGCCGAAGACGTGTTGGTCTTCCCTTTGGCTGCCTCTTCTTTCCGCTTCTTTTCGGCCTCCAAATTGGCTTTCCTGATTTCCTCTGCGATGATATCATCAATGGCCTTTTGCAGTTTCTGAGCCTGCTGTTGCTTGTTCTTGATGTCCTGCTGTATGTTGCCCTCTTTCTTCTTTAACTTGGCCACCTGACCGTTGAGTTCTTCCTTCTCTTTTTTAAGGGCCTCTTGTTGGGTTTTTTCGTCTTTCAGCAAGGCAGCTTGCTCCTCACGGGCTTTTTGGCTGGCCTCCACCTCTCCCGTGATACGCCTTTCGGTGCTGGCAATCTGGTCCATCTTGGCCTTGCGGGCATCGGTAAACTCCCGGATATAACGCAAGCGCCGGAAGGCCTGATTGAAGTCATTGGAGGTAAAGACATAACCCAACTTGTTGTAATTGTTGCGGTTTTTGTAAGCAAAAGAAATCATCTTCGCATACTCCTTGCGAAGCCCTGTCAGATTCGAGTTGAGGGTCTTGATGTTGCTTTGTCCCTTGTTGATTTCCTCGTCAAGGACGGCTATCTGTTCGTTGTACACCTTAATCAGTTTTTCGCGCTGCTTGATTTTCTTGTCCAAGATGGCCACCTCGTTAAGTGTCATTTCCTTGTCTTTGGTGGTCTTTTTCAACAATTGGTTGGCAGTCGAAATCTCCTTTTGCAACGAGGTGATTTCGCTTTGCAACTGCTGCTTCGACTTGCCTTTGGTCTTTTGGCAAAAAACAGGAGTAACAAGTGTCAACAACAACAAAACCAATATGATAGGTAGTTTTTTCATCTCTTCTTCGGCAGCCGGTAACGTTCCATCTTATCGGTTATCCTTAACGGGAAGGTCGTTTCCTCATTCAACCTGATTTTATTGTACCTCACTTTGGCACTCATCTTGCCGAAAGCAAAGGTGTTCAATTGTACTATCTGGTTTTCAACGGGTGGAACGCCTTCGTTATTGTCCAAGAGCAAAGCCTGTACCAAAGGCAAACTCAATGGCATATCGAGTTGGGCGGAAAGGGAATCTAATGGCTCTGCTATATAACTCTTTTCCAATCGGTTAATAATCCAAACGGAATCAGTGTCAACCTTTACGCGCAACACTTCCACCCCCATGATGGCAGTCATGCTGATCCAGACAATACTGTCCTTGCGCATCCTTATCTGTCCCGACAAGTCGTCGAACGACAACCCGTTGCCTTCGGCTTGAACATCCACATTGGCAATCAGCCATTCAAAGGTCTGCGGCGACGATGGAGTGACGATCTTCTTGTGAGAAGCGCAGGAAGCGGCCACAAGCAGGAATCCGACAATCGCTATGAAATAACGGTATCTCATCTGTTTTTCAGTTTGAGCAGGATGGCATCATAGTGTTCTTGATAGGTGGAGTCGGGGTCTTTCTGAAGCTTGAGGGCTTTTTTCATGTATTTTTCAGCTTCCTTGTAATCGCCCTTCATGTAAAGCACCCAAGCGTGCGTGTCGAGATAGGTCGCATTGTCGGGTTCTTTGGCAATGGCTTTTGTTGACATTTCCAAGGCCTTGTCCAAATCCTGATTTTTCAAGGAAAGGAAATAGGCGTAATTGTTCAAAACCAGCGTATTATCGGGATCATTGCGCAAGGTGCGCTCATAAGCCTCAAACGCCTTCTCTTCATCACCTTGCTCATGGTAGAGGTCGCCCAAAAAAGCATCGAAATTGGCCATTTGCACCTTGTCGGTGGCATATCTCCTGCCCTTTTCCAAATAAGCAACAGCATCGTCATTGTTTTTCAGAACGGCATTCGCCACGCCGGCATACCAATAAAACACTGCCTGCATGGGATAGTATTTCAAGGCAGCGATGGCATGGTTGCGCACAGGTTCGTTTTCCCCCAATCTTGACTCGCTGATAATCAGGTTCTGCCAGCCATAAAAGTCCGTACTATCGATGGATAACACCTTCTGATACAACTCTTTCGACCTCACTGCATCTTCATTGATGATGTAATACGACCCGAGAATCAGATAGCCGAGTTTGCTCTCGGGATGTGTCTCAATGAAAGCCTCACCGCACTGCCTTGCCTGTTCATTGAGATTAGCTGAGTTTTGGTTTTTGGTCATCCAATAGTCGTAGGTGTTGGTCTTAGTGGTCAAGTCAAGGTTTTTGTTACGGATGGCGGCCAACAATTCGTTGAAAGCCTTGTCCTTATCGCCGCTCAATTCGTAAAGTTCGAGAAGGGAAACGTTGATATAAGGATGATCAGGGGTAATTTCCTTCATCTTTTCGTAGATGTTCAGTGCCTCCTTGATCTTGCCGCTTTCGGTATAATATTGGGCCAACATGGAGTAATAACGCGCATTTTCTGGTTCTTGCAGAATCAGTTTTTCCAATTCGGCGATGACTTTTTTGCTGTCGCCCTGTTGTTTGAAAATGTTGAGACGCTGTTCGGTAATTACTTCATTCTGACCAATTTGCGTTTCCAGCACCTCCATTTTGGCCAAAGCCTTGTCATATTGTTCAGTGATGAGGTAGGCGTCTATCAATTCGCTGAGCAACTCTATGTCGTCGGGGTATTTTTCCGTCAGTTTTTCATACAGATGGATATAGTCGTCGTATTGCTCCAAATTGCGATAGAATTGTCCCAAACGCAGTTGATACCACTTGTTTTCGGGGTCGGTCTCAACGGCTTTTTGGATCATATTGAAGGCTTCCTCGATGCGTCCAGCAGTGGCGTATTGCACACTCAACTCAAACATGGAGGCGGCATCGTCGGGCATATAACGCAAGGCCTGCTCGAAGTTGCGGATAGCACCTTCCGTGTCCTCGCGGTACTTGCTTTGCAAGCCATTGGAAAAATAGGTGGCGTTCTTCTTGACATCCACTTGCGCCCAAGCGGAGGCACAACACAAGACAAAGAAAAAGAAGAATATAGTCCTTTTATCGTCATGGCGGAGGAACATCCGCCATCTCACACGCCGCAAGAGACTCCTTTTCGGCGTAAGAGATTGCGGGTCAAGCCCGCAATGACGATCCACGGTAGTATGGGTGTTTCTCATTAGAGTAATGGTTATTATGGTTGTCAGTGTTTCCCCGTATGTCCGAAACCACCGGCACCGCGTTCAGTCTCTGAAAGCGTCTCCACCTGCACAGTCTCGGCTTGTTCGCATTTGGCGAAAACCATCTGTGCGATACGGTCACCGCTGTTGATGACAAAAGCCTTGTCGGACAGATTAATAAGGATGACACACACTTGTCCGCGATAGTCTGCATCCACGGTACCAGGGCTGTTAAGCACGGTGATGCCGCTCTTGATGGCCAAGCCACTGCGGGGCCGCACCTGTCCTTCGTAACCCTCTGGGATTTCCATATAGAGACCCGTAGGCACCAAGGTACGTTGCATGGGCTCAAGAGTGACTGGGCCTTCGGGCAGGAAGGCGCGAAGATCCATGCCAGCGGAGTTCTCGGTCTCGTATGTCGGTAGGGGATTATTCGATGTGTTGACGATTTTGACTTGCATAATCAATTCTTTTTCAATATTTTACTATTCACAATGTTTACCACTCCCTTCACCAAATCTTTCTCCATCCAACAGATGAAGGCGAAGAAGACAATAAGCAAAGCGGTATTGACCACTAAAGTCCAAGTTGTGCTTTCAAAGTGGATATACTTTTGTACAAAAAACAGACCAATGGCAAGGGCAAAATAGATGAAAGCGGATTTCAAATTATAGGGTATCGGAGCTTTCTTCTGGCCGACGAAATAAGACAACACCATGCAGGTACCATAGCCCGCAAAACCGCCCCATGCGCAAGCCATGTAGCCGTATTTCGGAACGAAGATGAAGTTGATGGCAAGCAACACTATGCAACCGATGGCAGAGAAGATGGCACCCCACCAAGTCTCATCGATGAGTTTGTACCAGAATGAGAGGTTGAAGTAGATACCCATGAAAATCTCGGCCATCATCACGATGGGCACCACACGCAAACCGTCCCAATAGTCGCTCTTGATGATATGCCGCAGGATAGGCATGTACATCACCACGGCGAGGAAAGCCAACAAGGTAAAAATGATGAAATACTTCATCACCTTGGCTTGGGCTTCCTTGTCAGCATTGTCGCGCTTGCCACCGAAAACGAAAGGCTCATAGGCATAGCGGAAGGCTTGGGTAATCATCGCCATAATCATTGCAATCTTTACGCAAG
The DNA here is from genome assembly GCA_905234765.1 of uncultured Bacteroidales bacterium. The sequence continues at coordinate 125,850 of CAJOIF010000001.1, forward strand.
CACCATAGATGCCTAACTGCACATCACCTTCTTCGCCAGGAACAATGAAACGATAGCATATCTTGTCGGCAACTTGGTTGAGAATGCCAGCCAAACCTAACAGTAATAGTGGCCAGGTGTAGCGCAGCATCTGTTTCAACATATCACGGTCGATACCAAAACGCAACTTCTTGATTTCAGGGATAAAACCAAAGGTAATCAAGCCCGTGCAGATAAGGTTGACAATGAAGATATAGCCGACTTGATAGCTGTTTTCATACCAACCCATTAAGGCTGGATGGCTTTCTTTCAGACCAGGTGCCACCAAGAAAATGAACAAGTTCAGGCCGATATTGAGGAAGATGAACAACAACTTTAGTGCAGCGAACTTGATGGCATTGTTCTCATAGCGCAGGCGGGCAAACAAGATGGCTTGGAAGGCATCCAAGGCCACTATGATGGCCATGATTTCGACAAACTCGGGGTGGGTGGCATAATGCAAGGCATTGGAGATGGGCTTCAAGAAAACGCTGACCAAAACCACAAACAGCAACGAAACCAATCCCACGGCCAAACCAGAGGTCGAAAAAGCTTTGTTGGGGTCAACACCTTCTTTGTTGGAAAAACGGAAAAATGTAGTCTCCATGCCGAAGGTCAGTATGACAAGGAGCAAGGCTGTATAAGCGTACAAATTGGTCACGATGCCGTAACCGCCCGATTCTGCCGCGATTTTATAGGTATACAACGGCACCAGCAGGTAGTTCAAGAACCTGCCGATGATACTACTCAAGCCATAAATGGCGGTCTGTTTCGCAAGTGAGCCTAATCTGTTCTCTGCCATGATTGATATTTCTACTTCAACGTCACTTTACCCGTTATTATTGTACCATCCGCGTCTTGCATCTTCAGCAGATACAGCCCCAAAGGAAGCCTGGTGATATCAAGCTCGAAACCTGATTGTTCAGGAGCAAACGTTACCACAGTATTACCCATCATATCAATGAGTTGCCCCATAACGACCACGCCTGACACTTCAATATGGACTACGCCGTTAGTAGGATTGGGATAAATGCTAATACTTTGATTATTAGCGATTTCATTGATATGATACAAATCATAGCCTATCGTCCAATTCTCGGGCAAACTATTGTCGGAACCAAGATCTTTCAGTTCGAGGTAAGGGCCGTTTCCGTCAGCTTCCATAGGCCATGGCAAAGTGTCGGAGTAATGCACTTGGTCTATGACATTGCCCCAAGCGTCCGCCAGCACAAGGTTCTCCGACTTGTTGGAAAGCTTGCGGGTGTATTGCCCGAATGGGGCGGTGTTATAATACTCCATAAACATCAACGAATCAGAGCAAAGCACAATGGCTTCATGACCTTGGATGTGGGCGTTGTCAGGAAACACGTAGGAAAAGCCCAACTCACGAAAATACACACCTGTCAAATCCACCTCCTCATCGCCGTTGTTGGTGATTTCGATAAACTCAAAACGGTCGCCATCAATACCCCAGTAATCCATTGGGTGATAATGGATTTTGGAGATGACCAACGGCGGTAAGCCAACGTCGGAGCAACCTTGGTAGGAGCCGATGTTTTGGTTCAGCCAGTTGGTGCGTTGTTGGAGCCAATTCTTCATATCATTCACATACTGCGCATGTTGCGACATTTGGTTCCAGCGTTGGTTGTCACGAGCGACGGCTTCCGAAATCAACGCATCAATCTCATCAATACGTGAACAGACGAATTCGTAATTCAGGGGTTGCCCTGGTTCCGTCAATTCAAACCATCGTTTAGATAGATAGCAACGGAACAGGTCGGTATCAAACAAGTCTTTCCAAAACTTTGGGCCGTTGTTGTCTTGGTTGTTGAACTGCCACACATCGTATCTGCTGCGGTTGCCGAAAGCGTCATACCCATAGGCCAGGTTATAATCCCACACAGGGCCAGCCCTTAATTTACCGCAACAGTCCTTGTGGAAAAAGGTGCTGAACGAGTATACGTCGACATTGGAAGCATACTCCGCAATCATCATGAAGTCGATGAAAGAAGCAATATCGATGACCGAAGGAATACCTGATGAAGCGGAGGTGTTGTGTTGGTTGGCAACGGAAGCGAGGCTGTTAAACACGTTGTGGATATAATTTTTTTGGGTGTTGGTAACGTCAGCAGGCTTGGGGTAATGGAGGATGAAATCCGTGCTGCTGCCGCCCCACCAGCCACCGCCACCGTAGCCTTGCATGGTCCAAGCCACAGGGTCGCCGCCAGTGGTCTTGTCGGCTTTGACAATGTAGCCGCCCGTCACCTCGGGATACTGGTTGCAGGTTTCATCCATCTTCTCGATGTTGACACGACCTTTGTCGGGCTTGATCTTCTCCATAAAGACATACAGGCCCTTGTAGTCACCGTTGATGACTACTTCGCAATACATGCTACGCGATGCATATTGTCCAATGCGGTTTGAAAGCTCGTAGGCCAGCACATCTCGCATTCCTGTCTGGTCGAAAGCCAAAGAGTTGAGAATCCAGTCGTTCTCCTCGGGCATACCAAAGATGCTGACATTGTTGTTCGTAACGTTGTCGTCCTGCAAGGTCCCCAAACCATATGGTTTTTTATTGAAATTCTGCGAGCTACTGCCCCGTCGTTCGATGCCGATGCGTCCGTCGTAGTTGAGAAATTCGGGGGTGTCGATATCTGCCAAATAGTTGCGGGAACCGTCCTGATGCCAAATGATCTTCATTGTGCCAAGAACTTTGGGTTCGTCTGGGATGTTGGCACCGTTGTCGGTCTCAATGACTACGATGGGCAAATTGCTGTCAGTGAAATTCTGTGCCGTGACAGACAACGAAAACAAAACCAATAAAACTGCTAATATATTCTTATTCATACTTTTACGTTTACTTCCAAAACTGCCACCATTTCTTCTGTCGGCCTTCGACCACTCTCGCATAACGGTTTCGCGACTGACGTATGGTGGAGAACTTAGTCACGCTTCCTGCTTTCAGGTTGCGGACGTGAGAGCGCGAGGCCACAAAGCCGTTCTCATCGGTGTCGTCAATTTTGCCGTACTTGTTTTTCTTCGAAGCAAAAACCATCACATTATCGACATACCAACTGTTGACATAGGCACCATCACCCGTGAAATAGAGGCAAAACTGAGGCTCTTTGGTTGTCCATTCTTCCATATCGAAAGTGAGCAGATATTGGCTTTGGGCAATGCTGCCATGCACCGTATCTTCCCAAATGCTCTCCCAATTCTCGCCGTCCTGCGAGATGCCGATACCAATTTGCACGTCCACATCGCCTTTCGTGGCTTCAAGGGCGTGATTGAACTGGAAATTAATGAAGTCGTATTTCCCTAACTCCACGATGGGCGTCACAAGACGCGTCGTGCCGTGGAAATTAAAGTCGGGATACATCTGCATCTCGCGCGCCTTGCCGCCGGCGTATGCCGTATTGGAGACATACCACACCACCCAGTCGTCGCCCGTCGCATCCCAGCCCTCTTCGAGCCAAGGGTTGAAGAAGCCCTCGCACAACACCACGTCGCCCTGCTGTGCAAAAAGTGGAGAGGCGAACAAGATGGCAAACAGTGTGAGTAAACGAGGTTTCATCAACAATCGATTTGGCTACAAAGGTAGGAAAATTTCGGGAGTTTGGGCTTGTTTTGGGCTTTTTATTATTTTTGTGGCCGTTAAGACAGGTGACACGAGACTGCGAGACACGAGACGTGGCAGCAATGACTCGCGTCTCGCGTCCTGAAGTCTCGCGTCAAAATTATTAATTATGCCCACAAAAGAGAAAACCGTCTTTTTCTGCAAGGAATGCGGCAACGAGTCGCCGAAATGGTTCGGAAAATGCCCCGCCTGCGGTGCGTGGAACACCTGCGAGGAATCGACCGTCGTCACGGGAAAGGAAGCCAAGTCCGTGAAAAAAAACATCGAATTTGAGAGCCAAAGCCTTCCTTTGCCCATCAAGGAAATCACCAACGCCAAGGAACAACGCATCATTTTGCCCTACGAGGAACTCAACCGCGTGCTGGGCGGCGGCTTGGTGCTCGGCTCGCTCATCCTTGTGGGTGGCGAACCCGGCATCGGAAAGTCGACCTTGCTCTTGCAGACGGCCTTGCAACTCGCTGGCAGAAAGGTGCTTTACATTTCCGGAGAGGAGAGTCAAACCCAAATCAAGATGCGGGCCGAGCGCATCGGCATCCACAACACCGACTGTCTCGTACTCACCGAAACCAACACGCAGGAAATCCTGAAGCACTTCAAAAACGTGCAGCCCGACATCGTGGTGGTGGATTCCATACAGACTTTGGAATCGCCTTACGTGGATGCCGCAGCAGGAAGTATTTCGCAAATCCGTGAGACCGCTGCCGAAATGAACAAGATAGCGAAAGCCTATCAAGTGCCAGTGTTCCTTATCGGCCATATCACCAAGGACGGCAGCATCGCCGGACCGAAGATTTTGGAGCATATCGTTGATACCGTCTTGCAGTTCGAGGGCGACCGCCATTATGGTTTCCGCATCTTGCGCACCATCAAGAACCGCTTCGGGTCGGCCTCCGAGTTGGGCATCTTCGAGATGAACGCTACCGGCCTTCGCGAGGTGACCAATCCCAGCGAAATCCTGCTCTCGCAACGCGATGAGGAAGTGAGCGGCATCGCCATCGCAGCCACCATGGAAGGCCAACGCCCCATGCTCATTGAAACGCAGGCTTTAGTGAGCAGTGCAGCCTACGGTACCCCACAACGTTCCGCCACGGGTTTCGACATCCGCAGGATGAATATGCTGTTGGCCGTGCTTGAAAAGCGCGCTGGTTTCCGACTCTCAATAAAAGACGTGTTCTTGAACATCGCTGGCGGCCTACATGTTGACGACCCAGCCATTGATATGGCCGTCATCGCAGCAGTGCTTTCTTCGAATGCCGACATTCCCATTCCTTCGCGCTATGCCTTTGCCGCCGAAGTAGGTCTTTCAGGCGAAATCCGTGCTGTGACTCGCATCGAAACCCGCATTGCAGAGGCTGACAAGTTAGGCTTTGAGAAGATTTTTGTCTCGAAATACAATGCCAAGGGATTGGATACCAAGCGGTTTAAGATAGAGATTGTTCCTGTGGGGTCGGTTTATGAGTTGGGGTCGGAGTTGTTTGGGTGATGAGTACTTGACCAAAAGGAAAAGTTTATAATTTTGCATTGTCTTTCCAAAAAAGGAAAAACTAAAATAACAAACTAGAAGTTGCGCCCGACACGTATTAGGGATAATAAAATGAAAATCAGACTCAAATTGATTGCAATGCTGTTTTGCATGGTTGGTTTTGTAACACTCTCGTCTTGCTCAAAGGAAGAAAACAACAGTTTGATTGTGGGCACTTGGGAATGTACTTACAGCAATGACGGAGGAGGCACTGGATTCCATTGGATTTTCCAGTCAGACGGAACTTTCGTTACTGATGACCCCATAGACGAAATGTGTGGAATAGAGACCTCTTATAAAGTGCGTGACAATAAATTGACACTTGCTGGTATTATTGTTTATACGATTGACAAATTAACGGAAACAGAATTGGAAGTGACCTCTTTTGAAGATGATGTCTATCATTTTATCAAACAGTAACACTTGATTGTTTTTCCACTCACACCATAATGCAAAAACGCCTGCCAAAGTATTCCCGGCAGGCGTTTCGCTTTTGTCTCTCATTATGCAGTTAGTAGAACGGGAAGAAAAAGAAATAAGCGGCCACCCACTCTCGTTTGATACCTGCGGCCTTGCCGATGCTGGAACCAGAGCTGTTGCGCACCGTGCCATCGCTCTCCACCTTGCCGATGCTAGAGCCTGAACTGTTGCGTACCGTGCCGTCTTTGTCCAGTTTACCGATACTCGAGCCGGAACTATTGCGGATGGTACCATCGCTGTCAATCTTGCCGATGCTGGAGCCGGAACTATTGCGGATAGTGCCATCGCTGTCGAATCGGCCGACGCTGGAACCGCTGGAATTGCGGATAGTACCGTTACTCTCAATCTTTCCACAGCTCGAACCGCTGCTGTTGTACACGATCTGCGCCATCGCGCCAGATGCCATCATGATGGCTATAGCCAAAAACAAAACTCGTAGTGTTTTCATTTTCTTATGCTTAATAGTTGATAAAGTGATACAAAAGTAGTAAAAAAACAACAACAATCATTCCAAACGAAAAATGACTATCTTTGCAAAAAATACGGAATGACCCAAGAAAAAATCATATTAGGCATCGACCCTGGCACAATGGTGATGGGTTACGGTGTCATCCGCGAACAAGGAAAGCAGTTGGAACTCCTCACGATGGGCGTTATCAACTTGAAAAAGCTGGAGAACCAGGCACTCAAACTGAAGAAAATCTTTGAGCGGGTGCTGGAAATCATCAACGAGTACCATCCTGATGAGTTGGCTATTGAGGCACCGTTTTTCGGGAAAAATGTGCAGTCGATGCTGAAGCTGGGGCGTGCACAAGGCGTGGCCATGGCCGCTGCGCTCTATCGTGACATTCCTATCTTCGAGTACTCGCCCAAGACCATCAAGCAAAATATCACGGGCAACGGCAACGCCTCGAAAGAACAGGTGGCCAAGATGGTGCATTTCATTTTGAAAACCGACGAAAACCCACAGTTTTTTGACGCTACCGATGCCGTGGCCGCTGCCGTCTGCCATTCCATCTCAAAGGGCAAGGACGTGAACTACACCAAACATACCACTGAAAAAGCCAAGGCACACCGCAAGCCCGACTGGAGCCAATTCATTGCCGAGAATCCCAACCGCGTAAAGTCTTAAAACCCTTATCTTTGCACCATGATTATCCTTGACAATGTCGTCGTCACTGACGAATTCCTAAACGCCCACTTTTGTTGCAGCCTGCCCCGTTGCAAAGGCTGGTGCTGTGTGGCCGGCGATGCGGGCGCGCCTCTCGAAGCTGACGAAATCCAACAAATTGAAGACAACCTTGAAGCCATCAAGCCGTACATGCGTCCCGAAGGCATCAAAGTCGTCGAAGACAACGATGTCTACGACTATGACGAGACGGGCGAACTCGTCACGCCTTTGGTCAACGGCGAGGAATGCGCTTTCGTGTATTTCCACGAGAACGGAACGGCACTTTGCGCCATCGAGAAGGCTTATTTGGAAGGCAAATGCGACTTCTGGAAACCGATTTCCTGCCACCTCTACCCCATCCGCTTAGTAGAAAAAGACGGCTTCACACACATCCTTTACCACGAGTGGAGCGTGTGTGTCCCCGCCAAACGCAAAGGCGAGAAAGAAGGCATCCCACTCTGGAAATTCCTCCGCGAGCCTATGATACGTCGATTTGGCGAGGAATGGTACAATAAATTCAGCCAGCTCGTCGTTTCAAAAGGCACAAAATGAGCCGGCTTTTTCTCATAATAATCCTCCTATCGCTCTGTACCGCAGCCCTCGCCCAAAACGAGGTTGCCGACCATCAAAGACGTCGTCCCTACTACGGCTACGTGATTGCCGCCGACAGTCGCGAGCCTATACGCAACACCCACGTCATCAGCAAGATGGCGCATTGCGGAACCATCACCAACCTAGAGGGCAAGTTCGTCATTCCTGCAAAAGGCATCGACACGCTGTGGGTGAGTTGCATTGGCTATTCGCGCCGTCTCATCGCAATCGATTCCACCATGTCGGCAAACTACGATACGCTTCTTATTGCCCTTAGCAGTGACACCATCACATTGCGCGAGGTGACCATCATGCCTTTTTACGATTACGAGACCTTCAAAAAGATGTTTCTCGCCATGCCATCCATCAAGGCTCCTCGCGATGTTCAGCTTATCGAAGAAGAACTGAGCGACCTATGGCTGAGCAACACACCATCAGGCAACGGCACTCCTACCATCACCGCCAGTCCAATACAATTTCTGCACGACAAATACAGCCAGTCGGTCAAACGACAAGCAAAACTACTGCGCAACCGCCGCATGTACAACGAAGTGCTGCGCGAGCAAGGACGCACCGACGAGCTCCTCCCCGATTCCCTTGACTACCCCATCAATTACAGCGTCTACGAACTAGACGAGGCGGCTGAAACAAGCGCAAAAAAGCCTTTGGTACCATTAAACAAATATGTCCGAGAAGGAAAAACAACCCATTCTTATGAACCTTCGCAACTGGCTCGATAGCATCCTTAATTTATTTTACCCTCGCGTCTGTGCTGCCTGCGGCGAGACTTTGCTTAGGGAAGAAGATACGGTATGCCTGAAATGCCGCTATCTGCTGCCTCGGACAGGCTATGAACTCCATGCCGACAACCCTTTGGCGCAGATTTTTTACGGCAGAGTTAAATTCCACGCAGTCACAGCCTGCTTCTTCTTTGCCAAGTCGGGCAAGGTACAACACCTCATCCACGAACTGAAATACAAAGGCAATAAGGAGGCAGGGATTTTCCTCGGTCAGCAACTCGGCGAAAGCATCAAGGAAGCCCCTCTTTTTCAAAGCATTGACTATCTGATTCCAGTGCCACTACACCCCAAGCGTGAGAAAAAACGCGGCTACAACCAAAGCCTGATGATTGCCAAAGGCATCAGTGAAGTGACGGGCATCACTATTGGCGACAATTACCTTGTCCGCGCCGTAAACACAGCCACCCAAACCAAAAAATCCGCCGAAGAACGCTACAAAAACGTCAAAGACATCTTCGAAGTGCGCTCACCCGAAGAACTCATTGGAAAGCACATCCTCCTCATTGACGATGTTTTGACCACGGGTGCCACTTTGGAATCGTGTGCGCATCAGTTGGAAAGCATCCCTGGCATCACCATCAGTGCGGCCACGGCTGCTTGTGCGGGAAATTAAGTTTTTTTCAATTTTTTACACGTTTATCGCCAAACGAAAACAAATATCATTACATTTGCGGCGTATTACCAATTCATTCTATTACAAATCAATTAAAAATTACATTCATGAAAAAGATTACATTAGCAATCGTAGCCGTCATCGTGGGCTTTGTAATGTCCTCCTGCGGCAGTTCAACCACACCGTCAGAAACCATCCTGAAAGCCACCGACGAGTTCTTCACCCAAGCTGAAAACAACCTCCAAAACATTGAGGATGCAGAAGGCTTCATGGCTTACTTCAAGAATTTCGAAAACGAAAAAGCAGATTTCGTCCAGAAACTCTTCGCCAACTATATGGATAACGATGGTAACATCACGGGCTTTACGGAAGAAGAGTTCACCGACCTTCAGAACAAACTCGCCGACAGAGCCACTGCCTACAACAAAGTTGAGGGAGCCAAATGCGCCGAGTTCCTGTCACCCATCATGGACAGATACGAGCAAGCCGTCGAAGCATTTTGGGCAAAATATCAGGCTCAAGAAACGATTGACGAGGACACTTTCAACGCCATGAACGAAGAACTGAACCAAGCCGAGAATCAGGTGTTCATCTTCGCTGACTACGACAACATCCTCCCCGAACTGCAAGAGCGTTATGCCGCAGCTGCTGCAAAACAAGCAGAAATGTTTGAGGAATAATCGTTGACAAAAGACAACAAAAAAGCCACCGCTTTCAATTGAAGGCGGTGGCTTTTTGCTTGAAAGCAGATCATTTATAGACCTTCACTTCAGCCTCTTTGTTGAGAACCATCAGGCCGTTCAAAGCCAAGGCCTTCATCTCATCCTCACCAGGGTAGACATATACAGGGGCAATCTTCTCCACATGTTCCTTGACGATGCCACAGAAGCCCTTATCATAGGCCATGCCGCCCGTGAGGAAAATGGCGTCCACATCCATACTCATGGCCGAAGCAGCGAGTCCGCCTACTTCCTTGGCCACTTGGTATGCCATGGCTTTGTAGACCTTTTCCCACTCCTTGTTGCCAGCCTTCACGGCATTTTCAACCTCAAGGGCATCGTTGGTGCCGAGGTAGGCGACGAAGCCGCCCTTGCCTTTCAGCATCTGGCCGATTTCCTTCTTGGTGTATTTGCCGCTGAAGCAAGCATCCACAAGGAATCCCGCCGGCAGTGCGCCCGAGCGTTCAGGCGTGAAGGGACCGTCGCCATTCAAAGCGTTGTTGGTGTCCACCACACGGCCTTTCTTGTGTGCGCTCACGCTGATACCGCCGCCCAAGTGGATGGCGATGATGTTCATGTCCTCATATTTCCTGCCAAGGTCTTTCGCCAATTGGCGGGCGATAATCTTTTGGTTCAGCGCATGGAAGATGGAAATGCGCGGGAACAGCGGGTGACCCGAATAACGCGCCACTTCGTCCATTTCGTCGACCACGACGGGGTCGGCGATGTAGGCCTTCACACCGATTTCCTTGGCAATGTCGTTGGCAATCAAGCCGCCGAGCCGTTGTAGCCTTCGTTAAGGTCCTTGATCATGAGTTCGTTCACTTCGTAGACACCCGAAACGAGGGGACGGAGCAAACCACCACGACCCACGACGCAAGCCATTTCGCTCAAGTCGATGCCCGCTTCCTTCAGCTCGCGCTTGATGGCTTCGGTGCGGAAGGGCTTCTGGTCGGAGATGTGCTCATATTTTGCGACCTCCTCGGCGCTGTGCTTGAGGTTCTTCTTGAAGACTTGTTCCTCCCCATCAAAGACGGCGATTTTCGTCGAGGTGGAACCGGGATTTATGGTTAATATTTTGTGTGACATGATGTTTATTTATGTTGTTATTGTGATGTCTTCTGTCACTTTGCGTCATTGCGAAGAGGAACGACGAAGCAATCCTGAGGTTTTGTTTTCTGGACTGCTTCGTGCCTCGCAGTGACGCGAAGCGTGTCCAAAATTACGCCAACATTGCTGCAAGGGCAATGGAATACAATTTCGTCTTCGACGTGTCGCCGCGCGAGCTGAGCACGCAAGGCACCTTGGCACCCATCAGCATGGCACCAATTTCGCTCTTGTCGAACTTCGAGCAACACTTGTAGAACACGTTAGAAGCCTCAAGGTTGGGGAACACGAGGCAGTCGGCGTCGCCAGCCACGGGGCTCTTCATGCCCTTGATGGCAGCGGTCTCGGCATCCAAAGCGAGGTCGAGGCTGATGGGACCTTCCACCATGCAACCCTTGATTTGGCCACGCTCAGCCATCTTGGCGATGATGGCAGCATCGACGCAGGCGGGAATGCCTGCACTCATCTGCTCAGTAGCGGTCACCATGGCGACCTTCGGGCAGCTGACACCCAGTTTGGTGGCCACGGTGGTAACATACTTGAGTAATTGCTGCTTCTGCTTCAGGTCGGGCAGCGGGATGATGGCGCAATCGGAGACCACCATCAGCTTGTGGTAGTTGGGATTCTCGATGACGGCGACATGGGCCAGCGTCACGTTGGGCGGACAGAGGCCGCGCTCCTTGTTGAGGATGGCGCGCATGTACTTGTCGGTAGGCAGCAGACCCTTCATCAGGATGTCGGCTTCGCCAGCATTGATGAGGTCGCAAGCCATGGCAGCAGCCTTCACATCGACAGGCTCGTTGATGATGCGGAAGTTGGCCATGTCGATACCTTCGGTCTTGCACACTTCGGCAATCACTTTCTCGTCACCAATGAGCGTGGCATCGATGAGACCTTCCTTAACGGCAGCGTTCACTGCGCAAATCGTGTGGTCGTCGTTGGCATAAGCGGCCACGAGGCGTTTTTTGGGTTTGCTGCGCAAAACCTCAAACATTTGTTCTAACTTTCTGATTTCCATATTGATGTATTTTTATTGAGAATATATTATTTCTAGATTCTGCAAAGATATAAAATAAAACCATTCAAAGTACAATTCAAACCAGAATTGATTCCAATTCTTTCATAGCCTTGCGGGCTGAAAGACCTTTATGCAGCACCCGATAGACAATTTCGGCGATGGGCATCTGAAGATGTTTCGCTCCCGTCAGGTTGGGAATGTAGCGAGAGGCAAAATAGCCTTCAGCGACCATAGTCATCTCATTGAGAGCCGTTTTCACCGTATTTCCGCGTCCAATGAGAACACCGAGCTGGCGGTTGCGACTGTGGCTTGAATAGCACGACACCAGAAGGTCGCCGAAAAAGCTGGATGGATGCTGGAAAGTCAGTTCGTTGATGCTCTTGGAATCAAGTGCTCTGTACATTTCAGCGATGCAATTCGAGACAAGAACCGAAATGAAATTGTCACCATAACCCATGCCCACCGCGATACCGACAACGACGGCATAGATATTCTTCATCACCGATGAATACTCCAAATAGTCCAGATTCTGGATGCAATTCACTTTGATGTAACGGGTCCTAATCTTTGCAGCCACCACCTCTCCATTGGTCAAATCGGAACAAGCAACGGTGAGATGCGTGTTTTTGCCATAGCCTACCTCTTCAGCATGAGTGGGACCCGAAATGAGAACCTCATGGTCTTCATCAAGATCATAATGTTGTTTCAAGTAATCCGTGACAAACTGTATTTCATCGGGAATGATACCCTTGATAGCGGAGACCACGAGCTTATCTTTCAAAGAGACTTGTAAATCAGAGAGATAGCATTTCAGATAAGCCGCTGGTGTGACCAGAAAGATGATGTCGGCTTCCGAAACAATCTCATTCAAGTCGCCGGAAAGGTTGATACGACTCATATCAAACTCGATGTCAGACAGATAACGGCAATTACGGCCTTCCATCTGCAAAGACTCCATCACTTCAGGATTACGCACATACCAACCCACTGATGGCTCGTTTGTACTCAAGACTTTGACGAGCGCGGTTGCCCAACTCCCGTGCCCGACCACGGCACAATGTGATTTTTCAATAATAGTAGAACTTGTATTATTTGTATCAGATTTCATTCTGTCAGAAAAAAACGTGCAAAGATAAGGGATTTATCCTTGCACGACACCGTTTTGAGTCTTTTGGGCGGATTCCCATTTTACAAACATCTATTCCGTTATTAAGGAACTGTTTGATGTTGAGAAAGTTTGCTGTCAACCGGATTGGCATAGATGCCCAAGAAAACGCTTTTCAACTCTTCGCGATCCAGCATGGGATATTCCTCCATCCACTCCATATAACACAAAAAACGCGCCCTTTGTTCGGGTGTATATTGGCTCGCAAAATCATCAGAACCACTACGAAGGTCGTGGGCAATGCAATTGTTGGGATAGAGATAATAAGCCGCATGGATTCTCTCGTCAATCAAATCCGCCACTTTTTTATAAAACTCTCCTGACGCCAAATGGTCCAAAGCTTCAAAATCCGCCTCGCCGATAGGGGGACAAATGTGAAAATGCACCTCTCCTTTCTGTTGCTTAATACCTGTCACGATGCTGTTGAAGTCCTCGCCAGGCTTCTTCTCATATTTCTGGTGATGCGAAACACAAAGCTCAACAGCCTTCAGTTTGTCGCACGACTCCCACTCGTATGACACCGAGACAGGAACGATATTCAGCCCCGTCAAGGAATCCGCACCCCGATTGTGCCGACACATCCCGAACATCTTGACAAGAGCGGGATCAGTAATATCAATGCCGTCTTTGGTACGTCCGTTGCGTTGGGCAATCCAAACCGATTCCCGTTGTTCCTCTATCAAGTAACGTATGTACTCCGAAACGTGCAACAAACTGTTATAAAACGCCTTAGGGTTACCACCTCGGTTGACCTGAAACATTTTGTTCACTTTCCATAAATCGGTAAACAATTGGTCAAACATCAGGTTTTCCCCGAATACGATATTGCAAGTCTCATGGCCTTCCTTAAGCAGCCTATATTGCAGCAACATCGCATCAAGCACAATGTCGCGGTGATTGGAGACGAAAAGATAAGACTTCCCTTTGCTGATATTCTCCAAACCCGTCACCTTGAATCCCGATGTGGAACGTTGCAGAATGCTTTCCACCACCCCAACCATAATATCCGACTGGAACTGCCTGGAAGTCTGGATAGCACATAACTTTTCACGCAGTGCATCCAAATCCACCTCGGGGAAAAAGAGATCTTTTATGACACACAACTTTTCAGAATTGGAAAGACGCCGCATCACTGCTGGAATCTCCAAATCGTCATATGGTCTGATATCATCAAAACTGCTCATTTTCCTTTGTCCAAAATACGCTGCAAAAGTATGGATTTATTCCTTTGCGTTGTGCCAAGGCGTTTGATTTCGGGAATTTTTGTGTATTTTCGCGACCTAAACGCAACTATCATGGCCGACGGATATTTGGAAAAACGCTATGAGGAAGTCTTTGGCAAAGGCGCCAAGAAGACCGTAGTGAAACATACTTCTATTGACTCACTATTTGAGAAAAACCGCAGCTATCGGGGCTACCAGAAGGACTTTATCGTGAAACAAGAGATGCTGGAACGTATCGTGGCAGTGAACACCAAAATCGCTTCCGCAAAGAACCAGCAAGTGCTTCGCTTCAAGTTGGTTACCAAGGAAACAGGGGCCGACATCATCGTACAAAACATGAAACTTGGCGGCTTGCTGCCCGAACTGCATTTGCCTTTTGAGGGTACGGAACCCGAAGCCTTCATCATCATTTGCAGCACCATTCCCGAAAATAAGTTTGTCGACATCGACTTGGGCATTGCAGCCCAAAGCATGTTGTTGAAAGCCACCGAGATGGGCCTCAACGGCATCATGATTGGGGCATTCAACAAGGCAAAGATCATCGAGGCATTCAACTTGCCCTACGAGCCGCTGTTGGTTTTGGCCATTGGCAAAGGAAACGAGAAAATAAAACTGCAATCCGTTGATACGGGTGACAAATTGGCTTATTATCGCGATGCGGATGGGGTGCAGTTTGTGCCGAAAATCAGGTTGGAACAGTTGATTTTGAAATAATTTGCACTCATATAGTGCATTTTTTTGAAAAATTTGCACTCAGACAATGCGTTTTTAGTATTTTTGCAGCATCAAAACACTTAAAACGATGGAAAAGCTGTATGAATACATGGAGAAGCAACTTGACTCCATCCCAAGTCAATTCGTCCGCTATGCCTACGATGCCATTCATTGGGAGAACCGGATGTTGGGATTGGTCGGGCCGCGAGGCGTAGGCAAAACGACCTTGTTTCTCCAACATATCAAAAAGCACCATTCACTTCGCGACACGCTTTATGTCACGGCGGATCACTTTCATTTTGCAACACATAGCCTCTTTGAGACAGCCGAAACTTTCAATAAGAATGGAGGAAAATATTTCTTCATCGATGAAGTGCACAAATACAGCAATTGGTCACAAGAACTGAAATTGATGTACGATGCCTTCCCCGACCTGCATGTCTATTTTACGGGTTCGTCCATCCTCGACATTGAGAAAGGCGAGGCCGACTTGAGCCGACGCGCCCCGAAACATTTGATGCAAGGGCTTTCGTTCAGGGAGTTTTTGGCTATCCGACACCAGATTGAAGTGCCCGTTTTCAGTTTGGAGCAAATCCTGAATCACGAGACTCGGATTCCCAACGTGAACCATCCGCTAATGTATTTCAAGGAGTATTTGAAGGAAGGCTATTATCCTTTTGGTCAGGATCTTGACTTCAGCACCGAATTGAGCCAAGTCGTCACTCGCACCATCGAGGTGGACATTCCGCAGTTTGCCAACATGAACATCAGCACTGCAAGAAAACTGAAAAAACTGATGGTGATTTTGGCCGCTTTGGTGCCCTACAAGCCCAACATGGCCAGTCTTGGAAGCCAAATCCAAGCCAGCCGCAACAATGTAGAAGATTATCTTACCTACATGGAAAAGGGGGGGCTTCTCGCGCAACTGAAGGATGGCACTGGCGGTTTGGGCGAACTCGGCAAGGTGGAAAAAGTCTATCTCGATAACACCAACCTGATGTACAATTTAGGCGATGGAAACGAAGATGCCGGTACTCTTCGTGAAACCTTTTTCTTCAACCAAATGCGTGTCAATCATAAAGTTACTTCATCTGCAATCTCCGATTTCGAAATTCAAGGCAAGACTTTTGAGGTAGGTGGAAAAAGCAAGGGTAAGAAGCAAATCACAGATGCCAAAGAAGGCTATGTGGTGAAAGACAACATCGAATACGGCTACGGCAACGTGATTCCCATTTGGGCTTTCGGGCTGAATTATTAGCTTTGTAGGGCTGTCACACCGTGGCAGCCGCAACGGAAATTTACCATGCGATTGCCGTGATACGACAGCCCTACAAACCGAATTATTTCTTGAGTTTGAATATGATAGGAAGATTAAAATAAACCTTCACAGGCTTGCCATTCATCTTGCCTGGGTTCCAGTTCGGCATAGCTTTCACCACTCGGATGGCCTCCTCGTCCAAGTCCTTGAACTCGGCAGACTTCCTGAGCAACTGAATATCTGAAATCGAACCGTCTTCGTTGACCACAAACTGGACAAACGTACGGTATTCGGACAAGTTGGGGTTTTCATCCGTATTGCCTTTGTATTTCTCGGGCATTATCAGATTTTTCTGGATATATTCCATCAGGGCTTTATCGTCGCCAGGGAATCGCGGCATCTCTTCAACGATTTGATAGACACCGTTTTTGTCGGGCTTCATATCCACTTTTTTGTCGGATTTCGCGGGCTGGTCATCGCCCAATTTGAAGTTGATGGGCAAAGTGTAAGAGACGCGGACGACTTTGCCGTCTTTCTTTCCAGGCTTCCAGTTCGGCATAGCCTTCACGACACGCAAAGCTTCTTCATCACATTCGCCACCAACGCCTTTCATGATTTTCACCTCCGAAACGCTACCATCTTTTTCGACGACAAAACCGACGAATACACGACCTTGGATGCCCTTGTCTTTTGCTCCTTGAGGATACATGATATTGTCGGAAAGGTACTTCATCATGGCTTCCATACCGCCAGGAAACTCGGGCATCTGGTCAACGATGTTATAAATGCTGTCATTGCTCTTTTCCACTATCTGAATAGGATTTTCTTCCGTTGTCTGGATACTGAGCTTGAAATTATCGGTAGAGAGAGTGAAAGGCTCGACGGCATACAAGGTCGTGTCACCATGCTTTTCTATCGCATTCATGGTAAATTTGATGTTCTCGTTGGGCGTTCCGTCGGCGTTGCAGGAAGTGGCCGTGATTTTATTGCGCATCTCGCCTGAAATCGGGTCGGGAGCCTCGGTGGTCTTAAACTGGACGTATGAGCCATCTTCGTTGTAGATAATGGTGTCCGTCAAATTCATCGGTTTGCCGAAATCGTCAAAGATTTCGAACTGCCCGATTTCGACATTAATCTGTTTTTTCTCAGATTGTTGTTCTTGTGCTGCAACCTTGGTGTTGGCAATCATCAAAATAGCCAGCACTGGCAATGTCGCCAAGAGCCTCCACCAGAGGCCCTTGGCCTTTTCATTCTTTGTAATCATCTTGATTCTTTTTTTGGTAAGGATTAAACTGAAGTTATTGCTCATTCCGCTGAAATCGACAGCCGTGCACTGCTGCAGGATCAGCATCATGTAGTTCTTTTTGTCAACACCGGTGGCCACCACGTCGCGGTCGGCTTGGTATTCGTGAAGGCTCTGTAATTCCTTCTTATACAAATAGATGAAGGGGTTGAACCATTGCAAAACCATCATCAACTCGGCGAAAAGGATGTCCCACGAATGGTGGTGCTCGATGTGGCTCATCTCATGCCGCATGATGTCGGCATCCACATTTTCATTGGGAAAAATGGCATAGCGCATGAAAGAGAACGAGCCTTGATCGCGACCCGTGAACACCGCCGTGCAGCTACTCATCTTACGCTTGGGCGAACGGGCAATCAGCACCACGAGTTTGCCCAATTTGATGAGGAATAGTAGTGCCATCACAACGACACCTATTATATATAGGCCGCCTATGACCTGCCACACGCTGAAATGCGACTGTGTGGAAGTCGTCACCGTCACCTCGGGCAACATCGGCTGACCGTCGGGCGTGACGATGACTTCGTTCAACAGCGCGCTGCCGCCAAACATATTTTGTTTCAACACCGCCATCTGCGGCGCTTCCATTCCAGAGAGCAGACCCAGCAAAGGCATGGCCAGAGCCAACAACATGCTCGACAGCAGGAAATAACGGTTGAAATACAGGCGGTTGCTGTTGCGAAACAGCAGGCGATACACCAACCAAAGTACCGCAGTGGTCGCCGCGATGGGCACCAGATGACCGATGATGAATTCTTGTGCGTTCATGGCTTATTTCCTTTCTTCGGTTATGGCTTCGTCGATCACCTTTTTTAAGGCTTCCAGCTCTTCGAGGCTGAAGTTTTCCTTTTTGGCAAAGGCCGAAACAAGATCTAAATAGGAGTTGTTGAAATAGCGTTCCACCACGCCGCCTAGGAAGTGCTTCGAGTACTCCTCCTTGCTGATGCAGGCGGTATAGCGATTCGCGCGGCAGAAGGTTTCATGCTTCACGAAGCCTTTGTTTTCCAATATCTTGATGACGGTCAGCACGGTGTTGTAGGCCGGCTTAGGCTCGGGGAAGGCCGCCATGATCTCGTTGGCGAAACCTTGACCGATGCTCCAGATGACTTGCATCACTTGTTCTTCTCCTTTGGTCAGTTCTTTCATAATGATGTGTTTTTGTGGTTTAACGCTGCAAATATACAGAACTTTTTGAATATAAAACTAATTTTTTAGTTATTTTATTGTATTTTTCGGTTAATTTTTTCGAAATAACTTATATTTTATTGGTAATCAATAAATTAAATTTATTATTTTGCTAAGTTGAACGATTCGCTTTTTTTCTTCGTCGGAAAGAATGAAGTCGTTGTCGCGTACCACGATGATTTCCATGTCTGGTTTTTCAACGAGTTCCCAGGGGAAACGTTCCAGCAGGTTGTGTTCGCAGTCGAATTCCTTGAGCAACTGCATCTTCGACAAGTCAGGCAACGCCAAAAGGTGGTTGTAGCCTACGCTGAGCCGCTCTATCGAATCCATTTCAGGCATCCATTGGGGCAGGAAATGCAGCTCATTGTGGTGGATGTAAAAGTATTTCAGTCGTTTCAAATTGCGCAGGGTGTCGGGGATGACCGCAATTTTGTTATACGAAAGGAAAAGCTGTTGCAAGGTCTCCATATTGCCCACGAAATCAGGGATTTGTGTGAGATTGTTCTTGTAGAAGTCCAAATGTCTCAGTTCATTGCAATTGGCCAAAACTTCAGGAATCTCCGTAAACTCGTTTTCATAGAAAATCACATGTTTCAGTTGTTTCAGCCGACCAAACGACTGAGGCAGAGAATGCAACTTGTTCTTGCCCAAGTTGAGGCTTTCGCAGCGCAGCCGACCGATATTGTTGGGTAACTTCTCAAAACCATTGCCTCCGATGATGATCTGCTTAAGCTTTGATAGATGGCAAATATCGGTCCTGGTAAGTTTCAACTGATTGTAATTCAACGTGATTTCTTCCAGACTGTCAAGTTCCATGATCCATCTCGGGATATGGCGGATTTGGTTGCCCTCCAAATTGAGCGCTTTCAAGTTCTTGCAACGACGAATGCTCGACGGGATGCGGGTCAATTGGCAATTCGTCAGGTTCAAGCGTTCGATGTGGTTGCCTTCAGGAAATTCGATTTTTCGGAAGCTGCATCCGTTCAGTGTGACGGTTTTCAAGCTATCAGACGAGAACAGTGACTTGTCCACTTTCTTCGTTCTGATACCAGTAAAGCTGGCCAGTCCATCCTGATAATATTCGGAGAAGCCTGGGAGGGAATCCGCAGGAGATAGTGTTCTGCAAGAGAAAAGTAAGCAAATTATTGAAACACAAATTAATATATGGATTTTTGTTTTCATCAGATAGATGTTTACGTTGCAAATATAGAGAATTTTTTGAATATATAACTATGTTTTTAGTTAATTATTGCGTTAATGGATGGAAAAAAAGTTTTTTTCCTGCTTTTCATTCTGTTTTCAAAATTATTCCTATTTTTGCAGCCGCAAATCGACAGATTCAGCGTAGCTAATCGAGAAGCCACTTTAGCTCAGTTGGTAGAGCAACGCATTCGTAATGCGTAGGTCGTTGGTTCGAGTCCGACATGTGGCTCACATAAAGAGAGAGTTTCGGAGACGGAACTCTTTTTTGATAAAAATAATACTGAAACCCATGAAAATCGCAGTGGTGGGAGCCACCGGACTGGTCGGCTCAAAGATGCTTCAAGTACTTGATGAAAAGCGAGTTAATATCAACGAATTGATTGTCGCTGCCTCGGAACGCTCCATCGGAAAGGAAATCGTTTTCCAAGGCAAGAAACATATTGTCGTCAGCGTGGACGATGCCATCGCTGCACGCCCCGACATCGCCATCTTCTCGGCGGGTGCGACGGCATCACGGCAATATGCACCACGTTTTGCCGCCAATGGTACTTTCGTCATCGACAACAGTTCGGCCTGGCGCATGGAAAAGGACGTGCCTCTGGTTGTCCCCGAAATCAACGCCGACACCATCACCAAGGACACACATATCATCGCCAACCCCAACTGCTCCACTATACAGATGGTGATGGCTTTGGCACCGATTCACAAGACCTACGGCATCAAACGTTTGGTTATCAGCACTTACCAAAGCGTGACTGGCAGCGGCGTGAAGGGCGCTTATCAACTCAATCGGGAAGAAGATGCTCGGCATGCAGCCTATAGCAATAGGCCAGGTGCACTTCCTAATGCTGGCTATCAATTTCCCCCTGCCTATCCGCATCAAATCTATTATAATATCATTCCACAGGCTGGCGACTTCATCGACAGCGGCTACACCACCGAGGAGGAGAAGTTGGTGAACGAAACCCGTAAGATTTTGCGTGACGACCATATTGGCATCACTGCCACTGCTACGCGTGTACCTGTCACAGGAGGCCATAGCGAGTCCGTCAATGTGGAGACGGAGAAGCCCTTCGAGATTGAAGAAGTTCGCCGATTGTTGGCTGCCATGCCTGGCGTAGTGGTGAAGGACGACCCCAGTGCCAACCTCTACCCCATGCCCCTCACCTCTTTCGACAAGGACGAAGTCTTTGTGGGCCGCATCCGCCGCGACTACAGCATCGCCAACGGTCTGAACCTCTGGATTGTCAGCGACAACATCCGCAAGGGCGCAGCCACCAATGCTGTGCAAATAGCGCAGCATATTATCAATCAGTATTTTAAGTGATGAAAGTTTTTCGCAATATCATAGAGACTCGCAACATCTCCAACGCCGTAGTCACCATCGGTACCTTCGATGGGGTACATCTTGGCCACCAAGCCATTTTCAACAAGATGAAGAGCTTGGCACAAACCGTTGGTGGACAGACTGTTGTGGTCACCTTTGAGCCTCATCCGCGACAAGTGCTCAACATCGACAGCTCCAATTTGCGATTTTTGTGTACACCTGAGGAAAAACTCAAGAAATTTGAGGAGTTCGGTATCGACAACGTGCTGATTATCAACTTCACGAAAGAGTTTTCACGCACACCCTCCGAGGTATTCATCAAGGACTACATCATCGACCGCATCCATCCCGCCTACATCGTGGTGGGCTACGACCATCATTTCGGCAAGAACCGCATGGGCGACTTCAGCCTGCTCAATGACTTGATGAAGAAATACAACTTCAAGGTGGAACGCATTGCCGCCCAAGATGTTGAGAACATCGCTGTCAGCTCAACGAAGATCCGCAACGCCCTTGCCACGGGTAATGTGAGAAGTGCCAACCGACTGTTGGGCTACACCTATTCCATCACGGCTGAAGTCAAGATGGGCAACCAGATTGGACGCACCATCGGCTTCCCCACTGCCAACCTTGAACTGCCCAAAGAATACATGCTCATCAACAGATGCGGCGTGTACGCATGCCTTGTCGACTACGAAGGCAAGACCTACAAGGGTATGGCCAACATCGGACACCGACCCACCATCGGCGACCGATTGGAGAGCGACCCGCTCATCGAAGTGAATCTGTTCAACTTCGACGGCAACCTCTACGGCAAACAGATCCATGTACGCTTCATTGACCACATCCGCGACGAAGAGAAGTTCGATGGTCTGGATGAGTTGAAAGCCCAATTGGAACAAGACCGTGAGAAAGTCAAGAAAATCCTGGCATGAAGATTCTGCTACTCGTCATAGGGAAGACTGACGAGGACTACCTCATCACCGGCATCAAGAAATATGTCGGACGGATAGGGCATTACGCCTCGTTTGAGTTGAAGGAGATTCCCGACCCACGCAACCGCAAGACCCTCAGTGAGGAACAACAGAAAAAAGCCGAAAGTTTCCTGCTTCTGCAACAGCTACAACCTGGCGACCAAGTCGTTCTCTTGGATGAAAACGGCAAACAATTCACTTCGGTGGAATTTGCAGAAAGTCTCGAAAAACAGATGGCTTCAGGAGCCAAACGGCTCGTTTTCATCATCGGCGGACCATACGGCTTCGCACAAGAGGTCTATGACCGAGCCAACGCCAAGATGTCGCTCTCACCCATGACCTTCAGCCACCAAATGGTGCGACTTATCTTCGTCGAACAACTTTACCGCGCTTTTACCATTTTGAAAGGCGAGCCCTATCATCATCAATAATAATGCAATAAAAACATCGTTTAGATCATATGAAAAGACTCAAAACCATACTCATCCTTTGCATTACACTTTGCGTCATCACCTCGTGCAAGAAAGAGGTCGACATGACCTTGATGCAACAAACGCTGCTTGAGAACACCAACATCAGGCAAATCAAGGTCGGCGATGGCTGGGAGGTGAATGTGATTGCCGACAGTAGCACTTTTGTGGAACTGGAATACTCTGCCTATTTGGAAGAAAGCCTGAAGATGCAAATGGCAGGTACCTGCCTTGAAATCGGGTTCGCCGAATCGACATATCCCGAAACCAACTCCGTGTTTCGCGCCACCGTGCACCTCTCCCAACTTGAAAAAATAGATGCCCAAGAAGCTGCCAACATTCTCGTATCGGGTACTTTTTCGGGTCCACAACTCACTGTAGAATTGAACGGAGCCTCCGTCTGCAAAAGCTTGACTTTCACGGGCAACCAATGTGAGATAAGAGTTGACGATGCCTCGAAACTGCTTGATTTTCATTTCGAAGGAGCATCCTGCCGCGCCACTTTTAACAACGCCTCGCAGTTCAACGGACAGATTCATGCCTCTGACTTTCTCGACATTGAGGCAAATGATGCTTCCCTCTTTGTGAACAAAGGCGGAACGACCGCCAAAGCACAACTTAAACTATCGGGAAACAGCTTGTTGAACATTGTCGAGACACAAGTGGAAGAAATGGAAGTGGCGCTGTCTGAGAACTCTGAAGCCACCGTATGGGTCACAAGTTTGTTGAAAGGGTCGCTCAAAGAAACATCTACCTTGTATTATAAAGGCGATGCGCAAATCGACCTTGACTGTTCCGAAGATTCACGATACATCCCTCTTTAGTTTTGGCCTAAAATTTGCAAGTTTCGGTCCATATTTACCAAATCAAACCGAATTATTACTAATTTTGTCAAAAAATTGAACGCAATGAAAAAAGTAGCATTGTTATTCGTCGCCGTTTTAATTGCGGCTGTCTCCTTTGCCCAATCCGAACTTCCCATCGACCCAAAGACTGAAAAAATCACTTTCCGCAAGGTCATCCCTACGCAAGGCAATGAAGATGAAGTGTTTAACCGCATCTATAGCAATTTCATGAATTCCTACTATAGGAGTCCTTCCACCATCCTTCAACAGAATGATGGTCGCACGATGAAGGGCAAGCACCAGTTCCAGCTCGACAACGGCGACCCCGTGAAGTCGAAATGGCCTTGGATCACCTACCGTTTTGTCATCGAGGTGCGCGAAGGCCGTGTGCGCTACACCCTCACCGACTTCATGCAAAAGACCCAAAGCAACCATCCTTGCGAGGAATGGACAAACAAGGAAGACCCTTTATATCAGCCTATTTGGGATAGTTACCTGAACCAAATTATCACTTTTGGCGAAGACTGGGGTCAGAAGTTTGAGGAGGGCCTCATTCCCGAAAAAGTCATCGAAGAGGAAGAATGGTAATTGTGTATGGCTACTCGCGAACGCATAAAGAAAGGCTTTTCAAAACTTCTCAAGGAAGAGAAGCTGAAGCTGATTGCCAACTACTTTGAGAACCCTGGCGAGGTAGTCAACCTGCTGAAAAGCTATTGGCATCCCGACTCAAAGCAGCAGCAATTGTTTGACGAGTTCAGCGAGAACACCATCACGAATTTTTATATTCCTTACGGCATTTCGCCTAACGTGACCGTCAACGGAAAAGACTACATTGTGCCCATGGTCATCGAGGAGAGTTCCGTCGTGGCTGCAGCTTCGGCAGCAGCCAAGTTCTGGGGCGACCGTGGCGGTTTTCATGCCGAAGTCATCGATGTGCGCAAAGTCGGGCAAGTGCATTTCGGCTGGAATGGCGACAAGGAAACGCTATTGGCCTTGTTCCCGATAATCGAAGAACGCCTGTTGGTCGACACCGATGCCATGACTGAGAAAATGCGGAAACGTGGCGGCGGTATCCTCGGGATGAAACTCATCGACTACACCGCACAAATCCCTGACTATTACCAGATTCGCGTTGAGTTTGGTACGGGCGACGCCATGGGGGCCAACTTTATCAACTCCGCTTTGGAGCAGTTTGGACACAGCCTACAGGACTTCTTCGCCGAACAGCAGGACCTTCCAGAAGATCTTCGCAAAGTGGAAATCATCATGACCATTTTGTCGAACAACACGCCCGACTGTCGCGTGAAGGTTTGGGTTGAGTGTCCTGTAGAGGAGCTGGATGGCATCGACGAACACCTCTCGGGTGCCGAGTACGCCAAGAAATTCAAGAAGGCCGTTGACATCGCCCACATCGACACTGACCGTGCCACGACGCACAACAAGGGCATTTACAACGGCATCGATGCGGTGGTCATCGCCACGGGCAACGACTTCCGTGCCGTGGAGGCGGCTGGACACACCTTCGCCTCGCGCAACGGGCACTATGAGAGCCTGTCATCGGTCACGATTGAAAACGGCATCTTCCACTTCGAGTTGGAGGTGCCAATGGCCTTGGGTACCGTGGGCGGCCTGACCAGTCTACATCCTTTGGCCAAAAAAACTTTGGAACTTCTGGGCAATCCCACAGCCCCTGAGCTGATGATGATTGCCGCCACCATGGGTTTGGCCAACAACTTCTCCGCCGTGCGTTCGCTGACCACCAAAGGCATCCAGGCCGGTCACATGAAGATGCACCTGAACAACATCCTCAACCAACTGAATGCCAACGATGAAGACAAAAAGAAGGCACGAGAATACTTTAAGGATAAGACGGTGTCATATGCGGCGGTGGAACAATTTTTAGATTCCCTGAATCAATGAGCCAATTTCACGCTAACGGCAAATTCCTTTTAACGGGCGAATACCTCGTCTTGAAAGGCGCGTTGGCTTTGGCGTTGCCGTTGAAATTAGGGCAATCCATGACAGTAGAGACGGTGTGCATACCGTCTCTACAATGGGATGCCCACCAACCTCGCGGTCCTTGGTTTTCCGTGACCTTGAACCAAGAAAACCTTGTTAATTTCTCCACCAACGATCCAGAAAAAGCCATGCGGCTGAGCAGAATACTTCAAGCCGTAAAACAACTGAAACCCAAGGCTTTTGAAGGCAATGATTTAAAATTCACTACCCGTTTGGACTTTGATCCCAACTGGGGTTTAGGCAGCAGTTCCACTTTAATTGCCAATCTTGCGCGTTGGGCCAATGTGAATCCTTACGAATTGCTGAAACTGACTTTCGGCGGATCGGGTTACGATATTGCTTGTGCCACAGCGGAACAACCGATTTATTATCAGCTGGTTGACGACCAGCCAAAAGTGGAAATAATAGATTTCAACCCACCTTTTGCAGACCACCTCTTTTTCGTCTACCAAGGCCAAAAGCAAAGTTCTTCCAAGGAAATCAAAGCCTTTTTGGAGAAAGCTAATCCTATTGATTTACAGAAAGACATAGAAGCTGTTTCAGAAATCAGTCGTGCTGTACCCAAATGTGAAAGTTTGGACGAATTCGCTTTGCTCATGCAATGCCACGAGCGCATCATTGCACGTTGCATCGGACAGGAACCTGTTCAAAAGCGTTTCCCCGATTTCGAGGGCGTGTTGAAATCTTTGGGCGCTTGGGGCGGCGATTTCATCCTTGCTGCAACGGAATGGACTGAAAACCAAGTGAAAGAATATTTCAAGGAGAAAGGCTTGGAGGTGATTTTCGGGTATCAGGAGATGGTGTTATAAAGAGTTTTTCTATCTTCGCAGCATAAAACAACGAATATGGAACAAATCTGGTTGAATGAAGCTTTCAAAGGCAAAGTACCGAATGGTTTTCAAGGCAAGGTGGGCTGGTCAAGTCCATCGAACATCGCCTTGGTGAAATATTGGGGCAAACGAGACAAACAACTGCCTCAAAACCCGTCCATCAGCTTCACATTGTCGGAATGTCGCTCCGAAACATTCGTCAGTTTTGAAAAAACTGATAAATTCGGCTTCCAGTTCTTTTTTGAAGGCAAGGAAAACCCCGCTTTCGGTGCGAAAATTGAGAAGTTTCTGATGGATAACCAAGCGTTTTTCCCGTTCATCAACCAACTGAATCTGAAAGTCGAAAGCCGAAACACCTTCCCTCATTCTTCGGGCATCGCTTCCTCAGCTTCGTCGATGAGTGCGTTTGTGATGGGGTTGTTGGAGATTGAATCTTTGTTGGTCGGTCTTTCGACCCTTCGACAGACTCAGGGACCTCAGGGCTCAGGGAACTTAGATTTGTGTAAAGCCTCCTATTTCTCGCGTTTGGCCTCGGGCAGCGCTTCGCGCTCGGTGTATCCAAAGATGGCTCTTTGGGGTGCAACAGAGGCTTATGAAGGCAGTTCCGATGAATATGCGGTTTCTTTGGAAAACGACATCCACCCTATTTTCAAGACCTATCGCGATAGCATCCTGATTGTCAGTGGCGAGAAAAAATCCGTTTCCAGCCGTGCAGGTCACGGACTGATGGAAGGCAATCCCTATGCTTCAGCGCGTTATGCCCAAGCTAATGAGAATATTAAAAACCTACTGACTGCCTTGAAATCGGGGGATTTGGAAACCTTTATTCGCATCACCGAGTCAGAAGCACTGCAACTTCATGCCTTGATGATGTGCTCCAACCCGTCGTTTATCTTGATGAAGCCCAATACGTTGAACCTTATCAGCAGAATTCGGGAATTTCGCGAAGAGACCAAAATACCGCTTTGCTTCACTTTAGATGCAGGACCAAACGTACATCTACTCTATCCTGAAAATGAAGCAGATAAAGTGGAAAGTTTTATCAAAAACACTTTGTCTTCCTATTGCGCTGACAATAAATGGATTGCCGACCATGTGGGCAACGGCCCGAAAAAGTTGTTGTGATGAGAGAGCGTTACTATAGCAAGGTGATTCTTTTCGGTGAGTACTCGATGATTTTCGACAGCACCGCTTTGATGGTGCCCTTGAAACAGTTCTCGGCACAATGGCGATTTGCCTCGCATTTGTTGGCGCAGGGTTCTGCCGCTTCCAATGCCAGCTTACAACGTTTCGCGGAGTATCTTTCCTCATTGGACATCAAGGATATTTTTGATTTACAAAGGTTTAACCACGAATTATACTACAATCTCTTTTTAGATTCCAATGTGCCTTCGGGCTACGGCCTAGGCAGTTCGGGGACATTGGTCGCCGCCGTTTACGACGCCTACGCCAAACAGAAAACCGATGACTATCTGAAATTGAAGGAAGTCTTTGGCAAGATGGAAAGCTATTTCCACGGTAGCAGTTCAGGCATTGACCCGTTGCAGTGCTATTTGGGCAAGCCGTTCAAAATCACGCCTCAAGGGGTGCAGATTCTTTCCGATGACTTCCTCAAAAAAGATATCCATATCTGCTTGATCGACACAAAAATAAAGAGCAATACCAAGCCCTTGGTCAACCACTTCAAGAAGCAACGCGAGAACCCTAACTTTCTCAAACGTTTCAAAACAGAATACCAACCTTGTGTCAAAACCTGTATTGACACGATGATTGCAGGCGACAATGAATTGTTTTTCAATGCGTTGAAACAACTTACCAAAGGCCAACTGGAGTTTCTTCGCCCGATGATTACCGACAACACTTTGGACCTGTTCACCCAAGACTACGACTTCCATTTTGGCGTAAAGATTTCCGGTTCAGGTGGTGGCGGTTATGTGTTGGGCTTCACGGATGATGTAAATAGGGCTTCCGAATTGCTTAAAAACTTTGACGTGATTTGGCTCTAAATTTCTATTTTTGCACTCTAATGTTAGCCCTGAAAAACATAGAATCCTGGACAGAACACACCTTGACTTCGGTCATCGACTTCTTCTATCCGCCTTTTCGTAAAGTGATGAGCTTGGAACTGTTCCGTTACGGTGCCTGTGGCGGCTTGAATCTCGTGTTAGAATGGGTGTTGTACTATGTTTTCTATCATTTTGTCTTCCACGGACAAGTGTTCGACCTTGGCTTCATCGCCTTCACGCCCCATATCGCAGCCTTTGTGTTCAAGTTCCCCATCACCTTCCTCACTGGCTTCTGGATGGCAAGGCATATCAGCTTCTCGGGTTCAACACTGA
The DNA here is from genome assembly GCA_905234765.1 of uncultured Bacteroidales bacterium. Next base: position 154,381 of record CAJOIF010000001.1, read on the forward strand.
AAGGCAGGACTCAGATTGTCAGGTATTTCCTTGTGACCATTGGCAATATCCTCATCAACTATTTCGGCTTGAAGCTCTTCGTTGAGGTATTCCAATGGTGGCCGACCATCTCATACGTCATCATCTCCGTCATCTGCGTGACGTTCAGCTATTTGACGAATAAGTTCTATTCGTTTAGGAAAGAAAAGAAGGAAGCGGAATAATTACCCAATCTGGCTCCAATCAAACGTCTGGGCAAACAATTCCTTGTAGTGTTCTCTCAGCATCCGGTTTTCAAGTTTCGCAAGTTTTGGGTCATCGGCCAAAAGCTTGATGGCGGCCTCACGGACTTGGGGGATTAATGCACCGTCCTTTTGCAAGTCCCCGATGAGCATTTCGATTTGCCCGGATTGGCGAGTGCCGCCTGTCTCGCCTGGACCACGCAGTTCGAGGTCGACTTCGGCGATTTCGAAGCCGTCGTTGGTGCTGCACATGGTCTTCATGCGGGTTTTGCCGTCGGCGGTCAGCTTGTGGTCGGTGACGAGGATACAATATGATTGGTCGGCACCGCGACCTACGCGACCGCGCAACTGGTGCAACTGCGACAACCCGAAACGGTTGGCATTCTCAATGATCATCACCGTGGCGTTAGGGATGTTGACACCCACCTCAATGACCGTCGTGGCCACCATGATTTGCGCGTTCCTATTAATAAACCGTTGCATCTCGAAGTCCTTGTCCTCGGCAGTCAAACGCCCGTGACAGACGCAAAGTTTGTACTGCGGCTCGGGGAAGTCGTGCAGCAAGGCTTCATAACCCTCCTGCAAGGCAATCATATCCGTGTTTTCCGACTCCTTGATACAGGGATAGACCACGTAAATCTGCCGTCCAAGGGCAATTTGCTGCTTCATGAACATCATAATGCGATAGCGGTCGTCGCTGTAGACGTGATAAGTCTGCACGGGTTTGCGGCCGGGGGGCAATTCATCAATTTTGGAGACATCAAGGTCGCCGTATTGCGTCATGGCGAGGGTGCGCGGGATCGGTGTGGCGGTCATCACAAGGGTGTGGGGCGGTATCTCGGTCTTTTCGTAGAACTTGGCGCGCTGCTCCACACCAAAGCGGTGTTGCTCATCGATGATGGCCAAGCCCAAGTTCTTGAACACCACCTTGCTCTCAATCAGCGCGTGGGTACCCACCACGATTTGCATGGTGCCGTCGGCCAGACCAGCGTAAATCTTTTTTCGCTCCGCAACCTTGGTGGAACCCGTCAGCAGGGCAAAGTTGATGTCCATGTCCTTCAGTTGCTCTTGAAGCGTGGCAAAATGTTGCGTGGCCAGAATTTCAGTAGGTGCCATCAGACAGGCTTGGAAGCCATTGTCCAAGGCCAAGAGCATCACCATCAGCGCGACGATGGTCTTGCCACTGCCCACGTCGCCTTGCAGCAGGCGATTCATCTGATGCCCCGAGCCTAAATCTTTTCGAATCTCCTTGATGACGCGCTTTTGTGCATTGGTCAGCGGGAAAGGCAGATGGTCTTTGTAGAAGTCGTTGAAATTGTTGCCTACCACACTGAAAACGTGACCTTTGATGGCCTGCTCACGGTGCATTTTGTTGCGCAACAGCTTGAGTTGAAAGAAGAAATGCTCCTCGTATTTCAGTCGGCGCGTGGCCTGCTGGATTTCGATGTTGTTTGCTGGCAGATGGATCTCATAATAGGCATAGCGGCGAGGAATCAGTTGGTTTTCCTCAATGAGCGCCTTGGGTAATGTCTCGGGGATGTACTCGTAGACCTGCTGGAGAATCACCTTCTGCATCTTGGCGATGGCACGTGTGCCGAGGCCGTGGTCTTTCATCTTCTCGGTGGTGTTGTAAACCCCTTGCAGTCCTTCGCCGATGAGTGGGTCTTGGGGGTCGTATTCCTCAATTTCGGGATGGACAAAGTTGAAGTTATGGTTGAACTCGGAGGCCTTGCCAAACAGCACATACTTCACGCCTGGTTTGAAACGATTTTTGATCCATTTCAGTCCGCGGAACCACACCACTTCGATGCTGCCCGTCTCGTCGCTGAAGAGTCCCGTGGCACGTGTGGCCCTCGGCGCACCAATGAGCTTGATGTTGGAGATGGTGCCCACAAGTTGATAATACACCGTATCGTCATTGATATAGGCCACTTTTTGGATCTGGCTGCGGTCAATGTAACGGAACGGAAACTGGTTGAGCATGTCCTGATAGGTGGACACGTTCAAATCCTTCTTCAGAATTTCGGCCTTCTTCGGCCCGACACCCTTCAAGTACGCGATGCTCGTTTGCAGCAGGTTCGTTTCCATGGCACAAAAATAGGAAATTTTCTAATTTTGCAGCCATGAACAATCCTTTTGTCAACATACACACCCACAATGCGAAAGCAAATGACGACCTAATCCAAATCGTCAATTTGGACTTGGAAACACCTTGTCCCGAGCAAGGCTATTACAGTTACGGCATTCATCCTTGGTTATTGGATAATGTTGATTTTCAGTTAAAAGAAGCATTTTCATTATTGGAACAAAGGCTGCCATCGCCAAATGTCCTTGCCCTTGGCGAAGCAGGCTTGGACAACATGCACAAAGAGAGTTTCAAGGAACAGATTGAACTTTTTGAGCGACAAATCGAACTCTCGGAAACCATGCAAAAGCCGATGATTCTGCACAATGTGAGAAGCCATAACGAAATCCATGCCTTGCGCAAAAAACACAAAGCCAAACAGCCTTGGATTCTGCACGGCTTCAACGGAACGGAGCAGGACATTCGGCAGTTGACAGGCCAAGGGCTGTATCTTTCGGTTGGGGATGGTGTGCTACATTCAGAGAGAAAGATTACCAAATCGCTGAAAAACATTCCGTTGGATATGCTGTTCTTGGAAACGGATATGGCGGAAATTGGTATAGAAATGATATACGATACGGCAGCAAATCTGCTGGAAATGGACATTGTTTCATTACAAAAACAAATCTTTAGTAATTTTGTGCGATTATTTGGACTGGAGTAATGAGAATGGGACTCGCTACAACGATTCTAAACCGTTATAGCGGACTCGATCCGCTATCTCCCAAGCGCGAAGAAGAATCCCTGTCGCGTAAGAGATTGCGGGTCTGCGCCCGCAATGACGGCAAGAGGCCGAGGGTAGTCCCGTAGTCTCGTGTCTCGCAGTCCCGTGTCAAAAACGAACCCTATGGAACACTGGCAAGACAGAACCCGCCTATTAATCGGCGACGAAGGCATCAACACCCTGAAATCCAAGCACGTGCTTGTGGTGGGACTGGGTGGCGTGGGCGCGTATGCTGCCGAGCAGTTGGCCCGCGCGGGCATTGGCAAAATGACCATCGTCGACGGCGATGTGGTGAATGTCACCAACCGCAACCGCCAACTGTTGGCCTTGGAGAGTACCATTGGCAGACCGAAGGCCGAAGTGATGGCCGAGCGTCTCCGCGACATTAATCCCGAGATAGAATTAACTGTCCTTTACCAATACCTGAAAGACCAGGCCATCATCGACCTCATGGCACAACCCTTTGATTACGTGGTGGATGCCATTGACACGGTGGCACCCAAGGTGTTTCTGCTCTATTACGCCAAGATGAACAACCAGCGCATTGTCAGCAGCATGGGTGCCGGCGGCAAGTTCCATCCCGAGAAGATTGAGATTTGCGACATTTCCAAGTCAAACCACTGCCGTTTGGCGTTTTATATCCGCAAACGTTTACACCGCCTCGGCGTTTTCGATGGCATCAAGGCAGTGTATTCTCCCGAGCCCGTGGATGCCTCGGCAATCATTACCGAGGGTGTTGACGAGCAAAACAAGGTCTCCAATGTGGGCACGATTTCCTATCTCCCAGCCACCTTCGGCATCTTCTGCGCCTCGGTGGTGATCAACGATTTGCTTGACAAATAATTAGAATGATGATAAGACACGAGACTGCGAGACATGAGACACGGGACGGAAAAAGTCTCGCGTCCCGAAGTCCCGTGTCAATTAACAACAATTAAACATGACAAAAATCCTCTTCATCTGTCACGGCAACATCTGTCGCAGTCCCATGGCGGAGTTTGTGATGAAACATCTCGTCGCAGAAGACGGTATGGCTGAACAATTTGAAATCGCTTCAGCAGCGACATCAACGGAAGAAATTGGCAATCCCGTCTACCCGCCAGCGCGGCGCAAGTTGGCCGAGCATGGTATCGGTTGCGATGGCAAAACCGCCCGCCAGATGACCCGCGATGATTACCATTATTACGACCACATCATCGCCATGGACCGAAACAATCTCCGCAATCTGAGGTGCATGTTCGGCGAGGACATCGACCATAAAATCAGTCTGTTGATGGACTACACCCATCGGCCTGGCGATGTCGCCGACCCATGGTACACGGGCGATTTTGAGGCCACTTGGAGGGATGTGTTGGAAGGGTGCAAGGGATTGCTGGATTATCTTGAGACGCGATAAATCGCATCTCTACAAGGTGGGGGCAAATGGTGCCATCACCCTTTCAAAAATCCCGTTCATGTAAGCCAAAGCCATGCCGTAGTTGCTAATCGGAATGCCTTGGTTCACAAAGAGGTTGGTGCGGTTGAGGAGTTGTTTGCGGGTACTCATGCAACCGCCGCATTGGATGGCCATGGCGTATTTCTCGGGATGCTCAATCGGCGCAAGACCCGCCACATACTCAAATTTGATGTCTTTTCCTGTGAATTTCAATATCATGCGGGGCAACTTCACGCGACCGATGTCCTCGCAAGTGCTGTGATGCGTACATGATTCGAGCAGCAGTACCGTGTCACCGTCTTTCAATTCGGATAAATGCGGTGTTCCTTTCACGTAGTTGTCGAAGTCGCCGCGCAAACGCGCCATGACGATGCTGAAACTGGTCAAAGGGATTTCGGGCGGGACGATTTTACTCACATAACCAAACACCTGGCTATCGGTGACGACCAAGGCGGGCGCAGGCATCGTTTCAAGGTATTGCTGTAGGTGGGTCTCCTTGAGCACCACGCAGATGCACTCGTTGTCCAAGACATCGCGGATGGCCATCACTTGAGGCAGGATGAGGCGGCCTTCGGGTGCCTCGGAGTCGACGGGACAAACCAGCACCACTACCTCATTCGGCTTGATGATGCCACCCAAAAGCGACACTTTCTGATAGGCGCTCTCGGGAATGGTCTTTTTCAGCGTTTCAACCAATGGCACAATGTCATCATTCCTCGAAACGCTGAAATCCAAAACCTTAGCGCCTGTGTTCTGCTCAATCACCGCCTTCATGACGGCAAGAAGCGGCTCCTCGTCGGCCTTGTTGTGGACGATAAAGAACGGCACTGCCAACTCCTTCATGCGCTTGACAAGTTGTTTTTCGGTCTCGTCAAATTGATTGCCCGTGATGACCAAAATGGCGCAGTCGATTTCCTCCAACACCTTCATCGTTTTCTCCACGCGCTGCTGTCCCAGCTCGCCCACATCGTCAGTGCCTGCCGTGTCGATGAGCACACATGGCCCGACACCAAAAATCTCGATGCTTTTCTTGACGGGGTCAGTGGTCGTGCCCGCTGTGTCGCTTACGATAGCGATATTTTGTCCCGTCAACAGGTTGATGAGGCTGCTTTTGCCGCTGTTTCGGCGACCAAAAATGCCGATATGAGGTTTCAAATCTTTGGCCATTACTTCCAGTTTTTATATGGGTTTTTCAGCAATTGCGAGTTGTAATAACGGTGGTCATCGGAAACTTCCCTACCCAACCATTCAGGACGGTCAAAAGGCTCGTCTTCGGATGCCAGTTCTATCTCAGCAACGACAAGACCTTCGTTGGCTCCATGAAACACATCCACTTCCCAGGTGTGACGGCCATCGGTGTTTTTCACGAGGTGACGCGTCTTCTCGATATAGCCGCCTTCTGCCAAAGCGAGCAAGGCTTCCGCCTCTTCACGGGTGATTTCCTTCTCCCATTCAAAGCGCGAGATGCCGTTGACATTGCGCCGTCCTTTGATGGTGAGATAACCCTTATCGCCACGCACACGGGCGCGCACCGTCACGCCCGAGCCACCGCAGAGGTAGCCTTGCTTGATGTCGGTCGACTCAAAAACCTCCTTTTTGAAGTCACCGCTGACCAAAAATTTCCGTTCGATTTCCTGAAACATACGCTTGTTTTTCTTTGTTGGTGCAAAAATAATAAAATGTTGTATACTATTGCATAAAATCTTAAACAACTAAAAACCAATAGTATATCCGACAGCAAACGACAACAAACGATTACAGTCGACTACAAACGTTTGTTCAACGGCTTAGTCTTGACAAGTGTTGTTACTTTGCATCGTCAAAACCGAAACGGTGAATTCATCCGTCTCGGGGCGACACGACAAATCAAACTTATTCATTAATTCTAAACACACACATTATGAGTACAATGAGAAATTCGGTCATGCTGATTGGCCGCCCGGGTGCAGAACCTGAAATGAGAACTTTCAACAGCAGCAAGATGGCTCGTTTCCGCATAGCCGTGAACGAACGCCGCCGCAACGCCAACAACGAATGGGTCGACAACACCCAATGGTTCCCCATCGTAGCATGGGGCGCTGTGGCCGACCGCGTTGAAAAAATCGTGAAGAAAGGACAGTTGCTTGCCATCGATGGCAGCCTGCGCAACAACGAATGGACCGACGACAAGGGCCAGCGCCATTCTGTCACGGAGGTCTATATCAACGATTTGTTCCCGATTGAGAAGTCGAAAGAACAACACTAATCATCGAATGATTGAGAAAAAGGTGGCCTCACAGCCACCTTTTTTTTATCTCACATTTTCTTTCAGCCTATCCGCAATCATCTTTTTCAAAGCGGAATACATCTGCTCGGTGTCGCTCCGACGTTCCGGCTTGTACAAGTTGGGATATTTCGGTGACTCCAGCTCGTATTTCAGATTGGTGACGGGACCTGAAAGCTTCAGACCCATGCGGTTGGGCAGGAATATCGGTGTTTGGGTGACGGAGAGATGGTATTCACCTCGTTGGTCAAGCGTCATACGGCCATCCACCGTGACCTTGTATTTCCCAATGGCAATCTGCGAGGGCCACAGGTCTATCTCATCCTTGAAAGCGGTGAGTTGCACATCAAGGCTGTCGACACGATATTCTCCGTCCGCACTGATTTTCAGCATGTCCGTGATATTCGTGAAAGCAAATTTGTCTTTGACCGTTAGGTTCTTGCCTTCGATATCGGCAGCGGCACGGAGGGTGGAGATCTTCGGCTCGTAGTTCGATTTCAGATTGGTCTCCGCACCGATGTGGAACTCGGCTTGTCCATCAAAGGTCTTCAGCATAGGCACCAGCGTGTCGATGTAAGGAATCATGTCCAAGAGGTCGCCAATTTGCACGTCAAGCAGATGGAAGTCCATGGCAAGAAAGAGGTTGTTGGGGCGTGGCGACTGGTACATGGCCGTAAGCTGCATCTCGGCGGCTTTGTTGGTGAAACCAATCTCTTGAAGGATGAGGGTACCATCCTTCACCGTCATCGAGCCGCCCAAGTTGTTCAGGTCGAAGTTGTCGTAAAGCGCTTTCTTCGTCTTGATGCCAAAGTTGAAGTCAACGCCCTCGGGCACAATAAAAGGATTGTCTTCCGTGGTTTCCTTTGCCGCTTCGTCGTTCCGACCCAAGCCGCTGGTCAAGTCAAGGATTTCGTTGATTTCCAGCAAATCGGAGGTAAGTTGCAGCTCGCCTTTCATCAGGTTCTTGTGATCTTCCATCCACTCTTTGATGCCGATGACACTACCTTGCAGACTCAGGTCTGACTGTCCGATGCGCAAGGTGCTTTTCTTGAAGTCAAGTTCATGAGAGTTGAAAAGAAAATCAACATTGCTGATACGAAGGTCTTCCTTGATGCCAGCCACCTTCAAGAGGGTATTACCCAACATGAAGTCCGCTTCGGGATTCCACTGGTTCAAGAAGTCTGTCTTTGCCTTGTTTTGATTGATGGATGCGTTGAATTTCAGCGAATTGCTGTTCAACGCATAGGCCTTTCCCCAATCTGCGTCGATGTCTTTTCCATTGAAAGTGATGCGAGCGTTCAGGTCTTTCGCGTTTTTCTTGGGATTGGTGACAAAGGTGATGGCTGGCGCGTCAATGGTGGCTGTGAGGGTGTCGTAAACCACGTCCAAGTGGCTGAAGTCCATCGCGGCGTTCAAGTCCATCTTCTCTATCCCGCCTTTGAAATTGTCGGCAGAGAGTCGGATGTCAGGGTTCTTCATATCGGCACTAATGCCTTTTCCAACCGTGGCTTGCAACTGACTTGTAGACAAAGCGACAAAGGCGCCTTTGCGGTTCTTGTCTTTGGCTGAGGCGGGCAGCGTCAGTCCCAAATTGAGAGTAGGAGCCGAAGCATGGATGGTGTCCATATCGAAGGAAAAGTCCTTGATTTTCAGCGTTCCATTGGCTTTCAAACGGTTGAGGTTATAATCTTTCAACGAGGCCAACAGCTGTTTGACGGAGAAATTGGTGGTGAGGTTGAGATTCGTCCGACCGTTGAGCTTTAAGTTTTTGGGCAGGAAGCTCTTCAAATCGCTCATAGGTACATCGCCTTTGACTTTGAGTTTCAGTCCCACCTCACTCAACAGATTGTCCACCACGCCACTGACATTGAAATCACTACGGTTGAACTTGGCTTTCAGATCGTTGACTGTGACTTCTCCCGTCATGTTGTTAAGGTCCAAACTGAGCAAGCCATCGAGATTCACGTCGGTGAAGGGATAGGGCAATTCCTTGACACGAACGGAAGCGTTTTGGGTCGCTATTTTGGCTCCGATATTCGGGATAAGGCTGTCGTTGAGAACGCCCTTTACCGTTGCCTCGCTGATGTTCAGTTGACCTGCAAACTCCAGCATTTCAAGACGCTGTTGAACGTTTTCAGGCAGGTAGGTCATCACGTCTTCAATAACCAACGTGTTCGTACTCAAGGCCAAGTCAAGACTAATGCCACCGTTGTCCATCTTTTCGGCATCACCGTGAATATTGATAAGGTAACGGTTCAGGCCGACTTGGGCTGGGTCGAGATGTCCCTTCAGTTCCTTAATACTGAATTGCACAGGCAAATTCAGGTTTAAGGTGTCGTGTTTCAGATAAGGCTCTTTTAAGTTAAGGCTGACATCGGGACTGTTGAGTTTGAGGAGACCTTCGACAAGGTCCATGTCGGCAAGGTCGCCATCGAAAGAAAGGTTCAATCCGTTCAAGGCCAAATCCAAAGCTTTCATCCTCAGTCCCAATGCGTTGGCGTTCAAGTCCAGCTTGGCATTGATGTCATTGTCAGCGAACTTGCCGTTCAGGTCAAGGTTGAGGGCTTGTGCTTGCGCGGTCATCGCATTGCGATCGTCGGTGTAACGCAGTGTGGAATTTTTCAACCTTACCTCCTCAATATCAACAAGATAATCAAAAGAAGAACTGGTTGTATCTTCGTCTTGCTTCGTATTGAAAACGTTGAAGTTGTTTTGTCCCAAGGTATCGGTATAGAGGTTGACAAAAGCGTCTTCCAGGATGCATTTCCTTATGACGATTTCCTTCCCTCTCAGGAATTTCTTGGCATCCACCACCACAATCAAGTTGTCGATGTTGGCCAAAGTGTCGGAAGGCGAGCCAGCCATCGGATTGATGAGTGCGACGTTTTCGATGTCAATGCCGACATTGGGGAAGGTCTTGAACAAAGTCAAGTCGGCCTTGCCCAACTGCATCTCGCAGTTGACGAACTTGGGGGCATATTGTTTCACCATCTTGGTCAGCCGTCCCGATGAGGTAATCATCGCCAGCCCAATACCTACCACAATGACAATCAACCCGATAAGGGAAGCCAAGACAATACCGGTGATTTTCAGTGCCTTCTTCATATTGTCAATCAACTTTGGAATAATAGTGGGTCTTCCCGTAGTCGTCCTTATAGGTCAAGGTACTGGAAGTGAGGGCGGTAATGGTATAAACCTTGGGGATGACGACGAAGGTGCCTTTATGCACATGCGTCAAAGTGGCGTTGTTCAAAGTCCAGTTGAAGGCTTGGGCTTCATCCTCTTCCACTTCGGAGGCATCCCAAGTGGCTCCATTTGCCTGTATGGTGTCGTGGTTAGGAAGCACAAAATCAACGGAATCCGCATAATAGCGTTCAAACACGGTGCCCTCCTGCCAAGTCCCATAAAGCAACGCCTCGTCAAAACCAGTCTCCTGGTTTTTATTGCCACAAGCACTGACACCTATGACGAGCAACGCTCCTAACAGCAAATAAATCAGTTTTTTCATCCCTCATGCAATATTAATATGCCGCAAAAATAAACTTAATTTTTCAATTAATCTCCAATTTTTACTTTCATTCCGTCTGAATAAGCGCTGAACTCGGGCGCATACTGGCACTGGATCAAGGCGTAGCCGTTGTTCAGGTAGCCTTCCTTGGTGACAAACATACTGTACTCCAACTGATGCGTGCCTTTGGGCAGACGTTCGATGAAGAATTCCATGTCGGTGTCGGTGTTGGATTGGTAGTAGCTCATGCGGTCGTTGTACTCGTAGCGCGAGATTTGCTCTATCGGTTCGAAGCCCGCAGCACGGAGGTCTTTCACGAAGACGTAGCTCATATCTTGTTGGCTGGTGAAGGTAATCTTCACGGTGAGCTTGTCGCCAACTTTCAAGGCTTGTTTCTCTACAGGAACCAGCAACTTGCCTTTGTCCGTCACCGTTTCTACGAACAGCTCACGCTTGATGGTGAAGCCCGACTCGTCCTTCTTGACCTCGTCAATCGGGACAAAATACTGGCGGAACAAGCCGCCCCAGACCAAGTGGTTGGTCGGATTGTTCACAGTGAGTTGGCGCATGTCCGTGGTCACTTCATTGGCGTTCCAGCGGCGCTGGATGAAGCCCGTGCCGGCCACGCCACCCTCGGTGCTGATGGGCATGTTGCCGAAGTGCAGGGTGACTTCCTTGCCCTCGGCAAACCAGTCGCTGCCGCGCATCAGCAGGGCATAGATAGCATCGGCAGTGGAAGCGGAGTTCTCCCAACTATTGGTCTGCTTTTGGGTGAGCAACCACACGCGCAACTGGTCGATCATCTCCTGATCTTGGTCGATTTCAGCAAAGGCTGCCATAATGTTGGCGTGGGTGGCGATGTGCGACTCAAAACTGAAGTATTTCTTCGGCCAGTACATGCCGATTTGCTCGTTCTTCTGCGCGCACTCCTTAAAGCTCTGAATCATCAGTTTGGCGGTCTTTTCGTTGCCGTTGCGGTAGAGCACCAAGGCGCCTTTCGAGCGTTGGTTGAAGTTGAACGAGGTCCACTCCTTGTCGAGGCTGTTGAGGTAGTATTTCTTCGCCGTGGCAAAATCTTTGTCGGAGTTCTGCTCCTTGAAGAAACTCAAGGCATAGAGCTCAGCCAAAGTGGTAGAACCGATGGGCCAGTCCTTGCCTTTGCTGTATTTCTTCATATAGCGGTAGGTTTCAGCCACATCATACTCGAGATAGCGCACAGCCTTGTCGCAAATGCTTTGCGCCGTGTTTTGGTCGGATTTGCTCAATGAGTTCCACGCGCCCATTTGCTGCAACTTACCGAAGCCCGTCAAGATGTAGGTGGTGATGTATGCACTCTCGGGCATGCCATCCATCCAAGGCCAGCCCCCGTTGTACTTCTGCTTCTGCTGCATCAACTGCAAGGCACGAGTCTGTTGGCCACGCATCGTGTTCACCACGAAAAGCGTGGCTATGCGACTGCGTTGCTCGGTCTCGCTCTTGGCCTCCAGCACCCAGGGAGTCTCTTGCAGCATGATAGCCTTTAGGTCTTGGTCCTTTTCCAATTGCGAGAGCAGGGCATCGGGCGTCTCGATCTGCCATTTCTTGATGTAGGCCAGCAGGTTGGGGATGTTGTCGGCAATGTAAGACGAGAGCGTGTTGGCGTAAAACACATAGAAAGCAGTTTCGGCACGGTCGGTGCTGATATTGGCCAGATAAGGCAGGGCTTGTACCGCATACCACACAGGATTAGTGCTGAAGTTGAGCGTCAGACTGTAGTCGCGCTCGTGGCTGTCGGGATTGGCGATGGCCTCGAAGTCGAAAGTCTGCTCAGTTTCGGCTTTCACGGTGATGGGTAAGGTCTGCGTCATAAAGATTTCGCTGCTCAACACGGGCAGGAGATGTTGCTCGGCATCGCTGAACTCACCAGCGTAGGCCGTGAAGCGGAACGCCAACAGTTCCAAACCGTATTGGGCTTTCACCTTCCAGCGCACTTCCTTGCTGCGACCCGGCAGGATTTGTTCCATGGGAATTGTGGAGGCCCCTGAGCCTGTCGAAGGGCCGTCTGTAACAATTATATGGACAGGCTGCATCGTGGCTGCGTCGAAAATCTCAAGTTTGGCCTTCGGGGTAACAGCTTCGTCGCCTGTGTTAATGACGTTGGCCACAAACCACAGCTCATCGTTGTCGTACATGTAGCGCGGCATGTCGGCCATAATCATCACCGGCTTCGAGGAAGTGAAAGTGTAATTGTTGCTGCCTGTCTTACGGTCCTTGGTATAGGCCAGCAGCATCAGACGCCAGCGCGTGAGGGCATCGGGCATGGTGAAGCTGAAGGTCGCGCTGCCGTCCTTGTTGGTACGCAGTTGCGGGAAGAAGAAGGCCGTCTCGTTGAAGTTCTCGCGAAGGGTGGGCTCGGCGGGCTCTTTCGAAGACTCGGAACTTTCTGCTTCAGAGACGGTATTTTCAGTTTCGGCCATCTCCTCGTTGCCATCTGGTGCTAAAGCTGCACCTACGACAGCATTCGCTTTCGCTCTCAATGGCACCTCGTAATCCACTGCAACCGATTCTTCCACACACATATAAACATCTTTTACCCCACGGCACTTCCTAAAGCCACGCCCAGTGTACTCATAGCCGAAATCGAAGAACGGTGCATCAGAAGGCAGGCTGAAGTTAAACAATTCGGCAACATGGAAGAATTCCACAACGGTCCTGGAAGAAGTGAAGCCATGTCCATCGGTGCCAAAACTTTTGCCGTACACCCCCGATGGATGCATGTCAAACCACCAGTAATTTCTGGCAAACTCATCCAACGAAGCATCATACATCCCAGCGAGCAAGGCGGCTTCCAGAGGCTTGTCCTTGTAGTCGCTGACGGTCACTTCCCAAGTCTCTTCGGCACCTGGACTGAGCTTATCACGCATCGTGGCGAGTTTCACATTCAAATCATAGTTGTCAAAAGGTACGGAAACACTCAAACGCTCCGTGTTGAAACTGTTTTCCTTCACAAAAACATAACGCCAGGCGAGGCCACCACGGTCTTGCTCGGTCACCTTATAAGATAGGGTCTGCACGCCGTTGCTGACGTTTATTTTCTTGTCCAAGCGCACTTCGTCGCCATGAAGCAACTGCACCCTGATGTCCACATTCTTGGCCGAGCTGCCGATGCTAAGTTGTACCTCCTCGCCAGGATGTGCGGTCGACTTGTCCAGATGTGACCACTCCATCGCAGTGAAAGGCATTTTCTTGGAACCGTTGTCAAACACGGTGAACTGCTGCGAACTCTTGGCCAAGGGGTCGTCCAAACTCGACAGTTCCACCACATATTTTCCAGGCTCCAAAGCCTTACCTTCATACAACTTGGCCTTGTCATCCACAGTCATTGTGGCCTCATCCACCAATGTTTTGTTTTGCTTGTCATAGAAGCTAAACTCGGGGAAGAAGCGAGCCAATTCCTCATCATTCAACAACTGCCTATCCAGCGTTTCGCTGTGCCCCACTGCCTCAAAGTAGTTGATTTTGGCCACATCCTCATAGCGGTAAATTTTACGTGTGACACGACTCTTGGCAGGCTGCCAGCTGAGGTTGCTCACACTAATCTGGTACTTGCCGATGTCCGATTTCTCCACTTCTGAAGGCAAGTCGGTGCTGATGGCGATTTCGTTGTAGCCGGCACGGATGCTATAGGTGTCGGAATGTGTTTCTCCTTGCTTGCTCGTGGCGGTCACCTCGATTTCGTAGGTGAACACAGGTTGCTTTTCGGGTGCGATGGTCAACGAAGGTTTCAGGTTGAAGGTGACGGCAAACTTGCCGTTCTCGTCGGTGCGGGCCTTGCCGTAGGTGATTTGCTCGTCTTCGACGGTCGGGTACCACCACCACCAGCAACGCCACGGGAAAGAAGTCTTGCGGATGACGCGATAACTGTATTCCACATCGTCCAGACCGAAACCAGCGTAGGCCTTCACGTCGCCGCGAACGGTCACCTCTTGATTGAGTTTGTATTGTTCTTTCGGTTGCTCAAAATTGACCTCAAAAGTGGGGCGCTTGTATTCCTCCACTCGGATGGTGGTGCTGCCTTGTTTGGCGTTGAGGTGGAACACACCGTTTAATCGGTCGGTGGGGATGACGAAGGAGCCGCTGAACGAGCCGTATTCATCGGTCTTGAAATCAGCCGAGCTGATCTCCTGCCAATTGGCATCCTTAAAAGAGACCTTTTCCGAATAATTGTTTACCAATGCCTTGTCGTCACCCTGACTACGCACGACGATGCCTTGGAAATAGACGGTCTGTCCAGGACGGTAGATGGCGCGGTCGGTGAAGAGCTTGGTGTTATAGGTCTCATTGTTGTTTTGATAAGGTCTATAGAGCCTGAAATAGTTGGAAGATAATAAGTTATCATCACCTTTGCGCAGATTGATGCTAAATGAATTCTCGTCTTTTTTGCTCAACTGCACCATGCCGTTACGGTCGCTCTTGGGCGTTTCGATGATGATGGTCTTGTATTCACGGGCTTTGTAGTCCCACTCGGTGCGGTAGACCTCAACGGTGACCCCTTCCATGGTTTTTCCCGTCTTGCGGTCGACGGTTACCACGGTCATCTTGTCATCCTTTTGGTCGGTGACGAAACCCAAATTTGATACTTGGAAATTGATTACCAGCGTCTTATCCTCATCCTTGATACCTTTTTCGGTAGAGGCTATCAGGTAATAGATGCCTTTTTCCAAGGCAGGAAGGGCTATCAAGGTGCTGTGTTGACGGTAGTCAGTCTCGGCGGGCAAATTGAGTTCTTGCTCAGCGATGGCGGACTTTTTGTTCAATTCCTTCAACAAATCCTCTTTGCTCAATCTGCCATAAGAGGCCAAATCTTTCTCGCTCACCTTCACGATTCTGTAATAAGGTGCCGATGTGTTGCGGTATTCCAACACGGCGGGAATGGCTTCCTTAGACAGCTGCACTGAGTTGAGCGTGAGGTCAATCTCCGACTCCTCGATGCGTTTGATGAGGTTCTGGCAGTTCTTCGCACCCTTGGACTTCGGGAACTGGGCGACGGCCTCTTCGCACATGGCCTTGGCTTTCTTGTAATGGTCGAAATAGGCACTGTCGCTGCTGTTGTGCTCGCATTGGTTTATCATGTTCCGCGCTATCAGCGAGGTGATTTCGGCAGAGAGCGGATTGTCCTTGTGTTGCGCCTTCAGACCTTCCATCGCAGCCTGGTATTGTGCGTCTTTCTGCAAGATACCATTGACAAATCCAAAACGATTGAAGTCGTTGTAAATCAGCACATCCTCGTTGCTTTCCTTGAGGTTGTAGGCAATGAGGTCTTGATATATCTTCAGGCATTTGATGAGGGGATTGTCGGCCTCGCCCAAATCCACTTTCACGAAGTCTTTGGCAGGCAGCCACCAGGCATCGGTGTCGCCTTCGGCATCGTCGGCGTTGGCTTGTTCCTGATAGTATTTCGCCACACGGTGAAACATAAACTCGAACAGCGAAGCCTCGTAGTCGATATGCTCCAGGGCCTCTTTGGAGAGGTTGTCGTAAAAGCTCAAGAAATCCTGCGTCTCAACTTTTTTCAAAGCCTCGACAGGCTTCAACGCCTCAGCGTAGTGCTGGTTGATGCGGGTCTTGAAACTTCCCTTGTCCCAATACTTCATCTCCACTTTGTCCAACTCCCCGTCAATGGGCAGGTTTTGGCTGATGCGCCAATCGTTTTCGTCCAAATAATCGGCGTATGCCTTGGCGATTTCCTCATGCAGCAAGGCATTACAGACCTCATTCAATTGTCCTATTTTTGATTCGACATATTGGATGAAATGCTGGTCGGGGTCTTCCTCGACGGTGAACTGGAAGATTTTCTGCCGATAGAGATAGGTTTTCAGCAGTTGCACCTGGTTTTTGTCCTTGGCTGCCTGTTTCTCGATGGCATCCAGTTCTTTCTCAGCCGATTCCGGCAGGTTCTTTTCAAGGTTTTCTTTGACTTTTTTCCACATAGCTTCATAATTGTTTGTTGGCGATTTGAAGGCAAGCAGCCCAACCGCCACGACGACCACTGTCGCGACGATAATTCCAATGCGTTTCATATTAAAAAGGTTTTTTATAGAACGCAAAAATAGCAAATATCGTGCAAAAATATTCCTATTTTTGCCGCGTGAAAACTTTGAACCCTATCATTGAACCCATCGCCGCTGATTTGGCGCAATTTGAGGCTTTTTTCGCGCAGACCCTGCAGGCTGAAACCGAGCCCATGAACGCCATCATGCACTATGTGAGCGAAACGAAAGGCAAGCGCCTGCGCCCGTTGTTGGTACTTCTTTCCGCAAAACTTTTTGGCGACATCAACGAACAGACCCTCCGCGCGGCCACTTTTGTGGAGATGGTGCACAACGCGACGCTCATCCATGATGACGTGGTGGATGACGCCGACCTGCGACGAGACAAGGCCTCAGTCAAAGCACAGTTCGGTAACCTCTCGGCGGTACTGACCGGCGACTACCTCCTGGCCAAGGCCATGCTGCTCCTCACCCACCCTGACGACCATGCTATCTTACAAGAGATGCTTCGCACTACCGCCGCCATGAGCGAAGGGGAACTGATGCAGAGTTGCCCATGTCATTCCGAGCCATGTGAAGGCATAGATACGCTCACCTTGCAGGTTCGGTATGACATGCCTTCACAAGGCGAAGCGAATATATGGGCAACTCATTACCTTGACATCATCACCCGCAAAACAGCCCTATTGATGCGTTCATGCTGCGTGGCCGGTGCTCTTTCAGTGAACGCCACCAAAGAGCAGATTCAATACATCGCCGACTTCGGGCTCAATTTTGGAATTCTCTTCCAATTGCGTGACGACCTCCTCGACAGCGAAAACACCGAACTGGCCCAGGCGTTGTCGCCTGAGTATCTGCAAAAAACCTTGGATTCGCTCAAGTATTTCCCAGCTTCGGAAACGTTAGAAGCCCTTCGGATACTGACGCTGTTTTGCGCCTCAAGGACAGAATAAGCTTCATCGAAAGATAATCAGTGGCAAAATGTGAAATTTTTGTACTTTTGCATCCGTTTTTCAATATTACAACACCATGGAATCAACGAACAAACCCTTCAAGCGTTACACGGTAACCACGGCCTTGCCTTATGCCAACGGCCCTGTCCACATCGGTCACTTAGCCGGCGTTTATATCCCCGCCGACACCTATGTCCGCTACCTGCGAATGTGCGGTCAGGAAGTGCTGTTTGTCGGTGGTTCCGACGAGCACGGCGTGCCGATTACGATTAAGGCTGAGAAAGAGGGCGTTACGCCGCAGGATATTGTCGACCGTTACCACGAAATCATCAAGAAATCTTTCGAGGAACTGGGCATCAGCTACGATATCTACTCCCGCACCTCGTCAAAGATGCATCGTGCCACGGCCCAAGAGTTTTTCAAGAAACTCTACGACGAAGGCAAGTTCATCGAGAAGGAGACCGAGCAATATTTTGACCCTGAACGTCAGAAGTTCTTGAGCGACAGATACATCGTCGGCACTTGCCCGAAATGCGGTGCCGATGGCGCCTACGGCGACCAATGCGAGAAATGCGGCTCGTCTTTGAGTCCTGACGAACTCATCAACCCGCATTCGCAACTCAGCGGCGCGGCCTTGGTGAAAAAACCGACAAAGCACTGGTACCTGCCTCTCGACCAATACGAAGGCTGGCTCCGCGAGTGGATCCTCGAAGGCCATAAGGAGTGGAAATCCAACGTTTACGGCCAAGTGAAGAGCTGGCTCGATGGCGGCCTGCAGCCCCGCGCCGTCACCCGCGACCTCGACTGGGGCGTTCCCGTCCCGATTGATGGTGCCGACGGCAAGGTGCTGTACGTGTGGTTTGATGCGCCTATCGGTTATATCAGCAACACCAAAGAGATTTGCGAGCAACGTGGCGAGAACTGGGAAAAGTGGTGGAAAGACCCCGAGACCAAGCTGGTTCATTTCATCGGCAAGGACAACATCGTATTCCACTGCATCATCTTCCCCTGCATGATGAAGGCTTATGGCGACTATATCATGCCCGACAACGTGCCCGCCAATGAATTCCTCAATCTTGAAAACGACAAGATTTCGACCTCGCGCAACTGGGCTGTGTGGTTGCATGAATACCTTGAGGAATTCCCTGGAAAACAGGATGTTCTGCGTTATGTCTTGACCGCCAATGCGCCTGAGACTAAGGACAACAACTTTACTTGGAAAGACTACCAAGACCGCAACAACAACGAGCTGTTGGCCATCTTCGGCAACTTCGTCAACCGCACTTTGGTACTGACACACAAGTATTACGAAGGTGCGGTACCCGCCTTGGGTAACCTCAACGATACTGACAAAGCCGCCATTGAGGAGATGAACGGCTATCCTGCCAAGATAGGTCGTCTCATTGAGACCTACAAATTCCGTGAGGCCCTCTCTGAGCTGATGAATCTTGCCCGACTTGGCAACAAGTATCTCACTGATAATGAGCCTTGGAAACAAATCAAGACTGACCCCGAGCGCGTCAAGACCGTGATGGCCATGTCGTTGCAGATTGTGGCGCATTTGGCCATTTTGAGCGAGCCTTTCCTGCCTTTCAGCGCGAAGAAGTTGCAGCAGATGATTGGCTTGACCGTCAAGGGGTGGAACGATGCAGAGAACACCATTTTGCTGCCCGAAGGCAATATCATCAACCAGCCGGAACTGTTGTTTGAGAAGGTCGAGGACAGTGTAGTTGCCGCCCAACTGCAAAAGTTGGAAGACACCAAGAAAGCCAACCAACTCAACGCTTGGAAGCCTGCCGAAGTGAAGCCCGTCGTAAGTTTCGACGACTATATGAAGGTTGACATCCGCGTGGGTACCATCCTTGAGTGCCAGAAGGTGCCGAAGGCCGACAAACTGCTCCAATTCCACATCGACGACGGCATGAACAAGCGCACCATCGTGAGCGGCATCGCCAAATACTACACCGAACCTGAGAAACTTGTAGGAAAACAAGTGTGCTTCATCGCCAACTTCGAGCCGCGCAAACTCAAAGGTGTGGTCAGTGAGGGCATGATCCTTTCCGCCGAGGACAAGGACGGTCGCCTCGTATTACTCACCCCCAGCGATTTGGTCGCTGCGGGTTGCAGCGTTGGGTAAACTCAAAGCAGAAGCAACGTTCCGTATACCAGCACCAACAAAAACGAAAGTCCGACCTGCCGGCCTAAAAACGGGTCAAGCAGTTCGGGCTTCGTCTTTTTGATGGCTTTTAATTCCCTGAAAAACAAGGGAAAAAGCAACAAAAAAGCGAAAGAATAATAAGGGGCTTTTTTCAAGAAAAGGAACACCGTCAGACAAATAAAAGCCAAACCGATGAGCAGACAATGGTAGACAAAAGCGTTTTTAAGGCCTAACTTTACCACAAGGCTGTTTTTGCCAGAAGCCTTGTCGTTCTCAAAATCACGCATATTGTTGATATTCAGCACAGCGTTGGATAAAAAACCCATCGCTGTGGCAGGCAACAAGACGCTGAAATCAAGTGATTTTGTGGCCAAATAAAAGGTTCCCGCCACGGCAGCCCAACCAAAAAACAGGAAACAGAGCAAGTCGCCCAAGCCGCGATAACCGTAGGGATGCTTGCCAAGGGTATAAAGCAAGGCCGCCAAAACTGCACCTATGCCCAAGGCGGCAAAAACGGCCAGTTCTTTCCAAGTCAATCCGGCGAAGACGAAAAGCAACAAGGCACCGGAGATGAGGCACAAGGCAGCGGTGACGGCCAAGCCGCGTTTCATCTCTTTTTCGGTGATGGCGCCGCTTTGCATCTCACGCTGCGGGCCGACGCGCTTGGCGCTGTCGGTACCTTTCTTGAAGTCGCCATAGTCGTTGGCAAGGTTAGAGAGGACTTGCAGGAGAATAGCGGTGAGGGCAGTGAAAAGCATCACTTGTCGATTACTGTGGGACGCAGTGGTAAGTATGTCGCTGCGTCCCGCAGCGACCGACAATGAACTACCTAAAAGCACTCCTGAAAAAGAAAGCAGCAGCGTCCGAGGACGCGCTGCTTTCAACCATGTTTTAAGTGTGGCCATTATCTCCTTCTCCCACCGCCGCGGCGTTTCGGTGAATAGTAATCATCGTCATGGCGGGTGGCACCACGGCGGCCACGGCCTGAATCACGCGAAGAGGAATAGCCTCCACTGCGCGAGCTGCCACCTCTAGAGGAGCCACCCCTCGAACTCGAAGCACTTCCACCCTTCTTGCTGCCAAAGCCACGCTCTGCATTGCGTTGCTTGCGGCTCGGACGGTCGTCATCGTCAAAGAAGACATCAATGTTGTCCATGTGCTCTCTCCAGTCGGAGTCGAGCCACTCGCGGCCGTCGCGGGAACGTTCCGACTTGTAGAACGGCTTGTCATCGTCGAAGTCCTTCTTTCTCTTCTTTGACTTCTTCTCAAAGAAATCATCATCATGGCGGTCGCGTTTCTCGCGGAAATCGTCACGGTCGCGACGGCTTTCGCGGAACTCATCACGTTCCTTGCGCTCGCCACGGTCACGGAACTCTTTCTTCTCGCCGAAGTCTTTCTTTTCGCTGCTCTTCTTACGCTCGGGTTGGTCTTTGGCCACTTCCACCACGATGCCACGCGGATTCTTGTGCGGATCGGCAAAGCATTCGAGAATCATCGGCACGAAGCTCTCCTCGACATCCACGTAGGAATAATCGCCGAAGAGGTCGATACGGCCAATCGGGATGTTCTTGCTATGCGTGACGTCGTTAATCTTGCCGATGAGTTTCTGCGGCAGGATGTGGTCGTTTTTGCCCATGCCGAAGTATAGTCGCTGCATGGTCTCGTCACGATGCTCGCGTTCCTTCTTGCGTTCCTTACGGTCTTTCTTCTCGTCGCGCTCGTCGGCGTTGAGGTCGACGGCGTCCTTGTAGTAGTCGAGGAAACGGTTGAAGTTGAGAGCCACCATGCGGGTGATGAGTTCCTCGCGGCTCATCCATTCCAGCTTGCGGAACACGACAGGCAAATAGTCGTCGATTTCCTCGCGGTTGATGTCGACATGCTCGATACGGTCGATGTGGTTGAAAAGTTGTTTCTCGCAGACTTCCTTTCCAGTAGGAATCATGGCCTTCTCAAAGGGACGGCCTACGATTTTCTCGATCCTCTTGATCTTGCTCTTCTCGCGCAGGTTGATGAGGCTGATGCAGATGCCACGCTTGTCGGCACGACCCGTACGGCCGCTACGGTGCACGTAGGTCTCGATGTCGTCAGGCAGGTTGTAGTTGATGATGTGTGTCAGTTCCTTCACATCGATGCCACGGGCAGCCACGTCGGTAGCCACCAGCAGTTGCAGGCTGCGTTTGCGGAAATGGTCCATCACGTTGTCGCGCA
The DNA here is from genome assembly GCA_905234765.1 of uncultured Bacteroidales bacterium. The sequence goes on from CAJOIF010000001.1 coordinate 176,005, forward strand.
TCCCTTGTGACAGGTCGCCATGCAGGGCGGCAGCGTTGTAGCCATCCTGAATGAGGTTGTCGGCAATCTCTTGGGTCTCCAGCTTGGTACGGCAGAACACGATGCCATAGATGGACGGCGTGTAGTCGATGATGCGTTTCAGCACCGAGTAACGGTCCTTAGCGGCCATCATGTAGTAGATGTGGTCGACATTGGCGGTACCTGAGTTACGTTCGCCGACAGCCACTTTCACGGGGTCGGTCATGTACTTGTTGAGGATGGCTTCCACCTCCTTCGGCATGGTAGCCGAGAAGAGCATGGTGTGACGTTCCTTGGGCATGTACTCGAGGATGTCGTCGACCTCCTCTTGGAAGCCCATGTTGAGCATCTCGTCGGCCTCGTCGAGGATCATCGTCTTCACGTTGCTGAAGTCGACGCGGTTGCGACGAATCATGTCGCGCAAACGACCAGGCGTAGCCACGATAATCTGTGGTTTCTTGGCCAGGTCCTTGAATTGCAATTCAATGCTGGCGCCGCCATAGACGGGCACAATCAGGATTTCAGGAATGTACTTGGCATAACTGCGCAAGTCACGGGTAATCTGCATGCAAAGCTCACGCGTCGGACAAAGGATCAATGCCTGGACGCAACGTTGCTCGGCATCGATTTTGTTCAACAAAGGCAAGCCAAATGCGGCTGTCTTACCCGTTCCCGTCTGTGCAAGACCCACAAAGTCGGTCTCTCTTTCCAACAATACAGGGATGGTCTGCTCCTGTATCGGCATAGGATTCTCAAACCCCAGCTCCTTAATAGCCTTCAACAGAGCGGGATTCAATCCAAAATCGGTAAATTGTGTCATGAAAATTGAAAATATTGGTGTAATTGAGGCTGCAAAAGTAGTAATAATTAACGAATTACGCTCCATTAATCTTCATTTTGGTCCAAATTTGTTGGATTTTGTGTCGTTTTTCATAATTTTGCCCACATAAAATGACACGCAATCGTCTTATCATATCATTCTTTCTGCTGCTGACAATGACCTGTCTCTCTTGCGGGAGACGACAGCATCATCGTGATGTCGTCATCCCCACCGACAGCATTTTCCTTGACTTGGGCAAGAAAACGGTGGCGCAACGGGCGAAGATGGCCGACAAGACCTTCACGGCACTGAACCTCAACGGCGTAGTGCTGTATGCCGAACAAGACCAAATCATTTATGAGAAGGCTTTTGGCTTCCGCGACCTGAACACCCGCCGCAAGGACTCGCTGCGAGTCGATGATGCCTTCCAGCTTTCGTCCGACTCGAAGATGTTCACCGCTGAGGCCATCATGCTTTTGAAAACCGATGGGAAACTCGATTACGACGACGACGTGCGCAAGTTCATCCCTGAGTTGCCTTACGAAGGCATCACCATCAGGATGCTGCTCAACCATCGGTCGGGGCTGCCGCGCTACGACTCGATGGCAGACGAGTTTTGGCCCGACCGTAAGAAGCCTTTTTCCAACGAGGCATTGATTGATATGCTAGCCAAGCAAAAGCCTGAGCCATACGGGACGCCTGACGCAGCTTATTTCTACAACAACATCAATTATGCGCTGCTGGCCTCAGTGGTGGAACGCGTCTCACGTCAGCATTTCGAAGACTTCATGCGCGAACGTATCTTCGAGCCTTTGGGCATGGACCATTCCTATATCTATTCTATGCGCGGCGAAGAAACCGTCTCGCTCTACATGCCTACTGAAGTACACGGCCACGACCTATTTCGCAGAGGCCCCGTGAAGGCGCAGAACGACTACCTGAACGGCGTGATGGGAGACAAAATCATGTTCTCAAACGTGGAAGACCTGTGGACGTTCAACCAAGCCCTTGACCGACAGCTGCTATTGCCCGACAGCCTGCAAAGCGAGGCTTTCCAACCTGGTTCGCCCGCCTGGAAACACGATGAGAACTACGGCTTCGGGTGGCGCATGACGAGAGAACACCCAGGCGTTTATTTCCACTACGGATGGTGGAAAGGATACCGCAGCGCCATCATTCGCGACACGGCACACCGCCGTTTCTTGGCCATCCTGTGCAACACCACCCAACAAATCCCTTCCGAGGTGATTTGGAGCTTTGTGTGCGACACCCTCTCGGGTCTGCCTCCTGCCGACCCGCTCCCCTAAACGAAAAACGGCCATACCCGCAAAGGCACAGCCGCTGTTTCGTTATGATGATTTCCATCACTTCACTTCGAGACGGAAACCCACGCCATGCACATTGGCGATGTTGACATCGGGATCGTCGACGAAGTATTTGCGCAACTTGGTGATGTAGACATCCATCGAGCGGGCACTGGTATGGTTTTCTTCTTTCCAAATGGTTTGCAAGGCACGGGAGCGCTCAAGCGTGTTGCCCATACACTCGCAAAGCAGCAGCAACAGTTCCGACTCTTTTGAAGTCAACTTGCGTTCCACGCCCTTGCTGTCGGTCAAAGCGTGGTGAGGAGCATCGAAAGTGAAGCCGCCCAGACGGAATTCCATCAATTTGCCAGTCGTCTTGGTGCACCTGCGTCTGACCGCATTGATGCGAGCTAGCAACTCCTCCATGTTGAAAGGCTTGGTGATATAATCGTCGGCACCGATGGCAAAGCCTTCAAGGATGTCGTCAAGGTCGTTACGGGCAGTGAGGAAAACAATCGGCATGTCGGGCTGCACGTCTTTCACCTTGCGAGCAAGGGCAAATCCGTCCATGACAGGCATCGTAACATCGAAAAGACAAAAATCAAAACTATTGATGCCGAGGGCTTTCCATGCTTCTTCGCCGTTACCGCACAAAGCGACCTTGTGACCGTTAGCCTCAAGATATGCCTTCAAAATCATACCCAAACTACGATCATCTTCGGCCAATAAAATTTTCAAATGTGACATAAATTTGTTCTTATTATATTTTTGGTTCGTAATTAACTCGGTTATATACTTACCTTGCAAAAAAAGATGTGCAAAAATAATAATTTTTTTTCATTTTATCCTCGTTCGTGTGAATTAATCTTATCTTCGCAGCATTAAAAACACTTTTCACCATGAAAATCGACCTCTCTCATGTCCTTCCTTTTTTGGACGAAAAAACAAAAAGTAACTTAGAATATAGAGTTTCAACTGTTTATGAAACCATATATCAGCGAACTGGTGCTGGTAACGATTTCCTTGGCTGGGTGAGTCTACCTTCTGGAATTAATGAAACGCTTCTCGTCGACATCGAAAAAACAGCCGCCGACTTGCGCAAGAAGTCGGAAATCTTTGTCGTCATCGGCATCGGAGGCTCCTATTTGGGTGCCCGTGCCGTCATCGAAGCGCTACAAAACCACTTTGCACCGTTGACGGGTGACAAGCCTTTGATTGTCTACGCCGGCCACAACATGAGCGAAGACTATCTCCACGACCTGATGGCTGTCCTTGACAAGAAAGACTACTCGTTGGCTGTTATTTCCAAGTCGGGCACGACGACCGAACCCGCCATTGCCTTCCGCATCCTGAAACAACACATCATTAATAAATACGGCGAACAGGAAGCCGCCTCGCGCATCATCGCCATCACCGACAAGGCCCGTGGTGCCTTGAAACAACTGGCCAATGTAAAGGGCTACAAGACCTATATCGTCCCCGACGATGTGGGCGGCCGCTTCTCGGTGCTTACTCCCGTGGGCTTGCTGCCCATCGCCATGGCGGGCATCGACATCCGCACCTTGGTGAAAGGTGCCGTCGAGATGGAAAAACAATGCAAATCCAACCCGACCGTCGACAATCCTGTTACACAATATGCCGTGGTGCGCCAAGCCTTGTATGCCCAAGGCCGGACCAACGAAATCATGGTCAACTATGAGCCACGCCTGGTGTATTTCTCCGAATGGTGGAAACAACTTTATGGCGAGAGTCACGGCAAGCAGCACAAAGGCATCTTCCCTGCTTCGGTCACCTTCAGCACCGACTTGCATTCCATGGGACAATACATCCAAGACGGCTTGCGCAACCTCTTCGAGACCGTGATTTCTGTTGAGAACTCGAACCACGAACTCCGCATCCCTATGGAGAACGACGACCTCGACCAGCTGAACTACATCGCCGGCAAGCGCATCAGCGAGGTGAACCACAAGGCTGAACTCGGCACCGTTTTGGCCCACGAGGACGGCGGCGTGCCGAACCTCCGCATCGTCATCCCCGAAGTGTCAGAAAAAGTGCTTGGCGAACTGATCTATTTCTTCGAGATGGCTTGCGCCGTCAGCGGCTACATGCTGGACGTCAACCCCTTCGACCAACCTGGCGTGGAGGCATACAAGAAGAACATGTTTGCGCTATTGGGCAAGAAAGGGTTTGAAGAGCAGACGAAGAAGTTGAATGAGCGGTTGGGTATCTGAAAATGTGTTATCTTTGCAGCCTCAAAACCACTATAAACATCTGAAATGGACGTACCTAAAGACGACGTAAACTCACAGTTTACATTTACTTACGACGACATCAAAGGCACCGTGCACGTTGTCGACCATCTCACGGGCGAAGAATACGACTTATTGAAGGAAGACACCGGCTGGTTTGATGCCGAGTTCAAGTTCGATGTATAAAGAACCCATAGCAAATCATAGAACTCATAACGTTTGATTGGACAATTGAACGTATAAACCATTTTATTTTGATATGAAACAACGTTTTTTGCGCCGATGGTTTGTTGCCGTCGGTTTGGTCTTGGCCTGTTTGCCAGCCTTGGCGCAGAAGCACACCGTGAGCGGCTATGTGATGGATGCCGCCAGCAAGGAAACCCTTATCGGAGCCACTGTTTACGACAGCAGGTCAGGAAAAGGATGTGCTACAAATAGTTACGGCTTCTACACCCTCACCCTTAACCAGGACACAGTAGACCTGCAAATCTCTTATGTGGGTTATAAGCAGCAACACACAACCTTTGAGCTGAAAGAAAACCTCAATCTGAATTTCGTGCTTTTTGGCAGCACCACCTTGGAAGAAGTCGTCGTGGAGGCCACGCGCACCACGGTGAGTGCCCGCAGTCCGCAGATGAGCGTGGTGGAGTTGCCCGTACAGCAAATCAAGAGCATCCCTACCCTGTTTGGCGAGACCGACGTGCTGAAAGCCATACAGCTGTTGCCTGGCGTGCAAAACGGTTCGGAAGGCTCGGCGGGCATGTATGTGCGCGGCGGCGGCCCTGACGAGAACCTCTTGCTCTTGGACGGCGTACCTGTCTACAACGTCAACCACATGATGGGCTTCTTCTCCGTTTTCAACCCCGATGCCTTGAAAAACGTCACCTTATACAAAGGCAGCTTCCCCGCCCATTTCGGCGGCAGGCTCTCGTCGGTGGTCGACATCCGTATGAAGGAAGGCGACATGCAAAAATACCACGGCAATGTCAGCCTCGGGATCATCTCCTCGAAAATCAACCTGGAAGGTCCCATCGTGAAAGACAAGTTGTCGTTCAACCTCTCGTTCCGCCGCACTTACAGCGACCTGCTGATGAAGCCCGCCCTTTGGATAGCCAAGTATCAGATCGGTGACGTCAGCAAGCTGAAAGCCGGCTATTATTTCTATGACTTCAACGGCAAAATCAACTGGAAAATCTCCGACAAGGATCGCCTTTACCTCAGTTTCTATTCGGGTGACGACGACATTTACTTCAAAGTGAAAAGCAAGGACTATACCGCCATGGACACCCAATACTCCGAATATCTCAAGATGAACTGGAAATGGGGCAACAAAGTGGCGGCCCTGCGCTGGAACCACGTCTTGTCGCAACAACTCTTCATGGATGCCTCGGTCAACTACACGCAATACCGCCACAACCTCGGCATCGGCTTTTCAGAAGAACAGGTTGACCTGATACACAACAACTCTTTTGAGAATGAGTTCGACATGGCCTACAAATCGGGCATCCACGATGTCACTGCCAAAGTCGACTTCGACTACAAGCCCCTACCGAACCACGAGATCCGCTTCGGCGGCAGCTACACCTATCACCAATTCAGGCCCGATGTGCAGACATTGAAACTCTCTTCGGGAAACCAGACCGAAATCGATACCACGGCTGGCTCGCCTAAGGTGTTCGCCCACGAAACCGCCCTTTACGCTGAGGACAACATGACCTTTGGCGACATCTTCCGCGTCAACGCAGGCTTACACTACTCCACTTTCACCGTTGAGGGCAAGACCTACCAGAGTGTGCAGCCTCGCTTGAGTACCAGCGTGATGGTGGCCGCCAACCTCTCGCTCAAGGCGGGCTACGCCTACATGACGCAATACGTCCACCTGCTCTCCAACAGCAGCCTCAGTCTGCCCACTGACCTCTGGGTACCAGTCACAGCGAAAATCGTCCCGATGAATGCCCACCAGGTGTCAATGGGTGCCTTCTATGAAGTGCCACGCATGTTCAACATCTCCTTGGAAGGCTACTACAAGACCATGGACAACCTGCTGGAATACAAAGACGGCGCATCGTTCTTCGGTTCCTCCGAGAACTGGGAAAACAAGGTCTGCCTGGGTAAAGGCTGGGCTTATGGCTTGGAGTTTCTCGTGCAACGTTCTTACGGCAAGACCACGGGCTGGGTGGGTTACACCTGGGCCCATGCCAAACGACAGTTCGACCGCGAAGGTATGGTCATCAACCAAGGCAAAGAGTTCCCCGCCAAATACGACCGCCGTCACGATGTCAGCGTCACCGTCCAGCACAAGTTCAGCAAACGCTTCGACCTCAGCGGCACTTGGGTCTTCAGCAGCGGCAACTGCGGCACCCTCGGAACACAAATCTACGAAGGACTTCCCAACGGTTACGGCTACAATCCGACTATCAGCGCACTGGAACGCAACAACTTCCGCTTGGGCAACTACCACCGACTGGATTTAGGCGCCAACCTCCACTATTACGCCAAACACGGCACGAGTACTTGGAACCTCAGCGTGTATAACGTTTACAATCACAACAATCCTTTCCTTGTCTACAGCGATTACGAATGGGACGAAGCCACACAACAGGAGAGAAAAATCCTGAAACAAGTGAGCCTCTTCCCCATCATTCCTTCGTTAAGTTATAGTTTTAAGTTCTGACAGTATTATGAAAACCAATAAATTATCCATAGCCATACTCCTCGGGGCACTCTTTCTTGTCTCTTGCGAAAAGGAAATCGAATTCAAGGGCGAAGAAACCGACCCGAAGCTGGTCATCAACAGCCTGGTGGAGCCCGGACGGCCCATCAAGGCCAATATCACCAAAAGCTATTTCTTCTTGGACAACAACCCCTCTACCGCCGTCCCCGATGACCTTGTCGCCACGCTTTACGTGAACGGCCACCTTGTCGGCGAGATGACACGGCAAATCGATACGATTATTGTGGATTACGAATACGTCGATATTGACAGCGTGAAGCCGGTTTATTCAATGGTGCCTATTTTCGTCAACGAGTATCGTCCCAATCCGGGCGATGTGGTGACCATCACTGCGTCAGCCAACGGCTACGACGATGTGGAGGCCTCAACAAGTCCATTGCCCAACACTGCTTCCTGGAGTGTCGGCAATTACCATGTCTCCCACTGGGAGATGTCTTTCTATGAGCCTTATTACGAACAAGAGGACACATCATGGTATATTCAAGGCACGATAGAGCTGACCGTGGAAATCGCAGACCCCAACCCGGGAGAGACCAATTATTTCAAAATGCATGTAGAAACGGGCGGAATCACCGACTACGAGACCGGAACCACCTATTACATCACCGCCACCTACGACGATCCCGTTTTTGGCGGCACCAACGTCGGCGGCATTGACTTGCCCATGGGTGCCGAAGGCGTGTTCACGGATGTGCTTTTCGATGGCAGGTCGTACCAAATCAAAGTGCCGCTGGATCTTTATGTCTCGTATACGAGCCAGACCGCGCCCGACATTCTCCGCATGCCCATCACGATGGAACATCTCACGAAGGAATACTATTATTACCTGAACACTTGTGAGCAAGCCAGTGAAATCATGCAGCTCTTCTCGGAGCCAGTACAGACCTATACCAATGTGGAAGGCGGCTACGGCTTGGTAGGTGGAAGGTGTTCCGATACATTGTGGTTCGAAATGCCTCTGACAAGATAAACCTCGCGATTTATTTCTTCCTCTTCCAGGTCTGTGAACGGCCTAACACGCCAGCCTTATCCAATGAGCCGCGTACGATAAGTTCGTCTGTTTTCGCCTTATAGGATACCTTACCATTATAGGTCTTTTGGCTTTCGGGGTCATAGATTTTACCTTTCAGATGGTCGCTATGGACTTTCATGTCGCTGAATAACTTGGTGCCGACAACACCCTCATATTCTTTTGGATAAGGCTCTTTCATGACCTTGTATTTTCCGTTGACATCTTTCTCGTAAAGCGTAGTGATTATAGCTTGATATGTGCCATTTTCCACGTAAATATTGACCGTAGAGCGCATATCGCCAGTGTTGTCATCAAAGGTGTTCCATTGGCCGACCATTTTGCTGACTTGTGCTTGGGCGAGGGTGGCAAAAGCCACAAAAAGGAGTAGGAAAAACTGTTTTCTCATGGGAATTTGTATTGATGAAACGTAAACGGAATAAGTTCGGTTTTATTTTGTCAGTTTTCGATAAGTCACCAAATTGACCCGATACTCCACTCGGCTGTCGGTGAGCTCGTCGCGGCTTTGCTTGAGCAGGGTTTGGGCTTCCAAAAGGTCGGAAAGGGCGACCAATCCAGCTTCGTAATAGTCTTGTGTGATTTTCAGATTGGCCTCGGCATCGCTGAGTGCGGTTTGTGCCATCGTGATGCGCAGCCAGCTTTGTTCCAAGTTGAACCAGGCCTGGTTGGTCTGCATTTCCATCTTCTCGATGAGGTCGCGGCGGGTGTTTTCGGCCACCTCGGCATCGAGGTCGTGCTTCCTTAGCTTGAACGAAGTCTTGTGCCAGTCGGTGATGGGCACCTGAAGCACGGCAAAGACCAGTGCGTTGGGTTTCGAGTTCTCGAACATCGTGTTGTAGTTCGTGCCGCCACCCACCATCAACGAAGGCAAGGCCTCGCCAAGGGTCATCTTCTTTTTCAGTTTTTCGGCTTGCAGCGAGAGGCCTAAAAGGTGGCTTTCGTTGCGTTGTGCCACGGCTTCGGAAGCGACTTGGAAATAGGCCGAAGGCTCCGTCTCAAGCCCGAGCGTGTCTGTGAGGGTCATGGTTTGCCAGTCCGCGCCGATGTATTGCGCCAAAAGCATTTTTAATAAGGTGATGCCATCGTTCAGTTTCTTGCGGTTGAGTTGGCTTTCGTTCTGCTTCACGCGCAGTTTGTATTGGTCGGTAGGCATGGCCAAACCTGCCTCGATGGCACCCGACAAATCTTTGTCCAAGGTGTCCAAAAGACGGTCTAGGTCGTCCAAAGTGGCGTTTTTCTCCTCCAAAGCGATGATTTGCCAATACAGGGTTTCTGTTTGCAAACGCACTTCGTCTTCCTTCATTTTTGACTGGTATTCAGCGGCTTCGATGCCTAACTCGGCAAGTTTGTTGCCGTTGCGGATGCGCCCGCCAGCATAAATCGGCTCCACAGCCATCGCGTTGAGTATCACGCCATTTTGAACGAAGGAGTATTCCTTTTGCAGGCCCATATTGGCACCATATTCGGCATAAAGCGAATAGAGGATTTGTCGCAGTTGAGCGTTGTCGATGTCGTCAATGCCAAAGGAAATCATCGGATTCAAGGCATCAAAGGCCAAGGCTTGTGCCGTGACGGTGGGGAGATAGGCTGTCTGGGCTTCTTTCTTCGTCGCACGGGCTTTGTCGATTTCCAATTGGCTGTTTTTCAGTTCAATGTTGTTCTCCAAGGCCATGTCGATGCAGTCTTGCACGGAGAGATGCGTTTCCTGACCGAACAAGGAAACTGCCGATAACAACAGGCACAATATAATGATTTGCTTTCTCATGACTTACTCGTTCTAAAAATTTGCCAATACATCACCGGCATCACAGCTAAAATAATCACCATCGAAAGCACCACACCGAAACAGATGACCACGCCCATCGGCATCCAAAGCGGATTGCGGGCGATGATCATCGGCAACACACCCAAAGCAGTGGTGGTCGAGGTGAGAAAGATGGGCCTCATGCGGCGGCTACCGGCTTTCATGGCGGCTTCCTTGGTGGGTAGACCCTCGTCGGTGCGGAGCGTCTCGGCGTATTCGTACATCACGATGCCATTTCGGACGATAATACCGATGAGGCTGACGATGCCCAAGAGGGAGGTCATACCAAAGTCGAGGCCAAAAAGCCACTCGCCGAAGAAGGCTCCGAACATACATAAAGTACTGGAACACAAGGTTAACAAGGCGAGGTTGACTTTCTTGAAATAGGCGACGAGGAAGGCCAGCATCACGGCGATGGCGGCAAACAGGCTCTGCAGGAGTTGCGGGATGACCATAGTGTTGAGCGAGGACAGGCCGCCGTATTCGATGCTCACACCCTCGGGCAGGTTGGGCCGCACTTCTTTATCGATATAGGTCTGTATCTTGTTCATGCTCACCGTTTGTGGCTTCCAGAATTTCATGTCGGCGGCCACGGTGATGGCGTTCTTGCCGTTGTGGTGCACCAAAGTGGCAGGATGCCAGTCGGGACTGATGTCGGCGACTTGTCGGAGGGGGACATTGGTGCCGGGTACCATCGTAGGAATCAGTTGGTTCTGAACGGTCTCGTAGTCATCAGTGTCGTAGTTTTGTTCCGCGTACAGTTTGACGGGCAAGCTGCGGTTGCCTTCCCAAACGGTGGTCAAGGGTTGACCGTTGAGGCTACCGGCAAGGTCTAATGAAAGCACGGTTTTGGTGATGCCGAGACGGGCACATTCCTCGGGTTTCATGGTCACTTTCACCGAAGGCAAGAACTCGTCATAGTCAGTATGCACCCAGCGAAGTTCCTTGTCCAAAGTGAGCATGTAGTCCTTGATTTGCTGCGCCACGGGAGCAGTCTCGGTATAATCGTCGCCAAAAACGAAGACCTCCACTGGTGTTGAAACTGCTTGATAGTCAAGTTGGCGGAAGCGCACATGGGCTTCGGCGAAGTAGTAGGAATATTTGTCGTCCATCTCTTTCAGCAGGTCTTCGGTGGCTTGCTTCGAGGTAGTGTTCACGATGAGTTGAGACAGGTTGTTGGCGGGGATGCTCGGCGCATAAGTCATGTGGAAACGCGGCGCGGTCTCGCCGATGAAAGCCGTCACGGAGGTGACGCGATTGTCGGTGAGCATCATCTTCTGCAACGAGTCGCTGATGTGCGTGGTGGCTTCGAGGCTACTGCCTTCGGGCAAACGGATTTCCACCGCGAAACTGTCGCGCTCGGCCATAGGCATCATCTGCACATTCAAGGCGAGGAACATCAAGATACCCAAAACGATGGAGCCGATGCCCATGCCGATGGTGAACAGAGGATGGTTGAAACAATGGCTTTGCAGTTTGTCGTAAAGCCCTTGCAGGAAGGCGAAAAACCGCATTTGGGCTTTCAGGAAGCCGTCGTGTTTGGGCTTGTCGTCCGGCTTGATGAACATGATTTCCAACGAGGGAATGACGAGCATAGCATAGGCCAAAGAAGCCATCAGCGAGAAGCAGACGGTCCAGGGGAAGAGCTGCACGAAGTCGCCCAAAGGCCCCGTGATGATGCGGGTCATCGGGAAAAACATGGTGGCGATGGCACCCGTGGCGATGAGCATGGGCATAAACAACTCCTTCGCGCTACTCACGGCGGCATCGAAGGGCTTGTAGCCTTGGCTCAACTTGTCAATGTAGCCGTCAATATTAATAATGGAGTCGTCCACAATCATGCCGAGCACGACGATGAGTGCAGCCAAAGTAACCGTATTCAACTCAATGCCAAAGAGATACATCAAGCCGATGCTCATGGCAGTGCAGACGGGCAAACCCGAACTGGCGATGAGGGCGGTACGGATGGGGAACAGCAGCAGCATGACCGCGATGACGACAATCATGGAGATGAGCAAGTCGCGGAGGAACGAACTGACCGATTTCTCGACCACCTTGGGTTGGTCGGTGATGCGGTACATCTTCACGCTGTCGGGCAGGGTCTTCCTGAACTCGGAAAGCACATTTTCCACCTTCTTTCCGTAGGCCACGATGTTGAAACCCTTGCGCATCTCGACGGAGATGATCAAGGCGTTGTTTCCGTTGAAATTCACCACTTTGGAAGGCGGGGCGAGGCGGCGTTCGACAGTAGCCACATCGCGCAGGCGCACGGTGTTGCCCGCCACATCGGAATAGATGATTTGTTCCTCAAGTTCCTCTTCCGAAACCACAGGATTTTCAATGTGCAACGGCAGGTCGAAGTTGGAAGTTTCCATGGTGCCCGTAGTGGTGAGGAAGCCTTGCGAGGCGTATTGCAGCATCAAAGTGTTGGGGCTGATGCCGTAGAACGACAGCTTTTCCTTGTCAACAGTGACTGCGATTTCCTCGGTCTGCTCGCCCATCACGCGCACATTGCCCGTTTGGGGGATGTCGCGCAGGCGACGAGTGAGGTCGTCGGTGTATTCGCGCATCTCGCGGTAGGTCTTGTCGTCAGATTCCATGGCGATGAGCAACGAGGAGGTGTCGCCGAAGTCGTCAATCACAGCGATGGCCAACACTCCCGCCGGAAAACTCAACGCCTTGTTTTCGTTGATCTTGTTACGGATTTTCGTCCATGCCTGAGCATAGTCGCTTTTGGTCAAGTCAAGCATCACGTAGATGTAGCAGATGCCTTCCTTGGTCACGGAATAAGTCCTCTCTCGGTCCACTTCGGGCAAAGTGAACAGCAGTTCCTCCAACGGCTTGGTCAGTTGCGCCTCCACCTCCTCGGAATTGGCACCTGGATACACGCCTGCCACGATGCCTTGCGGATAACTGAAGGCGGGAAACTCGTCCTTCTTCATGTCCACAAGGGCATAGATGCCGAAGGCCACGATGACCGCGACAATCACCCAGACAATCTTCTGGTGCCGGATGCTTCCGCTGATGATACCTTTATCCTTAATCTTGCTCATAGTTCATTTTTTGACACGGGACGCGGGACTACGGGACGCGGGACTGTCTCGCGTCTCGAAGTCTCGTGTCAATACTTCACTTTCATTCCTTCACTTACCTTTTGGTAGCCTTCCACAATCACCATATCGCCCGTCTTCAAGCCATCGCTGACGATTACGCCATTGCCTGAATAACCCGCAAGCGTGATTTGTCGCCGTGTGGCGCGACCTTCTTCCACTACCCAAACGAACTTGCCTTCTTGGTTAATCAATACCGCGTTGGCAGGTATGATGATGCCCGTACTGACATCAGCTTGTAGCACCACCTTGCCAATCATCCCAGGGACAAGCGCTTCATCAGACTGCTCAACAAGCACCTTGACGGGATAACTGTGGGTGAGCATTGAGGCGGTCATACTTTTCTCTATGACCTTGCCGTTCAAGCGTTTATCGCCAAAGGCAGGAATGACAATCTCAGCAGTGTCGCCTACCTGCACCTTGCCAATCTCGTTTTCGGGCACAGAAATCTTCACAGCCATGCCTTTCGTGTTGATGAGCCTTATGACAGGCTTCAGCGGCGCGATGTTTTCCCCGACTTCGGCGTTGACGGAAGCGACAGCACCGTCAAAGGGAGCCTTAAGGACGTTGTCGGCCAGCATGGCATTGGCCAAATCAAGGGCTGATTGGGCTTTTTCGAGATTGGCTATCATCTCGTGCCATTTGATTTCAGGCAAGCTGCCGTTATCGTGTACCTTTTTCAGGCGGTCGTAGGCGTCTTGCGCTTGTTCGAGGGTGGCCTGTGCCGAGCGTTGGGTGCTTTCCATCTGGGGAGAAGAAACACTCGCCAATGTCTGACCTTTTCTGACGACACTCCCCTCCATCACATTGAGTTGCTGCAAGGTGCCACCGTGTTTGAAGGCCATCTCCACAGATTGGCCTTCCTCCAAATAACCCGGATAGGTGTTGTTGACGATGCCGCTCACCTCTTCAATCACCTGAACGCCCACAGGGATGACACGCTCCTCGGCGGGACCGCCCAAGAGTTTTTCTTTTAATTGCTGTGGGTCGTCGTGGCAGGCGGTCAGCAGCAGGGGAATGAGCCAAAGGATGTGTTTGATTTTCATTTTATTATGTTTTTTTGACGCGGGACTGCGGGACGCGAGACGAACCTTCGTCCCGTGTCTCGAAGTCTCGTGTCCCGAGTCTTTCTAATTTCGGGTGGCGGCCATGCGGATATTGTCACCGTGCACGATGAAGCTGCGTTCATCGGTCTCGGCCTCGCCGTCGTAAATCATATTGAGAATGAGCATGTTGTCTTCGTACATCTGTCCCGTCGCGTGAACACGAACCTCATTCTTCAACGTCACTGCGTCGTCAGAGAAAAGCAAGGTGTTTTTTGTGAAGTCCTTCAGGAAGATTTCGTTTTCCTTGCAAAGGGCGTGGGTGACGATGACCTCGCCGCCCATAGTGTTCATCACCACGAGGACACTGTCCTTGTCATCACCCAATTTGCTGATCTCCAACTGCCCAATTTCGTTGATTAGGCTGATGGTGAATCTGTCGCCCGTCCCGCCCAAAGGTACAATTTCCTCCAAGGTGACACTGCCCGAGGTCTTGAAGGAATAATCGCCGCGAAACAGGTTCATGCCGCGTTTTTGGCAGGATGTAAAGGCCAAAAGACAAATCATCGCAAATAATAAACTGATTTTCTTCATATTATGGATTTTTGTTTGTTTCTTGATACGCTTTGCGTCATTGCGAGGAGGAACGACGAAGCAATCTATAGATTGCCACGCTTCGCTCGCAATGACAAGTGCAAAAATAGCAAGAATCCCCGAAACGATGTTCGGGGATTCTTGACATTTTCACCCAAAAGGGGCAAAACTTATTTCACCACCAATTTCTTGGTTACAACGGCACCATTCTCCTCAATAATATTGACAAGATAGATGCCTTTGTTCCAGTCAGAGGCGTTGATGTTGACGACCTTATTGCCTTGCTGCTCGCAGACCTTTTGTCCGACGAGGTTATACACCTCTACCTTGGCCACATTCGCGCCTTCCACGGTGAATTGGCCTGTGGTCGGGTTGGGGTAGAGTTTGGTTTCCGCAGAGAGCTCCGTGACATCGAGCAATTCGTCATTGATATGGACTGTGATGAAAACATCGCCGTGATCCGTAGAAAGGACGATTTTGGTGTCTTGATACCCTTTTCGGTCATCTCTCACCTTTACCGTGAAGGCGAAACTGGAAAGGGTGGGAACCAGCATAGGCAACGGTTCAGACTCAATGATGAGATAATCCGTCCATTGTTCGTAGATTCTGTTGACGGCGACGGACGACAAATAATAATTGAAAACCGTTGTCGAGAAAGGTTCATAATTTTCCAACCAAATATCTTCATAACTCAAAAGCCCACCCCAGATGGAATCGCTGATGACAAGGTCAACACGTCTGCTGCCTGCCGAAGAAACGATTTCAATGTACGAATAATAATCCGATTTACCTGGATAGGGCGGCTCAACAAAGTTGACACCCACTTGAATGGTCTGGCCTGGCTGTATGGTCAAAGGTAAGACATTGCTAATGGGCTGACCCTCATACCAAATATTTGCATAAACATCTGTGTTGTCGGGCTGGTTCATCGCTGAAACAACAACCGCTTCGTTGGTTCCGTTGATGAGACTTATGTTTTGAACTTGGTTGTTTTCGAAATGCAGCGTTCTTGGTGTCACAGTAAATTCACCGCCGCCGCCCGAAAGTCCGCCAGCAATATGGAAGAACGCTGCATTGATTTCACCATCGGTACTTCTGACATAGACATTGGCTTCGGTGTTGTTCTCAGGGAAGTTGACCAGAGTAACCGTCACCGCAAACATGCCACCAGCGGGGATGGTATAAGGAAGGCTGTGTTCCGGAGTCATTTCAAAGTAGTTGCTGCCCTGTTCTGAAACCTGGTTCACCGTGATGCCCTGCAAGGCGTTGGTGTTCTTCAGCCAGAAGGTCTGCGTCATCGAGGAGTTCTCGTCGAAAGTGAGTCCCTGCATGGGCCACAACATCAAGCCTTCGTCCCAAGCCTCCTCGTTGACCCTAACGGTGACTTGTCTGTTGCCCACCGAGGTCGCAATGTTGATGATGTAGTTGTTGTAGCCTTTGTATCCCATGGCGTTCAATTCCACCGTCACAGTCATGGTTTGGTTGGGTTGCAAGGTTTGGGGCAAACTGGAATGGGAAAGCAATAGTGCGTTGTCGTTAGGCGACACATTGATGGCTGAAACCGTGACAGGGTCGTTTGTTCCGTTGATAATTTGGAAAGTATGCGTTTCGGGGAACGATTCAAAAGTCAAGGTCTCGGGCGTGACTTCCAATTCTCCAGCAGGTTGGTGCGCCTCCATGGTGAAATGGTGCGGGTCAAGGTCGGCGAAGACGGGTTGTGTGTAGCGGTGTCCCGATTGGTCGGCACCAAACACATAGTAATTAATGGACGACTCGCCTTGGTAGCCCTTGATGTAGCCTACATACTCGTCGGGACTACCCGTGGCAGTCATGTGAGCCACTTGGTAGGCGCCGCCGTCGATACTATAATAAACAAGGAGAGAGTCCTGCTTCAGATTGGCGCCGCTGTAGGCGATGAACTTGGACACCACGGGAATGGAATCCTGCCAAGCCTGCTCGCCGAAGATCACGTCACGATGGTCGACGAAGAGCATGTTGAAATCCATCACGCCACGAGTACGGCAGTGCAGGGCATCGGTGTTTTGCCAACCAGCTGAGCCGCCATTCACACCCACGATAGTGTAGCCTGGCATGGCTTCTTGGTAGACGGCCAAAGCATTGTTATTGTAGGTGCTGTTGGTACCCAATGGCACATAAACAGTCTTATTGAGGATGAGACTGTTGGTATATGGAGCCAAAGTGTTGCCTCCTGGTTCGTCCACGCGATACACATGATAGGGATAGCCCCAGCAGCAATTGGTAGTCTCAAAATATTCGGCCACTTGCTCGTAGTATGGATAACGCGGGTTGCTTTGTGGCAGACGCGCAATCAAAATCTTGTCGGGTGCGAGGTACTTGCCCCAGCAGTCCACATGGGCGATGTAGTCGCCTTGCGGGTCGATGGTGACGTGATAAGGATTGATGCCGAGGTAGTCGTTCATCCTTTGGCGAACAGTGGCTTCGTCAATACCATAATCTTGCAGGTTTTCCTGAAACACAAGGTCGTCGCTCACGCCGTGGCCGCGACCGTCTTCCATCATGTTGCCGCCCGTGTGTTCAAGTCTCATGCCGTACATGGGGATGTCCCAGAAGGTGGCGAACACGCCCGACATGTTATCGTCGTTGGGACGCGGACGGTTGTAGATATTGTCAACGATGGCGGGGTTGCGGTCCTCGAAGATGTACCACGGGCCGTAGTCGCGCACCCAGTAAGAGTCGGATTGGGCATTCACGAAAGTGACGTTGTCCATGTTGACGCCTGCACTCTGGAAAGTGCTTTGAGCCTGGTTTTGGTATGAGGTGCTGACGATGCAATATACACGGCAGTTGTTGGCCAGTTGCACCACAAGGCTCGTCGGGATGCCCAGGGGATAACGGATCATCACGCCCTGCATGGGTTCAAACTCGGCCACGAAGCGCGGCTCTCCCGTCGGCGGGTCGGTCTCGACGAAGTTCATGCCACGCGAGGTGTCGTACATTTCCTCTTCGGAGAGATAGTGCCATCTCGCCCAGTCGGGTTTCTTGTTGTCTTGCGCCTGTAGGTTCACAGTGACCATCAGGAGCAAAAGGGTAAAAATGGATAATGTTTTTTTCATTGCTTTGAAATTTGCGGCAAAGGTAAGAAAAAGAGATTATTCTTCCGAATTGTGTCTTATAATTTCCATCATTTCGGCAGGCGTGACTACCAAATCCACTCTACTATACCTTTGATGCCTCTATGCTATTGCAATGCCAGTTCGCATAACATCATCGTACAAGGGCGAAGGGAAACGCTGGTCGATTAATACAGGCTCGATTAGACAGTTGACTTGTGGAGCAAGCAGCCAAAGCGTTGTAGAGACATCCAACCAATCATCTTGAACTGCAGGAACCACGACAGCTACATCAATATCGCTTTCTGGACGAGCTGTACCTTTGCTATACGACCCGTAGAGATAAACCTTTGCATCGCTTATCTGCTTGAGTATCGCAGTCTTATACTCCTTTACGATTTCGATTACTTGTTCCTTATCCATTGTTGTAGTGTTTTTGTGTCATCAATTAATTGACGGCAAAACTCTGGCGTCATCCTTTTTAGTAATTGTTCCTTGTATTCTGGATAACGAGCCTCTATGTTCATAGGCATCAACTGGGCTATCGTCCGTTGTTGCTCTGGTGACATCTGCTCGTACAATCCACTTCGTATTGACAATTGCGCTAAATTATGAATATAAGTCGGGTCGTCATCTTGTGTTTTGCACCAATAGGCTTTCAGCGTCTTTTCTATCACTTGATGGCACATAAAACCAACATATAGCCAACGCTTCACAACAAATAAGCCTTCCGCTGTTTCAATATCATAATCGGCTAAGTCAAGCCAATAAGCATATTTTTCCTCTTTTGTCATAATAATGAATAATCGTCTGCAAAAATAAACAAATTTTGGAACACCACTCTTTTTTGGCTAAAAAGCTTTTAATGCAAAGAGCACAAGGTTTCACCAAAACCCCAGCAGCCGGCTGGAACAAGGGGTCATTACCCCCTGCCGACAAAAATCAATTCCGATTTTAGCCCCGAAGGGGCAACAGAAATCCCCGTTCAATCGGATTACAAAGGCTTATATTTGTCTCAGCCAGATTGCAAAAGAAAAAGGAGCAGCCAATCCATGGCCGCCCCTCTCAAAAGGGATTAGACTTTCTTCAAAACAACATCCCGATAATTTTTACTATCAAGGATACTGTACTTACAATGGCAGAATATATTGCAATTTTTTCCTACCTCGTAAGTTTACCTTTTTTAGGTTGAGTCTTCTCTTTTGAAAACTCAACCTACATCTTAAATGAAAATTTCTTATTCATAAAACATGTATTTGAGTAATAGGCAGTATTTTTAGAGTCCTTGCCATTTGAGGACTTTGCCTTATGGATTGTAATCATAAACTAAACGCACAGAATAACCGTAATAACGATAGTGTAACCCACTATTCAGTTTTATACCGTTACCATAAAACCATAAACCATATGCATTATTAGTATTCTGATGAATTGCAGATGACGACCAATAATATCCATTTCCTATATTAGCAACTGTTGTTCCGTAACGATAACCTGCATTGGGCAAAAACACTGCTCCATGTTGTTCAATAGTACGCCATTGGTTTATTGAGAGATCGTTACTCTCATAATCAGAACCCGCGTTGTTTAAGTTGTTCAAAATATAGTATTCTTCATTCCAATCATCAGGGAGCAATATGATTCCAGATTTACCATTTACTTTTCCTTTGGCAAAACGAATCCCCGTTAGAGTTTGACGATTGTAGAATAAATACAAAGATTTTCTTTTGTGGAAGAAAAAAGTATAAAAACTAGGACGTTTGTCATATGTTTTCTCAGAAATGCTTAATTTTGCAGTCAAAATGGGACAAATATGTGTACAGTAACCTTATCATATGACCAAAACAATGCTTTAGCGCGGCGCAAATTGGCGGCATTGTTGGCCACGGGATTGTTTGTCCGTTTGGCTGATGAAATGCAACCTTCTGTTACAGATAGCAAGGAGGAGGAACGCAAGGAAGTGGAAGCGTTTTTGGATGCTTCTAAGCACAATATGTCTCATATTATTGCCCGATATTTATGAAATACAGCCAAAGAGACATCGTCGAGGTGAATTCTGGATACACGGATCGTGATATTAATCGCCGATTGGGTTCAATCAAGCAGGAATATTTCAATGAGATTGTGGATAAAGTAATTGAATCCGTCTTTTAATAGATTTCGGGCACCTCACTAAAAGCTTTTCCTACATCAACTTCTGATAAAACTGCCACCACTTGTCGGGCAGTTCGTTGCGCATGGCTTGGTCGTAGTCTTCCTTCGAACAGGGGATGAAATGGTGCCGCTCGTAGCGCTTGTCGTCGTTTTGCAGGAACGACATGTCCATCCACCATTTGCCTGTAATCTTGTGGCAAAGGAATACTATATCGTTTTGATTATCGCCAATTTGTACGATATAACGCTTGAAGTCGTTGCTTTCAAGGGTCGGGATGTCGTCTTGGCGGTTGGCAAAGCCTTCGATGAAGTACCAAATCATCTCGGCGATAAGGTTGGCCGTGCGTGAATTGATGTCGTAGTGCGGGTTGTATTCGAAAAAACCGATGGACGAGAGCTTGTAGCTCAAACCAGCATAGCGTGTCATGCGGCAAGCTTCGTCGCCAGTAAAGCCATTGGGAGAGGCGTTTTTCACGCCAGGCGCATCGGCGGCACGGACGGAGGCAATATCGAAACTCAAGAGGTTGGCATTGCGGATGAGCGGTTCGGTCAATTCAATGTTGCTTTTCACGCTGCCTAAACGATAGGCATCGAAGAGCAGCTGTTTCATCAACTCGATATTCTCGTTGTCAACATAGTACGACTGATAGCCGATGTTGGTGAAATTGAACAGGAAATTGGGTTGGTGCAGGATGATATGGCTCAGATAAGAGTGCGAGTTGAGCGCTTCCTGGTCGTTGCCTATGTCAAACATCGGATCGACGGCGGCGATGTTGATGAGTTTGCCCGTCGGCTCATAAACCTGATACATCGTATAAGTCAGGTCTTGTCCCGCCCCGATGATGATAGGCACAATTTTGTTCTTCAGCAGTTCCGTAAGCACCTGGTTGACGGCAAAATAGGTGTCGTTAAGCTCCTTCCCTATCTTCACGTTGCCGAGATCAACGATATGCAACTGTGGCCAGTGGTTGAAAAGCTGATAGAGTGCTTTGCGGATGTGGTCTACGCCGTCGGCGCAGCCTTTGTTGTCGATGGCACCACGCTCTTCCTTGACGCCGATGATGGCCAAATCCACGCCTTCGAGGTCGGGGAAGTCGTTCTCGCTGCGGTAGATGTTAATCGTCTCACCCAAGGTCTGCTTGCCCGGGCGAAAGGCTTTGCTGAAACACTTCTCGGATACGGGCTCAAGGAAAATGCTGATGTCCATCTTGTTTTTGACACGGGACTACGGGACTACGGGACGCGGGACGGGCTCATAGTCTCGAAGTCCCGCGTCTCGAAGTCTCGCGTCAATTAATGATACAGTTTCTGCCAATTCTTATACTCGCGGTCTTTCCACGGTGCATTGTGGTAGGCGTAGCTGACGATGGCGGGGATGACGGTGGTGCCTTCGGCATAGACCATCTGTTGGAGTTCTTCGCTCACCTTGCCCCATGAGCCAGCTTCGAGCAACGTGCTTGACGAGCAGGCGCCGTCGCGGACGTCGGCCACGGTGATTTGAATGGCATATTTGTGCATGGGCACTTCGTGACCCAGGATTTCAGCGCAGACAACGGTGTCCTGTGCGAAGTTCTTGGGTGTGCCGCCACCGACCATGAAGAGGCCCGATTGGGGACTGTTCATCTTGATTTCGGTGAGTTCGAGGAAGTCGGCCACCGAGTCGATGCTGACGTAAGGCTTGCCGGCTTTCTTGCGGAGCCACTGGTGCTTGCCGATACCGAAGCCAGCCGAGCTGTCACTGAAAGCGGGGCAGAAAATCGGCACGCCGCATTCGTAGCAGGTCTGGATAAGGCTTTCTTTCTTCACGCCGTGACCATTGGCCAGCCATTTACCGACCTCATAGAGGAACTCTCGGCTGCTGTAGGGGCGGCACTCCAAAGTGTCGGCCACGTCGCAGGTGGCTTGGTCGCAGGCCTGCAGTTCTTCTTCGTCGATGAAGGTGTCATAGATACGGTCGATATAGAGTTCGCGCAGTTTGGTGTCGGGGATGACGTTCTCTTTCGTGCCGATGTAGTGCTTGTAGCCGAGGGCTTCGAAGAGGTCCATGTCGATGATGCTGGCACCCGTGCTGACGACGGCGTCAACCATCTTGTTGCGGACCATCTCCACATACACCTGCATGCAGCCAGCAGCCGAGGTGGAGCCAGCGATGGTGAGGATGTTGGTGCAGTCCTTCTCCGCGATCATCTGGCAGAGGATGTCGGCGGCGCGGGCCGTGTCGCGCGAGGTGAACGACATCTTGCGCATGGCGTTGATGAGTTCCGTTGAGTCGTACTTCTTGATGTCGATATGTTCGACAACGTCTTTCAGTAGGTCTTTCTTTTCCATTTTCGTTGTATTTTTAGATTTCAGAATTTTTCAAGTTTGCAAAAATAGGAATTAATTCAAAAACCGGAGTAAAACTCAAAACAATTTCCCTACTTTTGTCCCCAAATAAAACCAATGTCAGATGAAAAGATTCTCCCTCATTGCCCTCTTGGGCCTCGTGCTGTGTTTCGGTTGCGCAAAAAAAGAAACTGACCCCGAAGTCATCGCTATGCGCGGTTTGGTCAATCGCGTAGTGCCTGAATATTCTGAACGTATTGTCCTTGAACGACTTGCCGACACCGTTGACCGTTTTGAAATTGAGACAAAAGGCAAAAATCTTGTCATCCGAGGCAACAACGCCAATAGCATGGCCGTCGGTCTGAACCACTACCTGAAATACTACTGCATGGCGCAATACTCATGGTTCAAAGAGGAACCCCTACAGATTCCCACCACGATGCCAGCAGTGCCCGAAAAAGTCAGCTTGAGCACCCGCGTCCCCGACCGTTTCTTCTTGAATTACTGCACCTTCGGTTACACACTGCCTTGGTGGAATTGGTCGGAATGGGAGCACTTCATCGACTGGATGGCCCTCAACGGTATCAACCTGCCGCTGGCCATCACTGGACAGGAAAGCGTGTGGTATGAGGTGTGGAGCGATTTCGGCCTCACCGACGAGGAAATCCGTAGTTACTTCACGGGTCCAGCACACCTGCCATGGCACCATATGCAGAACATCGACCGCTGGGGCGGACCGTTGCCCGTGTCGTGGCTTGAGAACCAAAAGGAACTGCAAAAGCAAATTGTTGCCCGTGAGCGTGAACTCAACATGAAACCCGTGTTGCCTGGTTTTGCAGGACACGTACCGCCCTGCATCACAAGGATTTATCCTGATGCGCCTTTGGCTTCCTTGGGCGACTGGGCGGGCTTCGACAGTACTTGTTGGTGCAAGTTCCTCGACCCCGAGTGCGAGTTGTATTCCCAGATACAGAAGAAATTCATCGAAAAGGAAATCGAGTTCTACGGCACCGACCATATCTACGGCATCGACATCTTCAACGAAATGATTCCGCCCAGCTGGGAGCCTGAATACCTCGGTCGTGTGAGCCGTCAGGTTTACGAATCCCTGGAAGCTGCCGACCCCGAAGCCACTTGGTTGGAGATGACTTGGCTCTTCTGGAACGAGCGGCAGTATTGGGAAATCGATAACCGCATCGAGGCTTACATCACCTCCTTCGACAAGAACCGTCGCCTGCTGCTCGACTACTACTGCGAGCGTCAGCCGATTTGGGAGCGCACCAATTCATACTATGGTGTGCCATACATCTGGTGCTATCTCGGCAATTTCGGCGGCAACTCCATGTTGGCCGGCAACCTTGACACGGTAAATGTCAGGATTGAGCGTGCCTTCGAGAAGGGTGGCGACAACTTCGTCGGCATCGGCTCCACGCTGGAGGGCTTCGACTGCAACCCCTTCATGTATGAATATGTCTTCGAGAAGGCGTGGGACAACCCGCTCACCAAAGACGTGGACGCTTGGGTGGAACGTCTCGCCGACCAGCGCGCAGGCAAGGAGGACGAGAACATGCGCGCTGCATGGAAGTTATTGGCCGATAGCGTATATAATAAGGTGTCGTCGCCTGGACAGACCGTCCGCATCAACCAGAGGCCGACCATGGGCGACATCAAGGAATATCGCCAGTATTATGTCGCCCCGACTTATAAGTACAGCAACATCACCTTGTTGGACGCACTTGATGACCTGCTGGCTGCCGACTGCAACACCCGCACGCGGCATTTCGATGCAGTCAACATCACAAGGCAGCTGTTGGGCAACTACTTCAGCGATCTCTATGCCGATTATGTGAAGGCTTACAGCGAAGGCGATTACGAGAAGGTGCATGAAATAGAAAAGACCATGACCAGCATTCTTGACGACACGGATAAGATTTTGGCAACCGAGAGCGCTTTCTTGGTAGGCAGATGGATCCGCGATGCGAGAGCCATCGGCATTACCGAAGAGGACAAGGACTACTTCGAGAGCAATGCCCGCAACATCATCACCACTTGGGGCGAGGAGGACGCCTTGCTGAACGAATACGCCAGCCGCGCCTGGGCGGGTCTCACTGAAACATACTATGCCTACCGCTGGAAGGAGTTCTTCAAGGACGTGGATGCCGCCATCGAGGCAGGCCAGCCTTTCGATGAAAAAGCCTACCACGACCGCATCTGCAAATACGAGGGCCAATGGTGGCGCGAACGCCTCGGCACCTTCAGCACCGAGCCGCAAGGCGACGGAGTGGCGCTAGCCCGCGAGATTGCCGACAAATACCGCGATGAATTAGAAACCAGATATAGAAAATAAGGAGTCCCGTAGGGACGACGGACAATAAGCAGGGGCTTTAGCCCCTGTTGATAACACACACAACTATGAACATCACAGAACAAGACAAAGAATACATGCGCGAGGCCATCCGCCTCGCTGACGAAAGCGTAAAAAACGGTGGCGGTCCCTTCGGGGCCGTCATCGTGAAGGATGGCGAAATCGTGGCAGGCAGCGCCAACAGCGTGACCATCGACAACGACCCCACCGCCCATGCCGAGGTGAACACCATCCGCCAGGCCTGCAAAAAACTGGGCACCTTCGACCTCTCGGATTGCGTCATCTACACCTCTTGTGAGCCCTGTCCGATGTGCCTTGGTGCCATCTACTGGGCGCACATCAAGCGCATCTATTACGGCAACACCAAAAAAGACGCCGCCGACATCGACTTCGCCGATGACTTCATCTACAAAGAATTAGACCAGCCTTTGGAACATCGTTCCGTCCCGTTCATCCCTCTGCTGCGCGATGAGGCCATTGAGACCTTCCGCGCGTGGGCAAAGAAAGAGGATAAGGTGGAGTATTAAGTTTTCACAGCATTCTACAATTTGCAACACATGTTGCTGTAATGGTAGTTGTAAATATGCTAACATAACGCTTCTTAGTTCGATATGTATAGCGGCACGAAGCCGCCAAAGAACCGTTGTAAATGTAGCACTTTTTTGGAAGAATTAGGGACTTTGTAGAAAAAAATGTATTTTTGCAGCCGTAAAAAGGGACAAATGAGCAACTTTCGAGAAGAAATAGCGATTGAGGCTATACTTTACATTGCAAACAGAGTCGAGCGTAAAGACATTCATAAGATTTGCAAGATTCTGTATTATGCTGACCAAAGGCATTTGTCGAAATATGGTAGGAGCATTACTGGTGATACATATATCGCTATGGCATACGGCCCCGTTCCATCAAATGTGGAAGACATTTTCAAGGCAGTCCGTGGTGACAGCTTTTTTTCGCCGTATGTGGAAAACATTAGAAAAGACGAATTTGACTTCATCAATAAGTTTATCATTCGACCCAAACGTAATGCCGACTTGGATTATTTGTCGGAGAGCGATTTGGAATGCTTGGATTTTGCCATTAATAAATGTAAAGACCTTTCGTTTCAGCAACTTACCGACCTTTCGCACGACTTGGCTTGGAATAACACCCATCGCGATAGGGCAATTTCGGTGAAAGATATCCTTCGAGAAATGGGCGATGACGAGGAATATGTCGATTTCATTGCCCAAAAACTGGAAATGGAAAATGCTGCTTTCTGATGGAACTGCCCATTGCACTCACCGAAAACTTAATTGAACGAGGCGCGATTCTACATTCGGACATTTTTGCTGACATTGACCACGGCAAGTTTTTTGCCATCATTGGCATTGATAAGGATTTTGTCGCGGGTTTCTTTTTCATCAATTCCAACATCAATAGAGCTATTTGGAACAAGGAGGAACAGTTGGCTATGCAGTATCTGTTGAAGTCGGAGGATTATGATTTTCTTCGCTACGACTCTTTCTTAAGTGCTACAAACATTATTACAAGAAGCAGGAAGGAACTCTCTGAAAGTATTAATGAAGGAAGGACAAGTGTTGTTGGTCATTTGAAGCAACAACATTTGGAGGATGTGTTGGGTATGGTTCGCGATTCAAAACTGTTCAGCAAGGTAGAAAAAACACGCTTTTTCTACGAATAATTGTTTTTTTCAATATCTTTGCCGCCGCAAACAACCGCCGCACTCATCACTGAGATGAAGACAATGCGTTGACATCGAGGTCGGTGCGGGAATCATAATCATCTGATCCGGAGGAACTTCAAATGGAAAGGAGAATAGGCTCTGTCCTTATTTATGTGGAAAACAGGGAAGCCGCGCCCCAAGTCAACGCGGTGCTTTCCCGCCATGCGGGCATCATCATCTGCCGCCAAGGTTTTCCAAGAGACACTTACAGCATCATTTCCGTCATTTTTGAAGGCACCACCGATGAGATAGGTTCCCTCACAGGCCAGTTGGGCCGCATCGAAGGCATCGAGGTGAAGTCGGCACTATTGAAGACTTCGAGACACGAGACTTCGTGACTACGGGACGAGAAGAATGTCTCGCAGTCCCGCGTCCCGCAGTCTCGCAGTCAAATAACCATACTTAATTTTTGAACAACAACTAATAATTAAATCGATATGCAATTTCATCCGGAAAAATGCCGCATCCCTGACGAGCCCAACAAGCCGTTCATCTCATCCGAAGAGATTTGGGATTTCATCAACAACACCAAGAGCACCCCTGAGCGTGTGCATGAAATCATCCAGAAGTCGCTGGACAAGAACCGCCTGACGCTGGAAGAGACCGCCGTCCTCATTAACACCACCGACCCCAAGCTAGTAGAAGAAATTAAAGAAGGCGCCCGCGAGCTGAAACGCCGCATCTACGGCAACCGCATCGTGCTGTTCGCCCCCTTGTATGTGGGCAACTATTGCGTCAACAACTGCTCGTACTGCGGTTTCCGCTCGTCGAACAAGGAACAAATCCGCACCACCTTGACCGACGAGGAACTCGTCCGCAACGTGGAGGCCCTTGAGGAAGACGGCCAGAAGCGCCTCATTCTCGTCTATGGTGAGTCGCCGAAATACTCGCCCGAGTACATCGCCCACACCGTGAAGGTGACCTACGCCACTAAGAAAGGCAAAGGCAGCATCCGCCGCGTGAACATCAACGCTGCTCCGTTGGATGTGGAAGGCTTCCGCGTCGTGAAAGAGGCGGGCATCGGCACCTACCAGATTTTCCAGGAGACTTACTGCCCCGAGATTTACAACGAGTATCACCCCAAGAACACCTTGAAGGGCAATTACGAATGGCGTCTTACCGCTATGGACCGTGCCCAGCAAGCGGGCATCGACGATAACGGCCTCGGTATCCTCTTCGGCCTTTACGATTGGCGTTATGAGGTGCTGGCTATGATTCGTCACACCAACCACCTTGAGGCTTGCTTCAACGTGGGTCCGCACACCATCTCCTTCCCGCGCATCAAGGACGCTTCAGGTTTGAGCATTGACAAGAAGTATTTCGTGGACGACGATACCTTCGAGAAGATCATCGCTATCTTCCGTCTGGCTGTGCCTTACACCGGCATGATCCTGACCGCCCGCGAGGATGCCGCTTTCCGTGTGAAAGCCATCGAATACGGCATCTCGCAAATCGACGGCGGCACCAACTTGCAAATTGGCGACTACAAATACCACCACGAGGAAGAGGAGAAGAACAGCGACAAGCAGGAGAACCAGAACCTCCACCGCGAGCAGTTCAAGATTGGCGACGACCGCAGCTTAGGTGAGACCATTGACGAGCTTTTGGACCACGACTTCATCCCGAGTTTCTGCACGGCCTGTTACCGTCTGGGCCGCACGGGTGAGCACTTCATGGAATTCAGCGTGCCGGGCTTCATCAAGCGCTACTGCACGCCTAATGCCATCCTCACCCTGACCGAGTATCTAGTGGACTACGCCACTCCCGAAGTCGCCGCCAAGGGCTGGAAGTGCATCGAGAACAACTTCAAGAACGTCGACCCGAAGTTCTTGGATGAGTTGAAGGCCCGCATCGAGCGCATCAAGAACGGTGAGCGTGACTTGTACTTCTAAATGAAAAAGCCTCAGCGTGCTGAGGCTTTTTCATTATAAGTTATCCTTGAAATACTGCGTAATCTTGGTAATCAGATGCGCCCTGTCCATGCCTCGGACATTGTGCTCGTGGCCAGGATAGACGAAATAATCCAGTTGCTTTCCGTTGTGGATGCAATTCTCCACGAAGACGAGGCTGTGCTGCCACACCACAACGGGGTCGGTGGTGCAGTGAATCATCAGGAGCTTGCCTTCGAGTTTGTCGGTCTTATTCTCGAGGCTAGTCAGTTTGTAACCTTCAGGATTCTCCTCGGGCGTGTCCATATAGCGCTCGCCGTACATGATCTCATAATACTTCCAATCCAGCACGGGACCGCCCGCCACGCTGACCTTGAACACCTCTGGGTGGTTGATCTTCAGCGAGGTCGACATAAAGCCACCATAACTCCAGCCGTCACTGCCGATGCGGTCAGCGTCGACATAAGGTAGGGTCTTCAGCCATTCAATGCCCTTCATCTGGTCGCGCATCTCGAGTTGTCCGCACTGACGGTGGATGCACTGCTCGAAAGCCTCGCCACGGTCGGCAGAGCCACGGTTGTCAAGGGTGAAGACCAGGAAGCCTTCCTGGGCAAGGTAGTTGAGGTAGATACCTGCGCCGGCCAGCCATTCATCGGTGATGAGCTGAGCATGAGGGCCACCATACACGTAAACGATGACAGGATATTTCTTCGAAGCGTCAAAGTTGTAAGGCTTGATGAGACGGGTGTAGAGCGTCTGTCCGTCGTCGGCTTTCAAGGTGCCGAGCTCAGTAACACCGATGTTATAGTCCTTCAGTGGGTTCTCGGCCTCATGAAGACGACGCACGAACTTACCGTTTCTGTCTTGCAAATCCACATTATACGGCACATCGGTGCTGCTGTAGAAGTCAAGGAAATACTTGCCATCGGCAGAAGGCTTCACGTCATGGGTGCCGTGTTCCTTGGTGAGCTTGGTGATGGCGCCGCTCTTGAGGTCCATCATGTAGCAGTGGCGTTCCAGCGGGCTGACCTCGGTGGAGCGGTAGTAAATCTTGCTGCCGTCCTTCGAGAATCCGTTGAAGTCGGTGATGACGAAGGCACCTTTGGTGAGCTGCTTGACCGCTTTCTTGCTGATGGTATAAAGATACAGATGATAATACCCGTCGCGCTGGGCCTTCCAGATAAACTGGTCGGGGTTGTTGGGCAGGAAGTAAGCGGGGCCTTGCGGCTCCACAAACTGCTCATCGCGGTCTTCGAAGATGGTCTGGATATAGTCACCCGTGACGGCATCGTATTCGTTGAATTTCAGATGGTTTTGGCCACGATTCAAGACACCGATATAGATGCGTTTGTTGTCGGGGTTCCAAGTGATGGCCGTGAGGTATTGGTCAACAGGCTCGCCCGTCTTGACGATGACTTCCTTGCCCGTGGCCATGTTGTAGATGTGCAACGTCACCTGATGGCTCGTCATGCCCGCCATGGGGTATTTGAAGGGCTTGGCGGTGGCGATACGCTCGGTGATGTCGACCAAAGGATAGTCTGTCACCATGCGCTCGTCCATACTGTAGTAGGCTAAAAGCTTGCCGTCGGGCGACCAGAAGATGCCGCCGTCGATGGCGAACTCGTTACGGTGCACGCTTTGACCAGCGATGACACCTTCAGGGTTGTTGGTGATTTGGATTTGTTTGTCACCGTTGGCCACAAATAGGTTGTTGTCGATGGTGTAGGCCACATTCATAGTAGGTTCGCAGAGAGTCTGGTTTTCAGCCTCTTCCGGAATCGAAGTAAGCGTACTGATGGTCTTTTTCTTGATGTCCATCTTGTTGAGCGCAATGCCTTTGTCGGCTTTGGCGTAGAAATAAGCCTGATAATCGTTGATCCAAGTCAGTTGGGGAATGCGTTTCAGGTCGCCGATGCCTTCCGACTTCTTGTAGCCGTTCAGCTCATCCAAAGTCATGAAAGAAGTCTCTTTCTTTGCGCTGGGACTTATCGTAACGATTTCATTTCCTTTTACTTGCATCATAATATCGGTACCGCCCACCCATTTCAGTTGGTTGGGGCGTTGGGCATAAACGCTACGGTTGTTGTAGGAAGCGTCTTCGGGAGTGAACATCTTCTTATCTTGGGCCGAGGCCGGCATGGCCAACATTGCTACGACGGCCAGTGATAATAAAGTTAGTATCTTTTTCATTTTATTCATCTTATATGAACAACTTTTTGTGTTTGAGTAGACTTGTAACTCGACAGGCGCATCATATAAACGCCCTCGGCATAATGGTTGAGGTTGACACGGTTCTGTTCGTTGACGAGCTCCGTCGAATAGAGCACACGGCCCGTCACGTCGATGAGGTCGAAGTGACCTGTGCCGTTCACCACCCACGTGCTGCCATCGAAGAAGGCGAATGGGTGATCCTCGTTAAACTCGTCGACATCGGTGACGTCGAAGACGATGTAGAAGCGTGACAGGTAGTCGCTCTTCAAGGCGTTGAAGGTGTAGCTGTCGTTATGCAACATGTCGCAGGTGACACCCGAGATGTTGTCGATGAGGTAGAGGCCTTGGAAGTGGCCGTTGGCGGTGTTCCAGTGCATGGTGAAGACACCGTCCTCAAAGGTCTTGAAGCGCACCGGCACCTTTTCGGTACCTTCCTTGGCGAAGAAGGCGCAGTAGTCCTTGTCCTCATCGTGGGCATACATCAAGTGGTTGCCGCTGCGCAAGCCCTTGATCTTCAGACCACCGCCGTTCGTCGGACGGTTGAACTCGACCACCACCACCTCGCTGCGGCCTTGGTAATCGTCGGCGAAGAGATTCACCAAGGGATAGGCTGGACGATCATCGTCGCGGAACGTAATATCACCAGCATCTGCACGGGTCACAAACATGCTTGGGTTGAAGGAAATCTCACGCTCTGTTACAGGGTGTTCTGGATCATCACCTTCGTTCTCCAAGACAAAGAATCCCTGGTGCGGATGGATGTACTTGCTGGTATAGGCACCGCCTTTGGAACCCGTTACCGTATAAGAGACGTAGCTTCCGTATTCGGGATCATACACATTAAACGCATTGCCAGTTTTTCCACTGTTTCCAGTGACAAAGCTGTCAAAGTTCAGATAGGCATGGAACGGGTTACCAACAAGGTTTTGTCCCTTGCCGCCCCAATCGGCATCGACAGCCTTGTTGGTTATGTTGATGTTCACCGAAGTACCGTTCAGCTGGCCATGCGATTGCAGGTAGGTATCTTCCTGCAGAGCCATCATATAGCCCTTGCCTCGTACGAGGTTGGTCTCGTTCACATTGACAGTAGGCATGGTTTCCGCATCATACGCATAGTAGTCAATATGCCCATGACTATACGGTGCCTGTTCTTGAGAATAGTAGTGGCTGTTGCCGTTGCGCTTGAAGTTGATCCAATGCGGGCTGCCTATTTCCGTGTTGCCCTTATATTTCGTGTACTCGTTGAAGCAGTAGAAGTCATATTCAGCATACGGAGTATTGTATGGGAAGTAGCCGTCATTGTCTTCTGTCGCTTCATAGAAAGGATATTCGGGCAACATGCCGCCAGAACCGGTATAAGGATCATAACTGGGGTCTTCCACTCCATCATTTTCGTCCACTCCGCTTCTAACGTAGTTGATTCCAAGCGGCGCAGCCTGCAAAGGTGTACTGAACATGTGCCAGTCGCGAGCCAAGCCGTTGACGGTGGATGTCAGGAGCCCCTTGTTGTCGAAGGTGACGCCGACGTAGGTGTTGGCGTATTCGGACAGCTTGCCCGGGTTCAAGATTGCCGCATCCTCGTGGAGGGCCACCTTGGTGGCATTGATTTCGACCGAAGTCAAGTTTTCGGTCACGTCACCATAGACATAAACGTCTTCCGAACGGCCAAGCATGGTGCTGAGTTCATGACCACTGCCATCGCGCACCGTACCGCCATACTGCAAAGCCGTACTGCCTGCCACGGTGGCCATGCTGCGGAATCCGCCTTGACCGATATTGTCGCTATCGTCATAGTTGTTGAGCATCAGCACGGGATAGTCACCGTTGATTTCGGAGAGCGTCGGGCGGGCCCAACGGGCGTACTTGTATGCGCCGTCACTGAGTACCGATGCGCTGGTGATGTTGCTGTTGAGCACCTCAAACAGCGGCTTTGTGATCTCGCTCAAGGTCACGGTATTGTCTTCATACAAGTAACCGTAAGTGTCAGATGTGGCCACGGAGGTGAAATAGGCGCTGTTCGTGATTGTTCCCACTACAGCCAACGAATAGGTGTTGTCGCCTTGGAAGCCGAAGCAGTTGTCCATGCTGTTTTGGTTGTTGTAGACAAGGCTACCGTATTTGCCGGCCGTCAGGTTGCTGCTCGTTTGCAGTCTGGCGTAGCAGTTCTTTACCGAACCTGTCTCGTTGACACCTACCAAGCCGCCTCCAGTGACGTTGGAAGACTCACTATTGATGTAGAACTTGGGATAGGCAAAGCTGTTGTTCAACTTGGGCGCGCCACTGCTGCTGACGATGTAGCCCACCAAGCCGCCGATCGTGTAGTAGTCGTCAGCATAGAAGACGGGCATGGCCATCGAGGAATGGATTTCGCCGCCTTTGAAGACACCCACCAAGCCACCCGAAGCATTCTGGGCAGCACCTGTCATGTTGGGGCTGTAGATGCTGATGACCGCCTCGCTGTTGGAGATGACACTGCTGCCTTCCATCAGGCCTACCAAGCCACCGATGTTGACGTTGCCCCTAGGTTGGATTTTTCCGCTGACCACGAAGGTGCGGTCGAGGGTGCCGCCGTTCAGGTGGCCGAACATGCCGAGGTTTTCTTGCTCGTATGTGCGGCTGCCCTCACCAAGGAACGCGATGTTGAGGTTCTTGATGAGGTGGCCTTGTCCGTCGAAGTTGCCGCTGAAAGAACGGAACTCGGTACCTATCGGCTCCCAAAGGTACTGGTTCAAGTCGATATCACTGGTGAGTTTGACATCGGTGCCAGACAAGGTGCTGGGCGTTTGGCCGTTCTCACCGTTCACGCGGCTGATGAGCCAAGCCAGGTCATGGGGCGAGTCGATAGCAGCGATTTCGAAAGCATTCGTCACATCTCCGCCCAGTTCACCAGCTGCCGGCTCCTTCCTCACCACGTTGGCCCACGTCCAGCCGAAATACACGGTATTGGGGTTGGTGGGATATTCTGTCTCCGTCTCACTGCTGTAATAGGTGGTTCTCGGCAAGTCGGAAGTATGTCCGTTGGTGAAGAACCAGTCTCGGTCGTCAGTGAAGTTACGATGCTTCCATGCCATCCGAGCCGTGTCGGCCGCGTGGTCCGAAGTTACGGCAACCGCCACCGGCGAGAAGGTGTTATCGGTATATTTCGCAGGATGAGTCCCATCCGTATTCCGTTTCCTGATGGGGCTGGTCACACCAATATCAGTGTGTTCATCCATCTTGTTGGTCATGTTGAGATACGTGTCGAAGGTGGGCAGATACACATTGCACTCGATATCGCCACTACCCTTCTTCTGCCTGTTGTCTTCGATGGTCACCAAGCCTTCCACATTGACAGTGGCGTCTTTGTCCACATACAGGGCACCATGATAGACCTCGGTTTCAGGTGTATAGTCTGGGTTATCATACCATGTCGCGCTGGCATCGGTGTTGTGGTAGCCACGCTTCAAGATGGTTCCATTTGTCACGGTTTCACCAGCGCTTTCAGTATGGGAACCCTTCAGGGTAATCCTGCCATTAGGAGCCGTGACCACCAAAGGCTTGGTAACATTAAACCTTTCCGTCGATGTATAAGTAGTAGGAATCTGCAACTGTCCCACTTCACCATCGTAATCGGAGTACAAGCCATCCACCTCAACATTGTTCAGCACAAAGTTGCCAGACGTCTTGTTGGCATGGATCATCGCACCAGTATTCACACCTGGGCCTTTGGTTTCATCAGGATACGTACTACCAAAACCACCCCAAGCTGCTTCATCCGTAGGCGCGGTACCGCCGCCTGCATCCGTCTTGTCATTACTCATCGGATGGCCGCCAGGATAACGGTACAAGCGCAAGGGATAAGTGGCCGACAAGTTCAGGTTGTCCCCTTCACTTAAGGCATCGATGGGTCCCACCACAAAGATAATATCTTCCGCTGGGTTGAATTTATATCCGATTCCATTCAACACTTGGTCAACGCAAATGCCACCCGAGTCAGCAGTACCCGTAATGGTCTTTTTGGGCTTGTCAGGATAATCGCCCCAACCATTAGCATGGGTTGCGTCTTTACCCCAGCCTCCATTGCCAATGCCTCTGCCGTCCACATACCATTTATGGCCCAGTGTGGCTGGCAATGCCCACAAACGATAGTCCTCCGCACCAAGCCGGTCACCCATTTTCGAGACCTTGCTGAGGTTGAAATACGGATATTGCTTCGTGTTGTTATAGTAAGTACCGCCATCGTTGCCACCAGGTTCAGGATAAGTGAATCCCAAGACCACCTGTCCAGCCGTTGTAAAGGTGTTTTTCTCATTATCGTAACTCAAGAAACCACCGTCATCTGTGTTCTCAGGGGCTGTATGTTCAGCAATGCCATTGACTTTGTTCGTTAGCTTGACTCGGGCACGGGCGAAACTTTCCTCGTCATTAATCGAATAGGCATCGGCTCTCATACGGAAGAAACCTTGCAAGGCACCATAGTAGGTATGTCTGCCTGCATCATAGTGGCAATAGCGAACCATGAGTTTCGACAAGCCGTTGAAGAGGATGACGTTCTCGTCGTCCGTCGACAAATAGTCGTCGACACCAGTTGAAGTCGAGGTGCGATACAGATGATTGTTGCTGTTCTGGATACCGACCAGCTCCCAATAGGTGTCATTGGTCGGGTCGTTATGGGCATAGGAAGTACCGGTCTTCAGATAGACGCTTCTGACCTCCTTGATGGAGTCCATCAGGACCATACTTCCAGCTGTACCAAGCACCAAGCCGCTTCCGTTGGCCATGTAGAATCCTTCGTCCACCTCGAGGAGGCCGAACTTTCTCTCACCATAATTCTCGTATTGATGGCTGATATCTTCGGCACCTGACAGGATGATGTTGGAGTTGTCAAACAAGACCACACCGCCGCGCTGGATGGTGGTCAGGGCGCGGGTGGCACTGGTCATCTCCGTGTTGTCGCCTCCAATGCGTTGACGCGCGCCGTAGTTCCTGACATGGATCGCACGGCCGGTCTTTCCCGATTCGCAGTGGGTACCGCTACCATAGAGGCCGCCAGCGATGTTCATGTAAGGCAACGTTGTTGCACCCGCTTCATCGTGCTCGGTGTCGTAGCCCGTGCCGTCGAGATAGGTGGCGCTGGAGCCCTCAATATCGTATTGGTTCCAAGCCGTGGCGCCGCTT
Organism: uncultured Bacteroidales bacterium; assembly: GCA_905234765.1. The sequence continues at coordinate 211,630 of CAJOIF010000001.1, forward strand.
CCATAGTAGTAGGAGCCGTCAAACACGTTGCCTTTGATTTTGAGCAGCGCGGGAGTGGGGTCATCGTCCAAACCGTCACGATAGAAAGTGTTGCCCGAAGCAATGATGGTATTGGTCGAATTGACGGCAGAAAGGCCGATATTGACACTCACTTTGCCGTTGACTTTGCCTTCGTAGCCAGCGCCATACACATGTCCCGTTGATTTGGCATCAGCAGGATCGCCGATGGTGCCGCCCGTGATGTTGACGAAGGAAGACCAATTGGATACTCCCGTGCCTTCATTGGAGCTGTGGCTACTACCGTACACGTCACCCAAGATGGTGCCGCCGCGCACGTTCACGGTCTTCAAGTTGCCGTGGCCGGTGTAGAGCGTCGGCGGGGTGGTTGCGCTGTTCTCATCGGGGACGGCGTTACTACCGCCATACACGTCGCCCGTGTTTTCATTACCGGCAGTGCCAATGATGCCGCCGTTGACGTTGACGATTCTCTCTCTTGCCACGATGCCCATGTCGCCGCCACCAAACACGAAGCGCTTGACGGCGCCGCCATTGATGTTGACACGAGCCAGGCCATTCACACGACCGAAATTGGGACTGTAGTTGCCCAAGTTGTCTGCGTTTTGGTCGGGGTCGGCACCACGACCGCCGCCGAACACGTTGCCTCGGTATTCGTTGGGATTATAGCCGATGGTGGCGTTTTCTTCAATGTTCACGGTGGCGTCATTAAGCACCCAGCCGTTTTCACTACCACCATACACCGAGCCGTTCACCGTGGCAGTGCCGCCGATGGTGACCGAGGTGCTTCTCACCTCGCCCAAACGGTTGTGGTCGTAACCTGTGGTTGACGAATTGGGCTGACCCTTGCCGCCGCCAAAAACATGGCCGATATAAATCTGTTGTTCAGGTAATGTCGATGTACCCGTGCCGACGGTGCCGCCGCTCACGGTGACAGTGACATGGCCGTGGTTGGCGTCATCCACTGCGACACCGTTCACATTGACACCCGTCAAGGCTTGACGACCGCCGCCGAAGATGTTGCCTTTCAACTCGCCGCCTTCCATGGTAACCGTGATGTTGCCAGCCACGCGGCCTGCGGTGAGGTTGGTCGTCTGATAGTCGCGGCCGCCACCGAAGATGTTGCCATCCCAGGAGGTGGTACCGTTGGTGCCGATGGTGCCACTATTCAGTGTCACCGAAGCGTTGCCCAAAACGTGACCGTCGGAGCCGCCACCGAAGAGCGAGCCATCAACATGGCCAGAGGTAAGCCCAACGGTGACCTGCGTGCTGTTGACGTTACCATAGTATTTGCGATACTCGTTCGGGTCGTTGCCTACACCCTTGCCACCGCCAAACACGTAGGCGTTCAAGCCGGTGCCGTCGAGCGGGCCGATAACAGCCGAGCCGCTGACATTGACCGTGGCCTTGCCGGTGGGCTGGTGCGTTATGGCGTCCTCAGCGGGTATCAAATCACCACCCATCTCTGTCCACTGCCACTGGCCCACGCTGGCCATCTCACCACCGCCGAACACGTTGCCACGGATGGTACCGCCCGTGATGGTGACATAGGTATTGCGGTACACATGCCCCGCCAAACCGTTAATGGAGTCCATCTGATCGTCAGAAGGATTGGCTAAGTTCAAGTTAAGGTAGCTGTCCGAACCATAGCTACCGCCGAAGACACTGCCGAAGCTGTAGGTGTCGGTTTCGCCAGTGGGCATGTTAGTACTGGGATTCAAAATATCTGCTATCAGATTCGTCTGTCCAATGGTACCGCTAGCAATAGTCACCCTAGCATCGCCCCACACGGCACCTTGCTCAGAACCGCCAAAGACAGAGCTGAGGATATGACCGCCTGATGCACCATCCGTCATGCTAATGTTGACTTTCGTGGTGCGGCAGTGACCCTGTTCAGTGCCTACAACCCAATCATGACTATCGAGTTCTATTTCACCCTGACCGCCACCAAACACGTTACCCGTACGGGTATGGCCGATTCTTCTCCTATTGTTGATGGTTTCATATTGGGTATATTGGGGTAGCGTGGTTGCACCTTCCGCATACTCGAACTCTTTCTCCATTCCGATGGTCGGTGTGCCTGTGATGGTCACTTGAGTAAGGCCAGTATTTGTCGTATACCAGGAGGCGTAACTATTCCAATGGCCGACATTGGCCAATTGGCCGCCGCCAAAGACGGAACCATAAATGGTAGGACTCTCGCTGACGCTGACGACGGCATTGGCTGCACGACCCAAGTCATCCTCGCGGCGGCTCTGATAGCTACCGCGTCCACCGCCATAAACATTACCCGATTTTTCTCTACTCGCTAACATGGTCAAGCCGTTGTTGACGGGGTTGCCTATGATACCTCCACTGACCTCAACCGTGGTCGTGCCGTGGCTGACGGAATCGTACACTCGGCTCGCTCCAGTACCACTGATAAAGGAGTCATAGTTGCCATCCACGCCCACGCCGACACAGGCCACATAGCCGCCGCCATAGAGGTTGCCCAAGACCTTGCCGTCCGACATCGTAATCTGGGCTGTGCCACCCACACGACCGGCAGGACAGTTGTAGGTTAATGCAGTTGTGGAAACGAACTTGGTCGGATCACCCCAACCGCCGCCAAACACGTGGCCGTCATAACCCGAGAAGCCCGTGCTGCCGATGATAGGTTTCTTGGCTGAGTTATCGGCCTTGACCAATACGCTGGCGTTGCCTATCACATGGCCTTGCTCAGCACCACCGAGGACGGAGCCATACACCTTGGCACCATCGTTGACCGTCACTGAAGCGGTGTTCACGTTGGTCAAGGTATTGAAATTGTCGCGTGAGTCACCTTTACCTGCGCCGTAGAGGAAACCTGGGACAGGATAAGACGTAATTTGGCTTGTGGAGCGCGGCACACCGACAGTGCCCTCCTTGATGGAGACAGTGGCCGTGCCGCCGTTCTTGCAGTAAAGCTCGCCCTCATGCACATCGGAATGGAGTGCGGTGTAGGCAGCATCGGCAATGCCGAAGTCGCCCACATCAGCCAACTCGCTGCCACCATACACGCATGAAAGGATATGGCCGCCCGTAATAGTCACATTGGAGTTGCCGTACACCTTGCCCGACTCGGGGTTCCAATGGGACACATAGTTAGGATTTAATTCTGTACCTTCATTCTTGATATAAGGCAGGAAGCCCGAGCCACCGCCAAACACGTTGCCGTACCAAGTCTTACCGTCGGTAGGTTTGTAGGTATCAACAGAGGCGCCACTGTTCTGGCCGTTGTAAATCGCCACAAGGTCGAAGGGACGAAGGGTGCTGGGGTCGTAATCCCAGTGGTAGGTGGGATTCAAACGTTTGCTTGCATTGGCATCATCGTCAAGATTAACAGAAGAAGCATCGACAAACTCATCGTACGGGTCAAGATCGGCCGTGCCGCTGTTGCCTGCGCCGATTTGTCCACCCGCAATGGTCACGTCGGTGTCGAACATGACGTGGCCGCAGGCCGAACCGCCATACACCGAGCCTTTCACCCAAGGTTTGTTCGACGTCGCCGCATCGTTTTCGACGACCACTGAGGTGGAACCGCAGGTGGCCATGAGGTCGAGCAGGTACCTGTTGTAATGATCGCCGTTGATAATGACATCGATGTCTTGACTGCCGTATGTCGCGGGGTCGGCAGAGAGGCCTTTACCACCGCCGAACACGTTGCCGACGGGGTTGGTTGCCGGCAGGAAAGTACCTGGTTTCAGCGCATAGCTCATCACCATCCTCTTCACACCAATGCGACCACCCTTGATGGTGACATTGGTGTTGCCGGTGCCATCCAGCAGGGTGAGGTCGGAAATCACGTTACCAGTCAAAGTCCAAGTGTAATGGCCCACTGTGCCCACCTCGCCGCCGCCATAGACGGTGTTGAGGACGTAAGTGGGAACACTGGTGGCCTGCGAGATTTCCACATTGGTATTCTTCACCAAGGCGATGAGCAGTGCCGATGCTGCGGGGCGCCCAGGAGCGCCCACTATGCTGCCCTTGCCACCGCCATACACTTCGCCGATAGGTCTGTCGAGGTAGGAGGTCACGAGAGGCTTGTAGCCCACGGTGCCGCCTTTCACCTTGACGGTGGTCTGGCCGTGGATGTCGGAGCCGTTATCGTCACGCATCGTCATGCCGTCCAAGCCGGTGCCCGTCGTGGCGTGACGGCCGCCGCCGAAGATGGCGCCATAGACACAGCCGTTGTTCATCTCGATTTCGGTGTTGCCCGCCACACGGCCTGCGCCGTAGTTCAGCTTGAGGAAGTTACGTCCGCTGCCGAAGATGTTGCCGCCCCAGCCGGTGATGGTATTTCCTGTGGCATCATAAGTGCCGATAAGACCGCCATTGAGGACGACCTTGGTGTCGCCCAGCACGTGGCCGTCGGAGCCGCCGCCATAAACCGAGCCGTAGATACGGCCGTCGGTGGTTGAACTCCAAAGCGCCTCGGGGTCATCTGCCTCGTGGTTCATACCACTGTATGTAAGATCGACCGTGACCTCCGTGCTGTTGACGTTACAGTAGGCGTTGCGGAGATAATCAGGGTCGTTGCCGATGCCCTTGCCGCCGCCAAACACGTAGGCGTTCAGGCCGGTGCCGTCCATGGGGCCGATGATGGCCGTGCCGCCGACGTTCACCGTGGCCTCGCCCGTGTTGGCCACAGGCGCGAAGTCGATAACGGCAGAAGTCGGGTTTGTTGGGTCTGCATGGACTGCCGTCCAACGTCCCGTGCTGGCCATGTTGCCGCCGCCGAACACGTTGCCATAAATCTGGCCGCCCGTGATATCGACGCGGGTGTTGCCATAGACGCGGCCCGCGATGACATTGGCCACAAGGCTTGGATCCACCGAGATGGAGTCGCTAACCTGTGAGATGATTTGAATGCTGTCCACACCATAGCCGCCGCCAAACACGTTGCCGAAGCTGTAGGTGCCAGTGGTGCCAGTGAATTGATAACCGCCAGTACCATTAGGTTCTACTTCACGCGAAACCAGGTTTTCCTTTCCGATGGTGCCGCCTTCAATCTTGACGCGGGTGTTGCCAGCCAACGTGCCTTGCTCGGCACCGCCAAAAACAGAACTCATGATGGTAGGAGTGTCCTTGATATGCACATAGGCATCCTTCGAACGGCCCATCGACACCCATGAAGTGCTAGTGGTCACCGCCGCATCGCCTTGGCTGCCGCCAAAGATGTTGCCCGAACAGGTGTGGAACAACCTCGCCATATTATTGATGGTATCCATGACAGTCCAGTCGGTCGGGTTGGCCATATAGCCCTCAGAGAATTCCAATGAGGTTCCGATGGTTGCCGTGCCGCCGATGGTCACGCTGGTGACACCGGATTTGTCGTAGAACTTTTGTTTGCCGTCCACGGGTCTCCAATAGCCCACGCCGGCCATCTCGCCGCCACCGAACACGGAGCAGTAAATGGTAGGACTGCCCGAAACGGTGATTTTGGCGTTGGCCACACGTCCGGCCAACACATCCGAATAGTTCTCAATGTCGCCCTGGCCGCTGCCGAAGATGTCGCCGATGCTGTAGTCGCTGTTCAACAAGGCACGGCCCAGCGCATCAGTGCCGCCGACACCGATGGTGCCGCCGCTGACTTCAATTTCGGCCAGACCGTGGTAGTTGAGGGAGTCATACACTGTGGTAGAGCCTGACAGCAGATACGGATCGCCGTTCGCATCCACGCCGGTGAGGGCAAGTTTGCCGCCGCCGTAGAGGCTGCTCATAGCAGTGCCTGCCGACATCGTTATCTTGGTATTGCCGCCCACACGTCCGGCGGTATGGCTGCCGTCAGTGCCCCAGCCGCCGCCAAACACATTGCCGTCATAGCCCGAGAAGCCCGTGCTGCCGATGACAGTGGTACGAATATCTTCATTGATGCTCACCGTGGCATTATGCACCACATGGCCCATCTCGGCACCGCCAAACACAGAACCATAGATGATGCCGCCCTTGATTTGCACATTGGTGGCATCCACGTTGGTATTGTCATCGAAAACATCTCTCGGGTCGCCGGCACCGCCGCCGAAGACGTAGCTGGTGGTGGGTTGCAACGCAATTTGTTCGGGGGTGCGCGGCACACCGATGGTGCCGCCTTTTATCGTGACGGTGGCCGTGCCGCCCACGTTGGTCGACTCGTTGGCGCCATACACGTTGTTGAGGATATGGCCACCCTCGATGATCACCTCAGTGTTGCCCCATACCTTACCCGAAAGCGGGTTCCAGTGGGATTCAAAATTGCCTGCCGTAGTTCCCGTGACGTAGGGGAACCAGCCCGAGCCGCCGCCAAACACATTGCCGAACCACGACCTACCGTCGGAAGGAACGTAACCATACTCAGAATGCTCGATATCATACTGGTTTCTAATTTTAGCAGGGTCGAAAGGATTGTAAACCGTAGTTCCGCTACCATCGTCAACACCATAAGCCCAGTGGTATGTTCCGTTTAAGGTGTTATTAGTGGGTGTGGTGGTGACAGGAGTCGTTGCCGGGTTGATAAACTGGTTGGTAGAGCCACCCGTGCCGTCGGTGTAAAGCACATCGTTCGTGCCATCATCGCCAGCGCCGATTTGTCCGCCGCTGATGGTCACCTTGGTGTTGCCCCTCACGTGGCCGCTTTCGGAGCCGCCAAACACGGAGGCTTTCACCCAACCACCACTGACTTTCACTTCGGTGCTTTGCACCGTGGCGATGAGGTCGACAAGTCTGGTTTTGATGAGGGGGCTGGCGCTTTCTTGAATTTCCACATAGGATTCCGGATTGTCCGACCAGCCTTCACCACCGCCATACACGTAGCCGAGGTCGTCGTTGTACATGGAATACCAGTTTGTAGGATCTTCAGGATGCGCAAGCTGGTATCGCATCTGCGACCTGTCGCCGCCGATGGTGCCGCCGCTGACGGTGACCTTAGTTGCGCCCGTGCCGTTTGCAACCGCGATATTGGTGATTTTTTCAGGATGCTCGGTATCGTCATGGGACAGGGTGTACTTGCCCACGCTGGCCAACTCGCCGCCGCCCAACACGATGCCATAGACATGAGTGTTGTTGCCCAAGTCGTTTGAGATTTCCACCTCAGTGTTCTTGGTCAGGCCCAAGAGCAAGGCCGGTTCCGCCTTAGAATAATCACCAGGATGGTAATAATCAAGGTAGCCCTTGCCGCCGCCATAGATGTTACCCATACTGAAATCGGTAAAGTTCACGATTTCAGTCGCGTTGCCCACCGTGCCGCCCTTCACCAAGACTTTGGTGTTGCCGTAGGTCTTGGCTTCGTTCACTGCAGGTGTTGTGGGGTCGTCTGGGATGTCGTCCATCATGACACCGTTCTCGTCAACACCAGTGAGGGCGAGACGACCGCCGCCATAGATGTTGCCCAAAACGGTGCCGTTTCTCATATCAATCTTGGTGTTGCCTTCCACTCGGCCAGCGATAAAGCTACTTTCAGTGCCTTTACCACCGCCATAGATGTTACCGTCCTCACCACTCTTGCCATTGGTGCCGATGGTACCGCTGAACACATTCACGCAGGTATTACCCACAATAGGACCCAACTCACCGCCACCATACATATCTTTATTGACATTGGCAACGTAATCTGTTGTACTCCATGAAGTACCTGTCCAGCCTGGAGTATGTTTAATGATGGTGTCATAGAGTTTATCCATAAGATCACCTTCTGTGCCATACACTCCCAAGTCTGCATAGTAGCCCATATTGACCTTAGGACTGGCTGTAACGGTAGCCAATTCACCCTTGCCGCCGCCAAACACATCGCCTTGCACCGTGCCGTGGATGATGTTGATTTCGGGCGAGATAAACTCTGTACCTGGCGTGGTGATGGGCGTATAGGCAGTGTTGCGGCTCGCGCCATACAGATTCTCCAAGTCAAGGTTACAGGTGGTGCCTGCGTTAAACACATTGACCTGGATCTTGCCCTCGATGTTGCCGTTGGCATCGCTGCCGCCGAATGCCGCCTCATTGATGGTGCCACCAAAGATGTTGAGGGTGACATTGCCGCCGTGGCCGCGAAGGTCATTCCCTGCGTCGTATTCGGCTTGCATATATTGATACACCCTATACATCTCACTTGTCGGTTCGCCCCACGCTGATGGATCTGGTATTGTACTGGGGAACCGCTTGATGTCGGCAGGTATTGCCGGAACAGCCGGTTGATAATTTGGGTCGCCAGGCTCACCTACTGCAGCTTGGGCCGCTTGTCCCATTGAGCCGGCAAAGAGGTTGTTGTAGGTAGCACCAAAGATGTTGACGATCACATCGCCATAGATGTTGGCTAAGCGGGTGCCGCCATAGAAGTTGCCATATATGGCATTGCAACACTCAACCGTAGCGACCACGTCGCCGAGCACCAAGGCAGCATTGCCGCCGCTGAACACGTCTTCGATATACAAGGGGCAGCTGCCTCCTTGGTTGATATTCAAGTTGATTTCGTCAATGACGCCGTTGCTGTTGCTGCCGCCAAACACTTGGTTGATGAGGCCTCCATTAATTTCCGTGTTGGCCGTGCCATGAATGTCGGACGCCACCAGCTCGCCGTTGCTGCCTCCGAAGATGCGGTAGAAGCGGCCACCGTCAATGGTGACCTCGGTATCGATGTTGACGTCTGTCGTGCCCACGTGTGCAGCATTGCAGCCGCCATACACGTCACGAATGGTGTTTTCGTTGCATCGCCACACGTGCACCGTGGCTTTCTTTCCCGCAACGGGAGTGTAGTCAGCCTGGTTACTGCCACCATACACAGCCTGAATGGCGAAATTCTCTTCCCCGTAAGGCTGTATGGCCAACCATGCCAAGATTTGCTCTTCTGTCAAACCAGGAGGTATTGTGGGACATTTGTCGTCGTCGGTATGCGCCGTCTGATACACATTCACCTCAACATTGCCCAAAGGTGTACCAGCGAGGTTGTTGGCACCATAGACGGAGCCTTTGAAGGTGGCGTTGCCAGTGTAAACGTCAGTGCGGGTGCTGTGCGAGCCAATGTTTACAAGGACATTGCCGCCTACATAGGCGAAAGAAGCTCCACCATACACATCTCCCTTGATAGTGCCGCCAAGCACATCGACATAAACGTCGCCATACACACGACCTGCCAACAAATCAGATCGAACATTGGTGGAGTCGTTGGTGTGTGTGACATTGTCGTCATCGTCATCGGAGCCGTAGCCTGCACCATGCACATAACCGAAATAATATGGATTAGTTGCTCCGCTGCCTTGGTTCACTAAAGTGCCGATGGCGGTGGGATGGTTGTCAGGATCCGTCTCTTTAATAACGACTCGAGTGTCGCCTGTAACCGTGCCTTGTTCCGAACCACCAAAGACACCACTCATGATGGTGCCGCCATTGATGGTGACTGTGGCCGTCTTCGAACTGCCCATCGAGACCCAAGCAGGTTTCGTAATGTCAATATCACCCTGGCTTCCACCGAATACGTTACCCGTACAGGTATGGAGCAGTTTGCCGTCCTCGTCGTAAATGGTCCACTCACCAGGGTTATTACTTTCAGTATAGGCCAATTCACCAACACTGCCGATGGAACCACCGTTGATGGTAACGGTAGTTTCGCCTTGACCAGAATAGAATTTGTTGCTGCTATTCCTATAGCCGACACCTGCCATCTCACCGCCACCGAACACACTACCATAGATAGTGGGACTGCCGGATACCGTGATTTGGGCATTAGCGACACGACCGGCCAATGCATCTTCATAGTTGTCCACATCACCGCGGCCAGCACCAAAAATGTCGCCCACGCTGAAGTCGCTCTCCAACAAAGTTGCTGTAATACTGTTACCTATCGAACCACCACTGACCTCAATGATGGCCTTACCGTGGTTGTTCTGGTCGCTGGTATAAGGATCGCCGTTTTCTTTCACACCAGTAAGGGCGACACGACCGCCGCCGTAGATGGTGCCCATGAGAGTGCCTCCATCCATGGTAATGTTGGTGTTGCCACCCACACGACCGCAGTGCTTGAAGACCTCAAACTTGCCAGTAGTGGTATTGACATCACCACTACCCTCGCCACCGCCAAACACACAGCCGTCCCAAGAAGAGACGCCCAAAGTGCCGATAGTAGCACCGGTGTGGATGTCAATGTCAGTGCTGCCCAAGACATGGGCATCACCAGCGCCACCAAAGACAGAGCCGTAGATACGACCACCAGAAACGTCAATGCTGGTCGTATTGACATTGCAATAGAGTTGGTAGTCTCCATCAGGATCATCACCTTCACCCTTACCGCCACCGAACACATGGCCGACATCGGTACGCGAAGGATCATTATGATTGTAATAGGCTGGCACAGTAGCATACGTTGAATTCGTTTCACTGTAGTCGTTTGCATCGCCAATGGTGCCACCCTCAATGGAGATGGTAGTCGTGCCACCACTCGTGCAGCTGAGGACACCTTCTGAAACGGTGTAAGTACCTACCGAAGCCAACTCGCCGCCACCGTACATTGAGCCTTTGACAGTACCCGTACTGCTGAGGGTCAATTGCGTGTTGTTCTTGACAAGTCCTGCCCACTGAGCGGGGTTCACCACTGTTGTTGTTGCAGTAGAGGAGCCAGTGAGGACATAGAGGTTGCCATTGTGAGCAGCATCAATAATGTCGCTACCATGGCCGCCACCGAACACGTCGCGCATGATGGTGCCGCCTTCAATGGAAATGACGGCATCCTCATAGACCGTACCCAACTCGCCGCCGCCATACACACTGCCCTTGATGGTACCGTTGGTGATGGTCAAATTGGTCTTCTTCACTTTCGCCAAGTTCGGCCATTGCGTGTTGAGGGTTGTTCCATCGATTTGCTCAAGACGACCCATGCCGCCGGCAAACACATTGCCACCCTTATTCTCAATCGGACCCGTATAGTCGTTGCCGATGGTGCCGCCACTGATGGTCATGGTGATGTGACCGTGAGTGTCGGTTGAGCTTCCATCAGGAATCAGCTGACCGTATGTGGGGTTGTGAATCATGGTGCCCGGGTTAGAGGGGTCATCAATTTCAGCAGGCACAAGATAGGTACCCACCGAGGCCAGACGGCCGCCGCCATAGATGGAGCCGAGCATGGTGCCACCACCGATGGTCATCGTGACATTGCCCTTCACCACGCCTGCGGTGAGTGCATTGCCGTTGTAACCACGACCGCCACCAAACACGTTGCCATCCACGTAGGAATAGCCCAAGGTGCCGATGAGGGTCTCCTTACCTGCATCTTGACCAATGTTGACTTCAGCATCGCCGAAAACGTGACCATCCTCGCCGCCACCGAAGACGGAACCGAAGATGGTGCCGCCCGTGACGCTAACCACCGTACTAGCCACGTTAGTCCATGTGTTGAACATGACACGCTCATCGCCCGTGCCTGCACCGAAGAGGTAGCAAGTGACGGGGTGTGAGTGGATTTGGTCGTAAGTGCGCGGCACACCGATGGTGCCACCCTTCATTTCAACCGTACACGTGCCCATGACGTCGGTGGTCTCATTACCGCCATAGACGGAAGTGAGGATGTGGCCGCCCGTGATTTCAACATGGGTGTCGCCCCATACACGTCCCGCCGAACGACGCCAAACGCCAGGCTTGATAGGATAGTAACCCGAGCCGCCGCCAAACACGTTGCCGAAGAAGGAGTGGCCGTTCGAACCCTGAGTGGAACCACCTTGAGCATCGTATCCAGTGGTACCAGCGTAGATGTCGTACACAGCATAAGGGGCCTGATATGGGAATGCGTCGCACTCGTGGAAAGGATTGGAATAGGTTGTGCCTATTGTACCTGCATTGACGGCGTCTATGGCATCAGCCCACTGCGCATCGGTATAAGCGGGATCCCAATTATTTCCACCCCTATATCCTGTACCAATCTGGCCAGCCATAATCTTCACATGGGTATTGCCCAACACCAGACCGTTCTCGCAGCCACCATAGACGGAGGCCGTGATGACAGGTGCCGTTTCACCGGTTTGACTGATTTCCAAATAAGTACTGCCCACGATACCCAGCAGGTTGGCTTTGGGGTTTTGTCCACCAGTGGTGTCAACCAAGGCACCACAGCCGCCAGCGAACACGTAGCCATAAACATTATCATCGGGACTACTGGAAGGAGTAGGCATTTTCTCTCCACCTTCCTGACCCACTCGACCGCCTTTGATATACACCGATGCCAAGCCGGTATTTTCCGTGCAGCCCTTGGGTTCTCCCAAGACATGGCCTGCATTGGCAGGAAGCAGGAGTTCTTCGGCAGTGTAATAAGGCAAATTGGGGTCGGAACTCGTTGGGTTTGCGGGATCGATATAGGTTCCCACATTGCCCAGCTCGCCGCCGCCATAAACGCTACCTATCACATGGCCACCCGTCATGTCGACGGTTGAATTGCCCAGCACCAAAGCTGCCTTTTCGTCAGTCAAAACGCCCTTGCCGGCGCCGTAAACGTTGTTATCTGCCGTACCGCCGTCAACGTAAGCGAAAGAGTTGCTCTTCACCTGCCCGATCTCGCCGCCGCCATACAAAGTGCCGCGGATATGGCCTCCCGTGTAGAGGTGCGCTTCTGAAGCCTTTGCGGAGGCATATCTGCCGATGTTATCGGTGGTAGCAATGTCAAGGTTACCGCGTCCTGCGCCAAACACGTCGCCGCCATAGAGATATTCGTTGGTTTCTCCTTCAAACACTATGGTACCGATGGTGCCGCCATAAACGTTCACTTGACAGCGTGAAGTGCCAGGATTATAGGTTGAATTGGCTACTGGAGGCGGGCCCACGGAAGCCATGGAACCACCGCCATACACGTTGCGGTAGATGGTGCCGCCGTTGACGGTCACCGTGGTGTTGAGGGTGACCGAACCAGCCGAGCTGCAATACTCGCCTGCATGTGGTAGGCCTGATGCAATCTTGTCGATACCACGACCTGCGCCATAGACGTTGCCGCGATACAACCATTCATCCGTGGTGGAGTATGCTTCGGCAACGCATTCCACACCAATGGTGCCCTTGTTGACGGTGACATCGGTGTGCCAACGCACGTGGCCGTCTTCGCCGCCGCCAAACACCGAGCCTTTAACCGCAGGAGTGGTAGCAACTGTGGCGTCGCCAATGGTGACCTCTGTCTTGTTGGCATAACCAAGGAAGAAGTCGCGGCTATAATCGTAGCGCGCAGAACCTGGTTTCTGATCGACAGTCGGATAGACCACACCTTTCGACGAGCCGTACACAGAGCCGTTGTTGATATTGTACTGGTCATGATAGCCGTTGGTACCGATGGTGCCGCCTTTGATGGTGACAACGCATCTACCAGCGTGATCAGTAAGACTGTAAGCAGGGCCGCCAGAAGCTTGGGAGGTCATTTCGCCATAGCCAATATAGTTACCCTTGCCTACCGAAGCATACTCGCCGCCGCCGAACACATTGTGCTGGACGACACCATTGTTCATGGTAACCTCGGTGTTGCCGAACACTTTGCCAGCGGTGATGCTGTGGACTTGGGTGAGGTAATAGGTCTCTGCCGATCCGTCCCAGGACTTCAGGTAGTCCCAATAGGTATCCTTACCCTTGCCGCCGCCAAACACCGTGCCTCCAATGAGGCCATCGTCGATGGTGACTTGGGTATTTTCATACACGTGACCGTTCTCGCCACCGCCGAACACTGAATTGACGATGAAATTGCCGCCGGCAGTAGGAGTTGTTGCCGGATTGGAATAGTTAATACTGACAACACTCTCTTTCACATTGGCATACTTGACGAAATAATAGCGATCGCCAACCATACCTCTTGAACCGCCAAACACATCGCCACTGTTGCCGAGAGCATAGAGGTTATCCCAATCATCATCACAATAAGTGCCAATGTGACCGCCAGTGACGGTGACTTCGGTTTTACCTGTCGTCACAGCAGCGTGATTCGCATCATAAATATCGGAATATTCGAATTCATAAGGCCAACTGAGCGCAAAGGTAGTAGCAGGGTCTTCATGTGGCTCTCCAACCGAATACAGACCCACCGAGGCCATGGCGCCGCCGCCATACACGCTGCGGCTGATGTAACCGCCATAGATGTTGACCTTGGTGTTGCCTTGCGTGATGCCAGCCAAGGGGTTGTATTTTCCTATTTTGATAGGATCCGTGGTTCCAGGATACGTGGCAGGGGTAGGGGGTTCAGTTCCCGGAACCTTGAGAGTCTCCCAACCATATTCATCGGTACCGCAACCTGCGCCATACACGTTGCCACGATACGGGAACTTCGTGGTCTTCCACGTTGCGTCATACGTTGGTGATGAGGGGTTTGCATAACTCTTGTATTCGTCAAGGTCGCAGCCGATGGTGCCGGCGAAGACATTCACCACAGATTCCAAATAGACGTGGCCGTTCTCGCCCGAGCCATAGACCGAGCCTTTGATTTTGGCATCGCCGGAAATACCAGAGACAACCCCAGTTGTTTGATTGACCGTGCCCGTACCAATATTGACCTCAGAATAAGCCACATACGTCACGTAATCGAGGAAATTGCCAGGTTCAGCGATTTGACCACGGCCTGAACCGAACACCATGCCGTTGTTGTTGCCGTCGGTACCGATTTCGCCGCCCGTGATGGTGACTTTGGCGTGACCGCCTCCAATATAGGGGTATTCGGGATTCACCAAGTTGGAAGCGTTGTAGGTGCCCACCGAGGCGATGGCGCCGCCACCGTACACGTTGTGCAAAACCTTGCCGCCCGTGATTTCCACCTCGGTATCGCCGAACACGCGGCCTGAGGTGATGCTCAGATGCTTGACGGGAACTGGAGTACCGCCGCCGGAGGGCGTTTCCATCATCGTATAGCGTGCCGTGCCGCCGCCGCCGCCGTACACGTTGCTGTGCCATGCGCCGAGGCCCGCAGTGCCGATATAGGTAGTATTCGGTGTTGTCTCCTTAATGAGGACTTTGGTGTTGCCCTGCACGTGGCCATTGGCCGATCCACCATACACGGAGCTCTTGATGACCGCGCCGTCGATGGTGACGTGGGTGTGGCCCACGTAGGCCAAATCAATGGCCTGATGGATAGGCAAGAGAGGCTCGCCCTCTTCCCGTACTCTGCCCACCACGCCACGACCGCCTCCATACACTTCGCCGTTGTTGTAGCTGTTGGTGCCAATCTGTCCACCCGTGATGGTGACGAAGCAGTGACCCGTATCCTTTTCGTCTTTCTGGACAATGCCAGTGATGGCATGTGGATTGTTTGTGTCTGTACGTTGGAAGGTGCCCACCGAAGCGATGGTACCGCCGCCATACACCTTATTATATACAGTGCCGCCTTGGATTTGGACGGTAGCATTGCCATACACGTCACCGGAGGTATAGCTGTATTGTTGCACAGGTGGTTCTTGTCCGAGGAGCCACGGGACGAAATCGGTGCCCTTGCCGCCACCGAACACGTTGCCACGGAAGACACGACGGCCTACGCCGTAGTCGTCTTCGTAGAGTTCATTGACGCCGCCCTGAATCAAAGCACCTGCATACTTAGACCCCTCAGGTACAGTATAAGGATAAGCATAATCGCCAGTACCGCCGAGCAGTGGAATGCCGCCGATGACGGCACTGCCCTGAATGAGGACGCTGGTACCTTTCTGCACGTGGCCATTCTCGCTACCGCCAAACACGTTGCCCGCCACAGTGACGTTGCCTCGGATGATGACCTCGGTGGTGTCGACAAAGGAAAGCTCTTTCACCTCGTCACCCGAAAGACCTTGGCTTCCACCGAACACCATACCTTCGTTGCCGCCGAGATACTTGAAAGCGGTGTCAATTACGGGTTGGGTTAAGTCATTGCCTTCATCGTCTTTTGTCAAGTCGGCTTTCGTGGGACCGATGAGGGCGTTGCCCTCGATGGTGACCGTAGTCTTGCCTCCTGTGGTGTAAGTGGCTGTTGTGCCATCATCATTGATCGTACACACACCCACCGTACCCAAGTTGCCGCCGCCATACACGGCATGGCGCACCACCGCGTCACCCTTGATGGTGACGGATGTGTTGCCCTGCACTCGGCCAAGGTTCCTATCGATGCTGGGCGCACTTTGACTGTAATCCGTTCCATCATAGCCATTGCCGCCACCGTAAACGTTGCCATATCTGATGCGTTTGACTTGTCCATTTTCGTCGACCTTTCGGTCCGCCAATGGAATCTTGTCGCCGATGGTACCACCATTGATGGTGACGGCAGTATTCCCCTTATTTCCTTCCGTGTCTACTTTCACTTCTCCCAGCTCGCAGCCGCCAAACACGTTGCCTTTGATGAAAACCTGTGCCGAGGCCATGCTGCCACTCAGTAGCATAGCCATCAAGAGAAACATTTTGCGCCTCGCATTCCGTACTTTCATTCTATGTATATGCTTGTATTCCATCTTTATCAATATGTATTATTCTTATTGTATGACTAGATTGTTTTCTTTCATTATCATGGTGTCGGTGTTGATGGTACAATGATGACATTGGTGTTTCCTTCGACATTGCCCAGGTTGGCACCGCCAAAGACGCTGCCTTCGATGATGGTGGAAGGCTTGCCCTCCGCATTGGTCGTGCCTTGTATGATGACCGTGGGGTTGCCCACCATGTCAGCCGCATTGCCGCCGCCATAGACATTGCCTTCACCTTGCGGGTGAGTCAAAATGCTATGGAGCGGACCACCAATCCTTACCTTGTGTGTGGCATCGTCCTTGTCGCCTATCACCACCTTGGGATTGCTGACCACTCGGCCGTTGCCCCACTGATGTGAGGGATTGCCGCCCATACTGCCGCCAAATACGGCACCGTTGACGTGTCCGTTTTTGATGAGCACCAAGGGCGACTCAATGGTCGGATCCAAAGGTGTATATTGTGACAACCTGTTACCACCAAAGACATAGTCGATATCGAGTCGGCAATCAGTCTGGGTAGAATCAACTATGATTGTAATCGTACCCTCAACATTGCCTCTAAAGTCGCATCCGCCAAACACATTACCAATCGTTCCACCATACAGATAAAGCGTGATGTTACCGCCTGTACCCCCGAGGTCTGTACCATTTTCATCCAACACACTATTCAAATATTCTATCAATTCGGGATCATAGGCACTACTATTGGTTCGCCAATCGGCTGGATATTTTTTCACATCGGCTTGAATATATTGTGAACCTTCACATCCGCCAAACAAATTACCAATTTCACCTCCATTGACCGTGAGTTCAATGTCGCCATACACGGTAGCCAAACGGCTGCCTGCATAAACGTTCTTGTAAGCAAAATTACTATTACAGCCAATAGTCTGTTCCGATCCGGTCAAACCTCCATAAATTGTGGCCATATTGGCACCAAAGTAATAGTTTTCAACGACCACAGGCTGATCTTCGCAAGGACAATCGCCAGATGTACATCCCGTTGTTAAGTGAATGGCATCTGGATTGCCACTCGCCACTTGGCCATGCATATTACAACCGCCAAAGGCCCAGCCAATGCGTCCGCCAAGGATGGTAAGATTAACTTCATTGTGCACGTTAGCCGCTGATGCCTGGCCATTGCCGCCACCAAAGACGAATTTGTAACGACCACCCTCCACGGTGACATTCGTAATATTGACATCTGCGGCATTACCGCCACCATAAACATACTCGATGGTATTCTCGCAATAATGTACATATACATGGGGCGTTTTGGCGTTTCCAGGATTAGAATCTGGCGCATAGTTGGCCTCGTTGCCGCCGCCAAACACATTGGCGATGGCGTATTCCTCGACATGTTGAGTAGGTAATTCTTGAATGTAAGTATAGACATTATATTCAGAAAGGTGTGCCGTTTGATACACATCCACATACACATTCTCTTGCGGTGAGCCATACGCGTTGTTGCAACCGTAAACGTTGCAGTGGACGAGGTCGGCTTGGCCCGTGGGTGTGGTGGCCGGTGACACGGCATCCGCACCAATGTTGACATGCACCTCTCCATATACCTTGGCGGGATGGTCATGAACGGCATCGCCCAAACCGCCGCCGTAGATGTTGCCACCGAATTGGACAGGATAACCTCCGATGGTATGCTCCACATAACCGAAGGAGCCGTTCAGCACATTGACGGTAGTGGTATTACTACTATTGGTGTTGACCGTACCGAGCGCCGAGCCACCGTAAAGGTCGCCATAGAGTTTGGGATAGATATAGTGTGTATCATCCGTGTCAGTACCGAAGTTGACTGTTACGTTGCCCGTAATTCCAGTGGCAGAACCATAGCCGCCGCCGTGTATGCTGATGGGGTTTCCATTCGCAGCCGCAACTGCCTGAAGTGCGGCCAGTGAGCTGATGGTGGTGTTGCCGTCGGCGTTGGTGACATTGACGGTAATGTTGCCATTGACGGTGCCACTAGTGTTGCATCCTCCATAAACGCCTGCATCGGTTGTAGCAGTACACACTTGGCCGCCACTAATGGTAACCACAGGGTTGCAGGAAATGGTTGAAGAACCAATGTTGGCCGCATTGCCACCACCCACCACCTTGTTGGTCACTTCACCGCCTTTGACGTTGACCGCAGGGGAGTTGATATTGTTGGTTGTTGGAATATAGTCTGCCACGTTGCCGCCGCCGCAAACATTGGTGACGGTACCGCCCTCAATATTCACCGTGACGGTGCTCTTCGGAGTGCCGCTGTTGTTGTTGCAGCCGAACGCGGTAGTAGCCGTGCCACCTTCAACCGTGACCGTGATGGGGCCATACACATCGGCATCCTCGTTGCCGTCGGGGCCGTGGCCGCCGCCGTAGAGATTGCCGTGGACGGTGCCAGCAGTCAAGGTAACATCGGTTTTTGAAGTTCCACTCTGTGAGGTGCCATTTTCGGTATTGACTTTGCCCTTGGCCGAGCCGCCGTAGACGTCGCCATAGACACCGCTTCCATCGACCGTGACATCCACATCGCCTTTCACCTTGGTGTCAGGTCCGAGACCGCCGCCGTAAGTGTTGGCGGTGTTGTCGGCATCGGTACCGATGGTGCCGCCAGTGTAGCTCACCGTGGCGTTACCCAACACAATGCCATTGACATTACAACCACCGAAGACAGCTGCTTTGATGGCATTTTCACCTGTGCCCCAAGCAGCGCCCTTGGCATTGCCGCCTTCGATAGCTACCTCGGTGGAACCAGAGACCGTAGCGGAATAGGCCGGAATAGCCGGATTGGTGGTGTTGTCTTCCAATTGTCCCTTGCCGCCGCCGAAAATCGTACCGTAAACCGTGCCAGCCTTGAGGTTGACCGTGGCTGTTTTGCCATCGGCCCCCACTTCTCCGAAAGCGGAGCCACCGTAGACATCGGCGTAAACAGTGGGATCTGTGCCATCGCCAATGGTGACAGTGACATCGCCAGAGGTTTGGGTTAAATTACCCTTACCGCCGCCGAAGATGCCGTCGGTCATCGATGCGACACTTGTACCCAAGGTGCCGCCGTAGATGTTGACATTGATGTTGCCATCAATCTCACCATTGTCGTTGCAGCCGCCATAGATGCCCGAAACCACCGTTCCGTTGTCCCTCATATTGACGACAGGGTTGCCTGTCACACCGGCTTGGTTGCCGCCGCCGAAGACGTTGCCGCTGACGTAGCCGCGCGGGAATCCTGAAGGCTGGGTATAGCCACAAGCCGTCAGAATACTTGCCATCGTAGCCGCATCATAGCCTATATTGACCTGCGGGCTGGCCGTCACGGAAGCCTGGTTGCCACCGCCGTAGACGTTGCCTTGAATACCTTGAAGACCTAAAGCACCATTAGTTTGTGCGATATGAATCACGTTGACAACAGGGGAAATCGTTGTACTGCCAGCGGTAGGTGTATAATCCGCCAAGTTACTGGCGCCATAGACATTGGTGAGGTCGAGAGCCTCGGAAGTACAGGTAGCATCCTCTACGTCAAGCACATTGACGGTAATCGTACCTGTGATATTGCCGTTATAGTTGCTTCCACCATAGGCATTGGTAACTACGCCGCCGAACAGATTGAGGGTGACATTGCCAAAGATATTGGACGCTTTGTCGGTATGTCCTGTCCCAGGTAAACTGGCCAAGTCGCCCTTCGAGCCAGCAAACACCTGCGTATGCACACCGCCATAAAGGTTCAGCGTGACATTAGCATTGGTCGATCCTTCCCTTCCGATATCAGCCAAGTTGGATCCGCCATACAATTCGCCAATCTCTCCCACTCCACACAAAATGTTGGTGGTAACGCTGCGGTTGTAGTCAGCAGCGTTGGCGCAACCGAACACCTTGCCGTAGACCTGATGGTTGCAACTATTGGTCAAAGAGGAATTGGTGGGATTCGACATGGTGAGGTTGATGGCATCGACATCGCCTTGTCGGTTGGCACCTCCATACACCTCATTGATGAGGCCAGCATAGACCGTGGTGTAGGCTGTACCAAAGATGTTGGCAGCCGGCTTTGACAAATCCTCACCGTTGCCGCCGCCAATCACGCGATGGATGCGTCCGCCCTCAATATAGATATAGGTGTCAGCTCTTCGTGTGATGGTAGTGCTAGAGGAAGTGGAGGTTCCAACGCCCACATCGGCCGCATTGCCGCCGCCGAAGACGTCTTCGATGGTGTTGTCGCAGTTGTACACATGTACCGTGGCTTTCTTGTCAGCCAGCGGTTGATATGCCGCCAAGTTGCCGCCTCCGAAGACGGATTTGATGGCGTAGGCTTGCGTAGTTGCATTGGTATTCAGTGTCGTGACATTCCACCCGCCTTCAGGAAGGGTTGGATAATAATTGTTTTGTGGGGTAGTGGCATGATCCGTAGCATAAATGTTCACATTCACATCGCCCAAAGGCGTGCCGTAGGCGTTGTTGCAGCCATAAATGCAACCACCACCAGTGTTGCCGTCGCTGGGGGTGCCATCGTTGTAGTTGGCATTGCCAGCAGCATCGTTGAACACACCACCATAAATATTGACCTCAACATTGCCAGAGACCTCGGCAGCAATAGGATCAACCGCTGGAGTGATAATAACAGTTGGGTCTTCCGGATCATATACAGCAGCCACACCTTGCTGTCCCAATCCGCCGCCATAGACGTCGCCATTGACGGTGCCTTTGTAGAAGTTCACCGTCGTGGTTTTGTTACTGGCGCTCACTTGGCCGAGAGCCGAGCCGCCATAGACCTCGCCGTTGATGGTTGCTGTTCCGGAATAGGTCGGTGCCTCTTCTCCATCGGTTGCGCCAATGTTCACGGTAACATCACCCGAAGTATGAGTAGCTGAACCATAGCCGCCGCCATGGACATTGGCACGAGCCGAGGTGCTGGCACCGATGGTGCCGCCCGTGACGTTAAGCACGATATCGCCCGTGACGGTGCCTTTGGCGTTGCTGCCGCCATAGATGCCGGTGGTCACCGTACCGCCGCTGACGTTCGACAAAGTGGCTTCGCTACCGCAGGCATTGCCGCTGGCGTAGAGGTTGGCCGCCGTTCCAGCTGTCATATCCACACCCGATTGGACACTGTTGGGCGCCGTGATGGGATGCTCAGACGTGCCTGAGGCAATCAAGACATTGCCCGTCGTATATACATTGTTGTATTCATAAATGTAGTCGCCGTTGCCGCCGCCAAACACATTGCCGACGGTGCCGCCCGTGACAGCCACGCGCGAGAAGCCGCTCACCGTGCCGCTGATGTCGCTGCCGCCATAGAGGGGTACGTTAAGGAAATTGCCACCTTCGGCGAGGACGAGGCTGTTGCGCGTCACGCCGTTCATGCGGCAGCCGCCGTAGACGGCTTCCTTCACCTTGGCCGTAACGCTGACAGCACCACCCGTACCGGACGGATTGGACGGGTCATAGGTGTTGCGCAAGCGGACATAGCTGCCGATGTCCTCGTAACCGCCAATGGTCTTAAGGTTACCGCTGTTAGTGGAATTCGAGCCTGCCATCATGGCACCTTGGTTGCAGCCGCCATAGACGGTACCCACCTGTCCATGCAACAAACGGATGTCAGGTACAATCTCAATGTTACCTTTGTTGTTGCCGCCGAAAATGGTGTCCACATTGGTGTAGTCTTGAGCTGGTTCCGGCTCAACGATGTTCATAAACACGATGGCACCGCCACGCACGGTAACACCGTTACCGCCGCCATAAACCGTGCCGATTTTTCCTCCGCTTGAGCCTCCGGCGAGGTGGATGTCCACAAAGGTAAAGGGCTGGATGGGATGACTCGGGGTATCACCACAAAATGGAATGCCGCCTTCGCCGCCATAGGTGTAGTCGCCGTTGCCACCGCCATACACGGTGCCAATCCGGGCATTGCCCGAAACGCCTACAAAGGTCATCACGCCTTCATTCGTCAATGAAGTTTCGTTATCGGAAGCGACCGTATAGCCGTAACCCGTAGGCAGTTTACGATTGGTTCTTTCAGCCACTTGGCCGGCGCGGTCGTTGCCTCCATAGAGACCCTTCACGATGGTACCCCCCGACACCTTCACCTCGTTACGGCCAAAGATGGAAGCCATATTGCCGCCGCCATACACGTTCTGCTCTACCCTACCGCCAGTCATGACCACCGTAGCCATACCGACAAGCTCAGGGTAGCCTCTGTAGAAGCCGGTGTTGTCAAAGAAACCGACAGGAGCCAAGTTGCCTCCCGCATATACATTGCCTTTGACGGTAGTGCCGGCGGTCACCACCACGTTGGTCTCGTTGTGGGTGGGAATGTCCATCCCTGCATAAAGCGTCTCAGGATAACCGAAGAGTTCGTCCTCATTATAGTGAATGCCGTCACTGCTGCAATGGTAGTAGCCATTGCCACCCGCGAAGAGGTCTTTGTAAACGATGAGGTCGGTATCGCTGCCACCATCACCCGTCTGCACGTAGGTGGCGCCCTTCACCCGCTGTTCTTCCAGGTTTTGAGGATAAGTCTCTCCGCTGGGATAGGGATCATAGAAGCGGGTGCTGCCCACGTCGCCGCTGATGTTGCATCCGCCATAAACGGTGCCCACATGGCCTTTCTTCAGTTCCACCCAGGTGCTGTTGAGCACATCGCTCATGCGGCAGCCGCCATAGATATAATCGGTCAGGATTTGGTTACTATTCAACACCACGTGGGTGCCATACAACACCGTATTGCCATTGATAGTGGTGGAGGCCGATCCCATCATGTCGCCCGCATTGCCGCCGCCATACACGGTGCCAACGCTTCCTGAAGTGAGCGTAACAGTCGGCACCCTCTGCATTTCGGCCTCATTGTTGCCGCCATAAAGTGCGCGCACATTATAAATGCCCGAGTGACCATCCCAACCGTAATTCGCAAAGATGGTGTTTTCACCGATGGTTCCTTGCGCCGGGATTCCTGATGTGGAATAATTATCGGGGTCAATAGCATTGGTATAGGTATTGCCAAAGGTATAATTGTTTTCCGTGGACATGGTGCCAAGTGAGCATTCCACCGTCACATTGGCATTATAGACGTCAGCCGCATTGCCTCCAGCAAACACTTCATCCAACTGACCACCCTTGATATGGATATCGGTGGTCGAGCCAGCCACCTTGTTGCCGCCACCAAAGAGATAGCGGATGCCAAAGTCGTGACCATAGCCTGTTGTAGTGGTGTTGTTGATGTTCGCGGTCAGATTGGTGGTGGTTCCGTTGACCTCAATATGATGTATGCCATACCCTTGGCCCCCTCCCCAGTTGTTGCCGCCAAACACAGCAAAGACAGTGCCGCCGTTGATCACAATGGAGTCGCCGTCACCGCTGTTGGCGGTCAGGAAGGCGTTTTTGGCACCGCCAAAGATGGAGTCCACCTTTACGAGGTTGTTGGTCGCTATGATGGCCGTATTGGTAATGGAGGGGAAATTCAAGGTTTTGGGTGCAGCGCCATCGTTGGTCCAAACGACATCGCCCACCTGATGGAACTGGGTCATGGCCTTCACGCTGGACCCTACCGCCACGGTCTCAGAGGTGTAACTGCTTGTGGCCGGCACGAAAGAGCTACCGTTGTAGGCATAGTAGCCGTTGCCGCCGCCATACACCGAGCTGACCCTGACTTTGCCATTGTTCGGGGTGGTGCCGTATGATGCGTATGTGCCGCCGGCATCAACACCCAAGGTAATGTTTGCTCCGGCGAAGCCAGCCTCATGGTTGGCACTGATGGTATCCAACACTGTTCCCGCGATGTCGTTGCCGCCAAAGATGGCTCCGATGCTGTCGCAGTTGACGACGACCACCTCGGTCATGCCGCCCACGTCGGCCATACGGCCGCCGCCAAAGATGGCGCCTAAAACCACCATACCCGGTTCTTTCAATGTGGTGAAATCGAACTGTGAAGGGTCCTCCAACTCAGTTCCATTGCAGAAAGCCGCAACCTTGTAATAATAATGCTTTTGGAATTCCAAATTGGTGAATGTGTAGGAATTGTCATCGTTCACAATCACTGAACTCCATTCGGAATCTCCGTCTTTTTGCCAATATATCTTGTATTGGTCGGCAGTGTGATACCACGATACCGTTACCCCTGCATGGGTGACTACAGGGTCGGCCTCTTGTCCGGGATTTGCACATGGCGTCTTCGCAACGACCGTAGCCGTTTCTGTTTGGGTGATGCCATTACTGTAAGTCACGGTCAAAGTGATGGTAGCTGGCTTATGGCCTGTGCTGTTTTCAAGACGATAGTATAATGTGGGGCTTTCAGAATTAGAAGTTAAAACAGAGCCCTCATCATAGAACGAAAGATAGCCTGATCCATCTCCTGAGATAGTCCAAAGATAACTCTGAACAGTCGCATTGGTGAGGTTTCCTAATTCCGGTATGCTTGAATTGTTGTCTGTTCCGTTGTAATAGTTGTGCGTGTTGTTGTCAAAGAAGTATGTGGTATATGCAGGTCTATATTGACATGTATAATTACTAAGTGAAGCGGTCAGTGCTACTCCATCGGTGGGCCACTCCATTTCCGCTGGAACGGTAATACCAGCCAAACCACCTGTCGCTCCAGGCGAGACTTCTACGCCATGTTCGGTGATTGTCACGGGATAGTACCTGCCGCCGCCCGAGGGAACCTCGTCCAAATCGTAGTATTTCCCGGAAAGCTTCCAAGTAGCATCAATGTAAGCCACCCAATACACGTCCCAGCATTGACCCTGTCCCCAAACATGGCCACAATTATCAACACAAGTAACTGAATCATTGGCGCAATCGCCATAATACTGGACACCACGACCCAAACCGCCATCCCATTTATAGAAGTAATACTGCGCTTCGGGGGTGCTGAGTTGATTGCCTGGAGGCAATGAGGGGGACAGGTCAAGTGCTCCACCGGCCGTAAAATTCGGCGCAGCGAGGAAGTGAGGGGTATTCCCTTCCATGAAATAATAGTTGCGGTTGGTGCCACCTTGGGTATGGGTATTGTCCGATGTCCAAAGGACATTGGGGCTGAACTGGGTGGCATCGCCGAGTGCATTGCCCGCATGCGACAGATAGTGAACCTGTTCAGAGACTGTCGTCTTGATGACGAACTGTCCGTTGGTCTGCGCCATCAGGCTTCCGGCCATGAAAAAGAGCAAAAGGCAGCCCGCGGCCACGCGCCGTGCTGTTTTCGCTACACCTATTACATATATGTTGTTTCGTATCATATCGAAATATTCCTTACTCTTTGATATTGATTATTGATTCGCTCCATTCACAATAACCTTCGTGTTTCCTGTGACCTCTCCCATGTTGCCGCCACCATAGACGTTGCCGAACACCTTGGCACGATTGCGGAGGAAGATGGCCGTGTTGCCCTCCACCTGAGCCGCGTCACCGCCACCGAAGACACTGCCCGCGACAATGGCGCGAGGCGCGATGAGCAAGGACGAGTAACTACTCACATAGGATGCGGGAAGATATCCGTTCATGCTGGCATCATACCCGATGTTCACCAATGGGTTGGCTCTGACATTCGTTGGAGGTACAGCACCTTCCGCACCCTTCGAGCCACCATACACATTGCCGCTGATGCCGTACTTGGCATGCACCACATTGACGATGGGGCTCACAAGGCTGGGCTCGGTAGGTTCGGTAGGTTGATAATCCGTCAAGTTGCTACCGCCATAGATGTTGGTGATATAGAGAGGACAAGTAGTGCTCTCAACATCAAGCACATTGACTTTGACAACCCCAGTGATGTTGCCGTTGACATTGCTACCGCCAAAGACATTGGTGATGGTGCCGCCAAACAAGTTGAGGGTGACATCGCCATCGATGTTGGCAGCCTTGGCTGAAACAGCGGGTTGATAACCTGGATCGCCAGGCTCACCTACCGCAGCTTGGGCCAAACGTCCTTTCGAGCCGCCATAAACGTAATCATAAGAACCACCATACAGGTTAAGTGTGACGTTACCTTCGATATTGGCCTGGTTGCAGCCACCGTAAAGACTGGTGATGTGCATTCCATCGCTACAATCGATGGTGGTTGTCAAATCCTCCGTGATGTCAACGAAATTGCCACCGCAGAAGAATTCATCAATATTCAAGCTTTCGCAAGGCCCATTACTATCAACTTCCGTGGTGATCTGTCCTGAAATAGTACCATTTTGGTTACTGCCACCGTAGAATTCTCCAACGGTGCCTCCATGGATATACAATTGAACAGTGCCATTGACATTGGCTCCAGTGCCTGATTCACCGTTACCGCCACCGAAGACCTTGTTCATGCGGCCGCCCTGAATATCGGTTACCAAACTGGGAGTAGCCGCCGCGTTGCCGCCACCGAACACGCGTCCAATGGTGTTTTTACAACCATAAACATTCACGAAGGCTTTCTTACCCGATACAGAAGGCGCAAAATTGGCTTGGTTGCCGCCACCGAACACGTTGGCGATGGCGTAACCCGCGTCATCAATAGTATTGACACCAACAGTATGCGCCGTTCCGTAAATGTTCACGGTAACATTGTCCTGAGGCGAACCATTAGAATTATTGCAGCCATAGACATTACCGCCGATGATGGCATTGCCCGAATGTTCTTCAAGTGCCGATGTACCAGTTGTCTCACCAGCAGCCGCACCGATATTGACGGTCACCGCGCCACCCTCTTGGGGCGCATGGGAACCGTCGCCCAGGCCACCACCATAGACATCGCGAGTAATCGTACCGCCCATGATGTCAACCGTGGTGGCTCCCGTGTTGGCCAAAGCACCGCCGCCATAGACATCTTGACCGACAGAACCTGTAGTCACAGTCACATGGGTAGCACCATTCACAGCGGCCTCACTGCCGCCACCGAAGACATCATGACCGACAGAACCGCCATTGACATGAACCACAGGATTGCCCGTGACGGTAGCCGTTGAACCCAAACCGCCACCATACACATCGGTGGTAACGAGACCGTTAAGGATATTCACTTCGGGATAATTGGTATATACAGTTGTACTTTCGGGAACAAATGGCGCAGTATAACTCGCAAGGTTGCCGCCTCCATAGACGTTGCCGACGTACCATATACAGGGTTCAGGTTCAACCTTTTTATTGATATTGACAGTGATAGTACCCGAGATGTCTCCATCCTGGTTATTTCCGCCAAAGACATTGTTGATCTTTCCTTCGGTGATATTCAACACGATGTCGCCGGTAATATCGGCTTGGTTGGCACCACCGTATACATAGTCGATACCGTCGTCATCGCCAGTGCCAGTGCAGCGGATGTCAATGCTTCCAACCTGACTCGCTGCAAAGTTGCCACCACCGTACAACTCGTTAAGGTGCAACGTACAGGTGCCAGACTTGTTGACCAAAACGCTGATACCGCCTGGGTTGCCCCCGTTAATGGTTCCGGCACTATTAGAGCCACCGAATACCTTATTAATTTCACCACCGTTGATGGTGACGCTGGTGCTGGTCTCCACATTGGCGGTGATTGGGTCGGGGGTATGGTCTTTGTCGCCATGGCCGCCGCCGAACACCATGCCGTGGCCTGTACCAGTGATGGTGCCGCCCGTAACGGTGACGCTGGTAGTGCCGCCTACACCTGTGTTCTTGACAACATCAGCCGCGTTACCTCCGCCGTACACATCACCGTTGATAATGGTATTGCATTTCTGCACAAGTACATCCGTGGTCCCCACCACATTGGCCGCATCTCCGCCGCCATAGACATCACCGCTGACGGTAGCTATATAATCAGCATGTTCCAAGTCGCCAACGGTGACTTTCGGGTTACCGGTAACAATGGCCGTTCCACCCAGACCGCCACCGAAAACGCTGCCGCTCACCGTGCCCTTATTAATGTTCACCTTCGGATAGTCAGGACTCCCGGAAGGAGCAGCATAGGCAGCCAAGTTGCCACCGCCATAGACGTTGTTGAGCGTCATCGTGACACCAGACAAATCGTTTTCGACATTCACCGTAACGGTGTTTTGGGGAGCGCCATAGAGATTGTTGCAACCAAAGACGCTTCCCGTGACGGTTCCGCCTTCAATGGTCACGGTCACAGGACCGAGAACATCGGCTGCCACTTCATCACCAAGTGTATTATCCCCCAGTCCACCACCGTATAAGTCGCCTTTTACGATGCCTCGCATGAGGGTGACACTGGTGGACTTGCCGGAAGTGAGGGTGGTGCCGTCGGTGGTATTCACCTTGGCCAAAGCTCCCCCACCATAGACATCATGCGATATCGTGGCATTGTCCTGATTGATGATAACGGTGCAGTTGCCCCCCACCATGGCCTCATTGCCGCCGCCGAAGACGCTGCCGCCCACGGTGACGCTGGAAGGGGTGTCGGTGCGTTGTGCCATCGCCGCACCGCCCATCAGCATAAGTACCAAAGTCAATATGTAGGTAAATGTCTTGTTCATATGTCGTATCTCGTTGGATCGTTCCTTCATAATTGTAGTTGTGTCTTTCGTTGCCTGATTATGGTTCTGGTGTAACAGAGGGTTCTGCTTCAATGGTTACTGAGGAATTGCCGCTGACCTCACCCTCATTGCCACCACCGTAGACGTTGCCGAGAACGTGGGCGCTACCCTGGAGTTTGACGGTGGTGTTGTGTGTAACGGCACTTTGGTCGCCGCCACCATAGACGTTGCCAGTGTTGGCTTCTCCTTCGGTACCAATCACACTGCTGCCTTTGATGGTGAGGGTGACATTGCCACTGACTGTGCCGAGGTTTTGAAGTGATATTGTTGTAAAAAAGTAGTTGATTCCATCGCCATTGGGATTGAGAACGGCAGGACTATTAGTGCTGAGCGAAGTGCCACCAAGAGAGGTCTCGTTAGTCCATGTATAGGTCGTTTTGGTGCCTTCCAACTGTGGCGTAATAATGCCCGTATGGATATCAATGGTGGGAGGGGTTTTATCCCTATTGTAAATTGTTACTTGAGGGATGCTGGCAGAGAAACCCGCACCAAAGGCCAAACTATCGACCTCCGTATCAGTCAACTCAGAGATGACATCACCATATACACCGCCCAAGTTACCCGCGCCATAAAAGTTCTTCAGCACTTTGCAACCCGTAAGGGTATTCGAGATGGGACCCGTATTGGTGGCCGAGAACTGCGCGGCATAGAAATAGGTACGGCACACCGCCTCACCACTTTCCGTTCCTGCCGATGTATTGACTATCTCCATGTCATAGTCAGCCATATAATTATTGCCTCCATTTCGATAAGCACCTGGATTATAGTTGTTTAAATGACCTTGATTATTTCCAGTTCCATTCCAATTATAAGTGCCAGTACTAACACCATAATCACCTGTTACATCGGTTTTATCATACTGCACATAGCTCGTGCCACCGTTGCCTCCTCCATAATAGTAAGTGAAGGTAGTGCCTGTGGCACGGGTGGTGATGGTCTTGCTATTCGCGGGGTTGGCCTCGTCATAAACCATGTCACCAAACTTGGGTCCGCCGCAGTATTTCACCACAATGCTGCTGTCTATGGTGACATCAATGTTGCCTTTCACTGTCTTAAAGTTATCGCCACTGCTTTGGTCCATCGTACTACCGCCGTAGAACTCCCATATTTTAGAATGGTTGATTTTGAAATAGACATCGCCATTAATGCCTTCCTTGCCGGCAGCGGCCACATGTTTTATTCTACAGCCGTCAATATAGCAGTGGGGGTTATCTGTGTTAGGCGTGACATTATCGTTGTAGTTGCCTGTGAGATATAGATTATCAATGCTGCCACCGATGACATTGACCGCGCAATGACGAGTGGGTTTATTGGCATTAGCATTGACGTGAGCCCCCGGTGTGAATGACGGCATTCTTACATTGCCGCCAATGATGATATAGTTAATCTTATCATTAGCATTGCCCATAGCATTACCATTGGTACCTTTGGTATATTGATCAAAAATGCCACCATTCAAAATGAGCGGAGCGTAAAGAGAGCGGTCTTTATTACTAAACTCGAACTGGCCGAAGTGTATAAGCGAAGTCTCTGTCACCTCAAAGTGGCCGAGGGGACGATAGCAGCCGAGAGAGTAGTATTGGGTGGAGCCATCCTCTTTCATGGCCAAGCCAATTTCCACAACGGGCAGGAAGTCGAAGCGGATGGGGCAGAAACTCTGTCTGTCATATTTTTTACCCAACTGCCAAATCAGGCAGTGGTCAGGCTCCTCGTCAAAGTCGAAGTCGGCACTAATAACGGTAAATCCTTTCGTAGAAGAAGTTTCTCCGATATTTTCGCTAGTGTTTCCTTCATGGTGACGATATTGGTGATTGCCCACAAGCACCACAGCATATTCGTAAATATTATCTCCTATATAATCATCAGTTTTTGCTAAATCTCTAAGATTAGCAGTACTGACCGTCTTCCCGTTGCCAAGCGTTTCAGGTCGGGTACCAGCTGGGGCGAAATGGGTACCAGGTTTGGAGCCTGACATATTAACTCGGTCATAGCTATGGTCGGTATTGTCAAAATAAACGGCTTGAGCCCACTGGGCGGTAATGGTGATATTGTTCACCCCATTGGGCACATAATAGTAGCCACCTTGGGCAAACACGCGGTTGGCATCCTTGGCTGTGCAGTTACGGTCTGCGAAGTTGTAACCGGTCTGCCAGTTTTCGGTCAATGTACCCACAGTGCCTTCTGATGTGCTGACTTTCCAGCCTATCACCACATAGTCGCCGTAGTTGCCGCCATACTTTGCTGCCCATGTGTCACCGTCGGGATTGCCGAAAACGGTATTGTAATAAGGCAATTGTATCTTGCGGTAACAATAGTCGCCATGAATGGTGTCCATGTCGGTGATGACAAATGCAGGGTGATTATTTGTGCCATCATAAACAATACTACTTATTCCATTGGGAGCTTGGTTTCCCGGATTGACAGTGACATTTAAAGTTCCCAGTTTTTTGCCTTCCCACTTGTTAGCAGTTTCGCGCCACGAGGCATCGGCATCGATGTTGACAGGCGAGGAATACTTGCCGAAGGGTTTCAAAATGGGATAAGGGGCTATACTTGGGTCGAGCACCCACTTGGCCATGAGCGAGGCATCCTTTGGCACAGCCTGAACTGCTGTAGTTGCCATAGTGGAAGGGGCAGAAGGGGCACCCACCCACCAGCCGCACAATTCACGGTTGCTGTTGAGCAGGTTGCGGTGGAACTCGTAACGGGTGAGGTATTCTAACTGGGCAGGCCATGAACAATTGTAACCCGTCAAAGCCGGGGAGAACGTACAACCTACGCTGTAGAAATTGTAGTTGTTAATGGCATTGGCTCCCTTATTGCTAATCTTCTGCCCTCCATAAACGGGATAGATGGTCGAAGCGGAAATGTTACCGTAGAATATACAGTTGACTACCATGGTGCGGAGATGGGTGTATTTATTTGTACCTGAAACATCCTCAACCTCGGCAGTGCTGGCAAAGGTGTTGTTGCCCACAATGCCCGCTGCAGTGGTTACGGCACTGACATCGGCATAGCTGAAGCAGTTGACCACACGCGAGTCGTCTTCCAGACCACCCACGATACCACCAGCACAGTTGCCCGTCGTGGTAACGTAGGGATGAGTACCTGCTGGGAAATTTGCGCTATTGGGCAAGATGCCACAATTATAGATGCGGCTATAGCCCTTGGCGGTGCCAGCAATAGCACCCACAGCATCAGCAGAACTGCTTATTTCAACGCCATTTAGCATCACGTTCTTCACCGTGCCATCGTTAACTGTGTTGAAGAGAGGGTTGGAGAGACCTGTAATAGTGTGATAATTACCGTCGAAGATGCCCGTAAACGGCTCGGTGATTTCCGCAACTGCGGTTACGTCGGCCTCGAGAATATAATGATAGGAAGCTCCGTCTGTGTCATTGGCCATATCCACAAATACCTCAAAGTCGGTTTGATTAGTAATGTGACGTTTTCCTTCTCCATCAGGTTCAAGTTCGTCATAGATGGTTTTTGTGGCCACATCAGAAGTTTCATACCCAGAGGCCGTGGCAATAGCTTTGATGACATCACCTAAGCTAACTTGTATAGGAATCGAGTATACATCACTGGAAGTTGTGGGATCTCCTCCGTTTATTGTATAATAGATAGTGACTCCACTTACTGGGAAAGCACAGCTGATAGTAGCATTGTCTCCGTTTTTAGAAATAATGGGCTTTGCGCACTTCAGGGTTACCGAGCCTGAACCGACAGTAGAATTAATCAAGCCCTCTTTAACGGCAATGGCCTTAATGGTGACACCAGACACATTCTCTGTCAAAGGGACAGTGTAAAGTGTTGAAGCTGTGGTAGGTGTGGTACCATCTGTAGTGTAGTAAATGGTTGCACCTTCAGTAGTACTGGTTATGGAGATGGCGTTCGAGCCATTGTTTTGGATGGTCGGTGTGGCCACTTGATTGAAAGACACTGTCTCCACCGGTGAATCGTCATAACCTGTTTTGGTGGCAATGGCCTTGATGGTAACGGTAGATGATACATCAAACGGACCTTCATAGAGTGTTCCTACAGTGGAGGAAGGCACGGTCACACCATCTGTTGTATAGTGGATATCGGCATCAGCTGGCGTAGCTGTGATGGTGATTTTCCCCGTTGAGCTAGAGTAAGTGATGCTGTTAATGGCACATGACATGGGATAAACCGTGATCGCAAAAGTCCAGTGAGCGTAATTATCATTCTCATTAATAGAAACTCTACCTTTTATTATTCCCAAATTGGCTCCATCGGATACAGTTTTTATGCCTAAACTATTGCTATCCCAAAGATTTCCAATGAGTAATTTGGGAACAATCATGTAACACTCAACAGAATTATTATTTACAACTCGTGCAGCTCGAACAACGAAGAACTGATAGCGGTCTTCATTTTCACTTGACTTTACCTTAACTTCAACAGCATTAGTCTGGTCACCGGTGCTAACGGTACCTCTAAAATACATATATTGGTCTTCAGCCGCAGGATTGATGATATAATAGTATTTTAGTTTCATGGGATTTAATACAGCATCATCCTCATACGGTGCTTCTTTAAAATACCATGCCATGTCGTTACTTTCAGTAGTTGCATTGGTTACATACTTTGGAGTGCCGGAACCCGTAGAAACATAATATGAATTATTCCTTATATTACGTATCCTGTAGTAAGTCTTAGATTCGCCTGGCGAAAGGGTAAATGGAGGATTCGGCCAACTGAAATTATTATCAAAAGCAATGAAATCCCATTTTGAGTTTGCATCATTGATATAATGATTGTTATCATCATTAGTCAATCTAATTGGATACTGTGAACTTATACTGCCACTTCGTTTATTCAAGCCAATCCACTCCGATCCATTTGGTTTGATACAGATATTATAAAATCCCGTTGTTCCGTTCGTGGTATTCTCAACAAGCTTAAACTTGAACTTATCAGTTGAACTTGGATCAAAATTTGCAATTTGAATGGTTCGACCTGGTGTGGAATAGTCGGTATTACAAATATACTTTCCCGTACTGTTGTTGACAATGTAGTAGTATTGTGTGCCATTATCATTCTCCGCTTCCAAAAAATACCACAGCATACTAACGTGAGGAAGATTCGCGGTACTGACATTATTATTCTGAGGTACCATGTAGAAACTCTCGACCTGTTTTGTCCGTATCAAATAGAGATGCTTATCATTGAGGTCGGTTGTAGGGATAATCTGTCCCCATCCCACCAAAGGCATAAGGAAGAAGAGGGCGAGAATGAGGCGGCTTGGGAGCCTTTTATTTTGTTGGCCTTGGAGGGCCGATGTGTTGTTCAATTGTGGCATTTGGTTCTTATTATTATATATATTTATTTATAATTTACGCGGGAGCGCGTAAAAGCCTGCAAAAGTAGGCATTTTTACCCACATGGCAAGGCCTTTCCCCAGCATATTTTGACTAAAAAATATGGGGGGGGGTAAAATAATGACAATCAACTTGTTACAAAAACGAAAAATTTACGGAAATGCAAGGCATCAAAAGCCCCTCGGACCATTGCATTATTTCGTATAAATTCAATTTCTATACTGCATTATTTCGTACAAAATAGCCTTCTGAACTGCACTAAAACTTGGTGGAAAACTTTTTTGAAATTTTTCCTATTTTTGCAGGCATGAAAAAGCGCAAGGTACCACATACTTTCGTCATCGTTTTCTTTATCATCGTCGTCGCAGCGATACTCACTTGGATCATCCCTCCGGGGAAGTATGTTTCTGAACAAGTTGGTGACGAAACCGTAATGACTTTTTATTATGCTGACCAACTGCCAGAGTCAGTTGGCGACATTGAATTCCACGCCGAGCCACAGACCTGGCAGGTGTTTTCGGCCTTCTACAAGGGCTTCGTCAAGCAGAGCAACATCATCGTGTTCATCCTCATCATCGGCGGCGCCTTCTGGATCATGAACAAAAGCCGCGCCATCGACATGGGCATCCTGTCGTTCCTCAAGTTCACCAAACGCCTCGAACGCAGCCCATTGATGCGAAAAATCGGGGTGAACAATATCGTCATCATCCTCATCATGCTGCTGTTCAGCCTCTTCGGGAGCGTGTTCGGCATGAGCGAGGAGACCATCGCTTTCACGCTGATTATCATACCCTTGGCCATCTCGATGGGCTACGACAGCATCGTAGGTTTGTGCATGGTGTATGTGGCGGCGCACATCGGTTTTTCGGGGGCCATGCTCAACCCCTTCACCATCGGTATCGCACAAGGCATTGCCGACATCCCGCTCTTCACGGGCATCGGCTATCGCGCCGTCTGCTGGGCCATCCTGACCGTGGCGGGCATCGTGTTTGTGTTGCTTTATGCCCACAAGGTGAAGAAGCACCCGCAGTCGTCCATCATGTACGAAGACGACGCCTATTGGCGCAAGATGGCCGAAGTGCCCGAGGAGGCACTGGAACGCCACACACCACGCATGGCTTGGTGGGTCTTCGCCTTCCTGACAGCGGTACTCATCACATTCTCAATACTTTACCCACAGACCACCCTGAAAATCGGCAATAACGAGACCACCCTGCCTCTGCTGCCCATCGGGACAGCGGTGTTTGTCCTGCTGAGCATCGTCACCTTGCGCAAGACGGTGCATTATTTCGTACTCACGCTACTCTTCGCCACGGTGTATTTCCTCGTGGTGGGCGTACTGGGCTATGAGTGGTACATCATGGAGATCGCCTCACTGTTCCTGGTGTTGGGCATTGCCAGCGGATTGGCGGTGGGCAACACGGCCAGCGACATCGCCAAGCTGTTCCTTGAGGGCATGGGCGACATCCTCTCGGCGGCGGTCATCGTGGGCTTGGCGGGCGGCATCGTCATCATCCTGCAGGATGGCGGCATCATCGACACCATCCTCTACGGCCTGTCCAAGTCTATGAGCGACATGGGCAAGATCGCTTCTGCGGAAATCATGTACGGCATCCAGACGCTCATCAACATCGTGATTCCCAGCGGTTCCGCCAAGGCCGCCATCACCATGCCCATCATGGCGCCTTTCAGCGACCTCATCGGCATCTCGCGTCAGGCCACGGTGGTGGCCTTCCAGTTCGGTGACGGCTTCACCAACATGATCACCCCCACCAGCGGCGTACTGATGGCCGCCCTCGGCGTAGCCCGCATCCCGTGGGACAAATGGGTACGCTTCATCTGGAAGTTCATCCTCGTGCTGGTCGTCATCGGCGCCTTGCTGCTGATTCCTACTGTGACGATGGAGTTGGCGGGGTTTTGAGGAAATTGCCTGCCTGCCGCTTGATTTCGTAGAATACCATATTAAACATTGAAATATAAAAATATCCAAATTTTTATAGTTTCAAATATAAAAATCATTGATTTCTTTATAGTTTCAAATATAAATCGTATCTTTGCAGCGTCATTAATTGCACGTCCTTATGGATACCTCTGAATTACAGCCTCTTTTCGACAAATATCACCGCAAGTTGGCCAAAATCGACCTGCGCTTCAAACGCTACCTTTACCCCAAAATCAACTGGAATGCCCGCTTCATCGGCATCAAAGGACCCCGTGGCGTAGGCAAGACCACCATGCTGCTGCAAAACATCCTGGAACGCTATCCCGACATCGACCAAACGCTCTATGCCTCGCTCGACGACCTGTGGTTCGCCTCGCATTCACTGATAGACCTTGTTGACTGGGCATGGCAGCACGGCATCATGCGTCTTTACCTCGACGAAGTGCACCGCTACGACCAATGGTCGGTCACCCTGAAAAACATCTACGACGACTACCCCGACATGAGTATCGTCTATACCAGCAGCTCGCTCCTCATCATGGACAATGCCAAGGTTGACCTCTCACGCCGTCAGACCGTTTACACGCTTTATGGTATGTCGTTTCGCGAATATCTCGAACTTGAAGGTATTGTCAACCTCGATGCCATTCCGCTCGAAGAGCTGCTGCAAAACCACGTCAGCCACGCCATGCGCATTACCAGCTCCATCAAGGTGGCCCCGCTGTTCGAGACCTACTTGCGCAGCGGCTACTATCCCTTCTATCGCGAGTCGATAGAGGATTTCCCCATCCGCCTTCGCGAGACGGTGGCAGTGGTGATCGACAACGACCTGCCTGCCGTCGAGAAAGTGATGTTCGAGACGCTCCAGAAGGTGAAACGCCTGCTGATGATCATCAGCGAGCAGGTTCCGTTCGAACCAAACATGTCGGAACTCTGGAAACAGCTCGACACCAACAACGAACTGGGACTGCGCATGCTCTACGCCCTCGACAAGGCCCAGATTCTAGGGCTGCTCACCGCCAAGGCCAAAAACTACAAACAACTCTTGAAGCCCGACAAGATTTTCTTGGGCAACACCAACCTGATGCACGTGCTTTGTTCGCATGTCGATAAAGGCAACGAGCGCGAGACGTTTTTCTACAGCCAGCTCATCGTGAAAAACCAAGCAAGATATCCCAAAAAAGGCGACTTTCTCATTGACGACAAATACCTCTTCGAGGTGGGTGGCAAAGGCAAGACATTCGAGCAGATAGCCGATGTACCCAACAGCTTTCTTGCTGTCGACGATACCGAAGTGGGCCACGGCAACCGCATCCCTCTCTGGATGTTCGGACTACTGTATTAGGGTGACAAAAAAAGGCCAGTGCGCAAGCACTAGCCTTTTATTAGTTGAGGGTTGATAGTCGGTTGAGAGTTGATAGATTCTACATAATTGCAGACTTTATCATCTCAACAATGTACTTTACGTCCTCATCCGAAACATACGGGCCCGCTGGCAGACACATACCCACCTTAAACATTGCCTCGCTTACACCATTCAAATATGCTGGTGCATCCTTATACACAGGCTGTTTGTGCATGGGTTTCCACACAGGTCTTGCCTCGATGCCAGCAGCGTCCATGAAGACACGAAGAGCCTCTACGTTGTCGTTGGGCTGACAGTCGGTAACGGCTGATGAAGCGGCATGAATAACACCAGCGGCACCACCCACGGCACCCGTCACGATGGTCTTATAGGCGTTCTCTTGGCCTTTGATGCAAACGTTCTCATCCAATGTGATTGTGCAGAGCCAATAGTTACTGTCGTATTCGCCAGTAGTGGGTTGAGCGTGAACATGGATACCCTGAACGTCTTTCAGTAAATCCTCGTACATCTTCTGAACCTTCTTATGGTGAGCGATATGGTCATTCACCACCGTCATTTGGCCTCTTCCTATACCAGCGCAGATGTTGCTCATACGGTAGTTGAAACCAATCTTCTCGTGCTGATAGTAAGGATAACTTTCGCGATACTGCGTAGCGTACATCATAATCTCGCGCCACTCCTCCTCGTTGGCCGTCACCAAAGCACCGCCACCGCTGGTGGTAATCATCTTGTTGCCATTGAAACTCAAAACGCCATACTTACCGAAGGTGCCCAGCACCTGGCCTTTCCAGCGGCTGCCGAAGCCCTCTACGGCATCCTCAACCACGGGGATGTCATAACGGTTGGCAATCTCCATGATGCGGTCAACGTTGTAAGGCATGCCGTACAATGCCACCGGCACGATGGCCTTCGGTTTCTTGCCCGTTTTCGCAATACGGTCTTTAATAGCCTCCTCCAGCAACTCAGGATCCATATTCCAGGTATCCTTCTCGCTGTCGATAAACACAGGCGTTGCCCCCAGATATGTAATCGGATGCGAAGAGGCACAGAACGTGAAGCTCTGCACACACACCTCATCGCCCGCCTTAACCCCACAATTAATCAACGCCAAATGCACCGCAGCAGTTCCCGAACTCAATGCAACAACCCGCTTTGCGAGCTTTTCGTTTTCGTTTTGGTTTTCGTTGACGAACTCTTCGAGGTCCTTCTCAAACCCATTGACATTAGGACCAAGCGGAACGACCCAATTGGTGTCGAAGGCTTCTTGGATATACTTCTGTTCAAGGCCTGCTTCGCTCATGTGGGCTAGGCAGAGGTAAATACGGTTTCTCATACGATTTCTCCTCCATATTCAAAATGTTTTCCAAAAATTGTAGCAAATATCAATTTGATGTCCATCCAAAACGAATAGTTATGCAAGTAATACAAGTTGATACGTACCTTGTCGGGATAGATCACCGTGTCGTTATACTCCACAGCGATTTCCTGTGCATCGCGCGTGTCGCCTTCTTTCTGTCTTTGGGCGACGTATTCAGCAATCATCTCATCTTCGAGCCTGTATTTCAACGTGGCAGGACCCGTGATGCCAGGACGTAGCTTCAGCACGTCGCGGTCATCGCCTTGCAACTGGTCGGCGTAGCCGGGCACATCGGGGCGCGGGCCGACGAAGCTCATGTTGCCGATGAAGACATCCCATAGTTCGGGCAGTTCATCCAGTTTGTAATGGCGCAACTTAGCACCAAGAGGCGTGATACGCTCCTCCCCTGCAATGCTGACAGGAAACTCATCATAACCCACCTCCATGGTGCGGAACTTATGAATCTTGAAAGGCTTGCCGCCCTTGCCGATGCGTTCCTGCACAAAGAAGACCGGCTTGCCAATCTTGGTCCTCACCAGTAGTGCGATGACGAGCAGCACGGGCCAGAGGAGAAACAAGCCCACCAAGGCAACGGTTCTATCGAAGAGGGGTTTGAGAAACATTTGTGGTGTTTAACAGGGCAAAAGTATGAAAAAAACCTTTTGGCATAAATAAAATAAGGTCTCCGCCTCAGCGAAGACCTCTTTTGAATCGTATCAATAACACCAAGGCGATAATCGCCATTAGCAAGAAGAATCCCCATTTCAGGATCTGTGCCACTCGGTTGGTGTGTTTGGTGATGTTGCCGTCTTTGTCAATGTCAACCTCTGGACCGGCTACCGCAACCATCTTTTTAGCCTCTTTTTCCATATACACCGTGTCGGTTCGGACAATGATTTTCTCCTGAACGTCGTGGTAGCGGTTGCGGGTGGAGGCTTTCGAGCGATCTGTCACTATTGTCATGCGCACCGTGTCGCCAACTTCGTTTTCCCGAACAGTGATGGTGGTCACTTCTTTGATGGTGTCAAATATTGTGACCACCACTTGTTCACTTACGGTGTCGCTGACCTCAAGCCTCTGGCTGCTCTGAGTCGTGTTTACCGCTTTTCTACTGCTCCAGCAATTCGTCAAGCACAGGGCACTCAGCAATATAAGGGCAAACTTGGATTTTGTGTAGCACATCTTGCATTTGGTTGAGTTTGTTACGCAGTTCATTCACGTCGTTACGCAGACGTTGCGCTATGGTGCGGTCATATTCGTCAACGTATTTCTTGGCGAGGTCCATCTCTTTGTGTTGGTTGTCGTTTTTCATTCCCTTCACGGTCTCTTTGTGCTTCTTGCGGTCGAAAAACCAACCGAAGCCGTTCAGGAAAGTCAGCAACGCCAGAATGATGCTGGTAAAATCTATAGTTCTCATGTTGTTACTCCTTTCTGTTATTTCTGTGAGACCCCTAACCTTTCTCTCTGAGAGATGACGATATAGCCCGCTGGGGTTTTGCGGAGCACCTTGTGACGGTTCTCGCCGTTACGTTTCCAGCTAACGTGGATGAAGGTGGGGTATAAGATAATCTGGTCGTAGTTACCCTGTTCCACAAGGATGCTAGCCAACTTGGCGTTGTCCGAGCAACTGATGTCAGCAGCCTCTCCTACCAAGTGTTGCGAGTTTGGCACACCGCCTACTGCCTTGTTTTTCAGCTCACAACGATATCCCGAATTCACCTTTATAGGCTTGCCCAACTTCTCACGTGCAGGATCCAGCACATGCTCAACGAGGGCAATAGCGTTCATAATCACTTCTGACGACACTTTCATGATAGTGCTCTCGTCGTACCCGTAGCGTTGGTCTCGGCAATGGCCATCAACGCAAGGGATTAATTCACTTATTCCAAAGTATTTCATTTTTTGTTCCTTTCTGTTTTTTTGTTGCTATTTGAATTCCTCATTCCAGGCTTGACCCAGAATGAGGAATCCTTATCTTTACTGCGAGTCACCTCACTGCTTGGCCCTGGCGAATCTCATATCGGAGAGGGTGTTCATCGGGTTAAGGTACACCTCTTTTGGAGTAATTCCACCATAGCTGGCTGCGCTGGCAAGCATGGCCTCTTCGCCTTGATAGCGTGCCAGGATATCGCTCACCGTCACCATGCGCTGGGTACTCACCTGAGTGCAGCCGTCCGACAGGTTGCGGCTGTGGATGTACGAAGCCGAAGCGTTGTTCAAAGCCTCGCTCATGCCAAGCACGTTGCCCTGTCCGGCTACTGAAACAGTAGCGAAGCCCTTTGCCGAAACCTCATTCCAGAGCTTGGTCTGGTTTGTGGTGCTCAGTGTCATACGATACGAGTTCATCGTGGCACGGGGCACGCCCTCGGTGTCAATCCACTGGGTGGCCACGAAGTAGGTCAGCTGGTCGTCTTCCTCCCAATCCTTGTTGTTGTCCATCAAGGCTTGCGAGAACTCCGCCACCGTAGTGTTGGCGTTGATCACCAGGTTGCCGAGGTTGAGGTTGGTCACCAACACACCTGCATCAAGACCAAGGCCGATGGGGTTCAACGAGCCGCGCGAGTACTGGTAGTTGCCCAGCACACAGCCACGGGCCGCACGCTCCTGCTTGGTGATGAAGACAGGGCTCTTGCCGTAGTTCACGGCAACGAAGATGTTGTAATCGTTCTGTCCAGGGTTCTTGCCCTCGAAGGCCTCGGTGAGCATACCCTGAAACAGGCGGAAGTTGGCACCCGAATTGGCCATCTGGCAGCGCATGTTTGCCTGCTTTTCGCTGCGGCGAGTAGAGCGACGCTTAGGGTTGCGGACCAGAAAAGTGCCGTGGTCCGTTTGGCGGGTCTGGAACATCTCGTCCAGCTTGCCGCGTGTTTGGCTTAAGAAATCGGTTGTTCTTGCCATGATCTTTTTCCTTTCTTTGTTTTAATGTGAAACTTATTTTTTTTGATCCCCTGTCTGTTCCGCCCATGTGCACCTGAGGGGTCCTTCGTGGTTCACGCTGCAAAGAAAAGCATCAACTTTCCGGCCTATCCGTAAAGTTGTTTTTTCTTGGAAAAAAATCTAAAAAAAAGCCGGACCCCCTTCTCGGGAATCCGGCCTAATATATTACTAGTAATATATTACGATGCAATTATTTCTTTATTATCTGTGTGTAATTATTCTTGTGGCTTGTTCAATTCAAGTATTTTCTGTGCGCGGGTATAGAGTTCTTGGCGCAAGCTCTGTGGCTCTATCACCTCGCAGCGGTTGGCGTAGGTGAGTAGCTGCTGCACCAGCTCCTCGTTGGGAATCACCTCAAGGGCGAACACCATCCAGTCCTTCTCCTCCTCCACACGCTGCTGGCTCCAGTGAATGGGCTTAGTGTCGATATACCACGCATCGGGCTTCCATGCCTTGAACCTTACCGTCACCGGCTTGCCTTCGGGCAACAAGCTCACACCCACAATGTGCGTGAAATGCTCCCTGATGGCCTCCGCCGCGCCCTCCGGGACCTCATGAACCCCTTGAACCTTTGAACTCTCAACTTTCGAACTGACTCTCAACTCTACACTCTCAACTCTCAACTCCTCTATCCGATCTATCGGCACCACCACATACTTCAGCCGCGGCAGCTTCTCAGGCTCACAGCCCACCACATACCACCTATTATTATATTGTTTCAATTGGTAGGGCATCACCGTGCGGGTGCGGTTGGGACGGCCAAAGCGGTGATACTTCAGCACCACCACCTGCTCCGCCACAATGGCATCGAACAGTTGCCCGAACCACTCCAGCCCCTGCAGCCGCTCGCACTGTTCCAGCGCCACAGTGCCCTTGGGCGTGCCGTCGATGGCAAACTTCTCCTTCAGCGTGGCCAGCAACGGTTCCAGCCAGCCGAATTTGGGAAGCCCTTTGATGCCGCTCAGCGTATCGATGGTCTGACGCAGCTGGCGGGCCTGCTCCTGCGTGAGGGGCATGTTCATGATGCTGAACGAGGGGTCGCGATACAGCAGCAGCTTCTTGTGGCCATACTGCCGCCGCTCCAGCTCGATGTTCCAGCCCTCGCTGCTCTCCATGAAGGCGATGTCGTCGAGCACGGTGTTCTTGCCCACGCGGTAGCGCAGACGCTCCTCAATCTCGTCCATCAGTTCGTCAATCGTGTGGCCCCCGCTGCGGAACATCAAGTCCAGCACCAGGTAGCGTCTCATTGCATTCTTGTTAGCAGGCATTTTTCTAATTGATAATTGATAGTTGATAATTGACAATTTATTTTTCTTTCAAAGTCTTAATTATTGCGGTCAACATTTTTATAAGTTCAACGCAATCATCATTCAAGGAATTGAACATCTTATCATCCAGATAATCAGTAGCATGAAGCAAATCAAGCCAATATTCGGTTTCGTCTGCTTCTTTTAGGGCTATGTTTAGTTTATTGAGGAAATCCATCCTCGACTGAGCGTTTTTGCTTTCACGTGTATTGGCACCAATACTCGTACCACATCGCAGCAACTGCTTCGAAATCACAAATTCTTTCTTGTCTTCAGTCAAGTATTTGTAGCAGTTTATAATTCTTATTGCGAAATCGCGACTTTTATCTTTGATTGCGTTAGCCATAATTATCAATTTTCAATTGTCAATTGTCAATCCTCAACTACTCCTCCCTCATCATCATCCTATAATGCGCTTCATGACCCAACTTCACAAATAAACGCTCGAACACTCTCAGATACTTTTCATTCATTTCATAGCTATTGACTGCATACAGGTCTTCGGCAAATCCATGACTACCCTCGTCAGCCCATCTAGCCAATGAGTTAACGATTGTCATTTCATCAGGGTCGTCACTGAAATTATCAGGTATCAGTTTCCGTTTATTGTAG
Source organism: uncultured Bacteroidales bacterium (assembly GCA_905234765.1). The sequence continues at coordinate 255,399 of CAJOIF010000001.1, forward strand.
CCACCCATTATTACAAAATAAGACTCAATAATCCTTCTCATAACATTTTGAATACTAACACTACAATCCCCATCATAGTGGAACTTTCTTATTACGTCCCACAACATTTCGTATTCACTGCGTATAGGATTTTCCTTGCCGTACTCTCTCACAATACTCACTTCTTTTCGTTTCATCAACTTCCAATAGCGGGTATCGTCTCTTTGCTGACGTTCGGTTATCTGCTTATAGAAATACACATTATGTGTCAGAACAATAATCTGCAAGATCCCTTTTACCGGAAAAATCATATTAATTTTTCGTTTTCCAGTATCAACATCCAAAGAAAACGACCATTCTGGCACACTAGTTCTAGGTGTTTTCCTTCCCCTAACAGAATCAATAATCTGTTGTATCAATTCACTCACCACAAACATCACGTCGGCATCCAGGCTACATACCGGATCATCAATTACAATCACCCTGCCTGCGATATTGTCACCATTATTTCCCCCACTATAAACCATCTGCATAAAATAGAGAAAAGTGATAAACGTCACCTCCCCCTCGCTCAGTGATTCTTCTACAAGAGAACCATCATTGCGTCTAATCTGATAGCTATAGGCATTCTCTGATGACATTTGGATATTGAAGCCGCCAAATTTTGATAATCGCAACATTCTGTTAACATTATCAACAGCAGGTTTTAACGACACAAATCCGTCTAAAATATCATCCTTTTTTTTCTCTAACCGTTCAATTTCTTCTTTGGCAATCTTATCTCCCCCTCTTTTCGATAATTGTTTAATCTTTCTCTTCAGCATCCATATTTTTATTGAATCCTTTGGAGCCTTTTTAAAAACATCTTCACTAAAGGTGAAAACTCCAGGCATAGCCTCCTTCAGATAGCGTTTTTTGAAGTCTTGATTATATACCAACACTTCAACCGGCTTATCGTCCCAATCGACTTTACAACCAGGAAATTCCACAGTTGGTGAACTGCTCGCCAATAGTCGACTAATGGTAGTCTTCCCCGTGCCGTTACCCCCATATATGAAGTTGACCTTCTGCAAGTCTGCGAAGGTCACTCCATCGTGGTCGTATGATGCTATATCTTTGAGAACAATTTTCTTAATCATAATCTTTAAGCATTTAAGCACCTAAGCCGTAAGCAATTAAGCAATATCCAAACAACAATGTTCCCTGATAAACTCCGCCAGCCTCGGATGAGGCTTGATGAATTCATCGAATGCCTCTTGGGCGTAAGGGGCAATCCAACTTTCGCTGCCCTCGGGTGGTTCCATATTCATATCCCTGTAGTCCATATAGTCCGATGCCATCATATATGGTCCGTTCAGGTAGAAGTTGAACGACAGATGCAACAGCATTATTTGATTCAGGATGATGGAAGCGTTTTTCAATTCCTTCTCCCTGTTGTCAATATGAATGTCCTGACAGTTCAGTAGTATGCTCCTGTAGCTGCTGGCATGCACATGATTGTCTAAAAGTGACCTGTTCTTCTTCAGATACGTGTCCCATCCAAACATTGGATACAGGTCTTTTGTCGATTTCGATTCCTTCAAGACGCTCAGTATCTTTTCCGTCTTGGGGATCCAGTGTCCTTTTCTCAGCCATTCATCCACATCCTTCACTACGATGCACTTCATCCGGAAACTTTGAAACAATATGGTTTAGTTTATCACCAGCAATATAAGCCTCTCTAAACGGGATTAGACAATCCTGCACAAAACTCCCTACCTTGCTATAGTCAAATACATAGAAGGTTAAACCCGAACCCGGATACAGCGTCGAATCTGGACTGAAATAATCAGAAATAATACCCATTTATCAATTATGTGCCCTTACTTTTCCTCTCTTGTAAGCCGTAAGCTCATAAGCACCTAAGCCATCACCACCTCGGCCAAAACAAATAACTGCAAAACTGCCAAACGCCACTCAATACTTTTTTCATCATTTCTCCATTAACTCATCGGGCACAAGTGGTTTATAGACACCGTCTTTGCTTTCCATCAATACAGAACCACTCTCTAAGCATTCTAACGAATGCCAGCGGGCTTTCTCCACATTGATACAGCGTACTTCGCCATTGGCATCCAACACTATGCTTTCAGTTTCATTCCCTGCGTCATCATAGAAATGCCAGCAGATCTTGCCGCGAAGCAAAACCACAGTTTCGCTTGATGCCAAATGCCGGTGAATAGGCATTATGGTGCCAGTCTCCAAGGCATTCAGCATACGCTGGGAATTATCCTCTAGAGTATTGCGCAAATCGTAAGCCTGGCGCAAGCGGGGCGAAGCCTTGGCTTGGGCTGATAAATCGTCTAATAGTTTCTTATCGATGATCATGAAACCTGAAACTTGAAACCTGAAACTACTAAGCAACTCTAAACCCTAAACTCTAAACTTTAAAGTGCAAGACGGCTTTCACCGTAAACTTACGAAGAGGCTGAAGTTGGGGTCGCGATAGCGGTAATACACACGGTGGCCGTCGTAGAGCTTTTCAATCTCTATGTCCTGCCCGCCGATGGCCTCGCTTTCGAGGCGCACCAGGTCGGCCCGCAGGGTGCGCTCGCTCACATCCTCCTCGCCGTGGTTGCGCAAAGCCTCGTTCACCGCATCCAGCAGGTCGTAGAAGAAATACTTCCTCTGCCTGTTGCGCAGGCAAGCGTCCAACGCCTTATACCTTATATGTGCATTACTATGATTCACAACTCAATAACCTATAACAATTAAAAATCGCCCATCACGGCATCGTCAATGTCTGTTCCAACAAATCGAGCAACACCTTGAAATCTTCCATATCTGCGGCTTGTGCCACTTGGCTGAAATTGGGTAACAAAATTTTCTTCAAGTCATCCCTAACAGCAGGAAAACCCTTATAATTTTTGCCTTGGTATTCAGAATCAATATAATTCTTGGTCAGATCCCTGATTTTATCCGCCTTGAAATAGTCTTCAATGATAAAAGGTGTATTGCCATTTGCTCCAGGTTTTATGGGAAGCATAACGACCAAGCCATTCTGTATAGTTGGAATTGTCCTTGCAGAAGAATAATCCGTTGTTTTTAGACTATGATTACCCAACAAGATATTGGCACATGTCAATCCAGAGCCATCTCTATCAACCAAACGTATAATCTTCCTTCCCTGCAATGTTGTTATTTTTGACATGAAAGCCAAATCAGCATTACCATCGGTACCACTCAGTTCGATAAACTCTGTTTGACCTGCCAATGTTGGATAGTTCGTGCTGAAAAATGAAATAGCCTTCTGAATATAGGCAATATCGGTCTTCCCCTCTGTCAAAATCAAATGCTTGTTAGTGAAAAGCATATTGATCAAGGTCACGTCCGAAGCCAGTTTCTTACCAGCCTCAATCTGATCGCCTACTGATTCAGGTTTGCCGTTGTTCATCAGCACGATGGACTGTGCCTCAACATCCCCGCACACCGAAGGGGAATGTGATGTGATAAATATATGGCGGTTTTGGCGGAACTGCTTGATAGAGTCGATAATCACTTTCTTGTTATCGACATGCACATGGGCGTCAGGCTCGTCAAGCAAAAACAACGTATTCTCATTGCCAGCCAACTCAAGTGCAGCCCTTATTAGCAGACGTTTTTTCAAGCCTTCACTCATCATTTCAATGTTCAGCCCGCCATTAAACGTCACCTCAATATGCTCTATTATTTTGCTGTTTTTAGGCGAATATGCTATATACAGGTATTCAAACAGTTGTTGGGCATCGATGTTTAAACTGGCAAGTATCTGTTTGAAATCTTGGAGACTGTAATCCTGTCGGCCATCAATGTTTTTTACAAACTGAAGCACCGGGCTCACAGCAAAAGAGCTGTATTGCTGAGGGTCTTTGAATGTGAACCTGATATTGTCAACCTGGGCAACCTTCAGGTCGCTTCGCAGAAAATCAATCACATCGGCACTGTCGGAGCAAAGTAATGAAAGCAGAGCCAAATCCCAATAATACTTGTTCAAATAGAGTAGCCTGGGGAAAACTCCGCTCACATTGACCGCGCCTGTCTGATTCTGATTAATTGTGTTTATGAAATTGAAATAAAACGGCATATAGAAGTTCTGCCACAATCTGTTCGATTCTCCACTGTAAATGGCTATCACCCGTTTAGGATAGTCCATCGTGTTGGTCACACTTTTCAGTTGGCCGTCATGCTTCTCGGTTAAGTGGCCATTGTTGAACCACACCTCGTTGCGATGGCCGTCAACCTCCCACTCTATCTCAAAGTTTTTGTCGAACAGCACACTCCCACTCAGCAGGTTGCTGAACACGCCGCTGATAAACTCCAGCACATTGCTCTTGCCGCTGCCGTTGTTGCCTATGAACAACGTCAAACCGTCATGCTGGCTGAAATCGAAAGTCTGGTTTTTTATATTCTTGAAGTCCTCAACCTTCAGTCGGTTTACCCGTATCATGATTTTTCAAAAATTTGTGATTCAAATTCTTTTAACGCTTTTGTACGCTCTGTGGCAATGAATTGGTTGGCATCCCACAGTTTACGTTGGTTTTCTTTGAAGTATTTGCCCAGCTGTCTTTTCATTTGCATGGGCGGGGCGGGCACACGCACTTCAAGGAAATCGGAAGGATTCACCCTTGGCAATCCTGTACCTGTGATGTGTTGCTTGATTTGGGCTTGCACCAAGTCGGACGAAAGTACATATTCGAAATAATCCTTTTGTTCATCCTCTTTGATGGAAAAAACCATGAATTCCGTAGAACACACAATATTGTACAAATCCTTGCTTTCGTTCCTCCAATACTTGTTCAGGTTTGGCCTCAACCGTCCGAAAAGGAAGAATCCCAATGGTATTCTCAATGCCGAACTCTTGATCTCGCCTCCCTGTTTCAGTTTGTCGCAAGTCAGTTTGCCTATGCCTTTCTCAATATTCTCCATACCCACATACAGAAACTCCTTGTCGGGCGTAAGTTTGGGAACCATGCGCAGAGAATTTCCCTCACCATCCCACATGAACGAATCAACGAAATCGCCTATTTTCCGCATCGGATAATCGGAAGAAACAATCATTGCATTCACGGTACTTTCAACGCTCCAGTTTTTAGTGTTACTGAAAGACACCGCTCTCAATCCTTGACCTCCCTCAGCCTTTTTTATACGCACCCCGGTCGTTTCATTCAGTTTCTCCTGCATTCGCTTTGGGAGGGTTTCCAACTCATGCTCTCTCTTCTCTATTTTCCTATTGGAATCGTGATAAGTCTTCAGCATCTGTTTCTGCTCATCCAATGAAGGCAACGGAATTCGAATTGCTCGGAATGTGGCCACATCCAAACGTTTACGGTTGGTGCTGCCACGCACAATACTCTTAATGTAGTCCGTAACGCTCTCGGATGACATTACCAACTGCAGGTATTCAGGCAATACCAACTTTTTATCAACATCAAACACCGGAAACTCAGCAGTGACGATAGCACCGTCCAAATGCTGTGGTATAATGCCGACAGCCCCGTTGCGGGCATCAATCTTCGAAAAGATAAATTGACCAGCCTTCACTTTGGTCTGCCTTCTGGTCTTCAACTCCCTGCCACTTACCTTCTCCTCGCTGCGAGCCTCCACACCTCCCCCGTTGGTTTTCACCTTCAACTGGACATAGTTTTCCTCATTGTTGATGACAATATGCTGGTCTCTCAAATCCACCAAACTACCCACCGGCACCATTTCGTACCGGCTTTTGTAAGGGATTTTTTTCTGCGAAAGAACCATCGATATGCTCCACGCATGAAGAAGGTCTTTGAATCGGATGCTGCTCAGTCTGCTCATCGCTTACCAGAGTTGGTGTTGTTTCTTATATTCGTCAATATCAGCCAGCAAGCCAACAAGCTCGTTTTCGCACTCGCCGCCAATGGAGTTGATTCCAGCCTTGTCCACTTTGGCCATCAGTACTTCATAGTCAAAAGCCGATTTCAGCTGTTCGTTGGCCTCATCCTTGATTTGAGCCTTCAGCTTTCTCATTTTCGCCCTGAGTTTCTTTTTGTTGTCTGCGTCGGCTTTCTTTATCTTAGCCTGCAAGGTGTCAAGCTCCGATTGATGCCTTTGTTCGGCGCTTTCTTGTGCCGCAACCTGTGCCTGACGGTATTGATCGGCCTCTTCCAAAGTAAATTTCTTCAGGAAAAGAATACTCGGCTTCACGTTGGCACCAGCGGCCATAAACACATCGGTGGGCAATGAAACCACCAAAACAATTTTGGCCCGCCCTTCCACATAATGGCGCACCGACTCCAGTTTCTTGTTATTAAGCACACCTTCGGGCAACACCACACCCATTCGACCTCCCGGCACAAGCAAATCAAGACAACGATCAAGGAAGAGGGTCTCGGTAAGGTTAGTGTATTTGCTAATCTTGAACAAATCAAGCAATGGGGTGTCGATATGCTTGTCTATCTGTTCTAACGCCTTATTATACCGCTCGCCATACAATTTCTGGTATTCCTTTATTTTGGCCGCATCCGTAAATCGGTCACTTTCGGTTATCAGCAGTTTTTTGCTCACCTTGCTACCAAACGGGGGATTGGTCATAATCACATTGAAACGCTCCTCAAAAATGCCGTTTACATTCAAAAAGCCGTCGTGATGGTGTACACCGCTATGGCCATCGCCGTGCATCATCATATTCATTTTGGCAGTTCGCGCCATTCGCGGATTGGCATCCACACCATAGATGCATTTCGATGCCAGTTTTCTTATTCTAGCCTCTTTGTTGTTGGCCGACCCATGGATGATTTCGTCCCTTACATGTTCAAAAGCCTTGATCAGAAACCCACCCGAACCACAGCAGGGATCGCAAATCAGCTCATTCTCACGTGGGTCGAGCACCCCCACCATGAAGTTCACAACACTGCGGGGAGTGAAGAATTGTCCCAACTCGCCCCTGAATGTTCTGCCCAAGAAACGTTCAAAGGCAATGCCTCTCACATCATCGGAAGCTGAAGCCAAATTCAACCCCGACATGGCAGAAAGGATGTCGCGGAAACTGCTTTCGCGAATGTTCAGCTTCTCATTGCGGTCAAATATCTTGTCGGTCTCAAAATGCTTGCGGGTTTCATAGAAAAGCACTTGGTAATAGCCCGGTGTGGGTGCATCGGCATTTTCCTCATCAAACTTTTCGAGGGTATATATTTCACCCGTTTTATTCTCCTTCCACATCTTGACAAACAACACCTTGCTGATTTCATCGAAAGCAGCCTCAGGCGACAACTTGTCGTTGTTTCTGATGATATTGTGGCACTTCGTCAGAACACGAGTGAATTCTTCTCTTTCAAACTGGTTATCTATCATCGTTGGTTCCCCCAAATTTTTTCTGTTAGTCCGCCTATCACCTTGTCCCTCTCTTGGATAAACTGCAACATACTATAATCCTTGCTGTCTTCACCCATCTCAGACAGATAGCCGTCAGCCATCAATTTCTGTAATTTTTGCTCGTTGTCAAGCAATTCCAAGGCATCCACATCACGTCTCCGCACCAAACAATAGTTGGCCACCGAATTGAGGTAGGCCACCACTGCGGGATTCTCTTCCTGGTCAAGATCTTCGTCGGTGAAAATCCTGTATAGCACATACGACGACTGCTTGCGCGAGCGCAGCAAGTCCTTGAAATCGCCCTTTCCGTTCGACAGCCAATAAAGCAGTCGGGCAAAGAAATATTGGAAATAGCCCCAGTTGTTCATCGGCTGCAAGCGTTCAAAGAACTTCTCATTGCCACCAAGCATACGTTCCACCTCAGTGTCGAAATACTGCTGCAAATCGCCCGAACCCATATTGCGGATGGCTTTCACCGTTTCGTATATCAAGTTGCGGATGGTGCTTTGGGTAATGCTCTTGTGCGTAAGGGTGCGTATATTGGTGAATTGGTCGATATATTTGGCCACGATGCCTATCTTTCTGTCAGTCTCAACCTCATCGTCAGTTTTGGTGACAGCTGACATATAGAGCGGATAGGTCAACGAATCGGCTATAGTGTAGAAATTGTTTACGTAGAGCAATTCAAACGGGGCATTCGCCACCATTTTGTATTTGAACAGGCGAAGATACAGACTGGAATAGAAATCGAAGTCCGATTTGATAAAATAGTAGTAGTCATCGGCACGGCGCAGATTCAGCCTGTTGGTGTTGTTTTTCACCCATACATGGAATTGCGTACTTATTTTCTCAAAGTCCTCGTTTTCGGCTCCTATCTTCGCCTTGCGCTGTGTTTCGGCATAACGACCGCGCAGCCAAGCCCTGAAGAACTCCATATCGGCAATGTCAGACCCCACAGTGATTTTGATTTCCTGAATACGGCTGTTCCAAAAATCGTTGGCTTTCTGTGCCTTCTCGTCATTTTCAGCATGATTCTCCACAATTTTCGACAGCAGATAGCCTTTCAATATCTCGGTTGGCACCAAGCTCAGCCCTCGGTCGTTCATAGTTTCAAAAATGGTGTAGGCACTGTCCATGCTGTTAGCCCTCACCTCCACCAGTGTCACCTTCTCCATCATCCATTCGATGAAGATGGGTAAAACTTCGGGGGTTTGCAGTTCAACGGGGAATAGGTAGTTGATGTTCTCGTAGCAAGAAATGATATTCTGCACTGACTCGCCTACCTCGTCGAACTGCTGAAAAGAGCTCACTCCTTGTGGATTGTCCATCAGAAAGTCCATCACCTCATTACGCGACTCCACATTTACCGTGTAGGTGGTTTCGCCCTGCTTCTGCACAAAGATATAATTGGTCAGGTTCTTTTGCAAACGCTCCGACACTTGACACTCGCGCTGCTTGTGATGCAGATAGATGAGCAACAACGTGAACGAGGTGAGGCGTTGCTGACCGTCAACAATCGAAAGATCGCCATACTCATCTTCGCACAAGACCACCGGCCCCATGTAGTAGTTGTCGTATGAGTTGTAGTCCTTGATAGTATCACCGTTTTGGTAGCTTTTTTGGAAACAGCCCGTCACATCACTGATCAATGCCTCAATCTGTGGCCTCTTCCACCGGTATTCACGCTGAAACACATCAATCCTGTACCTCTTGTTGAATAGCATGTCGGCCAGGCTTTTGTCCTTTGCTTCTATTTTGTTAAACCGTTTCATTTCAATTCTTTTATTAAGGTTCTCAAAATACCGTAGGCATATTCATAAATATGGCTGTTGGCCACCGTGGGATCCACTTCGCCGTGAAACAGTATGCAACGCAATCCATAAACTATTTCAACCACCGCCTTCGCTAAATCCTCCACGTTGTTCTTCAAATACAATTTGTGCGCCTTGTCAATCTCGATGGCTCCCGCCGGAACTGTTTCTTTCCCGTTCTTGTTTTTCACCGTTGCCAAAAGACTAACTTTTTTATTGGGGCTTACCTCGTTGAGGCATCTTCTCAGTTCGTCCTTCCATTCGTCTCGTTCTACATTCACAAAATCGGCATTGGCCTCCAACTCGGCGGCCTGACAATTGTTCAATTCAATCAAGGCAACAGAATTGCCGTTTGAAGACTTCAGCACTTCCAAACGACAACGGAGCGTGGTGCGCGGTTGGTTGGGGTTGAACTGCGCACGAAACAGGTAATGCCCTTTGGTCACTTGATAGGTGTAGGAAGTGTTGCTCATGATGCTCACATTGGCAAGCGATAGTTTCTCATGCTCGTTAGGCACGGGGTGTGAGCGCAGTTCCATCTCCAGCTTGCCCAACAACTGCTTGAACTCCATTGATACTGCATCCTTGCCCCGCAGCAGGCTCTTAATGCGACGGGTGAAGGTGTTGTCGTTGGCCTTGATGTGGTTGATGATGGCACGGTCGGTCATCATGCCTGTGGTTTCGTCATAGAAGTTCGTCATATACCAGGCGTTGAAAGGAATCCACGCCTTGATGAACATCAGGTAGAAATCAGGCTCCGCCCTGTCAATCCAATTACCTATATGTGAAATGGTTCCATACATCGTGTCTGATTTGATTACAATTGTTTATCTCTTATTTCGGATTATCCTCACCTTTAGTATTACCATTGGATGGATTATCAAATTCATAACCCGTGACAAATGTTTTTCCTTCGGGAATCTCGCCATATAAACTAAATCCATTGCCCATAGCCAAACCATCGCTTGGATCCAACGGGTTGGTTCTAAACACACTCCTAAGTGAACGGCCATCATAAGAACCTCTCAAAAAACCGCCGTTTCTCAGCCTATAGGGGTCGTAACCCATGGGGTTATCCCCCACACTTCCCAACACAGAGTTGGGCTGAAGCGATGCATAGCCCATTGAATCATTACCCATTCCAAACATGGTCATAAACTGACCATAGTCAAAGGAACTTGTCTCCTCGGCCTCACGGATGGAAGAGTCTGATACCTGAGCACCATCGAGTTCTTTCGCCATCTCCATAAACTGATGAGGCTTGTACATCAAGAAGCCATGACCACCCGTCTCCTTATCGAATTCCTTTATCAACTCCACACGCGGGCCAATTGTCTTACCCGATACCTTATACCACCAATCCTCTTTTCGGTCGTCGGTAACTATAACCAAGTCCTTGTTGTTTGCTTTGGCATAGTCAATAGCCTGCTTCCACCAAACCAAATCGCCAAATGCATGACGCTTGCTTTTCTTCTCCTTTTCTTTCCAATCCGCATACCCAGGGGGTATATTCTCTTGGTATCGTTTCTCACCCGTCTTGTAGATGTTATCCAAATCATACGCCTCATAGTCATCGCCCACTTTGCCATCATAAAGAGCCAGTATCTCTTCCAACAAAGCATCATTATCATTCCCTTCAAATTCGGTTTTCCATTTCCTTATTTTTGCTGCTGTGCGATTTTTGAAGTTTTTGATATCCTTTCTGATTTGGTCTATGTTCAGAGCAGTGTCAGGTCTGAATTCTTTTAACTTCAGTTCCTTTTCGAGTATATCATCCATTTTTGAAACGTTAGTCAAAAGACCGTCAAAACCTTTTCTTATACTTTCAATAACGCTTATGCGGTTATTGAAAAACTCCATAGCCACCTGATAGGGCAACCAAAGATTGTCTTTGTGGGTTTTGAGGATTGCGAGCAGTTCATCGCTACTCTGTTTTGAATAACGGCACATATTGAGAAGCGCGTTTGCATCAAGCACAAACACGCCTTCGTTCCATATACGTTTCCTTTCATCGTCAGATAAAGGAATATACTCTTTCAGCTTAGTCCTCATAAAACGAATGTATCAATGATTTACTTTATCTTCCTCCCCATCGTGACCAAAACAAAAAGCAGCAAAACTGCCAAACGCCCTTCAAAACATCTTTCATTACAACTTCAATATATCAGCATCTGTTAGCGGTTCCCATGGTCCATCCTTGCTTTCCAGCAAAACGGTATTCGGCTCCAAGCACCTCAACGAGTGCCACTGCCCGGCAGGAACATTTACAGCAACCACTTCGCCATTGGGCGACAGCTCGATCGAATCCGTACAAATCCTTTCCAGTTCGTCATAAAACTCAATCACAAACCGACCTCTGAGGCAAGCAATGGTCTCGGAGGTCTTTTGATGCCGATGGATGGGCATCACTGTGCCAGGCTCAATCGCGTTGAGCATACGCTGGCTCTTATCCTCAGCCGAGTTGCGCAAATCATAGTTCATCCTGAGCCGTGGCGATACCTTGGCTTGCTCTGAAATAGTATCTAATAGTGCTTGCGTTATTATAATATTCGTGTTCATTCGTATAATTCGTGTTCAATTTAATGTTGGATTCTTGTCAAACAGAAACCCAGTAGCTTGTATCCATAAAGCATGAGGCATTGAAATAGGTGAAAAATAATGATACTTCCATCCAGCTCGTAATGTATTACCGACTAAACCTAATTTCCCTTTCACGCCATGAAGCGTTTTATGCAAAGCCAAAGAAGCCCAAATGTCGGCCAGCATTTTCTTTTCGGGCTTCGATAATGCGTCTTCCGTAATCTCACCTAACAGCAACCTGCCCATCTGCTGATAGGCATCATAAAACTTACGAAACTTAAATTCATCAATCAAGGCATCAAGTACGTACCAGTCAATTTCATCCTTGTGCTTACGACTAAACATCAACCAGTCCAACACATGCCGCTACGTCAGCCCTTCGTGAAGAAAATGAGAATAAGCATGTTCTATCAGAAACAGTGCTGATACCATAGCTGAAGGATGCCATAATTCAGTCCCTTCAAACCGAACATCCTCATTCCGGCCTTGAGCCGGAATCTCCCTTATCATTCCCTGTAGCATCACTTCCAATCTACGTAAAATCTTGTTGCCACGAAATGGCACCATGTACCGATGGCTTTCCACGGCAAAGCCTGGCATATAAAAAGCACTATTTTTATAAAATCCACGCTCCACTTTAAACCCACCTTCTTCCATCAACTGGTTACCTTTCTCCCACACCTCCTCGTCACCTTCTTCGGGCAAAAGAAAACAATCCACATCAGAGCTTATTCTATGTTGCGGTTTTGGGTAACATTCCGAAACCACAAAGCCTTTCAGTATGTATGTTCGGATATTGTTCTGATGGAACAACAGTGCCATTTTGCAGGACTCGTTCCACTGATGGTTGAAGCGTTCCTCTTCCAACTGTACCTCCCCTATCCATCGCAACCAGGTTGTCAACGGAGGACGTAAAGCTGACGGCAATTGTTCAACGCCATCAAACACAACGGCAAAAAGCCCTTGTTGCTTAGCAAGAGCTTCGACTGGTTCTCAGTCAATGTCTTTTGAGATTTTCGCGTCTTTCGATGTTCCAATCCCAAATCTGACAAGTTGCAGTAAAGCGTCTTTAGATGATAGCACTCTTGATAGTATCAACTATATATCTCACTTCCTCTTCGCTGACGCACGGCCCTGAAGGCACACACAAGCCTACTTTGAAGAAATGCTCCGAAACGCCATTCACGTATGCAGGTGCATCTTTGTAGCACGGCTGCTTGTGCATAGGTTTCCACAGTGGACGGGCTTCCACCTGAGCTGCATCAAGAGCCATACGAAGAGCTTCGACATTGGTGTTGGGTTCACAGTCAGTATGGGCATTGTCGGTGGCATGAACCAGTCCTGCCGCACCACCGATGGCACCTTGAACCACCTGCTTGTAGGCGTTTTCCTGGCCTTTCACTTTTAAAGTCGGGTCAACGGTCAGCGTAATCAACCAAAAGTTGCTGTCGTAACGCTCATCAGGGTTGTCATGAACCTCAATTCCCTTTACGTCTTTCAGCAATTCCTTATAGAGTTCTTTCAATTTCTTGTGATGTGCAATATGGTCATCCACCACGGTCATCTGCCCGCGACCAATGCCAGCACATACGTTAGAAAGCCGGTAGTTATAACCTATTGCCTCGTGATGATAATAAGGATAAGCCTCACGTGCTTGGGTGGAGTACCACATAATCTTGTTCTTGTCCTCTAACGTCTCGCAAATCAAAGCACCGCCACCGCTGGTGGTAATCATCTTGTTGCCATTAAAGCTCAACACGCCAAACTTACCGAATGTACCTAACACACGACCTTGCCAACGGCTTCCAAATCCTTCAGCAGCGTCTTCAATCACAGGGATGTCATACTTCTCTGCTATGGCCATAATCTTGTCAATCTGATAAGGCATACCGTACAGCGCAACAGGAACTATTGCCTTGGGCTTCTTGCCTGTCTTAGCAATCCTATCCTTAATAGCTTCTTCCAGCAAATCAGGATCCATATTCCATGATTCCTTTTCAGAGTCCACAAAAACAGGCGTAGCGCCAAGATAAGTAATCGGGTGCGAAGAAGCGCAGAACGTAAATGATTGTACACAAACCTCATCGCCAGCTTTTACGCCACAAGCAATCAAAGCCAAATGGACAGCTGCCGTACCAGCAGACAAAGCCACCACATCGCGGTTTTCACCTGCAAATTTCTTTAAATCTTCTTCAAAGGCGTTCACATTTGGGCCCAACGGTACAACCCAGTTGGTATCAAAAGCTTCCTTGATGTATTTCTGTTCAAGTCCTGCTTCGCTCATGTGAGCCAAGCAGAGGTATATACGTTTTCTTTCAGACATATTATGTTTGTTTAATTGATTAATTCTTTGTGAGTAACCTAATTACTTTATTCCCAACGGGTCTTTAGTAATGTCAATTAAAAGGTTCTTTGCCTTATAATGACGTGGTTGAAAAAGTCTCCCCACATGGGCTTCTAACAGACGCGAATCGAACCCCGAAATGGTTTGCCGCTTCGGTGCTGGTACTGCCACCTTACCTTCTTTCTGGAACACCGCCATCACATTCTCAAAATTATCTTGCAGATTCTCTTTCTTGGGATTATTAAATATGTTTTGCGAGCCTGGATTGTTACAAAAATTGACGTAAATTCGGTTCTCATAATCCTTGTAACTTTTCTCGTCAATGCCAATGGCTGCCATTAATTCGCGTTTGCGCTTTCTTTTTAAAGTGTGCTTCTGTATCTCCGCCAATTGCTCTATTCCCTTTTCATAGGTGAAATACAATATCCTAACAGTATTATCAACCTTTATTCGCTTTCCTATTTCATTCCACCAGCTCTGGTCGGTCATCCCAAGTGATACGCCATAAATTGAAATAATACCGCTTTGAGCAATTACTTCACGGCATTGACGGTCTATCATGGTTCCAAGATTGCTGTTGGTTTGTGGCTTGACAAGCAGGTCAAGCACACTTTCCTCTGCGGCCAGTTTCTTGTTGGCTATTTGATCCACATTGTCAACGCCAAGAACAATATTCCGGTTTTTTATGTCTTGATGGATATGTAGACATCCGTCAAAATGAAAAGTCATGGCACGATCTAAACCCAACACACCACCGACACCTATTTTTTCCATATCAGCAATACGGTTGAACGTATCGGTGTAATTGAAACTCAATATTCTTACGCGATTGTCGTTTACCCGAACAAACAGTTTGTTAAAATCCTCTATTTCACTCGGTGTCAGATGCAGCCAAGGTTTCATCAGGTCTTGATATAATGTCTTGGTAGGATTGTCAAAATTTTCCACATCTGAAAAACGATAGGCATAATCAATATACTCCATCAAATGATTATACACGTCCATGTAAACTGTATTGTAATCCTCTGCTGAATCGTATTCTTCAGTCACCTTGCCTAAAGCAATTTCCATGTCCGACCATAATTCCGTACGATGCTCCAAGAGGGCATTATACAAATTGATACGAAACTTGTTTACAATCTCTGGTTCATCATCATTTGGAACTAGCTGCAGATAATATTCATAAAAATGGGCATACGAAGTAGGAATGCCCTGGTTGATATCGAAACCATTCCCTATTATATGTGTTATATTCATTCGCTTTATTTAGTCTTGAGACATAAACGTGGAATTCTAATTATGAATTAATTATTTTCAATTCATGACACAATCACCGACTATAACGGGCCAAGGCTATTCTTGAATCCCTTGATTTCATTCTCAATAGTTTCAAGTAAATTCATAGCACTCTCAACTTCTTTCTGGTTGAAATTGGGCATCGGAGCCGAACCGTGAGACAATGAATGAATTAACATTTTTTCGTAGAAATGAAACTCCTTCACAAAACTAACTATTTTTTGCAAGTCAGCATTTGTTGAATACTTCTGTATCTCATCAGTTATTTTTTGCACCTTGTCGGCTGGTGTATCTGTTCCTTCGGCAATATCTTTAATCGCCTTGACCAAATCATTGGCATCATATAATTTCCCACTATGTTTTTTTACATACAGGGATTCGGACTTTACTAACCTAGCAACAAGATTGGTAGCCATATGCACTTCCCCTAACTGGATGATTTTCGCCAGTTCATATATCACAGCCTCAAATCGTTTTCTTATCTCGTTGCCAACAGAATTTTGTTGTAAATATCCCTTGCTATACTCTAGCTTTATCGCACCTGTTGTCTTTAACTCCCCAAAATCGTAAATCTGTGGCCCACGTTGTGTCAGATACAGATTATAAGTAAGCCAAGCTCCTAACTCATGTTTCTCTTCAATGCACTGATACAGCATATTATTGAAACCGATGCTATGAGTAAACAGTACCTTCTGGAATCCAGTGAACTTCGACAAAATGAATCTTGCCAAATAAAGCCGGTTACTATTATCCAAACTCGAAACCAAGTCATCAAGTACCAATAGTTTTTTCTTACCATCA
>CAJOIF010000002.1 GCA_905234765.1 uncultured Bacteroidales bacterium
ATAGTCACAATACTTGGTCAGCTGGTTAGAGTTACCGCCGTTGCAGTACTTGTAGGTGCTCCAGTCGTAGTAGCTCTTGGGCTGCGTCTCACCCCAGGCGAAGTAGTCGCCGTATCCCTCAGGTGTAGTCGCACCCACGTTGCAGGTGGCCCACAGCGTACCGCTGGGCAGGCCCAGATCCACGTATTCATGGTTGGTGCCACCACCACCGCCAAGGCCGTTGTTATCGCCTGTGTTTACGTTGATGTCGTTGTCCTTCTTGCATCCCGTGGCAAAAACCACCGCTGCTGCAAGCATCATGGCTGCTAAAGCTCTTGTTACTTTCTTCATTGTGATTCAGTTTTAGTTGTTTATTGTAATTGATAGTTATCTTCTTTTCTTCATAGAGAGAACCTTTTCGGGAATTCTACCACCTCTTGCAAAAAAAAATCTCTGTGCCGCAAAGATAAGGATAAAACCAAACAGAAGAGCTAGTAACATGTGTTTTTTCCATACATATAACAAAACTCATGATGTGGGCTTTTCGTTTGCAATAAAGATAGGGCTTTTATCCTTTGATCTGAATCACATGCCCTTCCTCAATCAGTGGCTGCACCAAACGGCGCATTTCCTCAACGGTGAACTTTTGCAATCCCTCCTTAGGCGTGGGGCGATCGATGGTGTAAACCATGATTTCACGCGGTTTGAGGGTGCGAACGATGTCCATCCAGCCATTCAGCACTTCAGGACTTGAGGAATCGAAGTCCTTGCTGCGCAGGAACATGGTCTGCAAGATGAAGTCGCCGTTGAACTGCTTCAAGGCCTCCACCACCTTATTAATATCATAGCCCGGCGTAGGATGGTTGATTTTTTCCGCCAACGCATTCGTCGGCGCGTCAATTTTCATCGTCGGGTTATCCACCTTGCGCAAAGCATTGAAAACCTCAGGCAGATGCACCCGCGTGGAGTTCGACAGCACCGTCACCTTCGAGGCAGGATAATACTGGTCGCGAAGCCGAATCGTGTCATCAATGATTTGTGGAAACTCAGGGTTGAGTGTCGGCTCGCCGTCACCGCTGAAAGTGATGGAGTCAATCGGCACCTGCTCGGCCTTGCATCGTTGCAATTTGGTTTCCAATGCATTGCGCACTTCGGCCGCTGTAGGCAGCTTGGTATCATTGCGCCCATCCTTGTTCCAACCGCATTCGCAATAGATGCAGTCGAAAGAGCAGATTTTCCCTTTTTCCGGCAGCAGATTAATGCCTAAGGAACTGCCAAGACGGCGGCTATGGATGGGACCAAATACGACTTCTTCTCTGATCATAGGATCTTACTTCGCGTACTGCACAGCACGGGTCTCGCGGATGACCGTAATCTTGATTTGGCCGGGATAGGTCATCTCGGTCTGAATCTTCTTCGAGAGGTCGTAGGCGATGCGGTCGGCGTCTTGGTCGGTCACCTTGTCGGCACCCACGATGACGCGCAGCTCGCGGCCCGCTTGGATGGCGTAGGTCTTCACCACACCCGGATAACTCATGGCCATTTCCTCCAACTTGTTCAGACGCTGGATGTAGGCCTCCACCACCTCGCGGCGGGCACCAGGACGAGCACCCGAGATGGCGTCGCACACCTGCACGATAGGCGAAATCAGGTTGTCCATCTCGATTTCCTCGTGGTGGGCACCGATAGCATTGCAGATGTCGGGCTTTTCCTTCAGACGTTCGGCGACTTTCATACCGAGGATGGCGTGCGGCAGCTCTTCCTCATTGTCGGCCACCTTACCGATGTCGTGCAACAGACCGGCACGCTTGGCGGCCTTCGGGTTGATGCCCAGTTCAGCAGCCATGGTGGCGCAGAGCTTGGCGGTTTCAATGGAGTGCTGCAACAGGTTTTGACCATAGCTGGTACGATATTTCATGCGGCCCACCATCTTGATGAGTTCGGGGTTCAGGTTATGGATGCCGAGGTCAATGGCGGTGCGCTTACCAACCTCGATAATCTCTTGATCCACTTGCTTTTCCACTTTATGGACCACTTCTTCGATACGGGCGGGGTGGATACGGCCGTCGACAACGAGTTTCTGTAACGAAAGACGTGCAATCTCACGGCGAATCGGGTCGAAGCCGGAGATGAGGATGGCATCAGGGCTGTCGTCGATGATGATTTCGGCGCCAGTCAGGGCTTCGAGGGCGCGGATGTTACGGCCTTCACGACCGATGATGCGTCCCTTAATCTCATCATTCTCAATGTTGAACACACTGACGGTATTCTCGATGGCCGTCTCGGAAGCCGTGCGCTGGATAGTCTCCAGCACAATCTTCTTGGCAGTCTGGGCGGCACTCATCTTTGCGTCTTCCGTGACCTCCTTCACATAAACCATTGCCTCGGCTTGAGCGTCTTCCTTGACGAGTTCGATGAGTTGCTCCTTGGCTTCCTTGGCCGAGAGACCAGAGATGGTTTCGAGTTTTTCGGATTCTTCCTTGTAGATGCGGTCCAAGTCGGCTTTCTTTTTATTGAAGCTTTCCACTTGTGAATCAAGTTTTTGCTGGGCTGCCTGCACCTCTTTGGCCTTACGCTGGGCCTCTTCCATCTTCTTGCTGGCTTGTTGTTGGAGTTGGTTGGCGCGGTTCTCCACATTTTGGGCTTCGCGCTTGCGTTCGTTGCATTCCTTCTCGTGTTCGTCTTTCATCTGGAGAAACTTCTCCTTGGCTTGCAGGATGCGTTCCTTCTTGATGACCTCGGCCTTTTCCTTGGCCTCTTCAAGCAATGCGGTTTCTTCTTTGGTGACGGCTTTTTTAAGCACGGTGGACGTGATGAAATAACCAACCGCAAGCCCCACGACCAAGGCGACTGCGGCGATGATAATCATTGTTGTTGTGATGTTGAGTAATAACATTTTAACTCTGTTTTTACTCGATTTTCAAGGAAAGGGAAAAAGAAACTGCCTGCCTATGGGAAATGTGTAAACCCCAAAAGATACGCTTGTGGCCACCGCGTTGCGCAAACGTCCACCGGCACCAAGGGTGCTTCCCCGAAGGGAATGAGGCCTGTTTTTACAGAGCGCGAGTAGACCGATTGATGTGTGTTTAATGTTGAGTTTACCAGTTGCGATGAACAGGCAGTTTCAAGTCTTCAAAGAACCAAGACCGCGGTAAGGCGGCTTATGCGAGTTGGTCGCTCAGCAAGGCGTTCATTTCGTTCAGTTTGCGTTCCAATTGCTGATCCTTATAGGCTGTTTCATTCTCATTCTTGACAACGGTAGCCGCCAGTTGCAGGGCGGTCATAGCCAACAGGTCCAGGTCGTTCTTGTAGACATAATGCTTGGCATAAAACTTTACCCTCTCGTTGATGAGGGCTGCGGCCTTGCGAACCTTCTCTTCGTCAGCGCGGGCCACCGACAGGCGGTAGGGCTTATCCATGATGTTGATATTGATGGTAATCTCATCCATCGCACTGACTATCAAGTATTTGAATTATTCCTTACTGTTCAGTATCGAAACGCACTTGTCAATCTCTTTCACCAAATCCTTGATGAGTTTCCTACCTTCTTCTATCTCTCCCTCGTTGTCGAGTGCGTTAACAATAGTAGATTTATTTATTTTTTCCTGCAACTCCTCCGCCGATTGACGCAACGCCCGATTCTCTTTCTCAAGCGCAACGTTTTCCTCGACAAGCCGCTGGTTTTCAACGGACAACTTGTTCTTCGCATCAACTAATTTCCTCAATTTCAGCTCTATTTCGGACACTATGACACTCAAGTCGGCCATTGTTCAAACGGTTTGGAATTGCGGCACAAAGGTACGGAATTAAACGTTACTCCGCTCGATTTGCGAAAAAAAAATTCCCCATTTTACCCTACCAGGCAGAAAAATTGCTACTTTTAGGGCTTCAAAAACGCATCACAATGACCAAGAAAACACTTTATTTAATGATTGTCCTTACTTCCTTCCTAGCTTCGTGCACCCCAAAAGAAACCACCCTGACTTTCATCGAAACCACCGACACGCACGGGCGTTATGACGAATTCGCCAACGATGCCTTCGTCATCAAGCAGATGAAAGCCGAGCTGGGCGAACGGCTGATCTTGTTGGACAACGGCGATGATATTCAAGGCACGGCGTTCCAGTATTGCTCCAACCAAGATGCCGAACACCCCAACCTGGTTTCGGAAGTGCTGAATTACTTCTCTTATGACGTAATAGGCGTTGGAAACCATGATATTGAGGCAGGACGTAAGGTGTTCGATCGTCTGTATTCCGAGGTAAAAATGCCCGTCGTTTGCGCCAATGTGATCGACGAAAGTACGAATGAGCCATACTTTACACCTTATGTGGTTTTGGAGCGCGATGGCTTCAAAATTACTGTCCTTGGCTTGCTGACGCCCTATGTAGTCACTTGGGTACCAGATAGGTTGCGTCCCGGATTGCGTTTTGAGCAGCTTGAAGCCGCTGCTGAGAAATGGGTAAAAATTATCCAAAACAAAGAGCATCCCGACTTGATGGTAGGCCTCTTTCACTCGGGTTGGGAGCCACAGGCACAAAACCTGCCGGCAGGACATCCTCTTGGGCTAGAAAACGCCACCAAATGGGTCGCCGAGAACGTGCCTGGCTTCGACCTCATCTTCTACGGCCATGACCACCGTGCGCGTGCCGAAAAGGTGATGAACCCCAATGGCGAGCCTGTGTATGTGCTCAACTCGGGCTGTCGCGGACAAGGTCTGGCCAAGGCCGAAGTGACTTTGAAAAAAAGGCAAAAACCTCAAATCAGTATTGAATTGATGCCTACCGACGGAGAAGAGAAAGACGAGACCTTCCTGTCCATGCTCCAGCCTTACCTCGACCGATCCCGAGAGTATCAAGAACAGATCGTAGCCGAAATCGATATAGACATCTGTTCCGACGATGCCTTCAAGGGTCCTTGCCTTTGGGTCGATGAGATTCACCGCTGTCAGATGGAGACGGTCGAAGCCGAAGGCATCCATGCTGATATTTCCATGGCAGCTCCACTGAGTAGCGGCAAGACCATCCTTGGCGGAAAGCTGTTCGTCGAAGAATTCTTCACTTGGTATCCCTTCGAGAATTCATTGGCCGTCATGTCGATGACCGGCAAAGAAGTAAAGGACTTCCTTGAATATGCCTACGAGATGAAGAACCCCATCTACAACTTCGACTCGGGTGCGGGCATCAAATATGAAGTCACCGATAAGAACCCGATGGGCGAACGCATTAAAATCATCAGCATGGCTGATGGCACGCCCTTCGACATGGACAAGACTTACAATGTGGTGATGAACTCCTACCGTTCGATGGGCGGCGGCAACCACCTCATCAACGGTGTGGGTTGGGCACAGGAGGACATCAAGGACCATGTAGTATGGCAAAGCGAGCGCGATTTGCGTTCCCTCTTCATCGACTGGGCACGAGAAAAAGGCGATTTGGATACAGAACCGTTGAACTGCTGGAGAATCAAATAATGAGAGAAGAATTCCTATACTACCTTTGGGAGAACCGATTGATAGACAAAGTCTTGCAGACCACAGAAGGCGAGGCTGTCGACATTGTCGCGACGGGCTACCGCAACACTAACTCTGGGCCTGACTTCTTGGAAGCGAGAATCCAAATCGGCGACAATCTCTGGGCAGGCCATGTGGAAATCCACGTGAAAAGCAGCGATTGGAACCGTCACGGTCACCAAGCTGACAAGGCCTATCAGAACGTCATCCTACATGTGGTGTATGAAAATGACACGAAGGTCAACGACATTCCAACCTTGGAACTGAAAGGTCACTTTGACGAGACACTTTTCGCTCATTACCAGAGGTTTATGTCCTCAAAAAGCTGGATTCCTTGCGAGAAAAACATTGCTAAAACACCTGTCTTCACCCGTCTCTCATGGCTTGACCGCATGGCCGTGGAACGCTTGGAAAGCAAATCCGACGTCGTCACCAAAATTCTAGAAGCCAACCAATTCGACTGGGAGGATGCACTCTACAAGTTGTTGATGCGCTACTTCGGGCTGAAAGTCAACAACGAAGCGTTTGAGGCTCTGTCCAACATTCTGCCGTTCAAGACCTTGCTGAAACATGCAGACAATCACGCGCAAGTAGAAGCTATGCTGATGGGTTGTGCAGGATTTCTCGAAGACGACTTTATTGAGGAATACCCCCTGTTACTCAAGCGCGAGTTCAGTGTGTTGAAAGCCAAGTTCAACCTCCTGACCATGCCCGCCGAGCGGATTAAGTTCATGCGCATGAGGCCCAGCAACTTCCCGACCATTCGATTGTCGCAGATGGCGCAACTGATTCACAAAAACGGGTGTCTGTTTTCCAAAATCCGCGAGGCGAAAAACACAGCTGAAGTCAAGGTCTTGTTTGATGTGAAGGCGTCGGAATACTGGGAAACACATTGGCGATTTGGCGTTCCCACCGAATCCGCGCCAAAACATTTGGGCGATTCCACAGCAAACATTTTGATAATCAACGCCGTGGCACCCTTGCTGTTTTGCTACGGCAAACTGCACAAGGACGAATCGGTGTGCGAAACGGCCATGCAGTTTTTGGAAGAAACCGAAGCCGAGGACAATGCCGTCATTAGACATTTCGTCCAATGCGGCATCACAGCAGAAAACGCCATGCAGACACAAGCCTTGTTGCACCTTTATAATATGTATTGCAAGCGGAAGCGGTGTTTGGAATGTCGGATTGGGAATGTGCTGATGAAATAGATTTTTCCCTATTATTGCAAATTATTTCAGAAACAAACTCGTAGAAATATGGAAAACGAACAATTCAAACTGCCCGAGAACGCGCAACGCGAACTGAAACCGGGCGAAGAGTACGAACCGATTCTCTCGAAAAACAAAAAGTATCAGGAAGTTACGGTTTGGTCAGTATGCATCGGCCTGCTAATGACCATCCTGTTTTCGGCTGCCGCCGCCTACCTCGGCCTGAAGGTCGGGCAGGTGTTTGAGGCCGCCATCCCCATCGCCATCATCGCCATTGGCCTCACGGGACTGACGCGCAAAAACGACGCGCTGTCGCAAAATGTCATCATCCAAAGCATCGGCGGCTGTTCGGGCGGCGTGGTGGCGGGTGCCATCTTCACCTTGCCCGCGCTCTACATCCTGCAAGGTAAGGGCTACCAAATTGAAATCAACTTCTGGCAGGTGTTCATCGCCTCGCTGCTGGGCGGTATCTTGGGCATCCTGTTCCTCATCCCCTTCCGCAAGTATTTCGTCAAGGAACAACACGGCAAATTCCCCTTCCCCGAAGCCACGGCCACGACACAAGTCTTGGTCAGCGGGCAGAAGAAAGGCAAAGACTCGCTGCTGCTGGTCGTCAGCGGTCTGATTGGCGGTCTGTACGACTTCATCGTCTCCACCTTCGGCTGGTGGTCAGAGACCATCACCACCCGCATGATGGGCTGGGGTGCTGCCTTGGCAGACAAAGCCAAACTGATGTTCAAGGTGAACACGGGGGCGGCTGTGCTTGGCTTGGGCTACATCATCGGACTGAAATACGCCTTCATCATCTGCTGTGGCTCCATGCTCGTGTGGTTCATCATCATCCCGGGCATGAACCTCATTTGGGGCGACCAAATCGTTGACCTGATGAACGCGGGCATCACCACCACCATCGGATCGATGGCACCTGAAGAAATATTCAAGAACTATGCGCGCCACATCGGCATCGGCGGCATCGCCATGGCGGGTGTCATCAGCATCATCAAGTCGTGGGGCGTGATTAAGTCATCAGTGGGCCTTGCTGCCAATGAGTTCAAGGGTAAAAAAGCCTCAGCTGAACCCATCGACCGCACCCAGCAAGACATCCCCATGAAGACCATCGTCATCGGCATCGTGGCAGTTTTGATTGTCACCTTCCTGTTCTTCTGGTTCGGTGTGGTACACAACCTCAGCCATGCCTTGATTGGCATTTTGGTCGTGGCCGTCATCGCCTTCCTGTTCACAACAGTGGCTGCCAATGCCATTGCCATCGTAGGAAGCAACCCTGTGAGCGGCATGACGCTGATGACCTTGATTCTGGCCTCCTTGGTGATGGTCGCCGCTGGATTGAGCGGTCCCGAAGGCATGACTGCCACATTAATTATAGGTGGTGTGGTTTGCACGGCCTTGGCTGTGGCAGGCGCCTTCATCACTGACTTGAAAGTAGGTTATTGGATTGGCACAACACCCAAGAAGCAAGAGCTGTGGAAGTTCGTCGGTGTGGCCGTGGCTGCTGCCACCGTCGCTGGCGTCATCATGGTTTTGAACAAGGCCTATGGTTTCGTGGGCGACAACGCTTTGGTTGCGCCGCAAGCCAACGCCATGAGCGCCGTCATCGAGCCGATGATGTCGGGCGGCAACGCCCCCTGGCTGCTCTATGGCATCGGTGCCGCCATCGCCTTGATTCTCAATTTCTGCAAGATTCCCGCATTGCCCTTTGCCTTGGGTATGTTCATCCCCATCGACCTCAACGTGCCGTTGCTCATCGGCGGTGCCATCTCGTGGTTCGTCAGCAGCCGTAGCAAGAACCAGAAACTCAACGATGCCCGCTACAATCGTGGCACCCTCATCGCTTCTGGTTTCATCGCCGGTGGTGCCTTGATGGGTGTGGTGAGTGCCATTTTGAAGTTCGCCAACGTGGATGCCGTGGCCAAGACCGCCGACGGTACGCCATTTGCAGAATTGCCTGTAGCTGGACTTATCGCCTTGGTGATGTATATCGCCATCATCGTCTACATGATTTGGGACTCCGAACGGGCAAAAGTAGAGGAATAGTTCTTCAACAAAGACCTTTGACCATGGCTGCCTCAACGAACACTGGGGCGGTCATGGTTTTTCTTTGGTTTCTTGTCAAACGCATACCCTTTTTTACTAATTTTGCGCCCTCATTCTTTTAGCTAAAGAACACCATAAATATGAAAAGATTTACACTGATTGTGGCATTGGTGCTATTGGCAGCCATGCCGATGTTTGCCGAACACGTTGACCCCGAAACCGCCCGCAAGGTGGCCGCAACTTTCCTTAACAACAACGGTGCGAAAGCTGCCCAACTGACCGACCTCTCCAAGGCCGCAGGGTTTCCTAATCTATACATTTTCACTACCGAGGAAGGCTTCGTAGTGATGTCGGCGGATGATTGTGCCAAACCTATTCTAGGGTATTCCCTAAACAACAAATTCAATGTTGAGGATATGCCCGAAAACATGAGATCGTGGCTGCAGCAATACGGCGACGAAATACAATGGGGTATTGAGAATAACATCCAACCAAACACTAGCACTGTGACTGAATGGCAGGATTTGAAAGAAGAGAAAACCTCAAAAGACGAACCAACCGTCGTTGTGGCTCCGTTGGTTTCCACTAGTTGGGACCAAAATTCACCTTACAATATGTATTGCCCAACTGGCACAGTAACTGGTTGCGTAGCAACTGCCATGGCACAAGTGATGAAATATTGGAACTATCCTGAAACTGGCAAGGGTGAGCATTCCTACACACCAGAAAACCATCCCGAATATGGCGTACAAAGTGTTGATTTCGAGCACACTACCTATGATTGGAACAACATGACCAACACATACGGTTCATCGAGCACCGATACCCAAAAACAGGCTGTCGCCACGTTGATGTACAGCTGTGGCGTTTCCGTCGATATGGAATACGGGCCAAGCTCAGAAGGAGGTAGTGGCGCAGTATCATCGAAAGTGCCCGATGCTTTGGTAGATTATTTCAATTACGCGCCTTCGGCCAATTACAAATCAAAAGACAACTACACCAACGAGCAATGGATTGAGCTGTTGCAAGCTGAATTGGACGAGAGCAGGCCGATTTTTTATGCTGGAAGATATATTACGAGCAACGGTGGAGGCGGCCATGCCTTCGTTTGCGACGGCTACCGTTCCGATAACTATTTTCACTTCAATTGGGGCTGGGGGGGATATCAAAACAATCAGTATTGGGCAATTGGTGCATTAAACCCTCAATCAGGAGGAATAGGTAGTGGATCCGGTACATACAACCTGAACAACGGTGCCGCGTTTTGGGTTGAACCCATCAGTAGCCTTACAGCTCCCACCATCTCGGCCACTATTGCCAGCGGCAGCATCACCCTCTCATGGGATGCTGTCACAGGCGCCACTTCTTACGACATCTACCGCGACAACGCGAAGATTACAAACATCACTGAAAACAGCTACACGGACAGCGATGTCGTTTCAGGCTTTTATTACGAATACTACGTCAGAGCCGTGTCTGGCTCAACGAGGTCGAATCCCTCAAACCGCATCACAAAATTGGCTTTCTACCGCGACTATACACCTACCAACCTAACGGCAACATTAACAAATAGCAATACCACATTAGCATGGATTGAACCTCAAAACAACGACGCCACCCTCCAATATGCAACCGCTTATGCCGGCCGAGTCGGAATGGGAGCCGAGAAGGACACTTATTGGGCGGAAGTGTTCGACCCGTCACGCCTCACCGGCTTCGAAGGGATGTATATCAACAAAGTTTCCACCTATCTATACTTTACAGGTAATTATAAATTGTTCATTTATGAAGGCGACCCCGCTGAGGAAAGCTCCAACAAACTGATAGAGAAAGACATCACAAACACAACAGCGCAAGCATGGAAAGACATCGAAATCGAAAGCCCCACCGTTTTTGACTACACTAAGGAGCTGTGGGTCATCCTGTATTTCCCCAGCACCGACAACAATTCGGGAAACTCTCCTGCGCCTTGCGGCCTATATGACGACATCCCCTTTGAAGACGAAACAAATCCCGAACGCTTTAATCCTCGGTTGATTGGCGAAAGCCTGACAAAATGGAACTATATTGGCGGAAACTATTCTTGGCTCATCCGGACATACATTACTGACGGCACCTACACATACAACATCTACGATGGAGAGACAAAACTCAATAGTGAAGCCGTCTCAGGTTCGAGTTATACACACGAAAACCCGACCAACAATACCATACACCACTACACCGTAAAGACCAATTATTACGGCGGCGAATCTGAAGCATCAAACACAGCCAGCCTCGCTTTAGGTTCAAACACACTTGAAGACCTGACCCTTGAAAACAACGACAACATGACCATCGCCGAAAACAGTACTCTATCCGTCACCGGAAACCTTACCAACACCAATCCCGACAACCTCGTTTTGGAAAATGGCGCACAGCTTATCCATAGCAGCGGCAATGTGGCCGCCACAGTGAAAAAAGACATCGCGCCATACACTGCCAACGACAACGGCTGGTATTTCATCGCTCCGCCTGTCACAGAAACCATCGAACCGAGCGCAGTTAGCGGCCTTCTTACCACCAACACTTACGACCTGTACAAGTTCGACCAAAGCCAAACCAATGAGTGGCGCAACTACAAAGCCAGCAGTTTTTCCACTCTCGACCACCAGACAGGCTATCTCTACGCCAACAGTAGCAACACGACTTTGACTTTTGAAGGCACCTTGGCCGCCTCAACCGAAGCCACTTCTTTAGACTACGACGAAGATGCCGCATACCCTGGTTTCAACCTCATCGGCAACCCTTATCCGTGCAATACGACCATTAACAGAGATTTCTACATCATCAACGGGAGAACCATCACTTTGGCGGAAACTGGCACCGAGATTGCCCCCTGTGAGGGTGTTTTCGTGAAAGCCACCGGAAACGACGAAACCGTCACTTTCAACAAAGTCAGCACTGCGAAAGACAACAACGCAAAGGATTACTTCGATTTGGTTGTCACACAAGACAAAACCACCATCGATCGTGCCCGTGTACGTTTAGGAAAAGGCATAAACATGGAAAAACTCTGTCTCGATGACAAGTGCTCACAAATGACCCTTTGGCAAAACGAACAAGACTTCGCAGTGGCCTACACCAACGGAGCAAGTGAGCTGCCGCTCAACTTCAAGGCCAGCGAAAACAGCACTTACACCATCAGCGTCGAGTCACAGAACCTTGATCTAGCATACCTCCACCTCATCGACAACCTCACCGGTATCGACATCGACCTTTTGGCCACGCCGAATTACACCTTTGAGGCTAAGACAAGCGACTATCCGTCGAGGTTTAGGCTGGTGTTTTCCATTTGCGAGGACGCAGTTGATGACAACGCGGCCTTTGCCTATGTCAACAATGGAAATATCGTCGTCAACCAGGAAGGCATTTTGCAGATTGTGGATATGACGGGACATGTGTTTTATCAACGAGACGCAAAGCATTGCGTCTCTACAAGTGGAATGGTATCAGGCGTATATGTCCTGCGCCTCATCACCGCCGAT
Source organism: uncultured Bacteroidales bacterium (assembly GCA_905234765.1). Next base: position 12,282 of record CAJOIF010000002.1, read on the forward strand.
GGCGTGAAGACGCAGAAAATCGTTATCGAATAAATTTGTATCTTTGCGCCACAAATCGAAGATTCAACGGAGTTAATTTTCCAGCAACGTGGCAAGCATCTCGAACCAACCTTATAAAAATGATGCCCACATCGACGCGATAGTCAAGTCTTTGCACGATGGAGGGCATTTGCTTTGTTCTAATCTGGCGGCCTCATCGAAGGCCTTCGTCGTGGAAGAGACCTTTCGCCAAATAGGCGGTCAGCACCTTATCGTTTGCGCCGACAAGGAAGACGCGGCCTATTTCTACAACGACCTCGAAAGCCTGCTCGGCGAGCGCGGCATGGACTACAGCAAAAAGCAGGTGCTCTTCTACCCCACGTCCTACAAGCGTCCCTACGAGCCCGAAAAACCCGACAACAGCTATATCCTCTCCCGTACTGAAGTATTGCAACGTGTTTCCACTTCTGAGCGCAAGACCCTGATTGTCAGTTACCCCGAGGCTTTGAGTGAGAAGGTTTTCACCCGAAAACTCTTGGCCAAAAACACCTTCAAAATCAAGGTGGGCGACAAAATCAATTTGGATTTCCTAACGGATTTGCTTTACGAATACGAGTTTGAGAGCGTTGATTTCGTGGTGGAGCCTGGACAATTTGCCATCCGTGGCGGTCTGGTCGATGTGTTTTCTTTCGCCAACGACTACCCCTACCGTATCGAATTTTTCGGTGACGAGGTCGACAGCATCCGCAGCTTCAACATCGCTGACCAGCTGTCCATCGAGAAGCTGAAACAGATTGTGCTGTTGCCCAATATGCAGGAACGTGCCTTCATCGAGGAGCGCGAAGCCATCCTGCAATACCTGCCCGATACGACCACCGTATGGCTCACCGACATGGCCTTCTTTGCCACCCAGGTCGACAAGGAATACGACCGCGCTGTGGAGGCATTCGAGAAGATGCAGGAGCAGGACGAAGAAGTGAAAGCACTGAAACCAGGGCAATTGTTCAGCAAGTCCAATGAACTTTTGAACTGCTTGAAGAAACGGCGTACCGTGGAGTTTGGCACTTCGAGCCAACTGATAACTGATGGTCTAGATTGCCACGCTTCGCTCGCAAAGACGCAAAGCGTCGACAGCCAACTAACAACTATTGCATTTCACACCAAGCCCCAACCGATATTCAGCAAGAATTTCAACCTGCTCATTGATGACATCGCCGAACATAAGGAAGAAGGTTATCGCATCATCGTATTCTCTGAAAGCAGCAAACAACTCTCTCGAATTCAGGCGATTCTGAACGACATCAATCATAACGATGAGAGTCACCGCGATTTCGAGACCGAGACCATCGCCATCCACGGCGGCTTCATCGACGAGGATTTGAAGGTGTGCTGCTACACCGACCACCAGATCTTTGAGCGTTACCACCGCTTCCACCTGCGCGACAACTTCTCGACCAAGCAGGCCATCACGCTGAAAGACCTTTACGAACTGAAGCCTGGCGACTACGTCACCCACATTGACCACGGTATCGGTCGTTTCGACGGCCTCGAAACCATTGAGAACAACGGCAAGCCACAAGAAGCCATCCGCCTGATTTACAACAACGGCGACCTACTTTACGTGAGCATCCACTCGCTGCACCGCATCGCAAAATACAGCAGTAAAGACGGCACGGAACCCAGCCTCAGCACGCTTGGCAGCGGCGCATGGAACCGACTGAAAAACAAGACCAAGAGCAAGGTCAAGGACATTGCCAGAGAACTGATTAAGCTCTATGCCGAGCGCAAACGCACCCCTGGATTCAAGTTCTCGCCCGACAACTACCTGCAAAACGAACTGGAGGCCTCGTTCATTTACGAGGACACCCCCGACCAGCTGAAAGCCACCAATGACGTGAAGCGCGATATGGAGAGCGAGAACCCAATGGACCGCCTCGTGTGCGGCGACGTGGGCTTCGGCAAGACCGAGGTGGCCATGCGCGCCGCCTTCAAGGCTTGCTGCGACTCGAAGCAGGTGGCGGTGCTCGTGCCAACAACCGTATTGGCTTTGCAGCACTACCACACCTTCACAGAACGCTTCGACGGTTTCCCTGTCACCATCGAGTACCTCAACCGCTTCAAGACAACCAAGCAACAGAACGAGATTCTGAAGAAACTCGAAAAAGGTGAAATCGACATCATCATCGGGACGCACCGCCTCACGGGAAAGGATGTGAAGTTCAAGGATTTGGGATTGCTTGTCATCGACGAGGAGCAGAAATTCGGCGTGGCCGTGAAAGAGAAGCTGAAAGAGATGAAGGCCAATGTCGACACCTTGACCTTGACCGCCACGCCTATCCCGAGAACCCTGCAATTCTCCATGATGGGTGCCAGAGACCTCAGTGTCATCACCACACCGCCGCCCAACCGCTATCCTGTGCAGACCGAGTTGCGTGGCTTCGATGGCGAGTTCATTCGCGACGCTATTCAATTTGAGATTGCCCGCAACGGACAGGTGTTCTTCATCCACAACCGCATCCAGAACATCATGGACGTGCATGATTTCATCTTGAAATACGTGCCAGGTGTACGCATCGCCGTTGCCCATGGCCAGATGGAAGGCGCGAAGTTGGAGAAAATCATGCTCGACTTCATCAACGGTGACTATGATGTGTTGCTTTGCACCACCATCGTGGAGAGCGGTCTCGACATCCCCAATGCCAACACCATCATCATCAACGATGCGCACCGATACGGTCTAAGCGACCTGCACCAACTCCGTGGTCGCGTGGGTCGTTCCAACAAGAAGGCCTTCTGCTACCTGTTGACACCGCCCCTCAACACCCTCACCCAAGAGGCACAGAAACGCCTTCGCGCCTTGGAGGAGTTCTCCGACCTCGGCGAAGGCATCAACATCGCCATGCGCGACTTGGACATCCGTGGCGCGGGTAACATCCTTGGTGCCGAACAGAGCGGCTTCATCAACGACATCGGTTTTGAGACCTACCACAAAATCCTCGACGAGGCCATCCTCGAACTGAAAGAAACTGAATTTCAAGATATTTTCGACAAGGAAGAGGAGAAATCCTACGTCGCGGACTGCACCATCGAGACCGACATGGAGGTGCGTTTCCCCGCCGACTACATCAACTCAACGCAGGAGCGCGTCAGCCTTTACAGCGAACTCGACCGCACCAAGACTGAAGAGAGCCTGATGAAGTTCACAGACCACCTCATCGACCGCTTCGGACCTATCCCCAAGCAAGTCAACGACTTGCTCAACACCGTCCGTTTGCGCTGGATTGCTAAGGATTTAGGATTTGAGAAAATCCTGTTGCGCCACCACAACATGACGGCGTATTTCGTCAGCAACCCAGAGTCGAAATACTTTGAGAGCGCAACATTCCAACAAGTCATGCAATACATCATGAGCCACCCGAAGCGAACTGCCGTCAAGGAGGCCAATGACAAACTACAACTTACTGTAAAAGAAGTGAGTACTGTAACGCAAGCATTGGATCTGTTACGGGAAATGAGCACTTATTCCGCTTGACGGTTCTCCCAAAACTCCGCCCCTTCAATACCAATTTCCTTCGGGTCAAAGACGGGGTCTTTGCCTTCTTTCTTCTGCCGTTCGTAGGATTTTAACGCTTTGAAGGCCTTCCGAGACAACAACAGAATTGCGATAATGTTAATCCATGCCATCGCACCCACGCCGATATCGCCAACGGTCCACACCAAGCCGCTGCCCACCAGCGAGCCAAGGAACACGGCGGAGATGGTACCTATTCTCAATATCCATATCACGATTTTCTCGCCTCTGTCATCGCCGAAATGCATGTCTGCCTGCTCCAATTCGTCAAGCCTTTCCGGGTGTTTCTTGAAAACGCGTCGCCTCCAACGATTGAACAAGTACACCAGATTGGTTTCGGCATAATAGTAATACGCCATGATGGTGGTGAAGGCAAAGAAGAACAAGGCGATGGAGATAATCATGTCGCCCGTCCGCTGACCCACCACCGTTCCAAGGGCTCCTGTGGTATAGAACACCCCTGGTTCGCCTTCAGGAGCGTTGGGGTTCTGTTGCAGATAAGTCACCACAGCGCCAGCCGGGGTCTGCTCAACGGTGTCAACAATGTTGTAGGTGCGGCAAGCCAGAATCATCATGGCGGTGGCTGTGCAGACCAAAAGCGTGTCGATATATACTGAAAATGCCTGAACAAGACCTTGTTTTACAGGGTGGCTCACTCTGGCCGCCGCAGCTACTATGGGCCCAGTGCCCTGTCCGGCTTCGTTGCTGTAGATGCCGCGTTTGACACCCCATGCTATGGTGCTGCCTATCAGCGCACCTCCCACCTCGTTGATGCCCACGGCGCCGTGCAACATCTGAAGGAACACATCGGGAACAATTCTGTAGTTGACCACAAGTACCACTATGGACAGGAAAATGTAAATCACCGCCATGACGGGAGCCACAATCTGAGCCACGTTAGCAATGCGTTTGACGCCGCCAATAACAACCAAGGCGATGAGCACGGCCACTATAACACCAATAATCCATGCTTCCACGCCAAAGGCACGCGAACATGAAAGGGCAATGCCATTACATTGCACTGGCGGCAGAAAAACGCCACAAGCCAAGGCTGCCAGCACCGCAAAAAACGCCCCGAAGAACGGTGAACGCAGGCCGTTTTCTATGTAATAGGCGGGACCGCCTCGGAACTGACCATTGTGGTCTTCCTTAAAGACTTGTGCCAAGGTAGCCTCCACAAAGGCGCTGCCTGCCCCGAAGAACGCAATAATCCACATCCATACTATGGCACCTGGGCCGCCGAAGCCGATGGCGGTGGCCACGCCGACAATATTGCCCGTGCCCACACGCCCCGAAAGAGCCATCGAAAAAGCCTGAAATGAAGTAATGCCTGTCTTTTGGCTGTTGTCAGACGAAAAAAGCAGCCGCGCCATCTCGCGAAAACGCCGCACTTGTACGAAGCGCGTGCCAACAGAAAAATACAGTCCCGCTAACAGGCATATCGCCACAAGGGCAGGACTCCATACCCAATTGTATACGGTTTGTATGATTTGTTCCATAGAATCTGCTGTTTTGATGGGTCAAAGATAGGGAATTCTGCGCTATTATTGTAATTACCTATCTTTATATTCCGATAAAATGCATGTTTTATGGAATTATACTCCAATAAAATGTAGCATCATTTGGTTTTGTTCACAAATTTAGGAACATTTTCTTTTGTATTTTTGCCTCGACTTAAACAAAGAATTCCAAATGAAAAACAAGCTTTTCACAATCCCAGTTCTTCTAATGCTCCTCATCGTTCAAGGAGGTTGTGCCATTATCGGCTACCGTACCCATTTTTCACGAGACCTGACACCAGAGCAACAAAGCAAAGTGGTTTGGGGTGCGACAAACGACGAACTTCTGTCATTGACGAATGACGGAAGAATCTACGCCATCAACGGGAAGCAATTGAAGCAACTGGTTGAAGCTCAACCAAAAGCCATCGTGTATCGATGGTCGCCCCACTGTACCTCGGAGAGTTGCTTGATTCTCGGCGCAATGCAAACGTTTTGCGACCAGAACGGCATCACCTTGTTCGTGGTGGCCGACTATTTCCATGAGTCATTTTCGCAGATCCATGCCATTTCCAACCCCTTATACATCGCCAACGAGCACTATTACAAGACATCCATTTGCCACAAACTCGAAAAACGGTTCTATATCGACCTATTAGGTGAGGAAACCTATAATGCCACCAAAGACATCAGTTGGTACAGGTACATTTATTTCAAAAACGGAAAATTCGTCAAATATCTTGAGGACCCATACGCCGAGTTTGGTGACGACAGGCTCTGATTGGACTTTTACCTGTTAAAACTTTCCTCCGTCGTCATGGACTGCAAAATTATTCTTTATTGGCCAATCGCAAGGACGGACAAAAAAAATCACAAGGCATCGACATTTTTTATCGATGCTTTGCAAAAAAATCACCAAAATAAGACTTTACACCGCCTCCGCCATCAAATCTTTCCGTCCAATCAGACTGAAAATGGTGATTTCGTTGTCTTCGTTAAGGATGCGGAGCGTCCTCAAAACCTCGTTCAAAGTTGAGCCGCTGGTGGTTACATCGTCGATAATCAACACATTCTGTTGGCGGATGGATTCACAGAGTCTTTCGTCAGCCTCGGATGCGAACCTCAAAAAGTCCATCATATAAGGACGAAAACGGCTCTTTTTCACATCTTTGGCGATAGTGAAATAGTCCTTCTGATGGATGAGGTCAAGCATTTTCTCAATGGATTGCCGTGCTTCCGCCTTTTGTGCCTCTGTGTAACGCGGGCGACCATCTTCCAACACATCATCAAGGTATTGCTCCGTGTAAGCATCCATGTCGAAAGAAATGTTCGCGGGCAAGGCCTTCACCAACTCCATCTTCCGCAAGGTGGGCTGGGCAAAACGATAGATGTAGCGCAACATATACTGGTTGACCTTGCTCGACGACTCGGGCATTACCACAAGATTGTAATCGTACAAGTTGATTTTCTTGCTCAAATTGTCGATGGCGTTTTTGATGAAGTCCGTCAGATTAGGGTTGTCCTGCAAGTTTTTGGCGAACTTCACATAATTGATGAACGCGCTACGCACATTGCCATCCACTTGGTCAGAAAACTCATAACCATAATAGAAGCACTTGCCAAAAGCCCTCACCTGATAGCCTTCACCCGTCAGGTTAACGATATCTTCCGCGCCGTCGTGCTCGAAGTCGAACACAAACATCTGCTTCTCGTTGTCGAATGTTACGCCCATAGATTTTGTTTTTTCAATTGCAAAAATACAATAAATCCACAAAATCCAATGACTTTCAAAAAACTTAGCCAAACAAATCATCCTTAACAACCTCCTTCTGCTCCAGCCTTTTACTATACAAAATGCATTATATTCTGCCGTTTGAAGTGTTTTTGTGCTGAATCGGCAAGATATAGTGTATTATTTTCTGCCGATTCTTGGTGTTTTTATATGGAATCGGCAAGATATAATAGTATATATCCTGCCGATTCCTGCTTTTTTCAGTGCTTTTTGCCTTGGATCACCTCGTCAAACAAGCATCCAAATCCTTTGTCAAGGTCTCCTGATCCATATGCTGTCCGATGAAGACGAGCTTCTGCATTCGGTCGCCGTAGGTGTCGTCCCAGTCGCGGCGGAGGGTGGGCTCACGATCCATGAAGGCCTCCAACTCGTCGGCAGGCATCGTGGCAAACCACTGACCCGCGTCGCGAAGCTGTACTTGTTTGCCCGCCTGCTCAAAGATGTAGCAGTTGTCGTATTCGTTCCTGAAGTAACAGATGCCCTTCACGCGAATCACGTTCTTCGGCAGCTTACGTGCCACAAACTCGTCGAAACGTGCCATGTTGAACGGCTGGCGACGGTAATATACAAAGGTGCCGATGCCATATTCCTCCACTTCGCCGCCTTCGTGGTCGTGGTGATGGTGGTGGTGATGGCCGTGCTCCTCTTCCTCGTCATCATCGTCATGGTCGTGATGCTCATGATGGTGATGATGTTCGTGGTCGTCGTCATCATCATCGTCCTCAACGACAGCACCTTCAACCTCTTTAATCCAAGTGGCAGAGGTAGCCACCTTGTCGAAGTCGAACATGTGGGTGTTGAGGATCTTGTCGAAGTCCACCTCACCATAGTCGCAGGGGATGATTTCGGCAGTAGGCTGCAAGGCACGGATGATGCTCTTGACGCGACCCAGTTCTTCGGGTGTGACTTCGGAGGCTTTGTTAAGCAAAATGATGTTACAGAATTCAATCTGCTGGATGACCAAGCTTTCCAAGTCGTCTTCGGCCAGGTTTTTCTTCATCAGATCATCGCCACAGCTGAACTCGCTCTGCATGCGCAACGCATCGACCACGGTTACAATGCAGTCCAAAATGGGCAGACCGTCCTTGGTGAGTTGCCAAGCCAGGTCGGGGAAGGAGCAAATCGTTTGGGCAATGGGCTCCGGCTCGCAGATGCCGCTGGCCTCGATGACGATGTAATCGAACCGCTGCATGACGATAATCTCGTGCAGCTGCTGAATCAAGTCCATCTTCAAAGTGCAGCAGATGCAGCCGTTCTGCAAAGCAACTAAACTGTCGTCTTTTTGACCTACAACACCGCCCTTTTCAATCAGGTCGGCATCGATGTTCACCTCACCGATGTCGTTGACAATCACGGCAAACTTGATGCCCTTGCGGTTGTTCAATATCTTGTTGACCAAGGTGGTCTTGCCGCTACCGAGGTAACCGGTGAGCAGCAATACGGGTATGTCTTTTTTCATTTTTCGTGCTTTTTTAAACGAGATGCAAAGGTAAGAAAATTCAAGATAATAATTACAAAATAGATTCCCTTCGGGAATGGAGTTATTCATATAGTTAAATGCGGCGGCAAATAGATCCCACGAACTATAAACACCACAAGCCGCCGCAGAAAGAAAAGACAAAGAAACTCCATTCCCGAAGGGAATCTCATTTTTTTACTACTTTTGCAGAAATAAGATTGAAAAATATGAGCAAACAAGAAACCTACAAACTCCTTCTCGCGCAAGTCAAGGCGATGGTGAAGGACGAGGCCGACCCTGTCGCCAATATGGCCAATGTGGCCGCACTGATACAAGAGGCCTTCCGCTTCTGGTGGACGGGCTTTTACCGCGTCATCGACAACCAGCTGGTACTGGGTCCCTTCCAAGGTCCCGTGGCCTGCACCCGCATCGGGTTCGGCAAGGGCGTTTGCGGCACGTCATGGAAAGAACGCAAAACCATCGTGGTTGAGGATGTTGAACAATTCCCTGGCCACATTGCATGCAGCAGTGAATCGAAAAGCGAAATCGTGGTACCTTTATATAAAGGTGAAGATGTCATTGGTGTGCTTGACATCGACAGCGAGCGTTTGTCCACGTTTGACGCCACCGACCAACTTTGGTTAGAGCAGATTGCCGAGGTGGTTTCTGGAGTTCTATAACCGTAAATACTCGGTCATAATCACGCTGTCCCACAACTCGTATGGAATGATGGTTTTTATAGACCTTATCACGATGTTCATGATCTGCTCGTGAATGTAATCTTTCCGAATAGCAAGGCAGATTGTCCTTTTCGGCACAGGGTTGACGATGGGCTTCAGACATTTTCGCATCGATGCCGACAGAAACTTGATGTGCGTCTCAGGGATGATGGTGATGCCCCCAGTTTCGTTGGCAATTTGCAATAGGATGCCCACTCGTCCACCTTCATACATCTTCTCATAGGTGAAAGCCTCGCCTGGTTTCAACATGGACCTAACGAACAGGCGAACGCCATCTTTCATGATCCAAACTGGGTTGTCTAAGACATGGTCCCGTTCCAAACTCTCCTGCCGCGCCATGGCATTTTCGGGAGAAACATAGGCGAAGAACCTTTCATAATATAAAGGTATCTCCAACAAGTCAGGATCGTTGACGGGAGCCGTCAAAATGCCCATGTCAATCTCCGCTTTTTTCAGTTTGGCCAGGATGGTGGTCGTAATCATCTCCTCCGTCCGCAAACGAAGCGCAGGATAACGCAACCTCATGAACTTAAACATTTCCGCCATCAGCACAGGAGCCACCGAAGTCGTCATGGCGATGTTCAAATCACCTGAACTGAGTTCTTTCTCCGAGCGCGTCAACTCGACCAACTGTTTGGAGTGATAAACCACCTGTCGGGCCTCGTCTATTATCTTCCTACCGATTTCCGTCACCGAAACAGGATGCGTCTCTCGATTGAAAATCCTCACATCCAGTTCTTCTTCCAGTTTTTTCACCATCAAGCTCATGGTGGACTGTGTCACGCCGCAAGCCTCGGCAGCCTCCACAAAATAGCCGTGATCCTCTAATGCTATAATGTATTCCAATTGCTGTAAAGTCATCTTTATTGATTTTTATCAATGCAAAGATAAATATTATTATGTTGACTCATAAAGTTTGCCCAAATATTTTTGCTGCCGTTATCCAAAATTGACAGAAAATGAAAAAATGGAATACTACCATACGTTATGCTGGATTCTCCCTGATAGGCGTTTCGCTCCTTATGTACTTGTCTGCATTCATTGCCTTTCGAAACAACAGCGATGACAGTTTCTTCCCTTTGGTTTTCTCCGCCATGGCGACCACACTATGCGGCTTCTTTGCGATCATAAGGACCCAACCACAAGAGAATATGAGCGTTGAGGACGGTTACCGCATCGTCACAGGCTGTTGGATTGCGGCCTGTATCTTTGGTGCCATACCTTATATTATGTACGGCAGCGAGTTCACCGTCATCAACGCCTTTTTCGAGAGTGTCTCGGGCTTCACGACCACAGGGGCTTCTATCTTGAACGACATTGAGGCCTTGCCCAAAGGACTGCAATTCTGGCGCATCGCCTCGGCGTGGATTGGCGGCATCGGCATCGTTACCCTTGTCTCGTTGGTCATCTCAGCACAACACGACCGCCATTCCGTCTTGGCCAGTGCCGAGTTGTCGGATCTCACTAAATCATACTATGGTGGTCGAAAAAAACATTTCGTCTACAGGATGCTTGCCGTCTATGTCGTCATCACTGCGGCCTCAACCATCGCACTGAGACTCAACAAAATACCCTGGTTCGATGCCACAACCTTGGCCATGTCGGCTTGCAGCACCTGTGGCTTTTGCATCAAAAACACCAGCGTTGCGTTCTATAATAGTGTTGCAGTCGAACTCATCCTCATCGTGGCCATGATGATGGGAGCCACCAATTTCAGTCTTATGTTTTCTACTATTTGGCCCGACAGTCGAACCCGAAAGAACCTTTTCAATACACAAGTCGTCCGGTGGTTCTTGGCTCTTGTTGCAATAGCCATACTCGCCGTCACGTCTAATCTATATTTCAGCGGTTATTGCGCTTCTTTCTCAAGGGCACTGCGCTTAGCAGCTTTCCAGGTCTGTTCGCTCAGCACCACGACTGGCTTCGCCACCGCCGATACCAACCTCTGGCCAACGGGCAGCATGGGCATACTGATACTTTGTTCCTTGGTATGCGGTTGCTCAGGATCCACCTCGGGCGGCATGAAAATGGATCGTTTTGTCATCGTCATCAAGAGTCTGAAAGGTATGGTGAGGTCACTCGTTGGAGCCTACAATGTCACCAACGTCAAGATCGAAGGAAAGGTGAAAACGGAAGAGAACTTCACCTCGGTGTTAACCTTCATGGGCACTTACATCCTCATCATCGCTTTCGGCACCATCGTCTTTGCCATCAGCATGGATTTCAAGACATCTTTATCGGCTGCCATCGCCTGCATAGGCAGTGTCGGACCAGGCTTCGGTGATGTCGGTTCGTTGGACAACTATGCCAGTTTTATGGGCTTTCAGAAAGTGATTGCCATGGTCATCATGCTCTTAGGCCGTGTGGAGATTTTCCCCATGTTGATTGCCCTTAGAAGCTTTTTCCGTCAATGATTCTTGCACAATTCAAGTATTTTGCAGACTTTTGCAAAAATTTCGATCCAAATGAAAAACATTTTCCATAGAGTCCTGATTTACCTGAAATCTATCATCCATTTTTCTGACGAAATCGACTACGAACACGCCTCTCTCTCCATCCGAAAGAACATCGCTTTCCGTGGCACCAACGTGTTCATCTTGGCTTGTGCCATCATCATCGCCTCTGTGGGACTTAACGTCAACTCCATCCCCGTCATCATCGGCGCGATGTTGGTCTCGCCCGTGATGGGCCCGATTTTGGGTTTCGGACTTGGACTTGGCACGGAAGACAACCGTCTGCTGAAAGACTCATTGAAAAACCTCGGCGTGATGGTGGGCATCAGCATCATCGCCTCATCGCTGTTTTTCCTGCTCAGTCCCTTGAGCCTCGCCAATCCTTCGGAGTTGCTGGCCCGTACCAATCCCACCATCTATGACGTGTTGATCGCTCTCTTCGGCGGTTTGGCTGGCATTATCGAGATCTCACGCAAGGACAAAGGCACCGTTATCTCGGGCGTGGCCATCGCCACCGCCTTGATGCCCCCTCTCTGCACCGTGGGTTACGGGCTTTCCATTTGGAACTGGAACTATGTGCTTGGCGCACTTTATCTGTTCACCATCAACAGCATCTTCATCGCCTTGGCTACTTTCCTCGCCGTGAAATATTTCAGATTTCCCGCTGTGGAAACGGACGAGCAGCGACGTCGACTCCCGAAAAGCGCGGTTTACATCATCCTGCTTATCGTCATCGTGCCTAGCATCATCTCCGCCATCAGCGTCATCAAGGAGAACAACTTCATGATCCATTCGGAAAAGGTTGTGACCGACAACAAGAACCTTGGCAAGTGCTTCATCTACGACTACAAGGCCACCTATTCGCGCAAGTCACCCACTTTGGAACTTTTCCTCGCTGGCGAAACTTTGACCGATGAAGCCAAGAAGAAACTATACAGAAGTGCTGAGGAATACGGCATCACCCGTAGCCAAATCGTCTTCCACGAAGACGCTACCAGTATGCGTCAAGAGTTCTCTGAAGTGGAAATCGTGAAAGGCATTTACGAACAAACCGACAAACAAATCCAACGGTTAAACGACAGCATTGCCAAACTCGGCCAACAACTGACCGACTACAAAGCAAAGGAACTGCCCGTTGAAGCGGTATCAAAAGAGATGTTTGCACAATATCCCAACGTGAAGAGCCTCAGCCTAACCCGTGGCTCCGTCGTCGATGCAGATACCCAACGCGAAACCGAGCGAATCATGGCTTTCGTCACCACCACCGATTCGATGGATGCCGAAATGCAAGACCGCCTCACACGCTGGCTAAAGGTACGTATTAACAACGAAAATGTGATTGTGGTGAGCGAAACAGTTGAGCCTTAATCACTTACTTGTCATATTCTGCCATTACTTCCTCGCGCTCGATTTGCTTTTCGCTCCAATCGTCCAAAAGGGTTTGCAGTTCCTCTTTCTTCTTGCCATAGGCCCAGTACCAGTCGTTATCTATCTTGATATCAGGATGTTGTTCGGGATGGGCCATGACGGCATCCTGCTCAGCCAATTCCACTTCCAGTTTTTCGATTGCGGACTCCAAGCGTTGGATTTCCTTGTCGACCTTGCGCAACTTGGCATCAATCTGCTTCTTGCGCTCGTAGTTGAGCTTGTTTTGTGATTGCGGCACGACTTCTTGTACCTTTGTCTGTTTGGCAACAACCTCTAATTCTTTCAGATGGTTGAGGTTTTTCTGTTCCAAGAAATCATAGATGTCGCCGATGTATTCCTTGATGTTCGGCTTGCGGAACTCGTAGACCTTGTTGGTCAAGCCTTGCAGAAAGTCGCGGTCGTGGGAAACGACAATCAATGTGCCATCGTATTGGATGAGTGCGTTCTTAAGGATGTCCTTCGAAAGCATGTCCAAATGATTGGTCGGTTCGTCAAGGACAAGGAGATTGGTCGGAAAAAGGAGCATCTTGGCCAAGGACAAACGGGCTTTTTCGCCACCGGAAAGCACCTTCACCTTCTTATCGATGTCATCGCCACGAAACAGGAACGAGCCCAACAAGGCCTTCACTTTCAGACGCATATCACCCACCGCGACATCGTCCAAAGTCTCAAAAACGGTCTTATTCATATCCAGCATATCCTGCTGGTTCTGTGCATAATACCCAATCTTGACCTCGTGTCCGAGTTTCACCTCGCCTTCATGGTCGAGCACACCACAAATGATTTTCGACAACGTGGATTTTCCTTCGCCATTGCGCCCCACAAAAGCTATCTTCTCCCCTCTCGGAATCAACAAGTTAACATCTTTCAAGATGACATTGTCGCCATAGGACTTGCCCACATGGTTCAGTTCCAAGGTCACCTTGCCAGAATGCGGTGCAGGCGGAAACTTGAAGTGGATGGAAGTGCTGTCGATGTCGTCAACGACAATCTCATCCATTTTTTCAAGGAGTTTCACACGGCTTTGCACCTGTTTGGCCTTGGTAGCCTTGTAACGAAACCGCTCAATGAACGCTTCGATATTCTTGATTTCGCGCTGTTGGTTCTCGTAGGCTGAGCGTTGCATATCGACACGCTCCTCGCGCAGACTGACGTAATCGGAATAGGGCACCTTGTAGTCGTAAATCTTACCGTTCGAGATTTCAACCGTGCGGATGGTGATGTTGTCCAAGAAAGCGCGGTCGTGACTCACCATCAAGATGGAACCATAGTAGGCTTTCAAGAAACCTTCCAACCACTGAATCGACTCAATATCAAGGTGATTGGTCGGCTCGTCAAGCAATAAAAGATTTGGTTTCTTCAGCAGTATCTTGGCCAATTCCACGCGCATCTGCCAGCCATTGCTGAACTCGCGCATGGGACGCAGCATATCTTCATGACCAAAGCCCAAACCCACCAAGATCCGCTCCGCCTCACCCTCAATGCTATTGCCGCCAAGCAAAGCCAAACGGTCGTTCAAATTGTTCAGCTTGACGATAAGTTTCTCGTATTGTGGGCTTTCGTAATCGGTGCGGTCGGACAGTTCTTGTTGCAACCGTTCCGCATCGCGCTCCATTTGATGGTACTCATCAAAGGCTGACATGGCTTCGTCCAATACCGTCTTTGTGCTGTTCACATTCTTCTCCTGTGGCAAATAGCCAATAGTAACGCCTTGAGGGATAATCACATCGCCTTTCGATGGTTGTTCCAGACCGCAAATGAGTTTCAGTAGCGTGGTCTTGCCCGCGCCGTTCTTACCCACCAAACCGATGCGGTCCTTCTCGCGAATCAAGAAAGAGATGTCAGTGAAGAGATCCTCACCCGTGAAATGCATGCTCAGGTTCTGGATTGAAATCATGGCTTACCGTTTTGGGCCGCAAAGGTAAGAATTTTAGGGCATGTTTCAACGCAAAACGACGAAAGCCCGTGTCAACACACAATTTTGAGTTATCACACGCAACCAATACAAACCACTTTCATAGCCCGACAAGTCGAGGTGCAACACATCTGCATTCACTTGTCGGCTCAACAAGACCTGTCCCCAAGCGTTGGCGATGGAAAGCTGCTGCATCCCTTCCATTTCAAGTGTGAGTGACTCTTTCGTCGGATTGGGATACAAATGCAGCGTCTCGGATTCCTTTTCATTTGTCGACCACACGTCTATCAACACATAGTTTCTATCGGGGTCGTTCAACGTGGCAGCATAATCCGACTCACATGTCTCATTATCGTCAGCCACATAAAAAGCGGTAAGCCTATAATAGACATACTCGTTAGGATCATCTGAAAGGTTATCGCGGTATTCATAATACAACTGGCCTTCGACAGCGGGAATCGTAGCAATTTGCTGGTAATCAGCATTATCGTACGAGCGATACAGATTATAATGCTGCAAGGAATAACTATCCTCTTGAAGTGACATTTCACGTCTGGGACGGTTGGAAAGATATGCCCGCAACATCCAGGTATAGTGCATATTGAAGGAATGCATGTCGGTCCAAGTCTCACCATCCAAAGAGACCCAACGTCCATCGGGACTCCCTGTATCCTCACAAGCAGCGGCGGGACGTGCCAAACCCTGTTGACCAATCGCCACCCATATTGGCTCATTTTCAGGGATTTCAAAAGCGGGCAAGACGGCTTCTTCGTGCCAGGTCTGAGTGCCTGCCAAGGTCATGCTTTGCGATCGGACGAGGGTGCGCGGAGCCGTGTCGCCTCCGACATAAACCCATAACTGATAGGTACCTGCGGCTACATCATACAGCGACACCTTTTGCAAGGATGCCCCCATATAATCCGCCAGTTCCTCCGCCCCAAAACGGACCGCCCAGAAGATACGAGGCTCGCCATCGCCCCCCAAGGAGCACTTGAATTCGCCATTGTCATAGTGCAACCATTGGATGATCGGGTCGGGACGTTCACCCCATGAAATCAAAGCACCATGGTTGGCTTCGTTTTCGTAATACACCATGCCATCAAGCTTCACAGGCGGATCGCAATAAGCGGGAAAAACAGCCATGGCACATTCCTCACACGACATGGAATAATAAGTGCCATCAAGTTCCCCATCATATACAACCCGCAGGCAATACTCCACCTCACCGTGCAGCTCGGTCTCATCCAAGAAACTATCACCCTCTGTAAAGCCAATGAAATCACCATTACGATACAATTGTGCGCCCAACACTTCGCCTTCGGGATAAGACCAGTCAATCTGAATCGCGTTGTTAAGCAACAGCCAAGTCAAATTCGTGCATCCCTGAAAACTGCTACAAGGACGATAAACCCACTCACAAACACGCCAGTCACAAGTATCAGACAAATAGACGGGACGCACTTGAGCCAAACAAGTGTCGCCTTCCGTGAGATTATCGACATCAAATTGGAAATGGTTTTCGACAGATGTACCAACCACTTCTCCGTTCAGCATTATCTCAACATATTGCAAATCACGACTTTGCATCTCATCAAAAGACCATATCGCCCAACCCGTGGAAGAGACATACATACTGTCGATGCCATTCACTACCTCCATCAATTCTATCTCGACTTGAGTAGGTCCAAAAACAGGAAACACCGTGTCTGAAACATAATCAACAAAGCCGTCAAGATGTACCCTAAGACCATAATCGTCACGGTACACCTCAGTCAATAGCAGGTGTCCGTCGGTATCCAAAACGCCCTGATAAGAGTTTTGTTGAGACGAAAGCGTTACCTCGGCTCCTACTGGTATTACACCTATGTTTGTCGTGGCACTCAGTTCAAAAGACGTCACCATTTCCTTGTCCAGATATGCCGACCATACGGTGTCGGAAAAGCCCCGATTACCTTCGTAATAGCAGCTCACGCCCCATTGGTACTTACCCCAAGGCAAACTATTCCATCCCATTTCCATAAACACCGTGTCGGCAAGATGGGATGCCAACATCACCGGTTCTTCGTCAAAACGACGACGATACAACTCAAAATACTGGAACGATCGGTCTGCAGAGCGGCCTTCTTCCACGAAGAAATGAATATCATCGACATAGAAACAGTCTTCACCATTATCGTTATTGGCATCTTTGACATAAGCCCATCGAAACAGATGCTCGCCTTCAGAGATAGGGTAGCGATGTTCTGACCAAGCTTCTTCTCCCGAACACTCCAACAGCATCTCATCATCAATATAGAAATAGCCTCTGTCCCAGTTGTTTTCCGAAGAAATCCTGCTCTGGAAGCCCATCTCGCCCGACCAAGGCACGTACACCGACACCTCAATCTCAGAGCGGCCTTCTCCTTGACCTTCGCAAGTCGATTTCATGCAAAAAGAGCCCTCGTAGGCGTGGAGGGTATCCATCGCCCACGGAAAATCGGAGAACGTATTATTCCAATTGAAGCGGCTGAAATCGCCGGTCTCGAAGCCTTCCGAAAGACATGGCGCATTCATTGACCAAGAGAGACGCACAAAATCGTTGGCATAATGCCGTGCCGCCACATAACGTACCGGATGATAACTCTCATGAAGGAGGAAGTCGAAACTATAATTCACCCCATCCGTAATAAACAAAGAATCAGAAAGATAAGCAACCTCATATCCTTCAGCAGAAGCTGAAACCGAGTAATATCCTGGCGTAATTTGCGCCTCGTAATGACCGAAAGCATCCGATACGTATTCAACTAGAAACGGATTCCCTGAAAGCGTGTATCCCGAGAAAGTCACCGTGGCGTCACCAATAGGCGCGACACCATCCTGTTCGTAGACATGACCCGAAACCGTACCTTGGCTCCAAGCAGTCAGCGAACAGAAAACCACGAACAGAAATCCTATTAACTTTCTCATTTTCCAATTATTTATCTTTTTACAAACTTAACCATCCAACTTCCAGAAGCCCCCTTGACCGTAAGGAAATAAAGTCCTTGCCTCAAATTCCCGACTTCAATCTGACACATACCCAGCAAATTCGAACCGACGACAGTCTGGCACATCATCAAGTTTCCCAACATATCAGTGACTGTAATCACGTAGTTTTCATTGATTTCCAGCCCCATCACGGTCAATGTGTTCTCCGTAGGATTGGGATAAATCGAAAGAGGTTGTACCTGCTGTTGCTTTCCATTCGGTCGCAAGACCACATGCCCTCTTTCATTGATACAAAGATGCAAACCATCTATCGTTGGTTGCGACGGTGACAATACGACTTCCTCGCAAAGCCCACGACCATAACGCGGCACGTCAGCCATCACATAGTAGGTACCAAACGGAAGGTTCCCGAATTGGAACAAGCCCTGGTCATCGGTAAGGGCAAAACCCAAAACCCGCTGTTTGGCAGCATTGAGCAGCAACACTCCGACGTTCGACAGACCGCCATTGCAAAACTCCGTATCGCCTGTGTCACGAAGCCACGACTGGCAATAAAAATCACCTGCACGGAATCCCGTGTCGGGATAATCGAACACGCCGCCAATGCGTCCTTGGCCCACAGCAAAGCCTTGAAGTACAAGAGGAAGCGTAATGTCCACATCAAACACATCGCCATCGACGAGAATCATATTTGATTCATTCCATTGATAATCACCAAGATAATAACATCCAGACGCGGTCATATCCAGTGTATCTGGGAGGGCATAAAGGATGTAAGTGTCGGGCAACAAGGTGTTGAATCTGAAACGCCCTTCCTCATCCGAAACGGTGCGATAAAAACCAGAAAAGAATGGGTTGTCATCGACAGACACCGCAATCACTTGGGCATGGGAATAAGGTCTTCCATCAGCCCACACCGTTCCCTGCAAAGAAAACACCTCAGAGAGGTCAAAATGGACGGTGTCGGCAGCATAACTACAATACGACCATGCCTCAAGTACCAAATCCACACAACCCAAAGCAATATCCTGAGGGCCAGGATAATAAACAGTATTCAGGACATGGAAATCATCGAAGTGCCCATCCCTAAGGCTGTGCCAAGCAATCGAGTCGTAGTTGACGGCCCATGCTTCGGAAAGGGTCACGGGCTGGTCAAGATCACTAAAAGAATCGCCTCCGGCATATACTTCCAATTGCTGGCGGAACTCAAGCTGCATTGCGTCGGTCTTGGTTTCTCCCAGACAAGTAACATGGAGGGACAAAGTCACAGAACCCGCCTCAAAATCCTCAGCTGAAGGATAATACACCGGACTCAGTGAAAGTGAGTCGGAGAACACGCCCGTGCCTGAAGTACGCCATACAAAGCGATTGTAAGTGTATGGAATATTGGCGTTTTCCAAAGCAAAACCAGTCTGAGGTTCACAAAGCTCGGCATCAGGGCCCGCATAGGGATAATAGGATGCAAACGCATACGCACTTTGGCCCATCGAGGCATAGACATCAAAATCAAAAGCATGGTCGCATGCCGCGACAGCAATCATACCAGCCTGTTGAACAGCAAGCGTTATTGAGGTGTCGAAGATGGAATCAATGTGCTTCGTGAATTTGTAATGGTCAAAGTCACCATAGAAAAGGACATAATGGTCAAAATCACGCTCTTGATTGTCTTCCCATGAAATCAGCCACTGCCCATCAACAAACTGTTTCTTTACCATGTATGGAGGCGCAACAGGGACTTCCGTCAAACACTCGGAGAGGTAACCATCAATAAGCACCTCGCCCAAAGCTGGCGAGTCGTGCTTGTCGATGATGGCACTCTCTATGACATCAATGTCATCCGTATCCCAAAAGTTGTCACGCATGTCAATGTCGTCCGAAGACACATTGGCAAAAAGCGTGGTCGAGAAGTTACATTTCATGAAGTTGTTGCCATTCAGCCGTGACAATCCCGATGGGAAGCTGGCGATACGTTTTTGTGCCTCGCTAATCACATTTCCAGTAAAGGCCATCGAACCAGATGCTAATAGGTTGGTTACCACCAACTTGTTATCATAAAAGGTATTGTCTTCTACCACAAGATGACACACTCTCAACATGGTAATGGCTTCATCATTGCTCCAAAAAATGTTGTTGCGAATGACCAGCGAGTCCATAGCTGCTTTGACGCCATAAGAAGTATAGCCTGAGCCGCCTTCCGGCAGTTCCGAAGAAATGACATTATTCAAGATATAGTTCACCGCATCCGTATCGGAAAGGCCGCCCACCGATTCGAAGCTGATGGCCGTGGTCGCGCCCTGGAAACAATTGTCGGAAATGACCGTATTGTTACATTTGTACCCATAGCCCACATTCGAAACCTCTATGTTGATTTGTCCCTTATCGAAAATGCTATGCGCGATGCGGTTGTTTTCGCTATGTGCTACCCTAGCCTTCAACTCAACTCCCGACACGCAGTTGTCAAAGAAACAGCTGTCTATGTCAAAGTTGCTACAATCAACGATGGCGACACCCTTTCCAGCATAGTAATTGTTGAAAGTACAATGTTTTACGCTGACATTCATACAATTGGAGACATCCAATGCCGTAACGGCACCCACCACATAAACATAGGAAAACCGTATGGAGTCGGCTTCGGTGGCGTTTTTCAACTGTACCCCTGCCCAATCATGTGAAAACTCGTAACAGTAAAGGCAGATGGAGTCGGTAGCCGTGCCGTTCATTTGCAAACTGCCTCCGTCGACACGAAGACAGGCCGATTGACCGAAATAGATGCGCACGCCCGCCTCAACAATCAACTGGCCACTTTCAGTCACCGTCAGCGCATTGTTGACGAGATAGGTAGAATCGGCGCCCAAACGGGGGAGTACCATCACCGTATCAACCTCACCGTCAATGGCAACATAGTGCTGTGCACCAACGGGTAAGGCCACGGCCATGAGCAACACAAGCCCCAAAATGCGTCCTATCGTCGAAAGTGGTTTCATCTTTAGAAATAATACATCAAGCCCAAACGGAAATCCCAATAATGCGGACGCACATCCATCATCACCTCCGGTCGACAAAGCGATCCTATCATCCCTCTATAACGTACCTCAGGAACAAGTTCAAAATGATTGCCCAGCTTCAAGCCGACTCCCAAACCACCATAATAGGACATTTTCAATGGAGCGGCTTGTTGCCTAGTCAAATCTTCATGATAAGGCGTTTCTGAAAAGAGCGTCGACCCTGAACACGACAGCAAAACATCGGCAGAAAGACCCGCCTTGGCAAAAACCCTAAAGTATTCCAACTTCACAAAGTCAACCGAGCCAAAGAGTCCGATACTAAGATAATCGAACCGATTGACATCACGGTAGTTGACATCGGTGAATGTCAACGGAATGTACGTCGAGTCAAGGATATACTGATAAGTAGTGTCCCCTTCGGAATGCACAACATAATACGTGTCAAGCGTATCGGTCACATAGCAATCGCCGCCCGAGACGTTTTGGTCCAAAGCGAAACGATACTTCAACGACCTGTATGCCAGCGTCATTCCCACGGTCATCCGATTGTGTTTGTAGCCGCCGTCAACACCAACTCCAAAGGTTGAAACAGGCGCTATCTCAACCGATTGTTCCATGTCGGGAAACTCCGCCTTCAAGCCAAGAACACTGACCGTCAACGCTGGTGTAACGAACCAGCCGTTGTCTTTAAAGGCTGGCCACGGGAAGGTCAATCCCCTGTATTTCAGCGTATAGATTGTGTCGTGTTGTGTCTCCACCCGAACGACGGTATCATAGCGCATCACTGTACGGACGACGCATACTGTGTCGACTAAGCGAATCGTGTCGGCTGCTATGTTGACAACAGTATCAGTTTTCACCGTCACCGTCTCTTCAGGAAGTACTGTCACTGGGTCTTGAGGGTCTTGATTGTCAGGCCGAACGGGAATATACTTCTGCATCCTCCTGATGACATATTGCTTCCCGACTTTCTTGAAAGCATAGCCAGTGCCTTGCAGCAAGTCTGAAAGCACTTCTTCGACCGATTTATAGGAGCACGAGTAGCTCTCGATGCGGATTTTGCTCAATTCGGCTTTGCTGAAAGCCACATTCAGTTCGTATTCGGCAAACAACTTCTCAAGGGCCTCGTTAAGGTTGCATGACTCTACTGAAAACGAAATCAAAGGATTAAGAGGCTGCGAATATGCCTTGTGAAACAAGGCGCATGACATAACCAACAAGAAAAATATGATGAATTTATTGGGTCTCATTTCTGAAAAGAATTCACAAACAGGCCGCTAATATACGACAAAAAACCGAGATACTCGGTTTTTAGTTCATTTTTTCAGAAATCCGTGATGAAACGATTCAATGAATCGTATAGGTTTTGTCGGCCTTTGTCACTTCCATGTCGAACACGGTGGCAATGGTTTCAACCACTTCATCGACTGAGTCTTCATCAGAGAAGCGCATCGTCACGCGTCTGGAAGCAAAGGCATCCGGGTATTTCACTTCGACACCGTAGATGTATTCCAGAGTCTCCACTATGGTTGAGAGGCTGACATCGTTGAAGTCGAGCACATGGTCGTTGCGCAACTCCTGTTCTTTCACCTCAGGATAAGTCATTATTGACAAAGTGTGGCTATCTGCCGTCATAACGCCTCTCTCGCCAGGCTGCATCTCAAGGCTTGACAAGACATGGCCGCGTTTGTCGACAGCCGTCAGTCTGACCGAGCCGGAATAGAGGTCAAGCACAGACTGCTCCTCATCTGCCTCAAGGAGGAAACGGGTGCCCAAAACCTCTACATCAAGGCCGTCGCAATGAATCACGAAAGGACGTTCAGCTTCTTTGGCAATGTCGAAGACAGCCTTACCGTCAAACTTGACGGAACGGTTGTCGTCAGCAAACTGTTTTGGATAACGCACTACACCTTCGCCACTGAAAGTGAACGAACTGCCATCGGGCAGTTGATATACTTGTTCCGGGCATGTGCTGTCGTAGGCCAGCGTCACTGTTGAGTCAAACGGTTTGGTAACGAGGAAGCCGAGGAACAAAGCCACCACTATGGCTGCGGCGGCGCTGACGTATTTGTAATTACGGCGGAGCCACGGCATTTCAACCGTCACGGTCTCCGTTCCAGCTTCTTCAATCTTCAGGTTAACGGCTTCAAGGGCGGCTTCCACGTCAAGATCCGTCTCGTCAAACGAGAAATCCGTCAGTGTCCACACGTCTTTCATCGACTCGAAATAATCGCGGTTCTCTTCCGACTCGGCAATCCACGAAAGAAGCATAAGAGCCTCTTCCTGAGAGCATTGCCCCTCAAGATAGCTCTTAATCAGCTCATCATATCTTTCGTTTGTCAAGTTCATTTCAACCGTTTTTTTCGTCGATTCATTTATATGACTAATAACTCGGAATATACCCTTAGTCGAAAACTCCTTTTTTTGCTTTTTTTTCGACTTTTTTTCTAAAGGTATTCTTTAAGCCCTTCCCTAAGCTGTTTGATGGCGGCCATCATATGGGCCTCGACTGTTTTTTGCGATATACTGAGTTTTTCGGCGATTTCTGCATACTTCAAGCCATCGAAGCGGCTGGCAAGAAACACTTCGCGACGTTTTTCGGGCATGGAAGCCAACACCTTGCGATAGGACGACTCCAGATTGTCGGACTGAAGCTTGTCCGATGGGTCTATCTCGTCTGCCTCGCCACTGTAAACCATCAGATGTGCTTCATTGTGGGAACGCTGTGTATTAATATAGGTGTAGGACGCATTGCGCACCGAACTCAACAGATAGGAATCGAAGGAGGCATTTATTTTCAGCCTTTCGCGCCCCGTCCATATCTTTACAAACAGATCCTGGACAATTTCGGCAGCCACATCCTCGTCCGCGACAAAACGAAAACAAAAACGCACCATGGGAGCATAATAGAGGCGGAAAATACGGTCAAAAGACGACTTGTCACCCGTCTTCATCCGCTCAACCAGACTATTTAACTCGCGTGTGTCCATTAATTTAATAAGGTGCAGCCTTTACAATTGGCTTGCAAAGGTACACTTTTTCGACTTACACAACGCAACCCAGGAAGAAAAGTACGTCATTAATCAGGGTTAACACATTACTTATTACATTGAAAATCATTTTTTTAACAAACAACAAATCAAATTTCAAATAAAAAATTATAGAAAAAGGGAAATAAAATCTTGTTGCATTGAAAAAAGTTGTATTTTTGCAGTCCGAAAAAAAAGAGAGTATCTATCTTATAAAGACATAGAAAATGTACGCAATAGTAGAAATCGCAGGACAGCAATTCAAAGTGACGAAAGGACAGGAAATCTTCGTCAACAGGCTGCATGAGGAAGAGGGAAGCAAGGTTTCCTTCAACAGAGTTTTATTGATCGACAATGAAGGTTCGACGAAAGTGGGAGCCCCGACGGTAGACGGTGCCAGTGTCGAAGCCACTGTGATGCAGCACTTAAAAGGCAACAAAGTTATCGTCTTCAAGAAGAAGAGAAGAAAAGGCTATCAGACTTCTAACGGTCACCGTCAGTATCTGAGCCAGATCAAGATTGAAAATATCACTGAATAAAAAACCGAAAAAACTGAAGAGATATGGCACACAAGAAAGGCGTTGGTAGTTCCGATAACGGTCGCGAGTCCGCCAGTAAACGACTCGGAGTGAAACTTTTCGGTGGTCAAGCTGCAATCGCTGGCAACATCATCGTACGTCAGCGCGGCACGAAGCACTACCCGGGCAAGAATGTTGGCATGGGCAAGGATCACACCTTGTATGCCAAGTGCGACGGCATCGTGGAATTTCAGAGAAAGAAGGGCGACAGATCGTTTGTCAATATCGTCCCCGTCACAGCTGAAATCACCGAATAAGGCTTTTATTCATACCCATACAAAACATTCCCGACTGTCATTCCAATGCAGTCGGGTTTTTTAGTATAGTTACAACAAAATATGTATCTTTGCACATCTAAACATGCACCCATGAGAACCATCAAGACAATTGCGGCCCTTGCCTGCATTCTGCTCGTCAGCTGCCACAGCCAGCCGACAACCTCTGTCGAAAAGATTGAGGCGCTGAAAAAGCAAGTACAGTCAGACGCCAAAGCACTGCAAGACCTTGACGACACCTATTTCCCAAAACTGCAACAAGACTTCCTGTATTGCGACTCACTGCTGCAATACCTCCCTGCCGAGCAAGTGGATGCCGATTTCGCCCAACTTAACCTGGCTCAAGCCTACATGGGCCAATTCGGCGACGTGAAGCCCATGATGCAACACAAAATGGACTACCTCCTCCTTCAGCTTGACCGACTCAAATCGGATGCCGAAAGCCACTATCTCAGCGATTCGCTGGTGCTCGTCTACCTCGAAACAGAACAACGTGTGGCCGACACCATCCACGCCCAGTTGGAGTATTTCCAAACCCGACTTCAAGGTAGTGAAGAAACGTTTGACAAACTGAAAAAGAGCAACTAACAAATATGAAGTCACGTTGTATCTATATCATCGCCCTGCTTCTCGCCTTCCTGCAAGCAAACGCGCAAATCACCACCCCACCCAAAGGCAAGAGACAAAAGGCCGACCCCAACTGGGAGCAGCGGCAGATTGACGAACAACTGGCTGGACAATATTTCCGCGAACAAGACTACGAAAAAGCGCAGGAAATATACAAAAAACTATACAACAGCAGCAAGCAGTACTACCATTTCCAACAATATATCGAATGCTGCCTCCGACTGAGTCAATACAAAGAAGCCGAACATGAGCTGAAGGGTTTCGTCAAAGCCAATCCATCCCATAGCAAAAGTTTCGTTGACCTCATTTACGTCTATACACTTGAAGAGAAAAACGACAAGGCCCAAAAACAATTCAACGAGATCTTGAACACGCTCCCCGAAAACGCCAGCGTCATTCGAAACCTGGGAAGTCAATTCCTGTCTCGGCAATTATACGAAATGGCAGCCGCTGTCTACGAAAAAGGCAACAAGATTCTCGCTGGCAAGGAAAGCTTCAACATGGATTTGGCTTACCTGTTCCATTCGATGGCCAATTATCAAGAAGCCTTTCGTTATTATTTCATCGAATTGGAAGCTAACCCTGGACAATACAACAACATCAAAAACCGACTTCAGAACCTTCTGTTTTATGACGTGAACAAAAGCATCACTGACGAACTACGTATCGCGCTGCTGAAACGCACACAGGAGAAACCTGACAACATAGAGCTAGCCCAACTGTTGACCTGGCTCGCCATTCAAGAAGGCGATTATGACATTGCCTTGGCCCAATGCCTGAGCATCGACCGAAAGACCAACAGCCAAGACGGGCAAATCAACAATCTGTCGGCCATTTGCCTCAACAACAAACAGTTCAGCATCGCCAAGGAAGGCTACGACTATCTTGTTGACAAAGGCAAGAGCTGCCCGTTTTACGGACAAGCCCTTGCAGGATCCATCAACGCAGAATACCAGCAACTGAAAGCAAACAACAGTAGCAACAACAAGACTTATGAACGCCTCTTGAAACGGATTGACGAAGCCTACAGCAGCATCAACACCAACGACTTGACCAAACTGACGGTGATACAATCCGACATCTTGGCCTATCAACTGGATCGTACAGACGAGGCCATTGCCTTACTAACCAACACCTTATCCAAAGTCGGAAACAATCAGGACAAAGCCTCGCTGAAACTCAAGCTTGCCGACATCTATCTGAACAAGAATGAGGTTTGGGAAGCCACTCTGCTTTACAGCCAAGTCGACAAGAGCATGAAAGAAGAGCCATTGGGACATGAGGCCCGATTCAAAAACGCGCAACTCCGTTATTTCATAGGCGAATACGAATGGGCGGAAAGTCAGTTGAAAGTGCTGAAAGCCGCCACCTCCAAGCTCATCGCGAACGACGCCATGACGCTCTCGCTTGTCATTAAGGACAACCTCGAAGTCGACACTACAGGTAGAGAGCTCAAACGATTGGCGCAAGCAGATTATAAGATTTACCAACAGCGCGACGACGAAGCCATTACCCTACTTGACGAGATTATAGGCAACGGGAACGAAGTCAGCAAGCCACACGCACTGTTCCGCAAGGGTGAGATCATGGAGAAGCGCAAACGTTTTGAGGAGGCAGAGCAATTGTATTTGCAGATCGTGGAGCAATATTCCGACAGCTATATGGCTGATGCCGCCTTGATGCAAGCCGCTTTGATTGAACAGAACCATCTAAAAAACAAGGAATTGGCCAAGCAACATTACGAGAAGTTGATTGACGATTACCCGACGAGCATCTATACCGCGCAGGCGAAGAAAAACTATAGAAAGTTGTAAACCACTCTGCCCATAGATTGCCACGCTTCGCTCGCAATGACATAGGCAAACTGAACAACTGAATAACTGAATAACTGACAACTAATGCAAGAAGTACGACCCAAGAAAGCCCTAGGCCAGCATTTTTTGACCGACCAAAACATAGCCCAACGCATCGTGGAGCAACTGTCGCCCGACGTGGAGACCGTCATCGAGGTGGGTGCCGGCACGGGCGTTTTGACCCAATACATGGTGAACGACATCCTTGACAAATTCTACGTCATCGAAATCGACAAGGAATCCATCGCCTATTTGGAGAAGCATTTCCCCATGCTTGGCGAGCGGCTGATTGAGGGCGATTTCCTCCGCACCGACCTCAGCCAATTCGGGCAACACAACACGGCCATCATCGGCAACTTCCCCTATAATATCAGCAGCCAGATTTTCTTCCAAGTGCTAAAATACAAGGAACAGGTCATCGAAGTTGTTGGCATGGTGCAGAAAGAGATGGCAGAGCGCATGGCCGCCAAGGAAGGCAGCAAAACCTACGGTATCCTGAGTGTATTAATGCAAGCTTGGTACGACATCGAGTATCTGTTCACCGTACACGAGAATGTCTTCAATCCGCCACCAAAGGTGAAGTCGGCGGTCATCAAAATGCGGCGCAACGCCGTCACCGACTTGGGCTGCGACGAAAAACTGTTTGTGAGCATCGTCAAGCAGGCCTTCAACCAGCGCCGCAAGACCATGCGCAACTCGCTGCGCCCGATGCTCAGCCCTGAAATCATCGAAAACGAAGTCTTCAACAAACGGCCGGAGCAGTTATCGGTGCAGGAGTTTATTGATTTGACAAATCTGATTGGGGAAAAACCAATACAGCATTAATTGGCTTTCAGTGAAGTACTTTCTTTCCGCATTGCGTGGCGCACCGTGAGGAAAGCCGAAGTGCAGCCCACCACCAGAATCGTGGCGAAAATCAGCAGCACGTCCTTGAGTTTCAACATGACGGGATAGGCATCCACGACATAGTTGCCATCCGTGCCAAACTTCACGAAACCGAATTGCTGCTGCAACAACACCAAAACAACACCCAGCAGCAGGCCGATAATACCACCTGCCACTGAAATCAGCAGGCCTTCATTCATGAAGATGCGCTGAATCAAGCGTTTGTCGGCACCCATCGACTTCAGAATTTCAGTGTCTTTACGCTTGTCAATCATCAACATAGAAAGCGATCCGACCACATTAAAGGTAGCCAAAATCAGAATAAACGTAAGGATAACATAAACCGCCCATTTCTCAGAGCGCATGATTTTGTATAGGGTTTCCTGTTGCTCCTGTTGGTTCTTCACGGAATAGTCAGCCCCAATGATAGCCGTAACCGATTTTTTCACCTTTTTAATGTCGGCATTCGGGGCAGCAAAAACCTCTACATTCGTTGCTTTATCCTCATATTCAAGCAATTCTGAAAGCCAATCAAAGGGCACAAGCACCAGTTTCTCGTCCTGTTCCTGCCCAGTAGAGAACACGTTGCGCACCGTCAGCACATCGGAGTTGAAACTGTTTTCAAGGCTCATCATGGAAGCATTGCCTCGCTTAGGCACATAGACGCGCACCATCGCATAGGGATTGTAAGCACTGATGCCGAGATACCATGCCACACCTGCGCCGGGGATGGCGAAATCATAGTCGCCATCAGAGAGCAACAAGCCTTCTTCGTTGAGAACGACCTCATCCAAACGGCCAATTTCCTGGTACTCCAGTCCAACGCCCTTCACCTGACCGATATGCTGCTTGTCGTTGGCTCGGAAAAGGGCATCCTCGGTTATCGTGGGAATCACATAATCCACGCCTTGGATTTCTTTGAGCTGACCCAAAGGGAAAGCCGCCAAGTCGATGGTCTTGCCCTTTACTGCTGCAATTTGCAGGTCAGGCGTGAGGCGGTTGTTCATCGAGGAAATCACCTTCTCCAAGCCGTTGAATGCCGATAGCACTACGATAAGCGCAAACGAGCCGACACTAATACCCAAAATGGAAATCCATGTGATGATATTAATGAGGTTGTGGCTCTTTTTGGCCAACAGATAACGGTTTGCTATGAACAACGGGAGTCTCACTTGTCGGGATGCAACAGATTGTCAATGTTTTCGATATAGTCGAGCGAGTCGTCCTCGATAAAGCGCAACTCAGGCACGACGCGCATTTGGTGACGGATACGGTTGCCGAGCAAGCCTCGAATGGCTTTGCCGTTTTGGGCGACTTCCTCTACGACTTTCTTCTTGTCATCCACGCCAAAAACACTCAGATATACACGCGCATACGAGAGGTCCGATGTAACATTGACGCGGGTTACGGTGATCATCAGCGAAGGCACTTTGGGCTTCAGTTCCTTCTGGAAAATATCACCTAGTTCTTTCAGTATCAGCTTGTTTACTTTTTCTAATCTTTTTCCGTCCATAATTCCAAATTCAAAGATTCAAAATTTAAAGATTTAAGATTCAAAAATTGATGAGGTTGCAAAAATAGGCAATTCTTTTGAAACCAATCGGAAAAGCACTCAGTAAACTGAAATTGTTTATTTTTGCTGAACGAAACATAAAGAAAAGCATCCCAATGAGAATCAGCATTAAATCCTTATCCATCCTGACCATAATGGCTTTGTCTGTGGTGTCTTATGCACAAAAAACACAAGAATCAACCACTTATGTGGAGAATGAATTCATCATTTGGTTGGAGCAAGACGTGGATGCCTCGACCTTTGCCGCCAATTCCAATGTCGGAATCGTGCCAAAGAGAGAGCTATCCAAAAGGCTGAATATCTGGCTTTTCGAAATCACCGACGACAAAGAGTCAAGAGCGGAAAAAATGCACCTCTTGACAAGAAACGCTGATGTGCGAGTCATTCAGAACAACCACACCAACATCGCTTTGCGCGAAGCCATTCCTGATGATCCCTACTACGGACAGCAATGGGCACCTGCCATTATGAGCCTGCCGCAAGCATGGGAAGAGTTTACCACAGGCGGTGTCACGGCAACGGGCGACACCATCGTGGTGGCCGTCATCGATGGAGGTACTGATTGGACCCACGAAGACCTGAATTGCTGGGTCAACACCCATGAAATTCCCAACAACCACATTGATGACGATGAAAACGGCTACGTCGACGACTATCACGGCTGGAACGCATACAACCACAATGGATATGTAGGCAGCAGCTACCACGGCACGCATGTCTCAGGCATCATCGGGGCGGTCGGGAACAACGGGAAGGGCGTTTGCGGCGTGAACTGGGATGTGCGAATCATGCCCATCGGTGGCAGTTCGGGTGACGAGTCCATCGTTGTGGAAGCCTACGCATACGCTTTGGAGATGCGGGCGCGATACAACGAAACCAACGGCGAAGAAGGCGCTTTCATCGTGGCCACCAATTCGTCTTTTGGCGTTGATTACGGCAATCCTGACGACTACCCTATCTGGTGCTCAATGTATGACGAAATGGGCAATGTCGGTATCTTGAGTTGCGGTGCTGGCCCGAACATGAATGTGAATGTGGATGTGGTGGGCGATGTCCCGTCGACCTGCCCTGGGAATTATCTGATTGGCATCACGAACACCAATTCATCCGATGAGAAGTTCGGCAGCGCAGGTTATGGCGTCAACAACA
The DNA here is from genome assembly GCA_905234765.1 of uncultured Bacteroidales bacterium. Next base: position 43,059 of record CAJOIF010000002.1, read on the forward strand.
TTGACATTGGCGCTCCAGGAACATCCATTTATTCCACCACGCCCAACAATGGATACAACAATTCCACTGGAACCTCCATGGCCACTCCACAAGTCTCTGGAACCATCGCGCTGATGTACGCTGCTTTGCCCGAGGAAATGATGCAAGCCTGCAAAAGCGATCCTGCCGGCTTTTGCCTTTCCGTGAAGCAATCCCTCTTTGCCGGAGCCGACCATCTGCCCTCTCTTGATGGTTTGGTGGCTGAGGGAAGAAGGCTGAACTCCTACGGTGCGATAGAAGACATTATCAGCAATTGGCTACCCTCACAAACGGGTGAGATGGAGACAGACAGGCTCTCGGTTTACCCCAATCCCGCCAAAGGCGACATAACGGTTGAAGGCACAGGCACCATGACCGTCACAAACGCCCTCGGGCAAACCATCCTGACCAAGGAAATCAAAGGGAAAGAAAAACTACAATTGCCGCAGGGATTGTATTTCGTAAAATTGGGTGGCGAGACGCGGAAAGTTGTGGTGGAATAATCGTCAATATCATTCTCGATTCTTCGAGTCCATCAAAATCGTCACTGGTCCATCATTCAGCAGTTCCACCTCCATCATGGCGCCGAACTCGCCGCTCTGAACCTCGCGACCTGAGATTTCGGCAAGGTGTTTCAGAAATAGTTCATACAGCGGAATGGCCACCTCGGGGCGGGCGGCACGAATGAAACTTGGACGGTTGCCTTTCTTGGTCAAGGCGTGGAGAGTGAACTGGCTCACTACGAGGAAAGAGCCACCTACTTGGTTGATGTCCAAGTTCATGGCATCGTTCTCGTCACTGAAAATGCGGAGTTTGGTGAGTTTTTGGCACAGCCAATCGACATCCTCTTGCGTGTCGGCTTCCTCGATGCCGAGCAGAATCAGCATTCCCAAGCCGATTTCCGACTTCACATTGCCGTCAATCGTGACAGATGCGTGCGTAACCCGTTGTGCAACAATTCTCATTTTATTTGACTTCGGGACTTCGAGACTTCGAGACTTCGGGACTTCAAGAAACACATTGTCTCGCAGTCCCGTAGTCTCGCGTCTCGCAGTCAATGCATTAATTTGAATATCATCTCTCTATACAAATCCTTTTCGCTCACCTCGCCGCTTTCGTAGCCCTTCGACTTCAAATCGAACTCGCGCAAGATGGAGATATTGCGGATGCAGACCTGTGGCAAATAATTGCGGGCTGCCGTCTGATAATCCCTTACGAAATAAGGATTCACACCCAACAGACTCGCCAAGGCACCTTGCGATTTGTCGGTAGCTAGATGCAGTTTGAGAATCTTCGTGAAATAGCCGTACAGCGTTATTGTCGTGACCAACAGCGGATTGTCCTTTCCATTGTCACCGAAGTAGTTCACAATACGGTTGGCTTTCATCACATCGCGAGTGCCGATGGCGTTCTGCAACTCGAAGACGTTGAAATCCTTTGAGATGCCTATGTTGCGCTCCACATCAGCGTCGTCGATGCTTTTGTTTTTGGGCAAGGCGATGGTCAGTTTTTTCAGTTCGTTGGCGATTTTGTGCAAATCCGTGCCCAGGAAATCGGCCAACATCTGTGTGGCTTTGGGCGTGATGGAATAGCCTTCAGCCTTCAAGTAATTCTGAATCCAGCCAGGAATGTTGCTGTCGTACAGCTTCTTCGACTCGAACCAAACACCTTTTTTGTCAATCTTCTTGGCCAAGGTCTTGCGCTTGTCGAACTTCTTGTATTTGTAGATGAAGACGAGCAGGGTGGTTTCGGGAATCGTGTCGAGATAGGCCTCGAAGTTCTCCAGATTCTTCACATCTTGCGCCTCCTTGACGATGACCACCATGCGCTCGCCCATCATCGGGAAGCTGCGGGCGTGGTTGGCGATTGTCTCCACATCCACATCACGACCATAGAGCACGATTTGGTTGAAGGCGCGGTCGGCTTCGTCCAAGGCTTCGTTCTCGATGGTATCCGAAATCATGTCGATGAAATACGGCTCCTCGCCCGTCAAGAAATAGATGGGCGCGAAGTTCTTCTTGTGGATTTCGAAAAGAATCTGTTCGTAAGTCATCACAATAGTTTATCAAAGTTTAATGTCATTTGTTAGTGACTCGGGACTGCGGGACTGCGGGACGCGGGACGAATCCTATGTCTCGTGTCCCGAAGTCTCGCGTCAAAACTTCAGATGTTTCACCGTAATACCATTATTGATGAGTTGCCGCAGTGAATCGATGCCAATGCGTAGGTGCTCGCCGACATAGTTCTTGCTGACTTGCTTGTCGCTCTCTTCCGTCTTGACACCCTCGGGCACCATGGGGTTGTCGGACACGAGCAGCAGCGCACCTGTCGGAATTTCGTTATGGAAGCCGACAGAGAAGATGGTCGCGGTCTCCATGTCAACGGCCATGCAACGGATTTTGCGCAAGTAGTCCTTGAACTCGTCGTCGTGTTCCCACACGCGGCGGTTAGTGGTGTAGACCGTACCCGTCCAGTAGTCGCGTCCATAGTCGCGGATGGTGGTGGAGATGGCTTTTTCGAGGCTAAAGGCCGGCAGCGCGGGCACTTCGGGCGGAAAGTAGTCGTTCGATGTACCTTCACCACGGATAGCCGCGATGGGCAAAATCAGGTCGCCGACCTTGTTGATTTTCTTCACGCCGCCGCATTTGCCGAGAAACAGTACGGCCTTGGGCTTTACGGCACTCAACAAGTCCATGATGGTGGCAGCGTTTGCGCTGCCCATGCTGAAATTAATAATGGTGATTTCGCCATCGGTGGCGCAAGGCATCGAGCGGTCGCGCCCGACGACTTCCACGCCCTGCCATTCGGCAAAACGGTCGACATAATTCTGGAAATTGGTCAGCAGGATGTATTTCCCGAACTTCTCCAACGGCAAGCCCGTATAGCGGGGCAGCCAGTTTTCAACTATTTCTTGCTTGGTTTTCATTTACATTCAAATATTTGTGCAAAAGTAGGAAAAAAACTTATTGCACATTCCATGAGTTTTTAGTATTTTTGCGGAAAAATATGTCCATGCCTTTTGAGGACTACACATATCATAAAGATGCCAAAGTGAGGCCAAATTTACTTTGGGAATACGACCTCGAACGGTTCGACTGGCAACAAATGCGCGATGAAGTTGTTCAACGCGTGTTGGAACGTGGTCGAATGGATGATTTTTATGCCATCCTCAACATGTATGGCATAGAGGGCGTAAAGACAGCTTTGTGCGAAATTCCCTATATGAACGACAAGGACATGAACTTTGCCTGCGTCACGTTTGGATTAAATAAGGAGGAATTAAAATGTTACACAAAGAAACGGTCGATGCCGCTACATTGGAACTCCTAAAAAAACTAATGAACGATGAGCACTTGCAAGATTTTGTGCTTGTCGGTGGGACTTCGCTTGCACTTCAAATCGGACATCGGATCAGCGTTGATTTAGACCTGTTCATAGATAAAGATTTTGAAGCGACTGAATTGCGCAGCTTTTTGGAAAAGAAATATCACTTGCAGACTGACTATATGGCTTTTGCAACTGTCAAAGGGGAAATCGAGGGTGTTCAAGTCGATTGCATAGCTCATTCCTATCCTTGGCTGAAGCCTTATGTCATGGAGGAAGGCATCCGTTTGGCCAGTCTGGATGACATTTGCGCAATGAAACTGAATGCCATTGCAGGCAACGGCACACGGATGAAGGATTTCGTGGATGTGGCATATCTTTCCTCGTTTTATTCACTTGAACAGATGCTAATATTTTATGAAGAAAAATACCATGCCAACCCATTAATGCCGCTAAAGGGGATCGTGTATTTCGCTGATATTAATAAAGCAACACCCATAAAGATGAGTGACGGGAAACCATTAGATTGGAACAAGATAGAGAAACGGCTGTTGGCGATGGAAAAATTTCCACAAAAGGTTTTCCCAAGTTTTTAATGGAAGTATAACAATGACCCATTACCCAATAAAAATCTTGATGGCCTTCGGCTGCACTTTTGAGCCAGAAGGCGACGAGTTCTTCGAGTGGCTGATGCGTAACGGCTATCCCGAGTTGGGCGCGTTGAGTCGCACCATACAAGGCGACACCAAGGCCAAGGACTGGCTCATGGAACATGGCTTCCCCCATTTGGCAGCCATTGACAGCGTCATCGACAAGGAAGAAAAAGCCGAGGAATGGCTGGTCAAAAATCATTTTGAAGTCAACCTCGCTTTTGCGAAAGCCATCAATCGGGACGACGACGCCACCCTTTGGCTCGAAAAAAACGAACTCGGCATTTTTCTCATTCTCGCCGACAAGATTCGCAAGTATTTGGACGACAAATATTTAGACTATCACAAAATTCATTTTTAATTTGACTGAAAAAAAGTTGTGTTTCGTAACGGAAAAAATCCTAACTTTGCCGCCAATCAGACGAAACAATAATTAGAAAAACCATACGAAAATGAAAAAAGGATTATCCATCATCATCAACATCATTCTGTTTGCCGTCATCGTGCTGTTAGCATGGCAAGTCGTCAAGAGCATTCAGGCTCCCATCAAATTCAGCGCCGAGCAGAAAGCCCGCGAGACCAAAGTCGTGGAACGCCTCATCGACATCCGCAATGCCGAGGTGCTTTACAAAAACGCCAACAACAAGTACACGAACAACTTCGACTCGCTGATCAGCTTCTGCCAAACAGCTGAAATCCCGATCGTGAAAATCGTTCCCGACCCGACCGACACCACCTTCACCCGCACTATCAACGACACGTTGGGCTTCGTGAAAGTGATGGACTCCATCAGAGGCAGCCGCGAGAACTTCAATATCAACGACCTCAAATGGGTGCCTTTCAGCGAACCGCAGCAAAACTTCGAACTTGAAGCTGGCACCATCAGCCGCAACGGTATCGACATCCCCGTGTTTGAAGCCCGCACTCCTTATGAGGTGTATCTGGCCAATCCGGGTGCTGCCTTCACCGAAAAGGAATGGAACCAGCGCCGCGACAATGCCAAAGCCGAGAAAGAAAGCATCAACCGCTATGCCGGTCTGAAAGTCGGATCGATGGAAGAAGCCTCCACCGACGGCAACTGGGAGAAACTCTAATCTTGTTGTGAATGGCGACATCACTGAATCCTACTATCTCCAAGTTCGATACGGGTTTTGACGCCGAAAAGACAACGCAATACAGACTGACCATCCAATTCCAGTTGGGTGGTCTTTCTTTTGCCCTTTTCGATGCCACCGACAACCGTCTCGTCGGATTTGAGTGTCTCCAGTCGGACTTGTTGGCCGACAGCAACGACCTCTTCAGAGCCTTGGAACGCGCCTTGGAATTGAAAGGATTGAACCACAAAGCCTTTCAATCCGTGACATGCATCGTTGACGGACGCACCGCCACGCTCGTCCCAGAGGCCTTATACAGCCCCGACAACTCCGAACAACTATTGGGCTTCCACTTCAACCTCCCACCCGACTGCGTCATCCTTTCCGAACAACTGCCTACACACCGTGCCGTCCTCCTCTATGGGTTGCCTTCGGCTTTGCAGAGCAAGATGAAGGCAAAATGGCCTGATGCCCGCATCACCCATTCCAGTGCCGTTCTGCTCAACCACCTCCCAACAAGCGACAACGCCACCGTATATGTCAACGTGCGCAATCGCGATTTCGACATGGCTGTAATGAAAGACAAGTTATTGTTCTTCAACAACTTCAAGTTCAATACCGCCGACGACTTCGCCTATTTCCTGCTCTTTGCAATGGAACAACACGGTCTGTCGGGACAAGACACTCCCGTTCTGTTTTCGGGATTCATACTGCCTTCGTCTGACATCATCAGCCTATGTGGGAGGTATGTGCGCGACATCCACTTCGTAGACAAACCCAATGAGCTCCTTGTCAGCGAGAATATGGCCGAAGTGCCGTATCAGTATTACCACAATTTCTATCAAGCCACAAAATGAGAATCATCAGAGGAAGATACCAACGCCGTCAGATTACGGCACCCAGCAACCTGCCCGTTCGACCCACCACAGACATGGCCAAGGAGAGTCTGTTCAATATCATCGACAACCACTATGACCTTGAGGAGACCGAAGCCATGGACCTCTTTGCCGGAACGGGCAACATCTCCTATGAGCTGGTGTCGCGCGGCTGTCCCAAAGTGGTGGCCGTCGACCAAGATTTCGGCTGTGTGAGGTTTATCCGTGAAACCGCCACCAAACTCAACATGAAGGAGTTGCTCGTGGTGCGTTCCGAAGTGTTCCGTTTCTTGGAGAAACACAAAATGCAATACGACCTCATCTTTGCCGACCCGCCTTACGACTGCAAGCAATACCATGAGTTGGTTCAACTCATCTTCGACAACAACCTTTTGCGTGAAGGCGGCATGTTCGTGTTGGAGCACGACAAATACCAGAACTTCGAGGAGCATCCTCATTTCATGGAACAGCGGCATTACGGCAAGGTGAACTTCACTTTCTTTGCCCAGACCATCGAAGAGGAAGAAGAATAAACCACTGGTGATGACACATAAAAAGGGCGGCTCCCGATTGGAAGCCGCCCTTCGTTTTTGTGTTGGTGTTTGTAGATACGCGGCTAGCCGCGTATCTACAAACCAACCGTCATTTATCTAACGACTGTGACACGATGTGTGCTCACGCCGTTAGTGGTGGCGATACGAACCATGTACATGCCAGATTCGAACTCAGCCATGTTGATAATCATCTCATCGGTGTCGACATCCATGTCGTAGAGCACCTGACCCACCAGGCTCACCACCGTGACGTGCTGCATTGCAGTAGCCTTGATGGTCACATTACCATTGGTCGGGTTCGGGTAGAGGGCAATGTTGCCATTGAGCTCATCCACACCCGTGGTCGAGATAATCACATAGTTGACAGCCGGGTTCTCGCCAGAGATGGCGGGTTCTGACTCGCAATAGCCGTAGTCGGCGCGGACCTGATAGTAGTAAGAACCAGAGGTCTCAGGCGTGTCGATGTACTCGTAGTAGGTCATGCCTTCCACCACTTCAACTTCACCGATCAAGGTGTAGTTGCCGTTGGCTGAGGTCGAACGATACACGTTGTACTTCAAGAGGCCAGAGCTACGATCCGGGTTCTCACCCCACCAAATCCTGATCTGTTCGGTTCCGACAAGAGCTTCGCCGTAGATCGGTGCACCAGCAGCGCAGAGACCTTGAGCACCTTGGCAGACCGGGCAGCCCATGGACCAACCGTAGTTGTGGTCGGGCAGGGTCATTTCACCAGGATAGATCGGGCGGACACAATACTCATGCTCACCAAACTCACCTTCGTGCATGAAGTCGCGGTCGGTCGGGCTGGCAAAGGCGAGGTATTCGCCATCCATCGTGATGAGGAAGCCAATGATGTCGACAGGAGGCAGGATACCGCAGTCGGTGCTGCCAGTACCGTTCACCATGCTGAAGTTGATGTTGCAAGGACTGTTGGAGTAGTTGGTGATAACGAGGATGTAGTATTCACCAGACTGAGCATTTTCGATGATGCAGTGCTCGGTATCATAGATGGAGTAGCTGCAGTCAACAACCTTATCAGCGGTCAAGCCGTTCGGGCAAGGCGTGGTCGGGTCGTCGAAGGGGCCCCAGCAGCAGAAGTCGATGTCTTCCTGCGGAGTGCTATACATGTAGATATCCAGGTCACCAGGATCACCTATACGCATGTAGTACCAAGCCGGGTTCGGCGTGGAGTACAGGCAGTCATAGTAAGGACCAGGCTCGCCGCTACCAGCGTTGACGCCAGCCGGGAACTCGTACATACCATTGTCGGTGCAGAACGGATCAGCGAATTCGCACATGTTGTTCTCACGCGATTGGATGTACATATCCATCATCAGCGAGTTGACGAAGCTCATCGGCATTTCAGCCTTGTAGGTGCGAGCCATCATAGCGGCTTCAGCCTTCTCCATTTGACCGAATGCGATGTTGTTGTTGTAACCGAACTCAGCGATAGCCTCTTCGAGGTTGATGTCTTCATAACCAGCAGCGGGGCTCACGATGAACATGCCAGCGGCTTCGCCGTTGATGACATCGAAACGAACATCATTGCTCAGGTTGTGGAGGTAGATCACACGCTCGTCGAAGTTGGCGACATCGGTGATGTTGAGGGCATAAGTGCCGTTGGGCAGCATGCCGCTTTCGAAGGCTTCGTATTCGACACCGCCCTTAGCACCGCCACCGGCGTAGGGGTTGAAGCCGTTTTCAAACGTCCACTCGATGTGGTTACCTTGGTTGGTGAGGTCAACATTGACTTCATCAACAGGTCCCCAGTGATCGCAAGGCTCATACACCCATTCAACGGGATCGCACCAAGGACCTTGGCCAGTGCTGTACATGCAAGCGACCTTGCAGAGGTAGTGTTCACCCTCAACCAACGGAGCGTTGTAAGGCTCGTTGTAGGACAGCTGGCAGAACGGATAGATGGTGTTGTGGTTGAAGATCGGCACACCGTCGATGCTGGTGCACATCACCTTATAATACTCAAGGTGACGGTCGCCACTCTTGGCACCGGTAGTCAGTTCAACGTCGTCGATGCACATGATGTACTGGTCGTAGCAGTTGAAGTGACGGATGGCGATGTACTTCTGGCCAGCGTAGGCGCTCAGGTCGACAGAGTAGTTGTACCAGTTGCCGAGTCTGTTGCCGGCACCGTCGCGCGAAGCGCGAATGTCACCGCTCTTGGCACCGCTCTTGGCTGTCAGCGTCCACTCGTTGACCATCGTCCAGTCCGTACCGTTGTCGGAAACAAACACGCCGAAGTGGTCAGCTGCATAGCTGGCGTCAGTGGCAGCAGCCCAGAAGCTGAAGGTTGAGCCGTTGACGATGTTCACCTGAGGCGAAACGAGATACTCATCCGGATTGATGGCACCCACACCGTTGATGTAGGAACCGCTGCACATGGCATCGCTGCCGCTGTGGTACCAGTCAAGCGTCAGGCTTGCATAGTAGGTCCAAGTGGTCGGGATGGCACTAGTAGCGCACCAGGTGTAGCCATCGTTGTTGCCGTCAATGACAGTCCAGTCAGCCGGCAGGCCACCTTCGAAGTCAACGCTGAAGGTATCGCCGTTGCCGCCGCCAGTGCCGCCACCGCCGCCACCAGGCAGACCATTGCCGCCGATTTGCGGGTCAGTGGAATCCCACATGGCCCAACCAGTACGGCTGACGTAGAGGTTCTCAACGCCGTAGATGATCTCAATCATCACATAACGGAGGTCAGTGGGCGTCCAGATGCTCACGCTGTCATAAATGGTCTCGTAACCAACGTGTTCAACCACCACTTGGTATTCACCCTTGCGGAAGTTATCCCACAGGTAGTAACCAGACTCATCGAGAGTGATGTCATAGCCACCGTAGGTCAGTTGCTCATACTCGTTGTAGTTGGTGAAGGTCACCGTGGTGCCCTCCGGGCTGTCGGCGCTGTTCAACAGGACGTTGACAGAGACGTGGTCGAGGTACATATCCTTGTCGAGGCAGTTCGACCAGACGGTCTCACTTTCGCGCTCAAGGGCGAGTTGGTTGAGGTTGTTGGTGTTACCACCAGTGTTGCCACCGCCGCCACCGTTACCAGCGGTGATAGTGACATCGTCAATCCAGATTTCATATTGGTCATAGTTCACATCGTGGAAGGCAATCCACACTTCTTGACCAGCATAAGCGCTCAGGTCAACGATGTGAGCACGCCAGTTCTCATAACGGTCAGCCATGTGGCGCGATTCAGCCTTGGCATTACCAGCCTTGGCACCGCCGTTCCAGACTTCTGTGAAGTCAGCAGCTGTCGGGTTGGCAGCAGTGGCAACGCAGATTGAGAAGTTTTCAGGATAGCTGTCGTTGGCATTGTCAGCAAAGAAGGAGATAGTGGAACCAGCTCCAATGCTGTACTTCTGAGGCGACACGAGATAACTATTGGTACTGTAGGCGCCAACATAGTCAACGTACGAGTAGCACATGGCAAAGCCACTACCACCATGGGCAAGAGTGGTGTAGTCATAGCCACCAGGGTTGTCATCGCTATGCAACCAGGTGCCTTCATTAGCATTGACGTCGATGACAGTCCAGCCATCGAGGCCGCCTTCGAAGCCGTAGGTAAACTCAGCGCGAGTGCCGCCCATAGCGACAGGCTCAGTCCAGCTGATTTCGCCTTCGATTTCTTCACCGCGGTTGCCGCTATACACGGTACCGACACCCCACTTGTAGACACCAGCCGGGAGGTCAGCCCATTCAACGTCGATGTAGACGGTGTCAGGCACCCAAACGGTGGCCAAGAGGACGGTGTTCTCCTCGGTGTAAGGACCGTCGTTGTAGCAGTTCGTACGATACACTCTGTAGTGATCCAAGCTACGGGTTTCAGGCATACCCTTGCCAGGCTCGCCAATGGTGATGTCGTCGACATCGAGATAGAACATGTCGGTGCAGTTGAAGTGACGGATAGCCACATAACCGTTGCCGCTATAGGCGCTCAGGTCGACAGTGTATTCGTACCATTCGCCTTGAGCACGACCGCTGCGGCTGTGGATAGCAGCCTTACCGCCATCGCTCACGCTCTTGGCACTCATCGTCCATTCCTGAACCATGGTGAAGGAGCTCGGGTTGGTGTTGGTAGTAGAGACGGCCACGCCGAAGTGCTCAGCAGCGTAGCTGGCATCCTGGGCGCAAGCATAGAATCTCACAATACCACCGAGTTGCACCTGAGGCGAAACGAGGTAGTTGTCGGGATAGAGGGCACCGTAGCTGTTGCTGTAGCTCTGGCTCAGCACGCAGTCGTTGGAGCCGTTGTGACCGTAGCCAGTGCTCATGATCTCGCTGGCAACATACCAACCGAAACCGTCACCGTCGGCATCGACGCTGGTCCAGCCTTGCATGCTGCTGTCTTCGAAGTCGTAAGTCATGCCCGGAACAGCGGGTTCGGGTTGCTTGTAGAAGCTGATGTAGTCAACATAGAAGCAGTCGTCGTTGCTGTTCACGCTGCCGTCCTTGGTGTATCTCCACTGGAAGGTGTGGGTACCGGCGGTGATGTCGAAGGTTCTCTCAGCCCAGTTGCCGTTGCCGGTGTAGCTGCCTCTCTGGACACCGTCGATGTAGAAGTAACCGTAGTCCCAGCTGCTCTCGCAGGAGATCTTGCCGTAGAAGCTCATCAGGCCGTCGGCGGGGATTTCAACCTCAACGGTCATGTTGCTCACCACGTTGGCCACGCCGGCGCCGCCGCTCTTCATGCAGTATTGGCCTTCATACGGGTTGGTGGTGGTGATGCTCCAAGGATAGGTAGGATCGATCTGCCAATCGAACAGGCTGAAGTCGCCAGTCTCGAAGGGCTCGATGATATCGCTGCCAGGCAGGCCGCAGCCCCAGTACACCTTCACGAACGGGCTGTTCGGATCCAGGCTGTCGGGGAAGTACTCAGCGATGACAGCGCAGACAGGATCGAAGTTCTCGTCGAGGATGTAGTCATACGGGCTGGCCGTCTGGTTGTAGTTGATGTTGATCGGGTTGCCCTGGACAGGCTCGTAGATGGTCTGATAACCAGTGCAGCTGGCCTGGCCGTTGTAAGTACCGGCATAGATGTGGCCGCTGTAGTAGCCTTGAGCATTGGTCGTCAAGTTGTAAGTGTGGCTGTCACCGAACTCGTCGGTACCAATCATAGTAACGGTGGCGTTGGCGATGCCGGTGGTGCCGTCCTGCTCGTAGACGTGACCGTTCACGTCGCCGTAGCCAGAAACCTTCACGGTAACGGTGTTGGACGGAGCGCTCTCACCTTCGTCGTACACGGCGGTCACATAGTAGACATAGCCAGCCATGTTGTAGGCCAGAGGACCGTCGGTGTAGGTGGTGGCACCGATGTTGTTCACCTGGGTGCTGCCGATGAGTTCACCGTCACGGTACACGTTGTAGAAACGGTAGGTGCGGTCGACAACGGCGTTCCAGTTCAGGGTGATGGTCTCGTCGTTGAAGACAGTGTAGTCAACAGCGGTGAGGTTCTGAGGAACGTTGAGGTGGGTGGTGAAGCCCCAAACCGGGCTGCTCACGCCATCCGGGCAACCGTCATTCTTGAATTCCACTCTCCAGAAGTAGTTGGTGTTGTTCCAGAGGTTGGTGACGGTGTAGCTGTTGGCCATGTTCTCCGACCAGTCGGTCATGACGGTCTGAGGATGGCTGGGCTCCGGGTGGTAGGTGCTACCGAAGATCAGACGCCAAGCAGTGGCGTATTCGGGAACCATCCAACGCAGCGTGACGCTGGCGGGTTCAAGATCGTCAGCATTGTCTGCAGGTTCCGGGTTGAGGAGGGTGTTACCTTGGGCATCAGCAATGATCGGGCAAGGCATGTTCTCAACATTGATGTTCACGGTGTAATCAGCCTGCGTGGCGGAGGCAACCAGATAGTAGGTGCCAGCCGTCAGGCCAAGGTTCTCGATGACGGGACCAGCGCTCACGTTCAGAGCGGTGCTGCCACCACCAGGAGTGATGTTGAGTTGGATGTTGCTGCGGTAGGTGTACAGCGTCTTGCTGCCACCGTAGCTGGCCAGGTTGTACGGGTCAGGATTGGTGCTGTCGCTGTAGTAACGCAGAGCCATGTTGGCCGAGTTGGGCGACGTGGTCTGACGCCAGGTGTAGCTCGTGCCAGGATAACCGCTCGTGCCGTCGTAGAAGGCCACCAGCAGGTTGCTCGTGCCGTCATACTGGAACGGGGTGTCGAGGTCGAAGGTGTACCAACCGGCAGCGGTCGGGGCGATGCTACCCGTCCACACGACGTCGCTGGCTGCGAGAGGCTCGCAGTCGGTCGTGCTGGCGAAGCTGTCGCGAGTCACGTTCTTCATGTACATCGTCACATTGTTGGCGGTGTAGGCAGTGCCGTAGTTGTAGTAGAAGCTAATGCTGTTGATGGTACCGGCGGTGCCAATCTCATCGGCAGTGTAGATCTGCTCCGTGCAGGAGTAGTTGAAGTAGTTGTCGATGGGGAAATAGTAGGTCGTGCCAGTGCCTTCGCCAATCTCAACCAAGTCGCGGTTGCCGCCTTCGCGGTTGCCACCCTTCATGATGGTGTTGGCGCGGTTGGTGGTGGTGCCACCGTAGCTGTAGCCACTGCTACCAAAGGTGTAGGACGTGGTAGCCATGTTGTAGGCACCGTCCGAGTCGTTGTAGGAGTAGCCGCTAGCGGTGAAGTCCTGGTCACTCACTTGCCAGTTGATGCCAGAAGCCCAAGCGCCGTTGTTACGCTGCACAGAAACAAGGATGCTGCTGTGGCCGTCCCAAGCGAAGCTGCCTTGGTTGAAGATGAACTCGTTCCACTGGTTGGCAGTGGGAGTCATGTTGCCTTCATACACCTTGGTCATGCCGCCAGTCACCTCAGAGGAAGAGCCGATGGAAGTCATGTCCACGTTGCCCATCCAGATGGTGATGTTGCTCTGCAGGTTGCCGTTGGAGGCCGTGCAGTACCAGCTGAGGCTGGTCATGGGGGCGCGGGTCACGCCAGCTTCCTGAAGCTCGGCAGCGAGATAGAGCTGCTGGCTGATGGAATAGTTGTAGAAGCAGTAGAACGGCATGTAACCAGAAGTGCTGGTACCCGTGCCGAGTTGAGCCTCAAACGGGCCAGCGGCAGCACCGCCACCAGCGGCGGCGTTCAGACCTTGGTAGTTGTTGTCAGCCATGGGGCCGCCTTGGCCGTAGAAGTCCTCGGTGTAGAGGGCCACCTTGCCGTTTTCGTCGTTCTCATCAACGTTGGCGCTGATGATCACATCGTTGTCAACCGTGAACTTGTAAACGGCATCCACGCCTTCTTCGATTTCGGGGAAGGGCAGGGTGTAGTCGTTGTGCAGTTCGGTGGGAGTGATTTGTGAAGGAATGCCTTGGTAGCTGAAGCCAGGAGTCACAGTGCCGAGGTCGTAGGCCATTTCAACCACATCCGGGATGGCGGGGTTGTAAGGCTCCACGTTGATGTTCCAAATGGCGGCAGTACGGCCGGTGCCATAGATGGCGACCATCTGCCAATCGGTGTAGTTCGACTCGCCGGTGTTCAGCAACACATCGATGTCTTCATCGTGGCCAATCTGAACGGGGAGTTCGGGAGCTACGAGGGTGAAGTACTCCTCAGGAGTCCAATCGAGGTTGGTGATTGTCGTGGCAGCGCCATCGTTGTGAATCTGGAAGGTGAAAGGTTCCATCCAGCAGCCATTCGGGCGAGGACCAACGAAAACGGTGTCGACCTGTACGCCGTCTTGGTAAGCGAAAATCTGTTCACCAGCGCCAGCACCACCGCCACCACCAGGAGTGATGTCGAGAGCCACAACGTTCTTTTTAGCCACTAGAGTACCAGTCACACCAGGAGTGGTGGGATCATACACAGTGCCGTCTCGATAAGCATAAATGGCTTGGTTGCCATTAGCTGCCATTTCAACACCACCCAGGCCGCTGCTCCACTGGCCAGTCACATCCTGGAAGCAAATCACCAGGTTGCCGTTGCCGCTGTAGGCAAAAGGCGTGCTGAGGGTGATTGCCGTCTCAACGGGGGTGGAAACACCGTTGGGCATGGTGAACGAGGCGACCATGTCGCTGGCCGTCATGCTCACCCATGAGGTGGCGCTGGCAAACGTGCTTTCGCTCACTTCCTTCATATAAACATTGATGTTGCGAGCGTAGCTGGAGCTGTTCTTCAGCCACATCGTGAGTGTGTTAATCGTACCCGCCATGCCAATCTCGTCAGCAGTGTAAATCTGCTGCGAAATCGAATAATCGTACAGGGTGTACCCTGGCAAGTACGCATTCGTCGTGGTTGACGTAGGATCTCCTATCGTCACCACGTCCGCCTTCGCCACGCCAATAAAGGCGAGCAAAAGCGTCATCATCAAAGAAAATACTTTCTTTTTCATAATGAAATGATAGTTAGTTAATAATTAAGTGAATTGAATTGTTTCTGTGTGTAGAAATGAGAAACGCACCAGTGCCAAGGGGCATGGTGACAGCATTTTTGCTAGGCATCGAAGAAAAAAAGTAATGCATAGTAAACGCGTTTAACATTTTGTCGACATCTGTATGACTAATAACTTGTGTTTTACCCTTAGTGTGAAATGCAATTTTTTTTACTTTTTTTTATTTTTATCATTTTTTTGTTCAAAACCTCATTCAAAATGGTTGTTTTCCTCGCAGTCGCGGATGAGTTCGTAGTGGGTGCGGTTGAACAGTCCCTGCCGACACAAATCCTCGATTTCGGCAATGCTCATCCAACTGATGCTCTCCACCTCCTCAGGCTGAAGCCTCAATTCCTCCACCCTCACATTGCTCCGCAACAGATAGAGGAAAGTGAACTTATACTCGTACCTTCTGATTTTCACCAATTTAAGTTCCTGCCTGTTCACCCTGAGTCCTATCTCCTCCTCCATCTCTCGCATCATGGCGAGGGTGAAATCGGTCTCGCCGCTCTGCACATGGCCTGCCGTGGAAGCATAGTAGTTGCCCTTCGACGGGGCCACCTTCTGGATGAGATACTGCCCGCGGTCGTTGTACACCAGAACCGCCACGATGGGGATGAGGTAGCCGAACGGGACATGCTGTCCGCGCTCGATGGTCTTCCCCGTGCGTTTCAAGTTCATATCGTACAAGTCGAGCAGTTCCATCATTGCATCACTTTAGCACTTTTGGCCTTCGTATTGCTGCACTTCGTCGTATTTATACTCCAACTGGATGCCCACCTGCTTGAACATCTCCTCGGTCTCGGCACCGTCGTGATAGCGGCGTTCGCACACCACGCGCACGATGCCGCAGTTGATGATGAGCATGGCACAGGTGCGGCAAGGGGTCATACGGCAGTATAAGGTGCTGCCGTCCAGCGCGATACCTCTTCTGGCTGCTTGGCAGATGGCGTTCTGCTCGGCATGGACGGTGCGCACGCAATGTTGGGTGACAGAACCGTCCTCGTGGATGGTTTTGCGGAACAGGTGTCCCACGTCGTCGCAGTGCGGCAGGCCTTTCGGCGAGCCGACATAGCCCGTCACCAGGATTTGCTTGTCCTTCACGATGACGCAGCCACTGCGACCGCGGTTGCAGGTGGCGCGCTCGCTGACGGTGTCGGCGAGGTTGAGGAAGTAGTCATCCCAAGAAGGGCGCACGTGGAGTTGGCGCAAGGCCTTCTCGACCTGTTCGTGCAGTTCGGGGATGCTGCCGTCGTTGGTCAGCACGAAGTCGGCCTCCTTGATGCAGGCGCCGAGGTTCTGCTTGTTGGGGTCGGTGGCGGTCATCTCGCGTTCCTCGTTGGCCACGAAGGTCTCGAAGCTGACGTGGTCGGTCTCGGAGCCGCGCTGGTAGATGCGGTCGTAGCGGATGCGACGGTCGGCGTCGACGGCGAAGAGGTAGAACTCGCCCTTCTCGCGCAACGAGTGAATCTCGCCCGGAGTGCGCACGCTCTCGATGACGGCGTTCTTGCCTTCGGCCTTGGCGCGCTCGAAGAGCTGGTCGGTGATGTAGCTCGGGCAATGTGCGGCGCGCAGATCGTTGCCCACCTGGGTCAGCGTGTCACGGTTCACTTCGAGGCCACGACGTTGGCATTCTTCGGTGATGTAGGCCCGTACGGAGTAGTGCACGAAGCCCTTTTCCTTGACGAGGTAGTCGACGATGGTGCCTTTGCCGGCGCCGAGTGTTCCTGTGATTCCTATGATGATCATGTTGTTCTGTGTTTGTTCTCTCTTGTAAAAACAGGGGTTTCGCTGCGCTACACCGCCTGCTTAATGTCCTGTCGTCCCTACGGGACTTTGTCTCTACACACGGTAGGCGTCCCGGTGCCCGAAGGGCGGGGGATTAGCTTTTTACTTGTTCCTTAATCTCTACTACCCATTTCTTCACGTCTGCGGGTTGGAATTGTTCCATCTTTTCCAGAAGGTCTTTGGGGTCATTGCTGACGATGAGGTTTTCGGCGTGTTCCTTACGCACGAAGCCTTCCTTTGCTGCCTTGTCGATGAAACGGAGGATGTCGTCGTAGTAGCCGTTCACGTTGAAGAGCGCGACGGGCTTGTCGAAAACGCGCAACTGGCTGAGCACATAGCTCTCGAAGAACTCGTCCATCGTGCCGATGCCGCCTGGCAAGGCGATAAAGCCATCGGCCATGTCCTCAAGGATTTTCTTACGCTCCGCCATCGACTCCACCACGATGAGCTCATCGATGTCGTCATAACCCACCTCCATATCCATCAGGTGCTGGGTGATGGTGCCTGTGACCTTGCAATGGTTCTCCAGCATCACGTCGGCGATGACTTTCATCAGGCCCACGCTACCACCACCGTAAAGCAGCTCGCAACCACGTTCCGCCATGACCTGTGCGAGTTCAGCCGCTTTCTGATGGTAGATCGGGTCGAAGCCCATGCTGCTACCACAAAAAATGCAGATTTTCTTCATTCGGTAAATTTTTGCAAAGGTAGGAAATTTTTATTTTTGCAGCGTAAAACTTATACACAAAATGAACAGAAACATTGGCATATTAGGCGCCATGGCGCAAGAGATCGACGAGGTGAAGGCCCTGTTGACCGACAAGACCATCGTGAAAATCGCGAACCGCGAGTTCGTAGTAGGCAAAATCAACGGCATCGGCTGCGTGGTGGCCTTCTCCAAATGGGGCAAGGTGGCTGCCACCATCACTGCCACCTTATTAATACAGGAGTTCGGTGTCACTGACTTGTTCTTCATCGGCACGGCAGGTGCTCTGGCAGATGGACTGAAGGTGGGCGACATCGTCGTCTCCAAGCGTCTTGTGCAGCATGACTTGGATGCCCGTCCCATCATCTCGCGCTTCGAGCTGCCCCTGCTCAACCGCATCTACATCAACAGCGACCCCGAACTGAGCGCGTTGGCAGGCCGTGCCGTCAGCAGCCTTATTAATAAAGGTGTGGAAAAGATGGTCAGCGAGGAGGCTGTCAAAGAATTCGGCCTCGCCCCCACCCTGCATTTCGGCGACATCGCCAGCGGCGACCAGTTCATCAACAGCGATGCAAAACGCAACGAAATACTTTCCTTATTACCTGACGTTCAATGCGTTGAGATGGAAGGTGCAGCCGTGGCGCAGGTCTGTCTGGAATTCGGTGTGCCCTTCACCGTCATCCGCACCATCAGCGACACCGCCGACCACAACGCCCGCGTCGACTTCGGTAAGTTCATCGTCGAAGTGGCCAATGCCTATTCACGGGCCATTGTCGCCGAAATCATGCGCGAAATTTGACGACTTTCATCATGGTATGGAAAAAAGCACTATATTTGCGCCCAAATAGCCAACTCCCAACGGAGTTAAATACCATTTGAAGAATGTCAGAAAACAACGTTTCCAATATCCATTCGGCAGACTATACCGACTTCAAGCCGCTCTATGAGTCGCGCTTAGGCAACAGTCGTGTCTTCACTGCCCAATACAACGGCAGGAAGGTGATCGTCAAGGCCTTGAAAGAGCAATTTGCCGACGACCCGAAAAGTCGCGCCAAGCTCCACGAGGAATACGACATCACCAGTCTGCTCGACCACCGCTTCATCCGCAAGGCCATCGACTTCGTCAACATCGAAGGCTTGGGTGACTGCATCATATTCGAATACATCGAAGGCAAGTCGCTGGCCGAACATGTGCGCATCGGCACCCTCTCGGAGAAACAGGTCAAGAATGTGCTCGTCGACGTGTGCGACGCCCTGTCGTATATGCACCGCAACCAAGTGGTGCACTGCAACCTGAAGCCGGAAAACATCATCGTCACCGCCAACGACTGCCGCGCCAAGCTCATCGACCTCGGTGCGCCCAAGACGGAACAGGACGCCGACCGCGAACTGCTCATCAAGGAGATGGCTTTCGTGGCTCCCGAAATCATCAAGGGCGAGGACTACGACTCACGCGCCGACATCTTCTCGATAGGAAAGATCATCGAATTCTTCAACGAGCGCAACATCACAAAACAGTTCAACGCCGTGGCCACCCACTGCACCCAGTTCTCGAAAGAGCAACGCTACGACAGTATCTCCGAGGTGCGCTCCGGCATCACCAAAGGCCATCCCGTGGTAAAGATCATCATCGCCGCCGTGGCAGTGGCCCTGCTCATCATGCTGGCAGCCATCTACATCCCGAGAATCAAGGCCAACGTGGAGAAAGAACGTGCCGAAAGGATGGAAAAGGACTTCGCCCGCGAACTCACCAACATCAAGAACGAGCTACCCACCCTCTGCGAAAAATACAAACTGAACTCCCTTGACGAGCCCATCGCATTCAGCTGGGCCGAAGACAGCCTGCGCTACACCCAAAGCCTCATGCCTTTCCTCAACTCGGACAGCTATAAGGCCCAAGCCATGAAAGCCTTGAGCGAACAGAGAAATGGGATAGAGAAAAGCCGCCGCGCCGACTTCGACCAACTGCTCATCGACGAATTCAAGCAAGCCACCGACAGCGTAGCCATGCAACTCAAATCGGCCCTATCCGACCCCACTCAAGACCAACTCCTGATCGTTGCCGACAAATGGTACAACCAAATGAAATAATAGCAGCAAAACGGAGTTATTGAAACAAAACGACAACGAAAGTGCTGAAGAAAACCAACTTCATATTATTTTGCGCGACGGTGCTACTGCTCTTCAGCGGTTGTTCCACAAAGAAGAACACGCTGCCCCGCCGAATGTACCATAATCTGACCAGCCACTACAACGTGTATTGGAACGGTGAGGAGAGCCTCAAGAACGGTGAGCAGCAGCTGAAGACCACTGCCAAAGACGACTTCTCGCAAGTGCTTAGGGTATACAACTACGGCACCAAGGAAAACGGCATGAGTCTCAACCAACCCATGAACCGAGCCATCGAGAAGTCGGCCATCTGTATACAGCGACACGCCATGAAATTCGGTGGTCGCGAGCGCATCAAATGGATTGACGACGCTTATTTCCTCATGGGAAAAGCCCATTTCTACAAACACGACTACATCCCCGCCCGCCGCACCTTCGACTATGTGGCCTCCGAGTTCTACTACAACGACATCACGTACGTCGCCAGCCTCTGGCTCATTAAGACTTTCATCCAAACCGAGCAGTATCCCCGCGCCATCGCCGCCATCGAGCAACTGCAGGCCAAGACCGCTGGCATCGACAAACTGCCAAAGGAATTGATGCGCAACATGGACTTCACCCTCGCCGACTATTACATCGCCACCAAGGACTACAACAACGCGATGAAATACCTGCAAAACGGCCTGCTGCTCAACAAAGACCGCGACACACGCACCCGAGCCATGTTCATCATCGGTCAGATCTACATGTTCCAGGACGACTCGGAACGCGCCATCGCCCAATTCAAGAAAGTGGTCAAACGGCACCCAGAGTACGAGATGGCCTTTGAAGCGCGCATGAACATGGCCAAGATGGGTTCGTCCGACAATGCCGAAGAGCTCTATAAGATGCTGAACAAGATGCTGCGCGACCCCAACAACGAGGAATACCGCGACCGCATCTACTACGCCATGGCTGAACTGGCCTTGCGCGAAGGTGATGAAAACAAAGCCCTGAACTACCTCCGCAAGTCGGTGGCTGCCTTTAGAGACAACCGCATCCAAAGGACACAATCGTCGCTCAAGGCTGCAACGATGTACTTCGACCGCAACAACTACGAACTGGCGCAGGCCTACTACGACACCGCCGTCAGCAGCATGACGCGCGAGACGAAAGGCTACGACAGCATCCTCAACATCTCACAGACCCTCAACGAACTGGTCAGATACCTCATCGTCGTCCACGACCAAGACAGCCTGCTGCGTGTGGCCGCCATGGATTCCATTGAACGCAACAAACTCATTGACAGAATAATAGCAAAAGTCATTGAGCAAGAAGAAATACAAAAAGCCCAGCAAGAATACGAAGAACAGCTGGCTTTGATGGGTGCCGCCACTGGCGATGCCCCCAAGATATCCGAACCCACGCAAGGCGGAGGCTCATCGTGGTATTTCCACAACTCGACCACTGTCTCCAAAGGCTTCACCGAGTTCACCCGCAAATGGGGCATGCGTAAAAACGAAGACAACTGGCGCATCAGCGACAAGCAGAGCATGAACGCCTTCTTCAACGGTGGCATCGACGACGATGAACTCACCGAGGCCAAAAACGCCAAGGCCAAACAAGACTCGCTCAACGAGTCCTACACCAACCACGACCGAGGCTACTATTTGCAAGACCTGCCCTTCAGCCCGGAACAAAAAGCCGTGGCCGACTCACTCATCGCCGACGGCCTCTACAACCTTGGCTTCCTCTACATGGACCGTCTCGAAGACCTGCCTCGCTCCATTGACGCCTACACCCAATTGGATACCCGATACCCCAATAACGAGAAAGAGTTGCCCTGCTGGTATGCCCTTTACAAGATGTACAAGGACCTTGGAGACGAAAGCAACTCCCTGATCTACAAACAGAAGATATTCGACAAATACCCCGATTCGAGTTACGCCAAATTCATCAACGACCCAGATTACTTCAAAAAACTGCAAGAGCAGGAGAAAGAATCGTCAGACTTCTACTCCAAGACCTACGAGGCCTTCGAGCAAGGGCAATACCACCGTGTCAAGATCAACACCGAACGGGCGGCTGAACTCTACTCTGCCGACACCGCTCTGATGCCTCGTTTTGCCTTCCTCCATGCCGTGGCCAGCGGAAAACTCGTCTCCATTGACACCATGGCCTTCGAGTTGTACAGACTGATACAAGACTATCCTCGCAGCAGCATCACACCCTATGCCCGACGTGTCCTTGAAAACACCAACCAAGAATACCAACTCGGCATTGTGTTGGACAAGATCGACGAAGGCGACAAAGGCGATCCCGAGGTCAAGAAAGCCTCGCCTTACACCTACACGCCCAATTCAGAACATTTCGTGATGGTCGTGTGCAACTCGAAACTGGTCCGCATCGATCCTTTGAAGATCCGCATCGGCGACTTCAACAAACGCGAACACGGCAACCGCAGTTTCAACATCCGTGATGTCATTCTCGACGACGAACGGACACTCATCACCATCGGCAACTTCGAATCGCAGCAGGTTGCCGACGACTACATCATCTCACTCTTCCTCACCGATTACGTCTTTGGCGGCATCGACAAGAGCAACTACACCGTCAAGTCCATTTCGGGCAGCAACTATCCCATCTTCTACCAGTCGAAAGACCTTGAAGAATACCAGCAATTCATCGAATCCAATAATAAGTAAACTAATATGAAAGTCATGGAATCACCAGTACGCAATCTCATAGGCGCGGGAACCGTGTTCAAAGGCGATATCGAATCGAACGGCGACATCCGCGTTGACGGGCAACTTATCGGTTCCCTCAAGTCGAACGGCAAAGTCGTGGTCGGTCAAACCGGCTCCATTGAAGGCGATCTTTCCTGCAAGCAGGCAGAAATATCCGGCACAGTCAAAGGCATCATCAACACCGAAGAGCTGACAGCCTTGAAAGCCACCTCGAAAGTCGAAGTCGACCTCACCACCAAGCAACTCCTCATCGAAGTCGGTGCCCAATTCACCGGCAAATGTGTCATGGGTCAACAATCCACCGTTGCCATGCCCAAGCAAAAAATCGGCTGATGATGACAGAAGAGAGGCTGAAACATTTCGGCTACAAACTCACCGAAGAATACAACCCCGAGACGCTGGCCAAGCTTCAGGAGCATTACACGGCCATTTTGGAGCTTTTGGGCGAAGATCCGCAACGCGAAGGTCTGCTGAAGACCCCTTACCGCATGGCACGGTCGATGCAGTTTCTCACCCAAGGCTACCAACAGGACCCGATGGAGATTCTACTCTCGGCCAAGTTCAAGGAAGACTACCGACAGATGGTCATCGTCAAGGACATAGAGGTGTATTCGCTATGCGAACATCATCTCATCCCCTTCATCGGCAAGGCACACGTGGGCTACATCCCCAATGGTTACATCACAGGGCTGAGCAAGATAGCCCGCGTGGTGGAAGCCTATTCGCGCCGCCTTCAAGTGCAGGAACGCCTGACCACGCAAATCAAGAACGCCATCAACGAAGCATTGCATCCCTTGGGCGTGGCTGTCGTCATCGAGGCCAAACACCTCTGCATGTCGATGCGTGGCGTGCAGAAACAAAGTGCCGTGACCACCACCAGCGACTTCATCGGTGCTTTTGAGCGCGAATCGACCCGAGAAGAGTTTTTCCAACTGATAGGTTCTAATCTACACTAAACCAAAATTTTAAGTTTTGAAACTATGATAAAAGCATACGTTTTCCCCGGACAAGGGGCTCAATTTGTGGGAATGGGCAAGGACTTGTATGACAAGTCGTCGAAAGCCAAGGACATGTTCAAGAAAGCCAACAACATCCTGAAGTTCAAGATTACCGATGTGATGTTTGAGGGCACTGACGAGGACTTGAGGCAGACCAAGGTGACGCAACCCGCCATCTTTTTGCACTCGGTCATCCTTGCCACGCTGCTTGAGGACTTCGACCCCACCATGGTGGCCGGCCATTCTCTGGGTGAATTCTCAGCTCTGGTCGCCAACAAGGTATTGAGCTTTGAGGACGGCCTGCGTTTGGTGAGCAAACGTGCCATGGCCATGCAAAAGGCTTGCGAGGCACAGCCTGGCACGATGGCCGCCGTCATCGGAGCCGAAGATGCACTGATTGAGAGCGTCTGCGCCTCCATCAAGGACATGGTCGTGGTGCCCGCCAACTACAACTGCCCTGGACAATTGGTCATCTCTGGCTCCATCGAAGGCGTGGCCGCCGCTTCTGAGAAACTGAAAGAAGCTGGTGTCAAACGCGTGGTGCCACTCAGCGTGGGTGGCGCGTTCCATAGCCCGCTGATGGAACCTGCCCGTGTGGAACTGGCCGAAGCCATCAAGGAGACCAGTTTTAGCCAAGGCATCTGCCCCATCTACCAAAACGTCACTGGACAGTCGGTCAATGACCCGGAGATCATCAAGAAAAACCTTATCGCCCAGCTGACCTCGCCCGTGCTTTGGACGCAAACCATGAGCAACATCTTGGCCAACGGTGTGCGTTCCGTCGTCGAAGTAGGCCCTGGCACTGTACTGCAAGGATTGTTCCGCAAGATGGACAGAAACTTGGAACTTTCAAGCGCAACCGTCTGATAGACAACATAAAAAAATGGATAACTACAGAATGAGACCCATTATGACCGCCTTGCTGCTGATGGCAGGCATCGTGATGGGTCTTTATATTAATAAAGGTCTTCGGCGCAACGCTCCCATCGTGGAAGGCGGAAGCAAGTTCGACGAAGTGATGTGGTATGTAGGCAACGACTACGTCGACGTGCCCGATGCACAAAAACTGCAAGACGAAGCCATCGCCGCGCTGATGGAAGACCTTGACCCGCATAGTGCCTATATCTCTCTTGAGGAATTCAAGGAAGTCAATGACCCGCTGTTGGGCAGTTTTGAAGGTGTCGGGGTGCAGTTCCGTATTGAGAACGACACCATTGCCATCGTGAATGTCATCAAAGGTGGTCCGTCAGAGAAGGTTGGCATCATGGCAGGTGACCGTTTCGTGTATGTCGACGACTCGCTCGTGGCCAGCTCCAAACTGAAGAATGAAGATGTGATGCGCCTGCTGAAAGGTCCAAAAGGCACAAAAGTGAAAGTGCGTGTTTTCCGCCGTGGCGTTGACGGCTTGATGGACTACACCATCACCCGCGATGTCATCCCGACCTACAGTGTCGACATCGCCTATATGCTTGACGATGAGATTGGCTACATAAAACTGAGCAAATTCTCTGCCACCACTTACGACGAATTCCACCACAGCCTCAAGAAGTTGAAATCAGAGGGCATGAAACAACTCATCTTCGACCTACGAGGCAACGCGGGCGGCTACCTCAACGCCGCCGTCGATGTGGCCGATGAGTTCCTTCCCCGTGGCAGCATGATCGTTTATACAGAAGGCCGCAACCGAGCCCGCCGCGACATGAAAGCACGTCGTCACGGCACGATGGAAGACCTGCCCGTCGTGGTGCTCATTGACGGTGAGTCGGCCAGCGCAAGCGAGATCGTGGCTGGCGCGTTGCAGGACAACGACCGAGGCACTCTCATCGGACGCCGCTCTTTCGGCAAAGGATTGGTGCAGGAACAGATTATGCTTAGCGACAACTCAGCCATCCGCCTCACTGTGGCGCGCTACTACACCCCAACTGGACGCTGCATCCAGAAGCCTTACAGCAACGATGTTGAGAAATACATGCTTGAGTCATACGAACGTTATGAAAACGGAGAGCTGTTCCATGAAGACAGCATCCATTTTGCCGATTCGCTGAAATATACCACGCCAAAAGGCAAGACGGTGTATGGCGGCGGCGGCATCATGCCCGACATCTATGTGCCGCTCGTCGACGACAGCACGAAGTATTACTTCAACCGCATCGTCAACCTGGGATTACTCTATCAATACGCCTTCGACTACACCGACCGTCACCGCGCCGAGTTGCAACGTTACAAATCCGTCGAGGCATTCAGCACGCAGTTTTCGGTAAGCGAGACCATGTTCAACGAATTGGTGAAAAAGGCTGAAGAAAAAGGAATCAAGGGTAGTGATGAGCAAAAGCAAGAAGCTCGTCGTGAGGCCAACATCTTACTGAAGGCCTATATCGCCCGCAACCTCTTCAATGACGAAGGCTTCTATCCGATTTATGCTCCGATGGACGAAATCTTGCAACGGGCGATAGAGGAACTGAAACAATAAAAACAAGAAACCCACTGGAATCCAGTGGGTTTCTTTTTGTGGAGCATAACGGAGTCGAACCGATGACCTCTTGCATGCCATGCAAGCGCTCTAGCCAACTGAGCTAATGCCCCTCGTTTAGCTACGCTGAATCTTTCGATTTGCGGCTGCAAAAATACAACTTTTTTCAATCCGCCAAACATTTTCACGAAAAATTTTCTTTTTTTTCTTCAAAACACCCACTAAAGCCCAATAAAACCGTACCTTTGCAGCATGAAAACCATCAAAGACATCTATAAGATTGGTGTCGGCCCGTCGAGCAGCCACACTATGGGGCCTCAAAAGGCCGCCAAAATCTTCAACGAGCGGTATCCCAACGCCGCTTCTTTCGAGGTGACGCTCTACGGCAGCCTCGCCGCCACAGGCAAAGGCCACATGACCGACTGGGCCATCCTCAATACCCTACATGCTCCCACCGAAATCATCTGGGAACCTAATATCATCTTGCCATTCCACCCTAACGGAATGCTATTCAAGGCTTTTGATGCGGAGAAGAACCTCCTCGGCGAATGGCAGGTGTTCAGCATTGGGGGAGGTAATTTGGCTGAAGAAGGCAAAACTGACGAGGCACCGGAGGTTTACCCCCTCTCGAAAATGACAGACATCATCAACTGGTGCGGGAAAACAGGACGCACCTATTGGGAATACGTGTACGAATATGAGAACCAGAAAGAGATTGAGGACTACATGATGGAGGTCTGGCAGGCGATGAAAGCTGCTGTGGAGCGGGGCTTGCAGGCCGAGGGCGTTCTGCCTGGACCGCTCAACCTGAGCCGCAAAGCCGCCACCTACCACATCAAGGCCTCGGGCTACACGCATACCTTGAAGAGTCGTGGCTTGGTGTATTCCTACGCCTTGGCCGTCTCCGAAGAGAACGCCTCGGGCGGTATTGTCGTGACCGCACCGACCTGTGGCTCATGTGGTGTACTACCTGCGGTATTGTACCACTTATCAAAGAGTTACGAATTCTCCGACCAGCGCATCATACGTGCTTTGGTGACTGCGGCCTTAGTGGGCAACATTGTACGTACTAACGCTTCCATCTCGGGAGCCGAGGTAGGCTGTCAAGGCGAGGTGGGTGTGGCCTGTTCTATGGCTGCCGCTGCCGCCAACCAGCTGTTTGGGGGCAGTCCCACCCAAATCGAATACGCTGCCGAGATGGCGCTTGAGCACCATCTGGGCATGACGTGCGACCCGATGTGCGGCCTCGTCCAGATTCCCTGCATCGAGCGCAACGCCTACGCCGCCGCCCGCGCCCTCGACTCCAACATCTACTCTACCTTCTCCGACGGCTTCCATCGCGTGTCGTTCGACAAGGTGGTGGAGACCATGAAAGAAACCGGCAAAGACATTCCTTCGCTCTACAAGGAGACCTCGCAAGGCGGTCTGGCCCGCGATTACACACAAAAGGATTAACAGATATGACCATCAAAGAGATACAAGACAGCATTGTAGAAGACTTCTCCATGTTCGACGACTGGATGGATCGCTACGCCATGCTGATAGAAATGGGTAAGGAATGTCCGATTATTGACGACCAATACCGCAACGACCAATACCTGATTAATGGTTGCCAGTCGCGTGTTTGGCTTCACGCCGAACTCAAGGACGGCAAGGTATATTACACCGCTGACAGTGATGCCGTCATCACCAAGGGCATCGTGAACCTATTAATAAAGGTATTTTCGGGTCAGACCCCGAAAGATATTTTGTCAGCCGACTTGTCGTTTATGGACGAAATCGGCTTGAAAGAGCATTTAAGCCCGACTCGTTCCAACGGCTTGCTCTCGATGCTGAAGCAAATGCTGCTTTACGCCGAGGCGTTTAGTTTGAAATCATAAGTAGATGAGCGAATATAGCTTACATAATCGATAAGTTGAGATTCCCTTACAGGGAATGGAGGTGAGACATAGTTTATTAAGCGGCGGCATGAACAAGTTGACTGTTCGTAAACCTTACAAGCCGCCGCACGTAGAAAAACGAACGAACTCCATTCCCTACAAGGGAATCTATTATAAAATTTGAATAGTTACTTAAAATAACAGATGTATAAAAAGACTTACCGTATCGAATGCCATCGTCAGGAGTGTATGTCATCCTTGTCAATGGCTATGCGCCGCGGAAGGTAATGGTGGTGAGATGATTTAATACAGAAAATCCATCGGGGAATAATTGGCATAATCGCCATCCAAGCCCAAGTCGGCCTTGGCCTCGTCGGATAACATGCTAATATCCCAAACGGGGTCGAACGTCAGTTCGACCTCGACTTTTTTTACACCCATGATAGCTTGCACGCGAGTTTTCACCTCTGCGGGCAAGGTCTCCGCCACAGGGCAGTTGGGTGCCGTTACCGTCATCACAATCTTAACATTAGCTTCTTCATCCACATCAACGCCATAGATAAGATGAAGGGTCCAAATATCTATCGGAATCTCAGGGTCGTAAATGGTTTTTAAGACACTGATGACGGTTTCCTTCAGGTTATTTCTTTCTTCTTCGTTCATTTCTCAAGTAAATCTTTTGCCATACCCAAGAACATCAACGCCACAGCATTGAAATCCATATTCAAATCCTTACTCAGGCCTACTTTATCCTTGAAGATGGCCACATTGTACCATTGCAGGCACTGGAAGGCACGGTGGAAATAAAGACGTTTCAATTCTTCCTCTGTAGGTTTATGTCCTACGTAGGCCTCAAGCAGTGAAAGGGCTTTGTCGAAACCTGCATTGCCGTAGCAAGCGATGTCATAGAACGGATCGTTCATGCCAGCAAACTCCCAATCCAACACATACAGCTTGTCACCGCTGATGACGAGGTTGGTGGGCTGGTAGTCGCAGTGGCAGGGTACCATCGGTACGCTGACGTATTGCTTGCGCAACTCTTCCAGCTTGTTACGTAGATCAAGATATTCTTGAGGGTGAGTGAAGCCCATCTCTATGCAATAGTTTTGGTAAGTATCGAGGCGGCCAAAAGCATTGTAGTCCTTGAACTTCAGGTCGCTGTTATGGATTTTCTTCAGTGCAGCCACCGACATGGCGTTGTAGGATACCACATCCGTGGTGCTCATGATGGTGCCTTCCACATATTCTGCCAACTTTTCGCCCGAGCGGATTTCCACGTAGGTAGTCACATTGTTCAAGCCCAAATGGTCTACTTCTTGGATATTGGCCCATTCTTCGTTGCGGTCGACGAATCTTTCGGCGAACTTGCCGGGCACGCGGTAGGTGTATTTTTTGCCTTGGCATTCAACGACATAGGTGTAGTTGCTCATGCCACCTTCGAGGCGCATCACGATTTTGGCGTCGTGGGCCTGGAGTAAAGCATTGACTCTAAAGACGATATATTCTTCGATATTCATAGTACTACAATTTAATTTGGTCGGCAAAATTACACTTTTTCACAAGACCAAATACCTGTTTTGGAGGATTTGTAATTTATTTCTATTCAGAGTGCCTCTACAAGCGAAATTTTTGTAATTTTGCCGCCACTAAACGGGGATTTAGCTCATCTGGTAGAGCGTCAGGTTCGCAATCTGAAGGTGGCCGGTTCGAGTCCGGTAATCTCCACAGTATCAAGGCAATCGAAACAAATTTCGGTTGCCTTTTGCATTTTTTCTCCCTTTTTTAATGCACGAAACGTTTTTGGCCTTATTTTTGCGCTTTATAATCTTTGTGATTCACGCAGAAAAACCTAAAAACATGAAAAAGACACTTATCATCACATTGTGCTGCATCATTGCAGTGATGGCAGCCTGCAAAAAAGACCCTGTAGAACCCACACCCGAACCAGTTGACATCAGCGAACTCTATGTCGGCGACTTTCTAGGCAATCTGACTATTTCCGTCACAGGAACGTTATACGACACCCTTGGCAATGAAATACCCGTCACTACGCCAATGGATTTCCCAATCGACAACATTACGATGCAAATCATGGAAGGCGCTAGCGACGATGTTCTCAACATGAGCGTTACTATAGACAATGAAACCTATGAGTCTCCAGGAACTGCCACCAAAGAATCTGCGGTCTTTGAGAGAGTTCCCCTCAACCTCGACAAACCCGGATACATCATCAACGGCGACATTCAACTGATTGTCTTCCCAACCGAAAGCGACACCCTCAATCTGGGCGGCGACTTCAAGGGAGCAGGTACGGCATCTCTTTTTGGCGCAACCTACGACCTTGATGCCTCGGGTGTCATCAATGGAAAACTAACGAAACAATAATCTCATAAACACACATTAATATGAAAAAATCAACATTGATTTTGGCTTGCCTCGTCGGTTTGGCGATGCTTGCAAGTTGCAAAAAAGACCCAGTAGAACCCGAAAAAGATCCTACAGCACCTACCATTAGTGCTGTCAGCGCCAACTACGACGAGGTGTACTCGGGCGACGAAATCACCGTCGGTTTTAACGCCACTGGCGAGAACCTGACCAAAATTGATATGACCGCCTCATTGAATGGCGAAGTCATATACAGCCATTCGGAAAGCATAGACAAGGCTGCCAGCTACAACTATTCGCACACCTTCACCGTTGAAGGCGTCGGCATCGTGACCATCAGCGGCACCGTGTCCGATGCAGCAGGCCAAACGGCCTCCGCCAGTTTCGACCTCACCACGCTTGAGAAACCCAACGCCAAGTTTATCGGCCATTACGAAGGCGATGCCTTGTTCACTGGTTCCATGGATGTTTCTACATTCAGTTATCATCAAGAGTTAAACAACGAACCCCTTCCCTCCTCGCTTGACATCGTTGCTGGCGACAATATGAATGAAGTGGTGGCCACTTTCAAGGTTGGTGAACAATCCGACACGGCAACGGGCGTTGTTGACGGTAACACCATCTCTTTTGGAACTATCAACGGCACCGTCGTACAAGAACTTCCCTATGTTGGCAGCCAAACTATCAACATGACTTACAACAACATAACAGTGACACTCAACGGAAACGAACTTCTTCTTGATGGCAGTTGTTCAGGAAACGGTGTAGGTGGAATGCTCACATTGTCTGGTACTATCGGAGGTTCTCTGACGAAGACCGAATAAAAATCGAAAAAAAAAATTCTTGGAATCGGTTGCACAATTCAAAAAAAACGTATCTTTGCAGCCGATTTCAGTGCCCAATGGTGTAATTGGCAACACGACTGACTCTGGATCAGTAAAGTCCAGGTTCGAACCCTGGTTGGGCAACAAAACGAATCCCTAACTTGTTGATTTTCAAGTTAGGGATTTTCTTTTTGCACCGAATTTGCCCCAAATCATGTCCACATGGTGTCCACCGATTGTTTGAAAATTGGCGATTTCATGTCATCATTTCTCCAAATGCATTCGGATGCGTGAGGCCAAAATATCGACCACTACAGGGCTGGAACCTCGCGGCAGGATGATATCGGCACTGCGCTTGGTGGGCTCGATGAACTGTTGGTGCATGGGTTTCACGAAAGTCTGGTAGTGACGCAGTACATCTTCCCAAGTGCGGCCACGCTCGGCGATGTCGCGGCGGATGATACGCATCAGGCGCTCGTCACCATCGGTATCCACAAACACCTTGATATCCATGCGTTTGCGCAATTCTTCCTGTGTCAGCACCATGATACCTTCCACGATAATAACCTCTGTGGGATGTACATAGATGACTTCTTGTGAACGAGCACAAGTAACATAGGTATAAATAGGCATCGGGATGGTCTCACCATTTTTCAGGCGGTCGAGATGGTCGATGAGCAGGTCCCACTCGATGGCATCGGGATGGTCAAAGTTGATCTGCTTCTTCTCCTCGGGCGTCTTGTCGCCATTGTCGAAGTAATACGCATCTTGTGAAATGACTGATACTGAATTCTCTGGCAGCTGATTGACTAATTCTTTAACGACGGTGGTCTTTCCTGAACCCGAACCGCCTGCAATTCCTATGACTAACATAATACTATGATTTTGGACGCACAAATATAGTGGTTTTATCCGATTTAGTTAATGAGCTTGTCAAATTATTCTTTACTTTTGCACGAAATTTCAAAACAGAATCAAAAGATGAAAACCTTAAGAACCCTTACTTGTGCCGTGTCCTTTGCCGCCACAATCGCTTTCAGCAGCTGTGGCACAGCCCCAGTTCGTTTGCCCGAACTGCCTTTGGACCGAGTCACTCCGTATTTCAGTGAAGCCGCTGAGGTTCAAACCATTGACACATCGTATTATCAAGTCAAAAATGACCAGGGCGAGCTTATTGGCACCCTTTTGTACACCATGCCTTACGCCGAAACAGTGAAAGGCTACAACGGCAACACACCTTTATTAATCACCTTGGACGCCGACGGACGCATCAAACAGGTCGTCATGCTACCCAACCACGAGACCCCCCGCTTTGCCGAACGCGTCGAAGAAGGCGGCCTCTACCATGCGTGGGACAGCCTTACCGTTGAAGAGGCCCTGGCAAAACAAGTGGATGCCATCAGCGGTGCCACCTACACCTCCAACGGCGTGAAAAACAGCCTCACAGTACGCCTGGAAGCCTACCAACGCCAACTTCAAAAAGACTACAACGTCAAACCTAACTTCTGGCAACGGATTTTCGGGAAACTGGCAAAATAAGACCCTTATTCTTGGTCGGAATCGTCATCGTCGGGACGGGTTGTCACAGCGCCCTCCAACACGATGACGATTTCGCCTTTTATGTCCTTTTTGGAAAAGTGCTCCATGACCTCGGCCAAGGTGCCGCGGGCGTTTTCCTCGTGGACTTTGGTCAGCTCGCGCGAAACACAGACTTGCCGCTCAGGGCCACACACCTCGGCCAGCTGCTGCAAAGTCTTCAGCAGGCGGAACGGCGACTCATACAAAATAGTCGTATAAGGATAGTTGGCCACAGCCTGAAGCTTGGTCTGACGGCCTTTCTTGTGCGGCAAGAATCCCTCAAAGATGAACTTCCCGGCGGGCAGCCCCGAGTTGACCAAAGCAGGGACAAAAGCCGTCGGGCCAGGCAGACATTCCACTTCAAGGCCACGTTTCACGCACTCGCGCACCAAAAGGAAACCCGGGTCTGATATGGCGGGAGTGCCGGCATCCGTCACCAAAGCCAAGGTCTCCCCTGCCTCGATACGGTCGGCGATACGTTCCACCACCTGATGTTCGTTGCGGATATGGAACGCCGTCATGGGCTTGCTGATATCAAGATGACGCAGCAGGTTGCCAGAGGTACGGGTGTCTTCCGCCAAAATAGCGTCCACCTCCTTCAAAACACGGATAGCCCGAAGGGTGATGTCCTCCAGATTACCGATAGGCGTAGGAACGAGATATAACTTGCTCATGTTCAGGATTATTCGAATTTCCTTTTGACCAATTCGGCGAGTTTTTGGTAGGCCTCGTTGCTACTATTCCACTGAAGCTCAATCTTCAACTCGTTGAGGTAAATCATGGCACCGTTAAGGGTCTTCAAGTCGTTGAGGTTTTCGATGGACTTGTTGTATTTCTCCATACTTCCTCCAAACAACTCATTGACAAACAAAAACTTGTCATTGATTCCGATAACCGATTTCAGGTCTCGGACGGGATTCTGCTGCAATTTGGCGGCCAGCGAGTGGTCTTCCTGCATTAGACTCTCGCCCAATGTCTCGTTAGCCATCTCAAAATCAAGTTCATCGCTGCTGTCGTCCATGCGAGGCATTTCGAACGGATTGTCGCGCACGATGCTGTCGCCATCGACAAGGTCACGGGCAGGAATCTCTTCCTCTGGCACCTCTTCCACAAAATGCACCAATTTGCCATCTTCCTCTACTACCGGCTCATCATGATACTCCACAACAGGCTCATTGGAAGAAATCGCTTCAGGTTCAGGTTGCGGCTCCTCAGCAGGCAGGTCCTCTTCGAAACGGAAGAAGAAGCCATATTCGTCACCAGCAGGCTGTTCAATCGGTGCGGGTTCCTCTGCAACAGGCTCCGGTTCAGGCTCAACCACAGGTTCAGGTTCTATTTCGGGTTCAGGTTCTACCAATGGCTCTTGCACGGGCTCTTCGTCAACGGGTTCGACAACTTCTTCAACATCAGATGCTTGCTCTTCAACCTCAGGTTCTTCTTCAACGGTTTCTTGTTGAGGCGTTTCTTCGGTCTTATCACCAAACAGCCCCGCCAAGGCTTCTGGAGCAATGTCAAAGTCTTCCTCCTCAGCCTGATCGCCCATATGAATGGCGCAAAGCATGTCGTAAACGGTATGGGTGCGGTTCATCAGCACGTCCAAATCAAGCAATTCGAGAGGCTTCTCATTCCTTAAAAGATAGTTGACCTGCTGCTGTAACAAACTGATTTCGTGCTTCAAAGAAACTAATTGTTCTTTTTGTTCGCTGAATTTGTCGTTCATATCGGAATAATCTATATTTTTGCTTTGAAAGAAAGCGTAAAAGTACACAAAATCTTAAAGCGCAAGGCATGTATATAGAAAAAGATTCTCACAACAAATCGCAAGGCTGGATTGAGGTAGTCTGCGGATCCATGTTTTCAGGCAAGACGGAAGAACTCATCAGACGCTTGAAGCGTGCCAAAATCGCCAAACTGAAGGTGGAGATTTTCAAGCCAGGTGTGGATACGCGCTACAGCGATGAGGACGTGGTGTCACACAACGCCACCGCCTTGCATTCCATCCCAGTGGAGAGTGCCAACGAGATCCTTTTCTACGCCAACGATGTCGACGTCATCGGCATCGACGAAGCGCAATTCCTTGACGACGAGCTGCCTAACGTATGTCAGCAACTGGCCAACCAAGGCGTGCGCGTCATCGTGGCGGGCTTGGACATGGACTTCATGGGCAACCCTTTCGGCCCGATGCCCAAACTGATGGCCATCGCCGAAGACGTGACCAAGGTACATGCCATCTGTGTCCGTTGCGGCAGCCAAGCGCAATATTCACACCGCACCATCGCTGGCGACAAATTAGTAGTACTCGGAGAAACAGAAAGTTACGAACCTTTGTGCCGCGCCTGCTATCTCAAAGCTAGACAAGAACGGTTGAATCCGGCAGAGGAGCTATCGAATCCGTCTCCGGAGCAGCAGGCTCGTTGAAGTCGTGGATAACCCCCTTCACCAAATCAAAGCCCTGATAGAGATAAGGTACCGTCTTTTCGACGTAAGGATAGAGGAAGGAGTTCTTCTTCACATCTTCCTTGATGAGTCCCGTAAACTGCAAGTTGTTGACAACCAATAAAAAGGCACTGCACAACAACACCCCTTTTGCGACTCCGACAAGGAAGCCGCCCAAGCGGTCAAGCAAGCCAAGATTCATGGCCTGCAGCATTTTTTTGACCATACGACCCAGCAGATTGACCCCGATGACCAAAAGAATGAAAGTCAAAATGAAAGCGATGGTGTTCAGGTACTTGGGATTGACATTCATCACTTCCTGCAAACGCTCGGCAGTGAAATCAGAGAAGTGCATGGCACCATAAATGCCTACACCCAAGGCCAACAACGTGACCACCTCGATGACCAAGCCCTTGCGGAACCCCCTGAAGCCAAAGAGGAAGAGGATGATGGCGATAATGATATCTAAATAATTCATTTCGAATAATACAAAATCATTCGTTCAATAGCGCGTTGGCAGACAGGACAGAACTCGTGTCCTTTGAAGGTCTTCATCAGACAGTCCATGTGAGGGCTGTACATGCCTTTCGCCTCGTAGCCGCCGCCCTCAAACACGCCAATGGTCTGCTCGTATTTCGGCTCACGCGGTGTCGGAATGGGTGTTTTCTTATTGATCATGTCGCCCCACTTGTTGCTAAAGTCCTTCAAAGTGGTGAGGTTAGGCTCCCATGGCTCCAGTTCAAGGTTGTACATGTGGTCGTAACCCGTTTCGTCGGTGTAGTACTCGTCGGCGAGGCCCGCGAAGCCATGCCCGAACTCGTGTATGATGACATCGCCCGAGAAGTTATTGCTGCTTGCGCTGGAGCAGTAGAAGTTGTAGATGCCACCACCGCCGTACTTGTCCGTGTTGACGAGCACATAAATCTGGTCGTAAGGCACCTGTCCAGCCAAATCACGAATGTCGCGGTTGTCGGTGCTCATGCAGTAGCGCTCCGAGTCGAAAGTCCAGAAGCTGAAGCGCATAGCCGTATTCTTGTAGATATGGTCGCCAGGCATAGTACAACCCGACTCCTCGGAAGCCACCATCACGCCTCGCACGTTGAAGCTTTCACGGTAGCGGTCGTAAGGTGCGAAACTGAACAGGCTCTCCACGAAAAAGTCGCAGTCCTTGATGAACTTACCCATCTCGGCCTGCGTGTAGCCTTCTGGAAGTATCACAATGTCAACGGCTCTCGTGTAGTCCTTGTTGCCAATCCAAGCATCATAAACAGGCAGGTTGAGGTTGTTGTAGTTGCGGATGAAATAATCCTTGGGGTCAACGGTAATACGCATCCCTTCCACGAGTTTGCCTTCCCAAGTCTTATAGGACAAGACGATGTCGACCTTCGCTTTTGGAAAAGGCACGATGACCGACTCCTCAAAGGTTTTGGTGAGGTTTAAGGCCTCGGGCGTAGTCTGCCATTCGCCGTATAGGTTTTGATAGCCCTTGGAAAACAACAACTTATCCGTGCCAGCATCAAAGACCTTGACGATGTAGTTGCCGAATTCGAGGCTGTCGATGAGGTTGGTCTTGGAACCACTCCAATACGGCTCGTGAATCAGCTCCTTGAGCGAGAAGGTAGTCTGCGCACGGTTGCCCGTCAGACAATAATCCACGCGAAGGGACGACTCGGCAAAGTATTGGTCAAACTGCGCCCAAGCCATGCAAGGCAAGAAGGCGAAAAGTAATAGCAAATGTTTTTTCATGGCTGTCAAACACCTATTAGATTCGGGTATTATTCAAAGTATTCGATAATTCGGGTCTCTTCTGTCTCGTCGGTAAAATCGACGGAGGCATCTATATACTTTGCTATTCTGCGAGTCCAGTTACCGTGATCGTCGAACTCAAGATAGGTGTATTCCGTTGTCGAAAAAAGCCACTTGTCGTCCTTTGTCACTTCTTCATCTTCCATACCATTATACATAGTCTGCTTCACCAAGCGTCCTTCTTCATCATACTCGTTGACAGTCAACGTCTTTTGAGCTTCAAAATAGGAGAAGGACTCCATCACGTGCCCATTGCTCCACGTGAACTCCTCGCCACCTTCAAAACAAGTGAGGGAGGAAATTTGGCCTTCACTGTTACGATTCCATTTGCAATACTCTGCGAAATCAAACGTCACCGTATCAAAGTCTCGATAAGGCTCATCGATGGCAAAGGGATCATAGCCATCCATTTTCACCATCTTGCCAAGACGGTCGAATTCAACTCCGTTGCATCTCTTCACGGGGCCTTGCAGGTCCCAATAAGCCAGGTCGGGTGAGATGGTCATCGTAGTTTCAGTAGTGTCTTCTTGTTCCTTTTGGTTTTGACTGTTGCCGCACGCACCGAAGACGAGGAACATCGCGCAGGTCGCCAGTAAAATTGTGACTTTTTTCATGTTGATATTTCATTAAGTGTTCTTCCCAAACCAGTTTTGATGATAGATTCGACAAAAGTAATAAAAAACTCAACAAACCAGCATTTTTCTCTATTTTTGCACCAAATCTCACGCGATGCCGACACCTTTACTGACAGTACGCAACCTCAAGGTCTCCTTCTCCCGCGACGGAAAGTGGAGCGAGGCCGTGCATGGCATTGATTTGGACGTGTTTGCGGGCAAGACGCTGGGGCTGGTGGGCGAGTCGGGCTCGGGAAAGTCGGTGAGTTCGTTGGCCATCATGCGCCTACTCAACGAGAAAACCAGCCGCATCAGTGCCGACAGCATCCAAATCGAAGGTATGGAAATCAAGGACTTCGACGAGAGCCAGATGGCCGACGTGCGTGGCAAGCGCATTTCCATGATTTTCCAAGAGCCCATGACCTCACTGAATCCGGTTTACAAATGCGGTTTCCAAGTCAGTGAGATGATTTTGCAGCACGAGAAAGTGAGCAAGAAAGTCGCCAAAGAACGCGTCATCAGACTCTTCAAACAGGTGATGCTACCGCGACCTGAAGCCATCTACGACAGCTACCCCCACGAGCTTTCGGGCGGACAGAAGCAGCGCGTGATGATTGCCATGGCCATCGCCTGCAATCCCAAACTGCTCATCGCCGACGAGCCGACCACCGCCTTGGACGTGACAGTACAGCTGGAAATCTTGAAGTTGCTGCGCAAGCTGCAAACCGAGACGGGCATGGGCATGATTTTCATCACCCACGACCTTGGCGTGGTAGCCGAAATCGCCGACGATGTCGCCGTGATGCACAATGGCGAGATTTTGGAACGCGGCACGGTGCAGCAAATCCTCAACCATCCGCAACATCCTTATACACAAGGCCTTTTGGCTTGTCGTCCGCCGATGGATGTGCGCCTCAAACGCTTGCCTATCGTGAAAGAGTTTTTGGACGGACAATGGCAAGGCGGCAAGGAACAGATTCTCCACGACTTACAAATCACTGAAGCCGAGCGCAAGGCACATTTGGAACAACTTTATTCCAAAGAACCTTTGCTGAAAGTGGAAGGTCTGAAGACTTGGTATCCTTTGCGCAAGGGTGTGTTCAGTCGCGTCTATGGCCATGTGAAAGCCGTCGACGACGTAAGCCTTGAGGTTTACAAAGGCGAGACTTTGGGCTTGGTGGGTGAGTCGGGCTGCGGCAAGACTACTTTGGGACGAAGCATCCTGCGTTTGGCCGAGCCCACAAGCGGCAAGGTGTGGCTCGACGGCATCGAGGTGACCGCCTTGAAAGGCCAAGCCCTGCGCGACTTCCGCAAGCAGGCCCAAATCGTGTTCCAAGACCCCTACTCTTCCCTCAACCCCCGCATCACCATTGGCGAAGCCATCGCCGAGCCGATGCAAGTGCATAACATCGAGAACGATAAAAAGAAATGCCGCGCCTTGGTTTGCGACCTGTTGGAACAAGTTGGCCTGCAAGCCGCGCATTACGACCGTTATCCCCATGAGTTCTCGGGCGGTCAACGCCAGCGCATCTGCATCGCCCGCGCCTTGGCGGTCAATCCGCGATTGGTCATCTGCGACGAATCGGTGTCGGCCTTGGATGTGTCGGTGCAAGCCCAAGTACTCAACCTGCTTAACCGCCTGAAGGAAGAACGCCACCTCACCTACATCTTCATTTCCCACGACCTCAGCGTGGTCCGCTTCATGAGCGACCGCGTCGTGGTGATGTACAACGGCAAGCCCGTCGAGATGAACGACGCTGACGAGTTGTTTGAGCATCCGCAGAATGATTACACGAAGAAATTGATTGCGGCACTGCCGGGGAGAAAAATTTCAGGCAATGGGCAAAGGCTTCACTTCTTGCTATAACTGCGGTTCTTGTTTGCCCCATGTGCCTCTAAATAGCCAAACTCGGTAAGCTGACGAAGGTAGCGTTTGGCAGTGGTGGGATTGAAGCCAAAGTGATTAACGAGGGTTTCCGTCGTTATCTGGTCTTTATCAGCCACAAAATCCAAAATATCGACCAATTTCTCCGCCAAAGAAGGTTTTATCGACCATTTATCGACCATTTCCTCGTCGATCACAGTGCCGTATTCAGAATCAACAAGAGCCACGGAATTGGCAACGAGCGAATCCAGATAGAACTTCTCAAAGTCAATCTGATCCGAAATGCCCAGCGCCTTATGTTGCTGAAGCAGCCTCAACAATATATCCTTGTTCTCTTGCGTCATATCGTTTGCAAAGATACTCATTTTTTGAAATAAAAAGGATATTTCTTTACGTCCCAGCAAGCTCTGCGAAGCATGTCATCCCAACGTGGGCTTGTGGGATGGCAAGGGATCTATGTTTTGCGGAGCTGTCCATCACATACACAACATTATATTGATTATCAACAATAAAGCCGACAGCAAACGACAACAAACGACTACTGTCGACAACAAACGTTTATTCAACGGCTTTATCTTGACAATTGCTTTTCCTTTGCGGAATAATACTAAACAAACCACTATGGAAGCACAAGACAACAAGACCATTGAAGTCCCCATGGGGAACACCAAAGAGGACATCACCGCAAGAGAAGCCATTATTTCCGATGTCTATAGACGTTGGTATGAGGCGAACCCTTCGAAAGCAGCGTATAACACAAATTTGAAAGACTATATCAACGTACGATTCCTGTCAATAAATGAGACCATTCACCATGCTTCAATGTCATATTTATCAACTTTAGCAGTTCTTCAATTAGATCTGATTTTAAAAACAGCTCATCAAGTTGGAAAACCAGCAAAACCAAACAACAAAAACCAAGCTGATTTTTCAAAGATACTCATCATGGAGTGTCCTTTAATTGGTATTGGCACAGCAAAACTAACTGTTGGAGTGAAAAAGAAAACTGGTATGAAAATTCAGTATTGCATTACAGCGATAGAGACATAAAAAAACCGTCGGAGTTATAAAGGGCTTGGCAGTCGCCATTTCCCGTCCGACGGTTTTCTGCCTGCAAAATTACAACTTTTCCATGAACCCGCAAGGGGATACGGCTTTTTTGGTCAAAAAACAGCTATCTGACCATCAGATATACCGCCAAAGCCAACGCCAATACGAGCCCAATACTCAGCCAGATGATTTTGCGCTTCTGCTCGTTCAGCTTGGTGGCCATCCACTTCACCTTGCCCTTCATGTCGGCCATCTCCTCCACGTTTCGCTTCTCTCGCTCCACATATCCAGCGCGTTCCTCCTTGAAGTCCTTCTCCTGCTTCGTGATGCGTTTCTCCAGGTTGGCGATTTGGTCGGCATACTGCTTGCTCACCTGTTGCACCAGCAGGGCCTTCGACTTGGCTTTCATCTCAGCCACGCGTTCCACCAACTCGTTGAGGTACTGTCCCAAGGCTGTGGGTGTGGCCACTTCCTTGTCGGCAATTTCCTTGAAAGTGAGACGTTCCTCGGGGTGACCCACGGCAGCGACGACGGGCGTGTTGAGGTGGCTAAGGGTCTCGAGCACGTCAAGGTGGTCAAGGCGTTCTATGCCGATGCCGCCGCCGCGCACCACGGCCATCATGTCGAAGCCCTGGCTGTCGATCTCGCAGAGGCATTGGCACAATGGTGCCGCCTTGAAGAAGTCGGAGCGGAACTCGGTGAAGTCGATGGCGGCCTTGGCGGCCTGTATGCCCGCCTCGAAATCCGACATAGTGATGGAGTTGTTGGCCAGCAGCAGGGCCACGCGAGGGCGTTCGTCGGCGAGCAGGCGTTTCTCCAGCACGCCGTCCACATTGCGGAAGCCGGCTTGTGCCTTATGGCGGCGCAGCTCGGCCTTCTTTTGGTCGGCGAGGCTGACGGCTTGTTCCTGCAGCTTCTCGACACGGGTCACGTTGAGGGTGATCTGCACGCTGGCGCGCGGGTCGATCTTGCGGTCGAGGATGCCGCCCACGGTGACGAGGTTGCCGTCGGCGAGGCTCTCATATAGCTCTTTGGGGATGCGGAGCGTGATTTCCTCTTGCGAGGACTCGTCGCGCAAGCCAGCGTAGGCATAGGCCCACTGCGGGTTGTTCTGGCGTTGCTGGTAGATGCCGCGAAGGCTGACGAGCTTGGCGAACTCGTTCTGTCGGCCCAGGGCCGCGCTGAAGATGGCGATGAGCTCTGAGGGCTTGTAGGTTGGGAAATTGTCGTTGGTAGTGGGTTTGTCGGACATGAGTGACTGGGGTTAGATTAGTTGCGGCAAAGATAAGAGTTTTCTTTGGCTTTATGGTATAGTATCACACCGCTAAACTTATGAAACCTTTTTACTTAGGTCGCTATATGGCTCACAAAACTCTTTGT
Source organism: uncultured Bacteroidales bacterium (assembly GCA_905234765.1). The sequence continues at coordinate 84,605 of CAJOIF010000002.1, forward strand.
TCACCACCCTATCGCGCATCAACTTCATATCGGTGAAGTTTCGGGATATATTTTGAATAAGATCCATGTAATTGTCTTTCCCATCTGGTTTTATGTAATAAAACGGCTTTATGGAAACGCAGTTCTTATGCTCAAACAATGTATTTAACAATGTCCTGTCGGAATTTCCACAGGAATGACCCATAATGAAGACCTGATATGTATCCGATTCAATAAAATCAAGGAGATTACGATAGTTTGGTGATTCCAAGTATTTGATGGATTTGATGTTGTTCAGATACTCATTGTCGTTCTTGTTTGAGAGTTTTTTGTAGTTCTCATCCATCTCATCTCCATAACCAAATATCACACTTTCAGGGTTTGACAGCTCGCCATGGATGTGGTTTACATTAAACCTTTCAATATTTGGAAGATATGAATCTGCAACATTCGTATAATTGAAATTTACCATCAGTATTCTATCGGGAAAGAAAAACCCTTTTGGAATACTACTGTTTTCCATTTTCTCTATACCAACCTTTTTAATTCTTTCAGAATTATCACTCAAATAATTATACACATCACTAGTGGCATTTTTCTGCTGTTCATTATGTAAATATGATGAAATCAACATATCCCATTGCTCGCCACGATAATTGACTCGTTGTTGTAACATATTTCCCCACAAATCCATTGAGCCAATGGCCATATCCCTTTTATTGAAAGGCGCAAGCATCATCTTTTTTATAATTTCCTTAACTAACTCTTTTGGAGCAGCATTTTGAATCTCATTTAAATAATCAATAAGCCTATTTCTAATTACCGACAATTCAAAGTTGACCTTTTCCGGTTTCTCATTATCGTTGCTCAAATGCTTAAAATATACATTCTCTATATCAACCCACTTTCTTTTATTTAGTTGTTTGCATAATTCTTCCAAAATCGGACTTGTGATAACAACATCGGACCATTCCTTATTGCTTTTGGCAAATTCAAGAATCTCTTTGTTTTTCCATGGTTTATACGGATCTTTTATTCTGATATACCAGTCCCAAATAGAAACCCAATTAATCTCACTATTGCTACCATTTAACCTAAAAGACACCAAGCCATCTTCTTCCAATCTGCTTTCACTATGCAATAACTGTTTCTTCCACTCGCCCCAATACCAATCAATAAAATCTGCATAACTTGTTTTCAAGCCATGCGCCAAATCAAAGCCGTTTCCTACGAGAATAATTCTATTCATTTTACTTTAGTTACAAATATTTGTTTTCTACCTAGATTTTGTAAAAGAAACTATATTCCAGCGGATGCAAGTCTGTAATCATTTATGACCTTGTTTTTGTGACTCATAACTTCTTTCCAGATAGTTTGTCTTATATCTTCAATCCAATTATCTTCAATAGCTCTTTTGATTAACTTGTCAAATAGATATTTCTCTTTCTCGGCACCTATTGGCTCTTCTAACTTACCATTCTCATCATAACCAAAATCGCCGATATCATACACGAAAGGAAAGTCTCTATATCTCTTAAAATAGCCGCAAAAGGTCGTTTCTTTCATTGTTGTATCATCCATAAACTTATAACCATACCAAACATATCTTTCATCTTTATCGAGTTTTTCATGGGTTTCACAGACTTTTGGCTTTATGCGCTCAAAAAGCATATACTCAAAGTACGACAACGCTTCACCCCATTTTTGTTCATCAAACAATTCATACCATTTCTCATCAAGAATCTTTTGTGCCAATGGTTTTCTCTCACCACCTAGGAGCATGTTATAACCTTTGGCAATGTTTGCTGAATCATACTCTGAAATATACTTCCTCTCTAATTTATTTAGTTTTTCAACAAGTAATGTCGGCTTCTTTTCATCAACTTCGACCTCTTCCAACACCTCTATTTTGATGTTTTCATTCCCATATTTGCGAATTGCGGCATCACATACCATTTTTGAGCGTAATCTTTTAGAATTACTAACATGTTCCTGCCATCGTTTCTCAACGCTTGTTGAGGTTTGCCCGATATATACTTTGCCATTCGGGTATGTGTACTTGTATATGTATCCTTTTAATGACATTCTTTGTTGTTTTATCCCTCCAAACAACTCATCTATCTTCGCCTTTATTCCTCAGCCGCCATAGAAACGGGACTCTCATTATTGAGTTCATAACTAACAGGTCTGATCCCTAAATTCATTGTTGGCGTGTGGCTTTTGTAGTTCTCCACCTGTTCAAGTACTTTTTCAAACACTTCTTCGTCCCACTCGGGCGGATAACCTTCTTTATAGATAAGATACGTTAGCTGTGAAGCCAACTCGTTTCTAAGATTTGTGTTGTTTAACCAATCCGCGTAGACAGCAGTGTCATCGATGAGCAATTTGATTTTCTTAGCAAGCTCTATGCAGCGTTCGTCAGCATACTCAAAGTGATGAGTGTCCCGCACTTCTGTCAACACGTCATAAAATGCCTTTTCCTCAAAGGTGATGCCCAACTCTTTGAATTTTTCACTGTCCACCTTCAAATCGTTCAATATTTGAAGCAGTTGGTCTGAAAGAGCATTCACCTTGTCTTCCACTATGCTCACCACACCCGTTACAACACCTTCAGTGACCTCATTGGTAAAGGTCAGCTTGTCGCGTGTGTTGTATTCGTCGATGGTTTTTTCCAACATAGCCTGGAATTTTTCAGATTGCAGCTTGTTGGTTCTGCTATAGGCTTTGATAGCCCTGGCCACCAACTTACATAACAATTGGAACTTCGTGTATGGCATTTTCACATCTTCCAACTCTTGAACAAAGGTGTCGCCAAAAATGTTCTCTTCTTGTCCTTCGTCAAGAACGCGTTCCACTCCACTGGCCATTATTGCCTCTTTCACCATCTGCTCCACATGTTTGTTCATACTTTCCGTGTCGTGTTCCGTAGCAGTCATCTTGATGACATAAGAACAAATCCCCATGAAGCACTGGCTCCACATCACCTCTTCATCTGACAAAACACCAGCAGGACTACAGATATTGAAGGCAGAACGAAGTCGTTTCACATGAGCTTTGAATTGCTTCATAAACGACACCTCTCCTTTCTTTTCCACACTGTTTGCCAAAATATACTCGGCTGCTACTTGCAGGAACTGAAGCCTGGCAAGGTCGTTGTCGCCAAAGAAGGGTGTGAAGTCCAACTTAACCAACATTTCTTGCAGGATTTTCAACTCGTTTTGCAAGATTTCGTGTGCCGCATCCACATCTTCTTTAGGGCCAACCTCGCCACCATATTGTTTCATGGCTTTCTTCATTTCCTCACGGATTCCGATATAATCAACTACAAAGCCAAACTCTTTATCCTTGTACCTGCGGTTGACACGAGATATGGTCTGAATCAAGGTGTGTTTCGACAATGGTTTGTCGTTATAAAGGATGGTAAGGCTGGGTACATCGAAGCCTGTAATCCACATATCTACCACGATAGCGATATGGAAATTTGATTTCTCTGATTTGAATTCCGTGTCAAGGAATTTGCGATATTCCTTGCTTCCGGCTCCGCCAAGAAGCTGATATAGTTCCTTTTCATCGTCCTTGTCGGTGGTCATCACCATATTCACAAAGGCCACGTCGTTCAGTTTCTCTTTCTCATCGGCAGTCAAAGTCAGTTCATTAAGCGCCTTTTTCTTCTCAAACCACTGAGGCATAAAATCGCGCATCTTCCTATAAAGCTTGAAAGCCGTTGGACGGTCGATACATGTAATCATTGCCTTTTGCAGCCGTGGCTCACCTTCTGTGCGATTGATGTAGTCAGCAATGATATCTTTGGCCACACGTTCCAAAACGTCATCATCGCCGATGATGACTTGCATGCTCGACATGGCTGCCTTGCTTTTCTCAATATCCTCCTTGGTGGCTCCTTCATCGGCGCAAAGCCTATAATAAGCCTCAACCTTTTCTGCTTCCTCTCTGTTCAAGAACACACGAGCCAAACGCGGGTCATACTTGATGGGCACCGTAATGCCATCAGCCTCCGACTCACGCATGGTGTATTGATCAACCACCTCTCCAAACACGTGGACGGTTTCGTCAATAGGTGTTCCTGTGAAACCGACATAAGTTGCATTAGGCAGCGCATCGCGCAAATACTTGGCGAAGCCAAAAGTTACCTTGGCACCAATCTTTTCATCAGCGACCATTGCTTCAGCATTCTTGTTACCTTCATTGATAACCAGGTGTGTACCCAAGTTGTTTTGAGTACGATGGGCCTCATCGCTCATGCATATCACATTGCTGCGTTCCGTCAACAGGCCTGTGCTTTCGGCAAACTTTTGTATGGTGGTGACATACACGCCGCCAGACTTTCTTAACGACATCTCTTCAGCCAACTGCTGTCGGCTCTCGAACACTTCCACCGCATCGTCCTCCAAGAATCGTTTCGAGCGGCCAAAGAGTTTGCCGCTTTGCGTTTCCAAGTCCTCACGGTCAACGATAATCAATATGGTTGGACTTCCCAGCTGGCTCTTGCAGCGCAAGGCCAATTGACGAGCCAAGAAAAGCATCGTGTATGTCTTACCGCATCCAGTAGCGCCAAAATAAGTGCCACCCTTTCCGTCGCCGCCAACAGAGCGCAAATGGGTCAGGATATGATCGCGGAGTTTACGAGTTGCAAAGAATTGCGGATAACGACAAACAATTTCCGTATTGTCGTCCTCTTTTGATGGGTCGGGGAAATAGACAAAGTCGCGCAATAATTCTAAAATACGTTCAGGCGACAAGGCTCCTTTGATTAGCGTTCGCAAAGTGTCGAGTCCTTTACCTGCCTTGTCTTCATTTTCCACCTTTTTCCATTCGTAGAAGAACTCGAAAGGGGTGAAAGGTGTGCCCAATTGGTTCTTGGCACCATCGCTGACAACGGCCAAGGCACAAAAACGCAAAAGTGACGGAATGTCGCGCATATAGCGGGTGCAGATTTGTGTATGGGCATCTCTTACCGTGGCATTTATTTTGGTAGGATTCTTCAATTCCAAAATACACACGGGGATGCCATTCACAAATAGTAAGATGTCGGGACGGCGGTTCGCCTGCCCCTGTTCCATAACAAACTGGTTTACACAACGGAAAATATTATGTCCAGGATGCTCAAAGTCGATATACTCCATACGGAAAGGCGTGCCTCTGTTGTCGCTATAAACAAAGTCAAAGCCGTCGCGATACAACAAGAAAGCGTTTTGGGCTGCATAGTAGTCGTTCTGGCCTCCCACATTCCTCAGGTTGGCTACCACCGTATCCAATTCGGCAGTCGTCAATTGCTTGTCCTTGTACTGCGCATTGAGGAATGTCCGCAAATCGTCTTCAATGATTGGGTCAGTATACTTCCTATGCACATCGTCGCCAAAGGTATAGGTCCACTTGACTTCCTTAAGCAATTGTATCGTAGCCTCCTCGAACTGGCTTTCGTAATATTTTCCTTTGTTGGACATATCAATTTACTTTCTTATTCTTTCTACAATAGCTTCGGCCAACTTTTTTAAAAGTTTATTCTTTGATGCTAATGAAGTTTTAGTTGCATTAAACTCTTCTGACAACTGTTTCTTAAAAGCATCCATATCCCAATGCGAATATAGTTTTTTTGACTTCAACAATTCCGACACTTGTCTAATTACAGGCAGAGTTGATTGTATCTCAAAGTCTTCAATATCTTCACCATAAGTTTGTTTATAAAACTTTTCAAATTGACTTTTCACAAAGCCCAAATCCAATGTATCCTCTATCGTGCCTTTATCCACTATATCACCTAACAATTCTCGAATAGTGAAAACATTTTCCTCAGTGTATATTCCTCCTGTCTTGATTATTTTTTCCTTATCCTTCCGACCTTCCTCATCATCATCAAGCACAACAAGAACTTTTATATTATCATAATTCAGTTTAGAAACTAAGGTTGTAATATTGCTGCCATACCCATTTGTAATTCCAATATCATCATATCCAATACAACTCAAGGTTTTTTGCAACAATAACTTATCCGAGGCTCCTTCTACCAAAACACTATGAGGATTAAGCAAATCCTTATATACATCGATGCCAAAGGCTTCTCTTAAAACTTCATCATCAATAAGATTATCACTATCTTTTATTCTTTTAAGTTCCGTAATCGCCTTATTATTCTTTTTTACTATAAAATGTCTCTCCTTATATTTCTTATCAATCATGAAAGGTGAATGTGTTGCCAAGAAAACATAATTATCTCTCCCAATTTTCAACAATTCTTTTGCCAAATCTCTAATTCCAGATGGATGTAGATGAACCTCTGGCTCATCAATCAAAATCAATTCATTTTTCCTTTCTCGGTTTTTCGTTTCAAGAGACAAGGATAAGATTAAAGATAAAAACTGTTGCGCCCCTTGGCTTCGTTCGGTTATGGAGAATCTATCATGCTTATTTTCGTTGCCTTTGTCCTTAATCAGCAAAGAGAAATTACCCGTCTCGGTTATTTCCATTATCAAATCTATTTTATTATTCCATACTTTACTGATATAATCATTCAATGCATCATTTAATCTACTCTCCAATCGGCTTCGGTTTCTCGCATTTGTTATTTTATCAATTGCTTCTTTGATGGCTTTCTTATCCTCATAGCCACTTAACTTAAAGATATTATACAGAGGCTTGTTAGATCCGATTTTTTCTTTAAAAGTGTTTAAATTCGCATTATATAACAGATATTCACTTGAGGGCTTCCAAACCGACACCAACGGCTCATGATCGGTAAAAAATGCAGTAACGATATCTTCAAAATAATCATCAAAGTTTTCTTTATTCAACAACACATAGCCTTCTGATAAACTATCTTCATCCACTACAGATATTGTGTTTTTTCCAGAAACAACCGAGGTTTTTATGTATAGATTATTACTATTAACTTCTACTTCATACTCATAGACGACCTTAAAAGTAGAAGAATCATTTGACAAATATACATTCTTTACAATATTCGAGATAGTAAACTCAACGACAAAATCCGAAGTAATCGCATCATTAACTTTTTCTGATAATGATTCATCTTCTCCTTCTTCAAAGCCCAATGAGAAATAAAGATCACAGTACTTACTATCTTCCTTTTTTTGATTGCAATAATGGTCAAACGACACTTCATCTAATGGTGCATCAAAAAATGACAAAGCCTCAAGGATATTGCTCTTCCCCGACTCGTTGATGCCTACAAATATCTTTGTATAACTATCTCCAACCTTATCAAACGGGATTTCTATTTTATCGATAGATTTAAAGTTCTCGATTTTTACCGATGTAATAATCATATTCTATTCTCCTATTTGTTTTCTGAATGAATAATATGTTGCAGCAAAGCCGGACAAACTTCTCTCGAAAGTCTGTCTGCCTCTGCCGCTATTTGCTTTGCTTCATTGGCGCATTTGTATATGTTTACTATGGCTTGTTGAACCTCTAGAGGTGGAAGAGGAATTTTCACTCTTCTCATTTCATCCATTTCAAAGAATTCATGCGCACTTCCCTTTGACATATATCGTGCATATCTATCAAATTCTGGACGAGACACCCACATCCATAGAAAGTATGGATTTAGGCTTTCTTCATCAATAACCTTAAACACACCATATGCAGATGAAACTGTACAATCTGGACCAGTCCTATATGCAATGGAAATCTTTTCACCATTTCTTGTTGTAGCTCTATTATACCCAAAAAAGCCAGTTCTTACAATTTTGTCTGCTTTTGAATTTGCTGCAACTTGCTTTGGGTCTTGAAACACTTTCGTATTTGCAATTCCTTGTGATAATGTGATTGACAAATCACTATTTCTTTCGTCAACTTCCTCAATATACGGCCCAATCTCTTGAGCAGGATACTTATGCTTCAATTCCTGAATATAACTCTGGCAGAGTTGCATCAGCGGTGCGGCCTTGGCTTCGTTCTGCTCCTTGATTTCCCTGAATGCTTTCCATGCATTTACCACTTTTTGCTGGTCTTCCGGAGAAGGGACACAAACATTTGTCAACTTCATACTCTCGAAAGTAAATGCCTCTCTTGCACTACCCCATGAATTGAAGCGAGCATACCTATCAAATTCCGGCTTGCTAAATATAAGATACAAATAGTCTGGAAGAAGTTTATGTTCATCTGTTATACGGAACACAATATAAGACGAAGAAACGATGTAAGTATCATTTGAAGTGTTTTGAGCCAAGGAGATTTTCTCACCATTACGCGAGGTTATTGTAACGAAGCAAAACTCATTTGGTCTTACTAGTTTGTATGGAGTCAAAGAAACTCCATCCATATTTGCCTTTGATTCAATAAAAACCTTATTAATGCCCACACCTCTTAATGCAGACAATCCATAGTTATTGTCCGTATTCCGATCGTCGCATTCGACAATGTATTTCCCTAACTTCTCATGGTTACTCATATCCCAACACTTTAAAAGCATTCACCAGTGTACTTTCATTATCGTCCCAACGCTTTTTCAGGGCATCAAACTGCTGGCTCATTTCTGTAAGTGCCTGCTGATAGTCCATTTCCGTATCTCGGTCAACAAACTCAATGTAACGGCTGGGCACCAAAGAAAAACCTTTTTTTTTGATTTCGTCGATATGGGCGGCATAATACAATTCAGGCTCGGCATAGTTCTTGGCCTTTGTGGTTGCCCAATCGAAATAGATCTTACAGACTTTGGCAATTTGCTCCTCCGACAACTTTACAAACTTCTTTTCGTAGATGTTCTCGTTCCAAGTGCGCAAATCCACAAACAGTATCTCGCCCTCACGATTGCGCAACATTCGCCCATGACGCGGCCCACCTTTCTTGTTGTTGTTGAGAATCCACAATGTCACACTTATATCCGTGGAATAGAACATGTTTCGTGGCAGCACGATAATGGCTTCCACTTTGTCGTTCTCAATCAGTTTTTGGCGTATCTCCTTGGTGTCGTCGTCGTCCAAAGCACCATTGGCCAACAAGAATCCCGCCACGCCATCCACCACATTCAGTTTGTTCAACATGTGCAATATCCAAGCATAGTTGGCATTACTGGTTGGCGGCACGCCATAGCCCTGCCAACGGGTATCGGTCTCAAAAGTGCCGTATTCAGAATACTTCTTCAAGTTGAAAGGAGGATTGGCCATAATATAGTCAACCTTGATATCCTTGTGCTGGTCATCGCTAAAAGTAGAAACAGCACGGTTGCCCAGATGATAACTGATGCCGCGAATGGCGAGGTTCATCTTGGCCAACCGATAAGTAGCTGGCTCCGATTCCTGTCCGTACACATTGACCGCCTTGGTGTTGCCGCCATGCGCCTCAATGAACTTCGCGGCCTGCACAAACATACCACCAGAGCCACAGCAGGGGTCATATACCGTTCCATCAAAAGGCTCGATAAGAGCGGCAATCAGTTCGACAATGCTGTGAGGCGTATAAAACTCACCTTCCTCCTTGTCCGCATTGATGGAGAAAGCCTGCAAGAAATACTCATACACACGGCCAATCAAGTCATGCTCGTTGAACTTCTTTGGGTCGATCTTCTCAATCTCATCAACAACACCTTTCAGCACACCTGGCTCCAATTGCGTCTTTGTGAATATCTGTTGCGGAAGTGCATTTTTCAGTTTAGGCTCATTGTCATCCAGTTTCTTGATTGCCGTATCAAAAGCCACCGCCATGCCTGTGGCATTCACCTCTTTCAACTTGTCCCAGTTGGTCTCATCGTTGAGGAAAAAAACACCGTCTTTCAGATATTGGTTCGGACGTTTGAGTTGAATCTGAATAAAAGCCTCGTCGTTAATGCCTTGCTCTTCGATGATTTCACGACGTATCTTTTCTTGCTGTTCGTTAAAACGATAGCCTATAAACTTGAGGAAAACCAAAGTCAGAAGCATGTCACGCTTATCTGTCATGGCTGCACGTCCGCGCAGACTATTACGACAGTTGAACAATATCGTTTCCAGTGATTCTTCTTTGGTGGGTTTTGTCGTTTTTTTTGCCATTTCTATCTTTATTCTTTCCAATACAATTACCCTACAAAAATACAAACATTTTCCAAAACATTATATGATTGTGAACTTGCACCCATAAAAAATCCTCCCCACAAGCCCTTTCGGCCCATGGGGAGACTTTCAAAATTTTTATACAATGCAATTGAGCTTATCCCCTCTCCATCGTCTCAATCAACCGATAGACCTATGCGGAAGGATTCTTGTATTTCTCCAATCTCTTCGCCCTTTCAATGGCTTCAGGCGTGTTTTGTTGTTTTATCGGGGTCAGAGAATGCGTTTATCGAGTCAGGAACAATGCTTATCGGGTCATTTTGGTTCGTTGACAGCGAACCAAAGATCGGCATCCACTCCTCATAGAACTTGCGCATCTTCTTAATATTCCCTTTCGAGAAACCACGAAGCCCTGGCA
>CAJOIF010000003.1:0-87932 GCA_905234765.1 uncultured Bacteroidales bacterium
ATCGTACCGCTTTTCTCATATCCTTTAAGGTTTGTCCTGTGATAACGAGAATCGCAGCATAATAGTATTAATAGAAAACTAATTTTGAACATTTACTTAACTTGTATCTTTGCTCTTTGAAACAACTAATAATATATTCCGAAAGTGACTGAAAATGTTGTGAATTGCTTTCAAATAACTTGTATCTTTGCTCTTTGAAACAACAAATTAGCCCCAATACAGACCCTTCTTTCTGTTGTGAATTGCTTTCAAATAACTTGTATCTTTGCTCTTTGAAACAACCCCAACGAGCGGTATTCATACCTTACCATCGTTGTGAATTGCTTTCAAATAACTTGTATCTTTGCTCTTTGAAACAACCTCAAACGCGCGGGGCTAAGTATACGTTGCGTTGTGAATTGCTTTCAAATAACTTGTATCTTTGCTCTTTGAAACAACACCTTGCTATAAGGTTTCCACAATAGAGTAGTTGTGAATTGCTTTCAAATAACTTGTATCTTTGCTCTTTGAAACAACTCGATGAGTTATGGGAGAATGTCGGCGGCGGTTGTGAATTGCTTTCAAATAACTTGTATCTTTGCTCTTTGAAACAACTATGTATAGCGACAACTACTTGTACGTGTAGTTGTGAATTGCTTTCAAATAACTTGTATCTTTGCTCTTTGAAACAACGTTAATGCGTGTCACGAACCGACTATCGTAGTTGTGAATTGCTTTCAAATAACTTGTATCTTTGCTCTTTGAAACAACCGTGAGGGGCAACAGGTCGTCACGCAGTAGTTGTGAATTGCTTTCAAATAACTTGTATCTTTGCTCTTTGAAACAACAAACTTTGGTTTCTGTTGCTATTACAGCCTGTTGTGAATTGCTTTCAAATAACTTGTATCTTTGCTCTTTGAAACAACTCATTAGCTCCATATCATCTAAGCCGCTGGGTTGTGAATTGCTTTCAAATAACTTGTATCTTTGCTCTTTGAAACAACAGCACTGACCTACGAGCCATTGGATTGACAGTTGTGAATTGCTTTCAAATAACTTGTATCTTTGCTCTTTGAAACAACGAAAAAGGTCTTTCCACCACTTGTTACCTCGTTGTGAATTGCTTTCAAATAACTTGTATCTTTGCTCTTTGAAACAACCTATGAATACATGGTTCGCTACATCAATGTGTTGTGAATTGCTTTCAAATAACTTGTATCTTTGCTCTTTGAAACAACAGCAACTTGTACCGTCATTAAGTTGGATGGGTTGTGAATTGCTTTCAAATAACTTGTATCTTTGCTCTTTGAAACAACTATTGTGGTGACCATTTCGTCGGCCTTGGTGTTGTGAATTGCTTTCAAATAACTTGTATCTTTGCTCTTTGAAACAACCGAACTGACGAAGAAAGATTTGCGTGTTGTGTTGTGAATTGCTTTCAAATAACTTGTATCTTTGCTCTTTGAAACAACAGTCGTCACGCAGTACAACCCTATCGTCAAGTTGTGAATTGCTTTCAAATAACTTGTATCTTTGCTCTTTGAAACAACCTCGCGGTAAGGAATCTCAAAGAAACGCTTGTTGTGAATTGCTTTCAAATAACTTGTATCTTTGCTCTTTGAAACAACTCGATATGGATAATTCAAAGAGCCACAACACTTTAGAAGTTGTTTCAGAAAAGAAAAATCCCGCTCTTTCGAGTGGGATTTTTCTTTGCTATGACCAGTTTTCCCGATTCAAAACAATTCCAGTTGCTGACATGGTGTGTCCACCGTTTTCGGCTTACAGTTACTGAATATCTCCATCTCACCAAACTGTTTGTCGGTAATACACAAAATGCCGATGTCGCCAAACTCGGGCATAAATGACTTCACCCGCTTAATGTGCACCTCGGCATTTTCTCGACTAGGACAATGCCTTAGGTATATGGAAAACTGGAACATCGTGAAGCCATCGGCCATAATACGCTTACGAAAATCGGCATACGCCTTACGCTCCTTCTTCGTCTCCGTCGGCAAATCGAAAAGCACCAGCACCCACATAATCCGGTATTCGCTAAACCTATCCATCACAATTCCATTGTTGGATAAACCACTTTCCGCAATTCACCGCCAAAACATTTCGCGAGAGAGGCTGTGGTTTGAGAAGCCGCTACCATCAAGGGACTGCGTTGACCACCGATGACAACTTCCTTCACGGGCAAACCTAACAGCTGGCGCTTCAGGTCTGTGGTGAGTTCGCCACAATCTACACCACTGCGCAAAATCTGTATCACCAATTCGTCAACGTAAGGACGATAGGGTTCCATCACATCATCTGCCAAGCAGTAGGCATTGTAACGATTGTGATGATGGATGCCAAAAGTAGGCAACAATCCACTAACAACCAAAGCCCTTGCCACCACCGCCCTGACGATGGCATAGCCATAGTTGAGCAAGTTGTTGGGCGCATCGCCCTCGCGGTCGCGCACAAAACGTTCCATCTCAGGGAAAACCGACTTCCAGTAATAGGCCGCAGCCCGACCTTCAAGATTCTCGCTGTCACCGCTTTTTACATCGTTGGCCCATGCCAACATGCAGCCCACCTCTGCCCCACTCAATCGCTTTAATACCGAAGCCTGATTACGGATTTTTGCTTGAACAGTTTGTTGCCACAATTGCTTTTTCAACGGCAAAGAAGCTTCAATCTGCCAGCGAAAGCGTTCGCTCTGCACGGTATGACCTTCCAAAGGCAGCAACAAACCTGCCGGCATGTGTTTCTCGTCACAGGTGATAACCGCGCAATTGTTTTGCAGCAAGGCATCCATTGCCCCATTGGTGATGGTGATTTGACGGTCTTCGAGTACCACCACGCCGATGTCCTCGATGGGCACGGTTTTGGTCACTTCCTCTTGCGTTTGGACATCGTTCAGCCTAATGACCAACTGCGCGTTTTTCAACGACAGGTAGGCGGGATTGCCGAAAAAGAGGGTTCGTTTGATCATGGTTGCTTATTCTAATTCCAAGTTGGTTTGCGTAGGGAGATAATTGTTCGGGTTGGACACGCTTCGGCCAAGTTCTTTTTCGGTTTCCTTTCGGGCCACGCCCGCCACATTTCCGCCTCTTTTCGCGATTTGTCGGCTTTGCTCAAAAGTCTCCGGGTCTTCTTTTTGGGAAATCTCGGTGGTGACGCGCTCGCCAAGCATGGTGAAAATCAGTTCGAGGTCGTCCATATGGTCGCGTAGGTTCTGGTTCTTCTTGGCCAAGCCTTTGAACTCCTTGTATTCCGAAGGTGTCATGCCGAAAGTCGCCTTTGAGATTTCCGCCGTTAGGATGGCGTAATCTTGTTCGGCAGTGATGCCGCGTCGTTTCCATTCATCGGTCAGGTTTTGGCGGATGGCCATGCCTCGCAAACGCTTGTCGATCCAATCCTTGGGATAGCCTTTCTTCTCGTAGAGTTCCTTCATACGCTCCTGTGCCAGTTCGGGGTTTTCGATTTCGAGCAGACGCTCATAGCCCACTTGAGCCAGCCACTGTTTGAAAGGCTCCGCTTTGGGTGACGGGATGGACTGGATGATGCGGAACAGGCCTTTGACGTTGGCACAATTCATGCGCTGCTTTCCTCCAGTCGTTTGCACCACAAGGGTAGGTACAATTTGTACCCACCCTTTGGCAAGTTCTGGGTCACGCAACTTCATGCGCTTTACATATTGTTTAGGGTCCGCGCTATCAGTTAATGCCGCAACGACATCTTCAACAACGAAGTACCATTGTTCTTCTTCATCGTTCCACACAGAACGGATTTTCTTGTCTTGGAATAGTTTGATGTTGGTCATAATCTTTTGCCGTTTAGTTCGATGATGTTGCCTAATCTATCAACTTTAATGGGGATACAGATTTCTTTAATCATTTCGCCTGTAAAAGCACGTGGATTTTTTGAACATTGACTTCCTACTCCAAATTCATCTTGTATGGGATACGAAATACCTCGTTTTTTCTGGTCTGTAAAATTCACTGAAAATATTACATTCGAAACTGAATATGGCACAAAGTTTCCTTTATTACTATTGGGATCAATAAACTTATAGATTCGCTTTCTATCTACCGCTTTAATCCCATTACTCAATTCCTCTTTCGTTGGCAAATACACCAAATCATTCGGGGAAAGGATGAATAGCAGTTTTGCATCATTAGCAACGAAATCTTTTTCTTTTAAAAGAGATTCGATGTTGTTTTGCCATTGTGAGCCATATTTCTTTTGGCAATCAATCATCAAGTTCAGCGGAATGGTACAATACGAGCGCACACTTTCCATTTCGCCCGTTTCCTTGTTCAATTTTTCGGAAACGAAAATGGCGAAAAACAGATTGGTGCCTTTGGCTGCCTCTACGAATTTGGATGCTTTATTACCTTTCTGCCCAACCGCAAATTTGTCGGCTTTCTCATATACACGTACTTTCAGAATTGGCTGATGGAACTTACCATTATTCAACGCCACAATGTTGCGGTTCATCTCGTCGATGCCATCGGGCGAAAAGGCCAATTCGGGATTGCCGCCTTTTGCTGCCAAATGCGCTAAAAGTATTTTCTGTATGCCTGTGTCCGTGACACTATCCTCAATCTTCTTTTTGTCAAAGGATGTATCAAGTGGCTTTCGGGTGGCAAAAAAGCGCTCATTGGTTTCTTTTGTAAAGTAGTAAACCTCTATTTTCGCAACATTTACATCTGACCAAACATCTTTGTTTTCCTCCAAATATTTCTTGATAAACTTGGCATCTCTACCTTCTGCCAACAACTCACGGATTTTTTGCTTAAACTCCTTGTTTACAATTCGTTCAGGTTTCTTCAACACCTCGTTCAATGAAACCGCTTTGGTTTTCCGCAGATTCACCTCGCCGAAAACCGTGTCTTTGTGCATCGACTTGCGAACAGCCCAACTGTCGCCTTTCTTCTGGGGAATGAGAACCTTTTTGCCAGTTTCGTCATAATGTTGATAAAAATTCGTGGTCTTATTGATAACACGCAGGTTTTGCTTGAAACTGACGATGATGTTTTCCAATGCTTGCTTCGCATCTGTAGTGAACGAATCCCAAGGCTTAAGGAACTCTTTGGCTATTTCGCGCTCCTTGCCATCAATTTCCATTTTTTCAAATCGTCGCAGTTTGCGTTGCAGTTGAAAACGGTTGGCATTATGTTTGGAATGAGCAGCCTCGTTGTTCAGCAAATTCACGTGGTCGCGTGTGGCGCAAGCAATCACAATGGCATCCATAGCGTGATGGCGGTGGTCTATGCGCTTTTTGTTGAACCCTTTTTGCAATTCAAGCGGCATTTGTGGAATCAAATGGCCTTCGGCGCTCGTGGTCGTGAAACAGTCTTTTCCTGTCAATTCGTTAAGTCGTTGGAAACGCGGCAGAATGATGCTGTTCCAAACATCGTTCATACCCCAATCCTTTTTCAAACGGTCGGTAATTGAGCCATTGCACGAAATCAAGTTCTTTGAAACAGCCTCTTGCTCATATTCTCCATTCTCGAGTTTTTCGCGCACAATGTTGGAAAGAAGCCCTTTCACAACCTTGCTGATGTATCGGCTGTCGTTGAGTTGCCGCTCGATGAATCCGTCGGGAATGTCATCCATCAACAACTTTTTCATTTTCGTTCGATTGCTGAAATAATGGTCTTTCACAAACTTTTCGTATGCCTCAACCGAAAGGATTTCAACCGTTTTACCTTGGCTCAATTGTACCTTCTCTCCATGATGTGCCTTGATAAACTCGTAGCCAAGCAGTCTGTCTTTCAGTTTGTTCACTTCGGCTTCACAAATCACTTTGTTGCTGAAAGAGTCGTCAAAGTAGCGCGATTGTGGAATAATATGTTCAATCTCGTAGGCCGAGGTGAACAACTTGGCAAGCGGAATCATTTCGCCCGTGTATGGCGAACGATATTTTTGCTCCAACCAACATTTATACCTTATTATATCGGCCTTTGAAGGCTGTGCGGTTTTAGAAATTTTGCTGACAAAATCAAAATCCTTATCCTCCTTCGTGAGATTGTCCAGTGCATTTTCCTCATAAATCCGCAGAATATCTTGCTGACTTGGCGAATAGGGATGCACATTTTCAATTTCTGGGTCGTTCATAAACTCCATCAGCAAAGCCTTGATGCGCAGGTTGGTGTTCTCGTTTTCCAATATGCGCTCCGTCATTTTCTTCCGCTTGTCGGCTGGATTCTTCATCTCACGCCCAAGTTCCAAATGGATTTCATCAATCCGTCCTTCTTGTTTCCAAATGTCGCGGACGGTTCGCAGCGTTTCAGTAATCACCTGTTCCACAATGGGATTGCGCAACGAATGTTGCTTGAAATCCTTCAGATAAATGTCAATGTCTTCTGGCTTTTTCCATTTGCTAATCTCTTTGGCCTCAGAATGGCGGTCGTAAACGATGTAGCAAGCCAACCAAACAGGCAAGCCTTTGAAATGGCCTATGTCGCTGAGGTTGATAGCCTTTTCACGAACACGATTCTTGATGTTCTCATCGCATTCACCCGTCAAAATCTTGTCAATGCGCTCTTTGGTTTTGGCATCAATGCCATCGGCATCCCAATACTTGCCCATACGCATCAGCGGCAACAACTTTTTGATGGCTTTTTCGGAATAAGAGCCATAGTCTTTCTTAAAAGGCTTGATTTTGCCAAACACTTCAGCAAACGAATCGGGCAAATGGTTCTTTTCCGCAAACTTTTTCAGTGCCTTCTCAATTTCAGTTTTGTCCTCAACCGAATAGAGGATATGCCAAAGATGCATTTCTGATTCACGCGAAAGCAAATCAGCACTTAAGCCGCATTTTGCAAGTCCCGAAAGTATTGTTGCCCTTGTTTTGTTGCACGGATATTCCTTGTCTTCCACGTAGTTCCAGCGGTAAGGATATTGCTCTTGTCCTTTCTGCTTCTTTACTTTGAAATAAGAGTTCAACAACGTGTCTTGCTTAATGGAAGTCCTGACGTTCAGCCAATCGAACAGTTTGACATAATTGTCCTCGGTTTTAAGGAACTCGTCGGTAACGTCCACATCAGTTTGCAGTTTGCCAGCAGCAATATTACCGAACAAATCCAACTGACCATTGCTGACCTTCTTTTCCCGTTGGTAAATCTTCAAGTTCTGTACAAATTGCCATAAACGGAACTCTTGGAACAACGGATTCGACTTGGCTATGCACTTCACTGGATGTTCTTTGCCTTCTTTGTCAAAATGGCTTTCATACGGGCAATTGCTGATGAGCGACTTCTTGCTTTTCAATGGACGCTGGTAAAACAAAACGTCGTTCACGAACAGATTGACGAAATCGGGTTTGGAGATATTGTTGCGATGCGCCTCGTTGTTCGGGTACAATTCTTCGATGCACCTTTTATATAAAATGCCATCCTGTAGTTCTGGGTTGAGTTGCTGTTGCGTTTTTAAAATTTGAATCAATTCGTCTTTGTAGAACTTACGTTCAACCGTACGCACGAGTTTCCCGATAATCTTTTGGTTGGGGTTTTGCAATAATTTGTCGTATATGTAACAACCGACGGTCTTTTGAGTGTTTTTAAGATCGTCTTCCGTTTTCATTTTTATCAATTTCCACTCACTATCCCATTCTGCTTCCGTTGGAATCTTAAATCTTCTACTTAGTTGGCCGTTTTCATCATATTTATCTTTACCATCTTTGTCAATATCAACAATTGCAATAATACTTTTTTCTTGTCCAATCCAATTCGGGATTTCTTTTTTGAATATTTTACCAAAATCACCATTTTGAAGAATTACATTTAAAACCTTCAATTCTTTATACAATTGTCCTGTATCAATAATATCAGACACAATTTGCCTATCAAAATATTGTCTCGTTTTAGGTGCTGCCTTTTCCTCTTCATCTTCGCCACGCAATTGGTAATATCCACGTTTTTGGTTGAACTGTAACAATATCCACGCAAGTTCCTCTTTGGTAATCCTTTGTGTCAATGCTTTCTTGCGCAAGTAATAAATGGTCCAATCGTATGGAACTTTCTTACCATCAGCAACGAGTTGGGGTTGGTGTTGAGCGAAATCCGCCAACATCTCGTTGAACGAATCCTTGAAAACGAAGTCATATTTGCCACTTTCATCCTTTCGCCAAACTAATTTCGGTTCATTACAATTGATGAACTTTCCATACTCATCAATCTGATTAGCAAAATGCTCTGGCAAAAAGTCCATCAACTTGAGAACACGTAATAGGCGTTCTCTTCGCAACAAATTGCGCTCGTGCAAGCGACGCACACCCCTAAACCCAGTTCGTTCTGCCGTTTGTGACATGGAATTACCAGCATCGAAATTGCCCAAGATGTCCGCCGACATAGGAATAATCCTACTTCCAGCAGAACTTATTCCTATGGGTTTCAAGTACGTTAATTCATTCTCGCGGATTTGTTCATCCGCATTCACCACCGCCCAACCGATGCTGTTGGTGCCCAAGTCAAGTCCTAGTATTTTTTTCATTGTGTCATTTTATTTCATTGTCAAATCGAAAACTTCGTCAAAATTACTATTTTTTTCAAAAACTTCTTGCATTATTCAAAAAATGCCTATTTTTGCAGCACAAGTTATGAAGCAATTCACAATAAGGATTATTCCGTTGTGAAAACATCCAAGACGGGGAGCAATCCTCGTCTTTCTTTATCTGTATTACAATCTCATTGCTCTTCATACCTTGGTATTATTATTCGCGCCAAAAATACGCCCTTAATGTTTCAAAACATGAAACACTGACATATTTTTTCATATTTTTGCCGAAAAATCATCTTTCCCATGAGAAACACGGACACTTTCAAGCAATACACATGGCTCGTGAGCACCATCCAAAGGGCAAAAACCATCACCTTTGAACAAATCGGTCACCTTTGGGTTATCAACGACTTAAACGAAGGTAAGCCCCTGTCACGCACCACCTTCTACCGCCTACGACAAGCCATCGAAGACATGTTCGGCATCCGTATCGAATGCGACAACCAACACCAATACTTCATCAGCAACCCCGAAACGCTTAAGAACAACTCCACCCAAAACTGGATGCTGCGAACCCTCACCGTCAACAGCCTGCTCTTGGACGGCCTCTCCATTAAGGACCAACTCCTGCTGGAAGACATTCCCTCGGGGTTGGAGCATCTCGAGACCGTCATCAACGCCATCAAAAGTCGCCACTCCCTTCGGATGGGTTATAAGAAATTCAGTGACTCGGAACCTTACATCACACTCATCGAGCCTTATTGTCTAAAACTTTTCCATCAACGTTGGTATCTGCTTGGCAAAAGCGATAGGAAAGACGGTAATTTGGCTATCTACGCTCTCGACCGTGTGACAGAGTTGTCCGACGACAACCAAGAATTTACGATGGATGCTGGATTCGATGCTGAAACATATTTTACGGATTATTTTGGTGTCATCCCTGACCAGACTGTCAAACCTGAACGCATTGTGTTACGAGCCTATCCGCCCATGGACAACTACCTAAGGACACTTCCCCTGCATCATTCACAAAAAGAGATTGACACTGAATCAGAGTGCGCCACCTTCGAATATTGGGTGGCCCCTACACACGATTTCATTCAGGCCATCCTCAAAGAAGGCCACGAATTGGAAGTCATCGAGCCTAAATCATTGCGCCAAAAGATACACGACGAATTGGCAAAGGCCATCAAACGATATAAATCGAATTCCACGTTTGTCCCATAAAGACAAACAAATAGCAAAAACAACAGATTTTTTCCTATTTTTGCGCCAAATTATCACCACATGAAAAAAGCATCACTCCTTATTTTTTTGGTTCTTGCCGTTTTAGGGCAGACGTTTTCACAAGTTGCCACAAAGGTGGGCGAAAACAAGGCTTTCCAAACCGCCAAGGCGTTTGCAAACAGCAAGTCAACTCTCCAAAATGCCGAATTGCAATTGGTTTCTGCCTCCGATGTGTTCATATACAACGTTGGAAACCAAGGCTTTGTCGTCATTTCGGGCAGCACGATCTTGCCACCTGTCATCGCCTGGTCCGACCAAGGCAATTTCCCCGACATGGAGGACACGCCCGAGAACTTCCGTTCTTGGATGACACATTATTCCGAAATGATCGAATTTGCCAATACAAACCACCTCGTTCCCGAAGCGAAGATCCAACTCCAATGGGACAAGGCTGAGCAAGGCATTTTCGGCAACCGCGACACCCAAACCGTGAATCCGTTGGTCAGCACACGATGGAACCAGGACTGCTACTACAATGAGTATTGCCCTGAGACAAGCGGAGGCTGGTGGTGGGGCGGTCCCTGCGGGCACGTCTATGCCGGCTGTGTAGCCTGCGCCATGGCCCAGGTGATGAAATATTGGGATTATCCCATAACTGGCTTTGGATCACATAGTTATGTCCACAGCGAATACGGTGAGCAAAGTGCCAACTTTGCTGCCACCACGTACCATTGGGAGCAAATGCCCAATGAGATTTTTGACAGCAACGACGCTGTGGCCACCTTGATGTACCACTGCGGCGTAAGCGTCAACATGAACTACTCTGCTTCTGGCAGCGGTGCCTATTCGAATGATGTAGAGACGGCTATGCGGACCTATTTCGGCTATTGTGGCGCCAAATACCGCGCAAAGACCAGCTATCAGGAAGACGCATGGATTGCTATGCTGAAGGCCGAGCTCGACCTGTCACATCCCGTGTATTACTCCGGATCGAGTGGCGACAGCGGCCATGCCTTTGTCTGCGACGGATACGACAGCAACGACCTCATGCACTTCAATTTCGGTTGGAGCGGCAGTGGCGACGGCTACTATTCCACCTACGACGTGAACGGTTTCAACCAGAACCAAGCCGTGGTGACCAACATCTACCCTGTCAGCATCCAAGCCGACGACAACGGTATCATCTATGTCAGTGAAGATGGCACTGGTGACGGCTCCTCATGGGCCAATTCCACCAACAAGCTGCAGTTTGCCTCTGCCCTCTCAAGCGGCGGTGGCACCAGAGTATGGGTGAAGACAGGCACCTATTACGGGGACACCTCCGACATGGAAGGCGCTTTCAGCATCTCAGGCAACAACCGTGTCTACGGCAGTTTCGCAGGCAACGAAGCCCCCGACTACGACCTCTCACTGCGCGATTTCGAAAAGAACCCCACCATCCTTGACGGCCAAGGGGAAAGACGCGTTCTGCTGCAAGACCAGGCTTTCACCTCCGCCACGATGCCCATCTGGGACGGCTTCACCATCCAAAATGGAGCCATTGGTAGCGGCGCGGGAGTCTACCTCAACAATTACGTCACCCTGAACAATTGCAAGATCATCAACAACACGGCGACCATGTACGGTGGCGGCATATACATCAACTCAACGGGCGGCACAGCTCACGTGATACTCAATAATTGCGTCATCACCGACAACACCGCATCGATGGGTGGCGGCATCTGCGACCGTGTGGGTGCTACCTACACCAACTGCCGCATTAGTAACAACATCGCTTCTACCAAGGGCGGCGGCATATACCTTTATAATAACACAGAACCGACCCTCAAGAACTGTATCATCAGCAACAATACAGCCAACAACGCGGGTGGCATGTACGCCCGAGGCCAGTTCACCGCCTACAACTGCGACTTCGTGATGAACCTCGCCACAGAAAGTGTGGGCGGTATCTTCCACGAGAACAGTCACAACAAATACTACAACTGCATTGTCTGGGGCAATATTGCCAACGGCCTGCCCAACCAATTCGCCGGTCTGAGCGACTTCGAGTACTCCGCCGTTTGCGGCATCGTCAACGGGTCAGACAACTACGATGTTCCCGTGGAGAACAATGGTCAAGAACCGGGTATTTTTGTCCGTTTCAACCAACCCGCACTAGGAGCAGGAGCCGAATACCATAACGAGAACTGGAGCCTGCATCCGCGCAGCATCTGTCTCAACGCGGGCAAACCCAACACCACTGGATTGGGCAACACCGATATCGCCGGCAACCCTCGCATCCAAAAAGGACGCGTGGAGATTGGTGCCTATGAAAGCTGTGCCTCACTCACCTTGATTGAGGACACCTGCTATGAGAGCAATGCATACTGGTTCTTCGGCAACTCCTTGACCGAGTCGGGTTACTATACGGCCGTACTCGATGGTCACGATTGCGACAGCGTCATCGGCCTCACTTTAATGGTAGTGGAGGGCGTCACAGAAGCGGCTGAATCGGCCATTCAGGTGTGGCCCAATCCTACAACGGGCGTCTTGCACTTCGAGGCTGATGATATTGAAAAAGTGGAGATCCGCAACCTTTGGGGTCAAATTGTACTTCAAGCCGAAAAATTCGGAACCATCGATTTGAGCAATCTTGAGAACGGCATTTATTTCTTGACCGTCAGCAACAAGAACGGTTATAAAGCCATCACCAAAGTCATCAAAGAATAACTATGGCCAAAGCTTATTTCTCAGCAGGTTGTTTTTGGGGCGTGGAGTATTACTTCAAGCGGCTCAAAGGCGTGACAAAGACGGCAGTCGGCTTCATGGGAGGCGAACTTGACAATCCGAGCTACAAGCAAGTGAAAACTGGTTTGACGGGACATTTGGAGACCATCGAAGTGGAATACAACCCTGACATCGTTTCCCATGAAGCCTTGGTTCGCTATTTCTTTGAAATCCATGACTTTGAGCAAGCTGACGGACAAGGCATTGATATCGGAACGCAGTACCTCTCCGCCATTTGGTTCAACGACACTGAGGAACGTGACACGGCCATCAAAGTCTTCGGCGAACTGATGCAGATGGGTTATCATCCCGCCACGCAAATACGACAGGTCATGCCTTTCTACCCTGCCGAGGACTACCATCAAGACTATTTAGACTTGCGGGGAGAGACGCCGGAATGTCATGTTTGGCGGAAAGTGTTTTGAATGATTTTTGAGCATACACCTCCTATAAATGCGAAAACAATATTTCGGTTTACAATATGTATTTTTTACAAAAAGTTTTGGTTGATAATCGAAATATTCATCTTATATCAAAATAAATGGGAACGTGACCAAAAGAAATCCCATTTTTTTCTTTTAACAATCATTTTATTCCTTACCTTTGCGCATCTATTCAACCAAACAATAATCAATTATGGCAAAAAACATCGAAGAAATCAAAGCTGCATTGGCCTCTTACGGTATCACCGGCGTAAAGGACGTTTATTATAACCCGAGCTACGAGCAGCTATTCAAGGACGAGATGAACCCCGCCCTGACAGGCTACGACAAGGGTGTACTCACCGAACTCAACGCCGTCAATGTGATGACCGGCATCTACACGGGCCGCTCGCCCAAGGACAAGTACATTGTCATGGACAAGAACTCGAAGGACACCGTGTGGTGGACCACCGATGGCTACAAGAACGACAACCACCCGATGAGCGAAGAGGTTTGGGCACAGGTGAAAGACCTCGCCAAGAAACAACTCAGTGGTAAGAACCTCTATGTGGTCGATGCCTTCTGCGGTGCCAACAAGGACACCCGCATGGCCGTCCGCTTCATCATGGAAGTCGCTTGGCAGGCGCATTTCGTGCTCAATATGTTCATCAAGCCTACGGCTGAAGAACTGGCTGAATTCAAGCCGAACTTCACTGTCTACACCGCCTCGAAAGCCAAGGTCGACAACTACAAGGAACTCGGCCTGAACAGCGACACTTGCGTGGCCTTCAACGTCAGCAGCCGCGAGCAGGTGATTCTGAACACCTGGTACGGTGGCGAGATGAAGAAAGGTATGTTCTCGATGATGAACTACTACCTGCCGCTGCAAGGCATCGCCGCCATGCACTGCTCCGCCAATACCGACATGCAAGGCGAAAACACCGCCATCTTCTTTGGTCTGAGCGGCACGGGCAAGACCACCCTCTCCACCGACCCGAAGCGTCTCCTCATCGGCGATGACGAACACGGCTGGGACGATGAAGGCGTGTTCAACTTCGAAGGCGGCTGCTATGCCAAGGTCATCAACCTCGACAAGGAGAGCGAGCCTGACATTTACAACGCTATCAAACGTGATGCTTTGCTGGAGAACGTCACCGTCGATGCCGCTGGCAAGATTGACTTCAAGGACAAGAGCGTGACCGAAAACACCCGCGTCTCCTACCCCATCGAGCACATTGAGAAGATTGTGAAGAACGTGCGTCCCATCTCCGCTGGCCCCGCTGCCAAGAATGTCATCTTCCTCAGTGCCGACGCTTTCGGCGTGCTGCCTCCCGTCAGCATCCTGACGCCCGAGCAGTGCAAGTACTACTTCCTGAGCGGTTTCACCGCCAAGTTGGCCGGCACCGAGCGCGGCATTACCGAGCCTACCCCGACCTTCAGTGCCTGCTTCGGCCAAGCCTTCCTCGAACTGCACCCGACCAAGTATGCTGAGGAACTGGTGAAGCGCATGGAGCAAAGCAACGCCAAGGCTTACCTCGTGAACACAGGCTGGAACGGCACGGGCAAGCGCATCTCCATCAAAGACACGCGCGGCATCATCGACGCCATCCTCGACGGCAGCATCGAGAAGGCTCCGACCAAGAAGATCCCGTACTTCAACTTCGAAGTGCCGACCGCCCTTCCGGGTGTGGATCCGAACATCCTCGACCCGCGCGACACTTACGCCGACAAGAACGCCTGGGAAGAGAAAGCCAAAAACCTCTCCTTGCGCTTCATCAAGAACTTCGAGAAGTTCACTAGCAATGCCGCCGGCAAAGCCTTGGTGGCTGCTGGACCGAAACTGTGATTTGGTTTCACGCAGAATGCGCAGAACTAAATGAACGGCGAGCCGCTCCGATTGGGGCGGCTCGTTGTACTTTATCCCAGAGTATGGGCATATAATCAGCCATAAGTCACAAAAATGTGAGTTATGGTTAATTATAACAAGTTAGGACAATCTAATTTTTCCCCATTTTCGTCGAAAAAATAAACACCTGATTCCCGCTTGAATCTTCAAAATTTGTCAGTTGCTCCAATGCTTTTGAATAGCCGTAGGAATTCTCACGAATAAGCTCCGTGATTTCAGTGACGGTTTCTCCTGAAACATCCTCTGTTGTTCGTATTATCAATTCGTCATTGATGGTAGAACCATTCAAATAGCGAGCCACCTGAGAAGATGCTTTTACAGCGGCCACCCTGTTCATATCCGAAACGCTGTTATACTTTTCTTTTAACATCAGCACCACTGAAACAAGGTGTAAGTCATCGTAATCTTCAACAACTCGAATACCATCAAACGGTGCCGCTTTATACATCCTGACAAGATAGTTTGTAAAAGCAACTTTGTCACCGTTAAAGCTTTGAGCAAGGCAAGTTACCTGAAAAAATACACATATAAATATTATTACAATTGATCTCATGTTTGAACAGTTACTTCTTTGAGGAAACAGGTTGGATGGTAAAATTATTATATTTTTGAGCTTCCTCTTTTGGTATAACAATGATTATTTCACTTTTGGCAATACGATCTCCAACTGCATATTGTTTTACTCCTTTTATCGAAAAACGTTTGAAATAAATATTAGCATTGTATCCAAAAGAGTTTTTTATACGAGAATCGAAACTACCAATATTGACCTGTAGTTTTGAAGGGCTTGAAACATTATCGTCAACTCGGATTTCTTTCATTTTATTATCGAATAGTTGAGAGCTAATTACTATGTAACGCCCGTCTAATCTTCCTTGAAAGCCATAAGTATTGTAAGGTCTAAAAAAAGAGTTGTCATACTGGTTTCTTAAACAAATTGGCTCTCCGATAAAATGATCCTCGACACATTCAGGATTTCCCCTAGAATAACCCCTATACACAGGCAATCCCATTTTTTCATATTGTTTAATCTCTTTCTCGCTCATATTGATTTGTTTTATCGTGTTTATCAACAAATCCACCGCAATTTGAGTGTTTTTATTACACTTTGCAAAAATTACTCCTTTAATTACATAAAAAACGCCATAAGCTTGCCCGCCATCTCTCAAAACAGGATCCTCAAGTTCCAAACTATAATCAAAAAGATTATCCATCAATTCTATTTGAGTGATGACATTCTCAACAATTTTTTGTTCTGCTTTTCTATTCATTTCAGCCAAACGGACATTCTTGTCAAAAGCATCCATATTAACCTCTACTGTTGAGCTTTTTGAATTACTATTGATGTAGCTTACCAATTTATTCATGCAAATTGTTGCACGAAGGGTGACAAAATATCGGTTGTTGGGAAGTGTATTCTCCGATAGAATCTCGTATGACTTAACATTGCCATTTGACAATGAAACGATTTCGTCATTTACTAACTGGTCGTTAAGAACGGTAGTGTTTGATGATACGAAGGCTCCAAAAGTTTGTTCGATTGCACTTCTTAAAGCCATTTTAATAGCTTCGTCTTTATTGGTTCCATCGGATGATACCACGATACTTACTTGATCGGAGGCAAAAGTCAGCCCAGAAAGCAACACGAGCAGGACTACCAATAATGTTTTTTTCTTCATAGTGATTTATTTTTTTTGTTTGTAATTATCTTAGAACCATAATCTTACAATATTTTTTGTAATGCTTTGAGGCTGATGTTCGCCCCATGCCACGCCAATGGCTTTAACGGCATCCAAAATTCCCATCTTGAATTGCTGTTTGTCATCGTATTCCTTCATCTTCATTTGCCATTCTTGTTGTGCATCGGCATCAAGTTTCTGCTCTATTTCGTTTTGCAATTGTTTGAATTTCGGATATGCCGAACTGCGAGGGTCTATCTTTAGCAGCAAGTTTGCTACCACAATTGCTGTAGTCTTGTCTTTGCTTGTTTGCCATTTCATTGTTGCCTGCCGTAATAGTTGTTCCCCTTCTGTGTCAATTTTCTGTTGGTAAATAGTTGCGGCTTCCGCTGAACAAAGGTCAGAACACGATTGGCAAACAGGAGGAACTGAGACTAGTTGGTAAATGGCTTCGTTATAGTTTCCCAACAGAGCGGTAGTTCGGACTTTACGAATGATTTCATCACAATGATTGGTGTAATAATCCATGATGACATCCCTAATTGAGTTCAGCAATTTCTGTATCTCAATATTCCCTGACTTAATCTTTTTGAAAGCATCGGTATATGCGTTTTGTTCAGATTTCCCAATTCCACGCAAAGTTAATACAGTTCCACCATATACTTTGTTGTCAACAATATCGCCTGCTTTGAGATGAACCTCTAGTTCAACACTTGTTCTGGATGGTGTTGTTGGAGTTATGTCTTTATGAGTTTCGATGACCTTTGCCGCCAAAACGAATCTGGTAATTCCATCAAAATCAGAATACCCGTTTGCACTAATAGCCGATTGCAATTTGCTTTCAAGATAGCTGACAGATCCAGAATCCAAACTTGTTTCGTCCACCAATGGCGAAATGTAGATGCCTGATTGAGCCATTGAGCTTAAACTCAGGCAACAAAGTGCGATTATTAACAGCTTGTGTTTCATTTTATTTTTCTCCTAATACGATAATAGCTTCCCCCAATCCCCTAACCATCACTTTGGATGTGATGTTATAAGGCGGCTTCTGCAAATGTTTTCTTAATTCTGTTGCGAAATCACGGGCATCAATGCTTCTCCCGTTTTTCTCCAAAGGTATTCTAACCTGCTCAAACTGTGCCGTGGTTTCGGTCATATCCGAAAGGTTAAAGTTAGAATGCACAGTATTGTCCCGCAACCAATTCTGAATGCAGTCTATCAATTCTTCACCCGAGTATTCGGTTTCAAGCGAACCGTCCCAATTATTCCAGCAACGAATTGTCAGAACGATTTCCCGCCCGTTTTTCACTTGGTCATCAAACCATCGACATAACTGCTTGTCAAATTCCTTGATGTTTTTCCTTACTGCTGTTTCCAATGCCAAGGAAATGTTTTTGTCCTTGTTTTTTGTAGTACCCGTAGAAGTGGCAATGCGTTTGCTAGTATAGGCATCAAAGGCTTCTATCGTAGAAGAAACCGTATTGTCGGAATGAGTCTGCCACCATATCTGAATGACCACATCCGACTTGATACGACGCTTCAAGACATCCAAAGCCGTTTCCTCAAATGCGGCACCCGTTGTGCTGCTGACGGTGGCATAATCCTCAGCCTCACGCACTTCGATATTCTTTAATTCCTGTTCGGCATCTTTCACGCTATACCCCATATCGGTCAGGACCCCGCCAATTTTGCTTATAACTTGCGGAAGTTCTATGTCTTCTTGAAACGCCTGTTTATAATTTACTACTCGAACCTCTGTGCCGTGATTGTTATACGAAGTGTAGAAATACCGCTGAGTACACCAGTTATCACTCGGCAGAATCATTATAGTTGGCTTCTTGGCTTGCTGGGCATTGACTGACAAGCCAGCAATAACAATTAATATTGTAAAAAAGAGCTTTCTCATGATTGAATATTTGCATTAAATAATTCCTGAATTGCATCAATGTATTCATCCAATTCTTCAAGATTTGTAATCTTTTCTGATGGAATACCAGAAGAATGGAATTCGTCATAAAACTTTTGCTCATCTCGGCCATTGGGTTCAAACCTTGGTAAAAACAAATCGTTGCCATCTTTAACAAGCACAATAATTCCTTCTTTAAGTGTTTTTTCCCATTTAGTTTCGCTTTTATGGCTCTCCGTTTGAACTTTTCCCATGTCTTTCTGGGTGAAACCTCTATCTAAAAGGTCTTGATTTGAAACAGCATTGCTCATATCAGTTATTGTTTTTCCGTTGCCTATTGCTTCCCCGATTCGGCTGGTTTACGATTGGCCACAAGAAGGCTAGGAAACTTGATATGCACCTATTCTGATTGATAGGCTCTGGAACGCCTCGGAAATAAAATAGATACGCTTACCTAGCCTATATGCACCAACAGAAAAACTGCTTGAATACAAATCAGGCTGGCTAACTCGTATCTTATATCCATTTCCTAAATTTTCCAGATTTATCAATCGGATACAAGCACAAATTGCCTTCAACCGTTCGGATGTCTCCCCGAACAATCAGCGGCAAATATACGAAGAATTTGGAATTGCTATGATTTTTGAAAGATTTTTATCTGATTTTGAAAGATTTCTTTGCGAAGCAAATTCCATGACAATTCATCTGGACTGCTTCGTGCCTCCCAGTGACGCAAAGCGACAACAAGAGCCGCTCCGATTGGGGCGGCTCGTCATTTTATTGAAAAGTGTAGTTTTTTGACTTGATTTTCTATTGAAAAGTGTATATTTGCAGCCTGAAAAGTTATTGAAAAGTGTATTTTAACTATGTTGTACAGGAAAATCAGCAAGGAAATTGAGGCTCATTTGACCTCGTCTTCGGACAAGATTTTGGTTTTAGAAGGCGCAAGACAAATCGGCAAGTCTTTCATTATCAGAGAGGTTGGAAAGAAACTCTTTAAGAATTTCGTGGAAGTCAATTTCGCCGAGGACGACGAAGGCCCGCAGCATTTCAAGAACATCCATTCCACCGAGGCATTTTATTTCAACTTAAGCATGGTGGCCGGCAACCAACTCGGCAATGCGGACAACACTTTGGTCTTTCTCGACGAAATTCAAACTTATCCGCAATACCTCACCATGTTGAAGTTTTTCCGTCAAGAACGTCGCTACCGTTTCATCGCTAGCGGCAGTTTGTTGGGCATTGCCTTGCAGTCAACGACTTCCATTCCTGTCGGCAGCATTATCAGAAAACAAATGTATCAACTTGATTTCGAGGAATTTTTGATAGCCAACAATTTCAACTCGGATGCTATTTCCGCATTAAAGGATATGTTCAAAAACAGGGAAAGTCTTTCTGAAGAACAGCACCAACATCTACTTGGGTTATTTCGCCGCTATTTGCTCGTTGGCGGTATGCCTGATGCGGTGAATGTGTATTTAGAAACACACAACATCATAAAAGTCAGGGAGATACAGGCATCAATTCAGGTTTTGTATGGTGACGATGCTTCCAAGTACGAACAAGACAGCAAAAAACATCTGTTGATTCGAAGGATTTACGACATGATTCCGTCGCAGATGGAAAACAAGAAAAAGCGAATTGTGGCTAAAGACATCCGCGACAAGGAAGGCGACCGGTTCATGCAGTATCAGGATGAGTTTGAATATCTTATCTCATCGGGAATCACGCTTGATGTACATGCGGTTTCCAATCCTCGTTTCCCATTGAGCGAGAGTGTACACAAGAACCTGCTGAAACTCTATCTGAACGATGTCGGAATGCTGACAGCACAATTATACCGCAACAACCTGCGCCCCGTTCTTGACGATGAAAGAAGCGTGAATCTTGGTGCCGTTTATGAAAGTGCCATTGCCCAGCAACTGAAAGCCAACGGACATCGACTGTTCTATTACGATAACCGCAAGAAGGGCGAGGTAGACTTCCTCATTGACGACTATTCAAGCACGAGCATTCTCCCAATTGAAGTGAAATCGGGAAAAGACTACACGGTACACAGTGCCTTGAACAATCTGCTCTCCACGCCTGACTATCACGTTCATTCGGCCATCGTGCTTTCCAACGACAGAGAAATGCGGCAGGAAAAAAACATCCTTTACATGCCCGTTTACTTCACGATGTTTCTGGATACACATGGGGAATCGGGGATGGTGGAGTTTTGACAGAATGACGAGCCGCTCAATTGTGCGGCTTGTTGTACGTTATCCAAACGCATTGTCAAAGATTTTGGCGTTTCCATACCTGCACATTGTCAAAAGGAACAATTTTTGCATCCATGATGTAACTTTTTGCTATTTTTGCACCTATGCTAATTGATACAAATCAAACTAACTAATCATCAACAAAACTCAAAACAATGAAAAAGAAACACTTAATTCCTATCCTGCTGGTCTTCATCGGATTAGCCGCACTCTCGTTCACCGCAGCAGCTACTGTGAAGTTGAGAATCCAGCCCAAGCAAGGCAAGACCTACACCATCATCAATAAAGCGAATTCTATGACCATGATGGAAATTCAAGGTCAGACCATGAACATGTCACAAAACATGGAAATCAAACAGACCTTTACTCCAAAGGAAGTGACTAAAAAACAAAGTGTTATTGAGACTCAAGTTGATGCCATTAAAATGACTATCTCGCAAATGGGCATGAAACTCGAATACGACTCGGAACATCCGGAGAAAACCAATCCCATGATTGCCAGCCAAACAAAAGAATTCGAGGAAAGCCTCAAAAAACCCACCACCATCATTTATGATGACTTAGGCAAAATCGTCGGCGACAAAGAGGAACTGGGCTTGAACCAACTTGGCCATGTAATCATGGAACTTCCCGATCAAGATTTAACTGTAGGAAGCAAATGGAGCCAAAACAAAGAGCAGGAAGTTAACGGCACTGCCTTCACGGTGGCCTTGGAATACACTGTCGTTGCTCTCTCAAAGAAAGGCGTTGATTTGAGTTTTACCGGTAACATCGACTCAAAAGATGTGACCGGCTCCTATAACGGGACTGCCTGCATCGACCCCAAAACTGGACTGATAATAAGCAGTACAACCAAAACAAACATCTCCATGACCGTCAATGAGCAAGGACTGAGCATCCCGTTGACGGTAGTTGGCACCACGACCATCGAGGTCAAATGACCGTCAATTCTTTATCCTCTTTTTCACATTCTGGGCTTCTGATTTAACACCCCTATCCTGTTGATATGCAGGATGGTATTTCCCCCTAGGAATATCCTTGAATATGAATTCATTGCATTCTCTCGCGGCCACAATGTGGTCGGTCATGGCTGTAGCTGCGGCTGAAACTGCCAAATCAATAGCCACTGCAACAAGGTTAGTGCTTCCCGAATTATGAGACAAGTCCAAATACAAATCACAAGTCCTTTCGAAGAGCACATCATTGGTATGTGTAGATTTTACAATATAGGTAAGCTTCGTTTGAATACCAAACCCCTTTTTCTTCCATTGATCGATGATACTGAAAACCACAGCATCTGCACCAAACACTTGCCCGAATGGTTTTACATTATCAAGGAACAACTCAGCATCATATGCACTCTCATTCTTAAAGATTTCCATAGCCAAATGAGGCGAAATGACATAATACCCAGCCTCTGCCAAAGGTTTGGTAATGGAAGTATACAGAAAATCCTTAGCATCAACATTGGTAGTTCTGTTGATTGGAGGCATTACCAACAAAGTAAGAGGTTTCTCCTCGTACATCTTTGAGTAAAGCTCGCCACGGGTATAAGACGCGCATGATGCAAAAAAAGCGCATCCCACGATTAACAAGAATAGTTTTATTGATTTCATGTCTATTGTTGGCTTAGTTTTTTGATAAGCGGTTCCAAGAACACAGCTGATTCTGGATAAAGCTCAATCTCCTTTTGAAACATCTCCAGTCCCTTTTCTCTCATAACCCCAGGAGCTAAAACTTGATCCCAATCCGTTTCAGCTATTACTTTTCGCCTGTATTTAGGAAATCTTTTCGGATTGCTATAATACTCCTTCAAGATAGACGGTGTTTCTGGCGCAAGAAGCATATAACCATATTCCGCACAAATGCCCGGAGGAATTGTATGTCTTGTTCCTAAAGCGAACCTCGAATTTGGATGTTCGGAACTCTTTGAAGTTTCGGGGAAAGCAATCATAGCGAGGTACGATTCATATAGACGCCCGCAACTTTCTGGTGTATGATTCTTGTAATAGGCATAGTAACTGCCTTCATATCCAGCCCAATAATACAGAGATGGATCGACAGTTTTACAAGAACAAAATGTCACAACAAAAATCGACAGAAAAAACAGTTTTTTCATAATCTGATGATTTTGGTTTCTCCTGTCGAAACGATGATTTTTTTCGAGTAAACCGTGTTGCCATCAATCACAACTTCGATGGAGTGGGTACCAGTATCGACAGGAATAGCATACTTGACTGTTTTCTTAAGATTGCGACGGCTTTTGTATTCCTTGTCTTTCACGGTTTTGGTGTCATAGCTTAGTCCATCAATAGTGACTTGGATTCCATAACTATGGTTATCAACGAAACAAACACTAGCTCTATCATCAACTCCAGAGCTGACAGTATAGTTACCAACGCCACAACTAGAAAGGATTATGGCAGAAACTGCACAAACAAGGGTGAGGATGAATCTTCTCATGGCTTATTTCTCCATTAAGTAATAGTTTTCCAATTTTTCAGCATCAATGGTTTCGCCCGAATAGGAACAGAACGATACCTCTGTCTCTGGCGTATCGCCAAAACTTGATGTTACGGTGACATCACCTATCTTTTTGCCAGGCAACTCAATGGTCATGCCCGTTTGCGGATTCTTAACCTTCTTGCCCTTTGAATACACGGCGAATCTTGAACCTGTCATAATGCCTTGGGCAGGACCTCCTGAAATGATGTATTCGCCGTCTTCAGCTGAAAGAATGTAGCCTCTCCAGGGTTTGTCCATGCACTTGTTGATGATATTCTCAACTAACTGGGTAAGGGCAGCGGAAATAGCCTTATCACTCAACGTAGCATCGTAACCCGCAGTACCACCCAAGCCCATGGTGGTCTTTGATGAGGTTTCGGCGAAACCTCTGGCCTCGTCAGAATAGATGATCAATCCCGACGAAACCTCAACAAGGCGTACACTGACACCTGCTTCAACGGTCTGGGTCTTGGTTTGCGAAAAAACTCTTGTATCTCCTTCCGTCTTTCTTCCAAATTCGGTGATAGAGCCTAAAATGATATAGTCGGCACCGATTTTTTGCATTTCTCCCCCAGCTTCCTGAACAAGAATATCCAAGTCATCACGCTCAAGCAAAAGGAATTTTCCACTTGCCGCTAGTTTCGAGGACAAAATGTCCATGGCTTGTTTTCTCATCGGGTCATTCTCTTTGTCATAAAAAAGACCTTTACCATACTGGGTTTCATTAGAGAAACGGCCTATTGCCACTTTTCTCTTTAAGGTTTTCCCATCCTGTGCAAATGCGACACAACCACATATTGCCATTAACAATAATATCAATAGTGCTTTTCTACTTTTCATCGTACATTAATTATAGTATACAAAGTATATAGAAATTTAGAAAAATCAGTTCAGCATAACCGGCATGAGGAGCATGAGCAGGTCTTCGGCCTCGTTCTCATTCTCCACAGGCGTGATGATACCGGCGCGGTTGGGAGCCGACATGTCAATCTTCACCGTCTCAGAGTCGAAGTTGCCCAGCATCTCTTGCAGGAAACGCGAGTTGAACCCAATTTCCATGTCATCGCCTTCGTAGCTGCACGTCAGGCGCTCCTTGGCTTCGTTGTAGAAGTCGATGTCTTCGGCGGTCAGCGTGAGTTCCTGTCCCGCAATGCGGAAACGCACCTGATGCGTCGCTTTGCTGGAGAAGACGGCCACACGGCGGATAGCAGCGAGGAAGGTCTGACGATCGATGGTCAGATGATTGGGATTCTGCTTCGGGATGACGGCATCGTAGTTGGGATAGCGGCCTTCGATGAGACGGCAGATCAGCATATAGTCGCCGAAAACAAACGAAGCATTGGTCTTGTTGAACTCAATACGAACAGTCTCGTCGGCCAGAGTAGTAAGGATGTTCTTCAATTGGTTGATGGGTTTCTTCGGCATAATGAACGACGCCACATTCTCCGACTTCACATCCATCCTTCTGTAACGCACCAACTTATGTGCATCGGTGGCAACAAAGGTGAGGTAATTCTCGGTCATCTCCATCAGCACACCCGACATGATAGGACGAATCTCATCCATGCCCGTAGCGAAAACGGTCTTCTCAAAACCTCGAGCCAACACATCGGCGGGAATCTCCCAAACAGCGGTCTCGCTCATCACGGGCAGCTGCGGGAACTCGTCGCTCTTGTGACCAGCGAGTTTGTAACGGCCTTCGCCAGCAATCAGCTCAACGGCAAGGGTGTTATTGTCAACCGAAACCGTAATCGGAACATCGGGGAAATTCTTCATGATTTCTAAGAGCAGACGGGCTGGAATGGTCACCTCGCCCGTGCCTTCCACCCTATCAGGAACCAGACTGACCGTCATAGTCACGTCAAGGTCCGAAGAGGTGATCTTCAATTGGTTTTCATCCAAATGGAACAGGAAATCGTCCAGGATGGGCAAGGTGTTCTTTGAGCCGATGACACCGCTCAAGGCTTGCAGGCTCTTCAATAGTTTAAGGCTTGATACTATGAATTTCATTGTGTTATAAGTTTGATTTCAATCAGTTTTGAGCTTGTAAAAATACGAATAATTGAAATATGTCAACCTTTTTTGTTGAAAAAAAAGTGAATTTTCAAAATCCGCCGTTGCCGATGCCAGCATATTTCAGTCGGTTGAGGAAATCGAGCATCGCCTCATAAGGCACTGCCACGTATTGGAAGCGCTTACCATCCTTGGTGCGTGTGCGGTTCTTCTCCTTGATATCGGCCAACCGCTGGTTGATGTCAGAATAAGTGCAATGCACTTGGAACTGCCCATCGCCACTATTGTAGTTGATATACGTCATAAACATGTCATTCTGGAAGAAATAAGTGATGTTACCCAAACGGCGGTCGAACATCACATAGCCGTCAACATATTTGTTCACGACATGGCTTCCAAAATTGCCCAAACCGATTTTCCCGACCGAGATGAAAGCATGAAGCTTGTCGTTCCAAACCATTTTCAGATCTGGAATGACGATGGTATTGCAATAGAAATCAGACGATTCCATTTTCGGATAGCCGCCTGCGAGTTCGATATTCTTGCGCATTTCCTCCGTCTTTTCCTTCGAGTTCTCCGAGCGGAAATAGGACAAATAATTGGTCTTGGTCAAGTCGATTGACATCCCCACCGCATTGGCATAGACCTCTGCCATAGCTTCCATTGCCTTGTCGTCAAATGCCGGAGCATTGAACACATTGAGGCCCTGCCAAGTGATGCTGTCGTTGGGATATTGATGGTAATCACCATGGACAATAAATTTGGCCAACGGGGTGTCAAAACCAAGGTCAGTGCTGCCGTGTCCTTTGACAATGCCTTTCGAATCGAGTTCAAGATAAGAGTCATATTGGGTCGAGTCGGTCACCACAAAACGCGGTGTATCGGCATCAAACCACAGGACGCCATTGGAGACCGCCACCTCGTCAGTATCGGTCCTCC
The DNA here is from genome assembly GCA_905234765.1 of uncultured Bacteroidales bacterium. The sequence goes on from CAJOIF010000003.1 coordinate 26,100, forward strand.
CCTTTCGTGGAGTCAGGAACGCGCCAAAATAGCCTCCATCGATGGCCAGCTGGTAGGCAAGACCATTACACATATTCGGCTCCGTCTCTCGGATGTGCTCCATATCGACAGGGATACGGATAGCCCGTGGATTAATATTGGCAGCCGAGGCAAACCAATGGTGCAAAGCCTCAACGTCACCCTCTCTCGGGACATTATCGGCTGTCGTTTGGAGCGATTCAAGACTCAGAGAATCTGTAACCTGTGCCTCGTCAGGCTCTTCTTCAAAGGCAAGCAAAGCAAACTTACCGTCAAAATAGCCCAACGGTTCAGAGGCATCCAAGGTCAGACGGCCTTGGAATCCGAACTGAGTACTCAACTTAAACTCATCGTTTTCAGTGATATGAGCATATCCGTGCGACACACCATCAACCGGCACAATCGTATCCATATGAATCGGTGTGTTCACACCATCGGCATTGGTGTAATCCCAAATGCCTTGCGCATCGTAATACTTGCGGCTATGGATATTGACCACGGCATCCTTATAAAGATGGAATCCGTTCAACGTGTCGGCCAGCAGTTCGCCTCTGATGGGTTCAAGCCTTGACTCTGCATCAATGTCCACGTCGTGGTTGTATGGGAACAGAGTAGCATCGGCGATACGAATAATTTTCACGTCATGGGCATGAATGACATAATTGGTCATGTCGTATTCTGCGCTCATGCTGTAGAATTGCAAGGAATCCTGCTCTGGCACCAAGGAGATGAACTTTGAGGCGTTGCTGTGCACAGCCAACAACTCTTCACGGGTCGTCGCGGTAGCATAATCTCCAAAACTCTCCTCTGAGTTATACAAGTGAAGGCTATTGGTCGGCATATCCCATTCAGCTTCTTTCAAAGAACAGATGAAATGATTCATGGGGAAGTCGAGGTTGCTGTTCAAGTCAAGGTAATCGTATTTCACCTTCTCCGAATCGAAGTCGACCTTGGCGCGGTAGTTGGTAGCTGCAAAGGCAACATTGGAAGTGTCGGCAGAATATAGGAGGAAGTTGGCCGAATCAGCCACGAAAGTCCTAGAATCCAAAGCGAAATGGTCGGAGTCGAACTCGGTCAAGCCAAAACGCAGCTTACCGTCGGCAGAATAGCCCTCAGGTGAGAGGCTGGTCTTACCTGTGAAATAGGTGTCACCATACATGCAAATCGGGTTACCGACCGTCTCTGTTGTCAACTCGGGTTTGCGCACATCCCATTTCAGTCGAAGCGCATCAGCATTGGCCATCGGGAACATCGTGCCGTCTTCTCTCGGCACCATCTTGAAATGGTTAGTGACTGCCGTCACGGAATCGGGATAAAGCATAAACACATCCGACTTGAACGAAGCAGTCTGATAATCAAGCTGTCCGTTTCCATAGAAGCCACTTGACGAGAGATGCACCTCGTTGTGCAGCCTGCCCAAATCACCGTACATCGGATAAGACTCTGTCTCATTTTCGCCAATTTGATGCCCGAAGCCCAAGGAATAATCCTCCATGACTACCAGCGGCTCAACAATATTGGGTAAGATACCAGCCGAGACCAACTCACCGTCAAAACGCACCTTCCTCATCGTAAGGTCATTCAGGCTATCCACGACGAAAGGATACAAGACATAGAAAAACTTACCCTCCAAGTCGTCGGAAGTCATCACCGAATCTACGCTGCCGGGATGGAACACGCCACCGTTGATTTTTCTGTAGAACTTAAAGCCCTCTGCATCACTATGGAAGATCGGGTACTCTGGCGTTTCCACACGGCTCGACTTATTGTCGCCATGGTCGATCTCCAACCGACCCTGCAATCTTTCCAAAGTGCCATCAATAGGAATAATCTGTTTGCCTTTGCGGGCATAGAACCGCAGTGAGTCGACCTTGCTCATCTCAATGGTGAATTGGTCGTATGAAAAGCGACAATCCTTTGTAAAAAACTCAAACATACCCGCCAAAATCCCACCCGAGAACTGGAAGTCACGATTCTTCTTGAAGACAAGACGTCCATTATCAGGGATAATAACCACCCGTTTACGGTCGCTCAAGGCGATAGCCGAACCATTAATGCCATCAATCTGGCTTGTTATGCCAAACACTATCAAGTCATTGGTGGCCAAATCAAGACGAATGTTGGGACGGCGTCCCGTTGTAGCGGTATGCAGCTTGATCACATCAAAATCGATGCTTTCGTAATACGAGTCTATGACATCGAAGAAACGCGGAAGTGCCGTCGCCCATTTGGTTTCAGAGTCATACTCCATATAGCCCAAGGCTTGCAAGCGCAACAACAATGAGAGCACCTGCTCGTAAGGATATTTTAGGAAAGAAGCCAAATCACTCACACTGAAACGCACCTGCCTATCAACGTTGCTGAACCCATCCAAAAACTTCTTAATGCGAATCATGGGATGGGTGCCGTCAAGACCTTGCAACTTCTTGAACTCGTCGAAACGGAAATAATTCACCGAAACCACATCGCCTTCGCTGTTGGGATTGACGCTCTCCATCCTTCTGAAGTCAATCGTGGGCGTATCAATGTTCCAATACATCGCCTCAATGAAAAGGTCAAGGCCGTGAAAATGGTCATGAAAAGGGGCATCGCTGAACCCTTGTCCTTGTTCTTCTCTGTAAACCATCATATTACGAGTCTTGTTGTCGTAACGAAATCCCAAATTGTTATGGTAGATGGAATCTCTTTCGTTAGCGCCAGCAATCGTATCCTCCAAAAAAAGCCGCAACATGACATGGTCTGAAACCAATAATTCATCCATTGACATCACGAATCGCGGCGACTCCGCCCTCAAAATCTCTTTCCCTCCTTGATAGAAACGGAATGAAGCCTTGTTTTCCACGCCGCCGAACACATCCACTTGATTGCCCATCATACCGATACCTCCCCTAAAATCAATGTTTTTCATTATGTTATGAATCTCATAATCAGATCTGTACGATTTCACACGGGGAAACATCGTCTTTTCATTGGGCGTGTTCACCAACACCTTGTCTTCATAGCGGCAGAGGATGTCTTCGTCAAAATGCTGTCTTTCATGGAAGATTACAGAATCAATGGCGTACTCCGATTTGTTCAGATCCAAGGTGTAATAATTCGGGAGAACAACAAACACCTTATCGGCGGGCAGACCAAAGCGCGACCAATCGGCTCGTCCACCCATACCTTCCCAACGATTGCCTTCAAGGTAATAAATGCCTTTGGTGTCTTTCAGCACCGACTCGTCCTTTTGCGATGCCAAAACCAACGTACCGTCAATCGTCAGTTCAAAGCGTTCTTTCGAAGGGAAGCCTATCAAGGCATCACGAAGGAACCACTTGGAATTACCACGTGCAGAAAGCACCTTATTGACAAAGATACTTTGGCAGGAACTCAAATACTTGTCTATCCCATTCATCGAATTGCGGGCCTTGCTATCGGTGAATGTCAGCCAGTTGTTAACCTCCTGATGGGACAGATTCGCTGTCGGAATCTTTTGCAGAACCTCCACGAAATTGAAAATGTTGGCATATGTATTGCCCCCACTTTTGGCGTGGAGCAGTTCACATAGCTGCATCACCGTGTTGACTTCCTCATCTGAATAATAGCTGTCCCACACTCCACTGAAGCCCTTCATTATCTTGCTGGCATCGTCGCGATCCTGCTTCGAAGTGGAACTGGTCAGATAAGCGGATAACGCCTCATAAAAAGCATTCTTCTCGGTAGGGAAAAACGCCTGTGCACAAGCTGAAGCAATCCCTACAAAAAAAGTCAAAACGGCAAGAAAGATTCCTTTCTTCATAAAACAAATATTGATTTTCAATTATTTACAAAACTCAGCAGCCACCCAGTTGTTACGACTCAAGTGACGGCGATAACGTAAACCCAATCGTTCAGCCTCTGATTGGATGCTCGGCAAGTCCTCGGTATAGAAACCGCTAAAGAAAATATGCGCGTTCGGATTCATCGCCTCCACATAACAATGCATGTCACGTAAGAGGATATTGCGGTTGATGTTAGCCAACACCACATCAAAACAGCCTTGAATCGCCGAAGCGTCACCGAGGACGATGTCGATATCGGAGATGCCGTTCAACTCGCAGTTGGTGAAAGCGTTGCGATAAGCCCACTCGTCATTGTCAATGGCAACTGTCTTAGCGGCACCCAGTTTCTTGGCCAAAATTGCCAACACCGCCGTACCGCTCCCCATATCGAGCACCGTTTTTCCTTGAAAATCAGTCTCCAACATCAGCGTGATAATCTGTGCGGTGGTCTCGTGATTGGCCGTGCCAAATGACATCTTCGGTTCAATGACCAAATCAAACTCAAAACTTGGGTCGGGTTCATGAAAGGGCGCCCTCACTCGACACCGCTCATTGACCACCACCGGCTGATAAGAAGCTTCCCACAACTCGTTCCAGTCCTTGTCGGGCATCTCCTCCACCGTCAACAAACGGATATCGGAGAAAGAAGGTTCAAGCAGTAGGTTCTCTACAGCCATATCATCGCGATTATCGTCTGAACAATAAGCCTTTAGACTAAGGTTGTCGTCCATGAACGAGTCGAAACCCAATTCGGCCAACATAGTGGTCAGCATATCGTGCTGAATGTCGGACGTGGGTGCGGTAAAGGTGAATTCGAAAGTCTTCATCATTCCTCCCCGATGTGTGAGGCTTGGTTGCAGATGGAGACGAAGTCATCGGCTTTCAGTGAGGCGCCACCAATCAAGCCGCCGTCCACATCAGGCTGCGAGAACAGTTCGGTGGCATTCTTGGCGTTGCAACTGCCACCATAAAGGATGCGGATTTCATCGGCCGTGGCACCATCATAATGCTCTTTTATCAGAGAACGGATGTAGGCGTGCATTTCCTGTGCCTGTTCGGGTGTGGCGGTCTTGCCAGTGCCGATGGCCCAGACAGGTTCGTAAGCGATGATGGTGTCGTAGATGGCATCACCATCCAAATGGAACAAGCCTTTTTCCAACTGCTCCTTGACCACTTCAAAATGACGACCTGCCTCTCGTTCCTCAAGCACTTCTCCCACACAGAAAATGGGGGACATATTATTCTCAATCAGACGATTCACTTTCTCTGCAAGGATTTCGTTTGTCTCGCTAAAGTATTTCCTCCTCTCGCTGTGACCGACAATGCAATAATCCACATCGATAGACTTCAGCATCTTGGCCGACACCTCGCCCGTGTAGGCACCCTTGTCGTATGCGCTGCAATTCTGGGCTCCAACATTGAAACGCTGCTCGTCAAACTCAAAGTCGGTCAACAACTCCAAATACGGGAACGGCGGGCAGATAATGACTTCGCAATTCAACTCGTCCTGTTCGTCTAAGCGGTCAAGAATGTCATCGACCAAAGTTTCGGCCTCATCGAAAGTGAGGTTCATTTTCCAATTTCCTGCTACGATTTTGCTTCTCATGGTATGTAGATTTTAAGAATTATTGATTCAAGATTTGTGCAAAATAAGGCATTTTCGACGACATTCGCAAATTAAAATCACTTCACCCGAATTTGGCGGCCTGACCACAGCTTGGTCTTTCTGGAGAAGCCATTAAGCTGGCAAAGGATGGAGACGGTAGTATAATGTTCCACTGCGATGGATGCAAGCGTATCGCCTCGCTTCACCACATAGTATTTCTTGCGCTCCCTAAGTGGCGGATACACAGCTTCCACGACATTCACGACAAAACGGTCCATGTCGTCGTAGGCTACCTCCAACAAGTCAGTCGACATGGAAAACGACCTGTTGACAGGTCGGTCAGGGTCGGTCAAAGAATGTGAAAACAGCCACTCATAAGTCTGTCGAAGATAAAACACACGCGCCAGACGGGAGTGGTTCTCCCCTTCCAGACGGTCGTAAATCAAGCGGGTAGTGTCGCCACAAGCGCGTATGGAGTCAACCACACGGTCGGAACAGCCCACTGGTACTGCCAGGTCGGCCGTCCCGTGGATAATCCAAAGAGGCAAAGTGGCCAAACCGCACAATGTGTCACAGGTGGCGCCGCCACACATCGCCATAGCAGCCGCTACCTTTTCGGGGTATTTCGCCGCAACATTCAAAGTGCCATATCCGCCCATGCTCATACCAAGCACATAGAACCGATTGGTGTCCACCTTGTAGTGGTCGTCTATCCATTTGTACAGATTCATCACGCGCTCCGGCTCCCACGAATCCTGAGCCTGAGGTGCAGCCACGATCGCATTAATAGCGCGACCACGATACAAAGCATCAATACAGCCGTATCGCAGCACCATCTCCAAGGAATCACCACTCAGACTCTTGCCATGCAAAAACATCACCAAAGGCAATTCTTCCGATGCCTCATAACTATCTGGGAGATAGAGCCAAAAATCGTACCCATCCTCGACAAAGCCTCTGCAAGCCATCAGTTGTGCCGACAAAGTCATAGGCAACAAAAGCAATGTCAGGATAAGCAGTCTCTTCATGGCATTCAATTGCTTATGTTCTGAAAAAGCAACTTACAACGGCAAACCTCCATCGAATTTCCCCCTTCGGATTCAGTCTTTACCAAACGCACACAATACTCACTTTCAGCGGTTTGCTCTCTATAGAAACTCAACTTGTCGCCTTGGTGCGCTTCCGCAACATAGGCAATCTCAAAACGTTTGAGCTGATGCTCGCGATACCAGGCAATGCCCCATAGGTCAAGTACATGCTCAATATACTTCACCGAATTGACATGCCCGTTGATGTCGATGTCATTGTAATTGATGTCGATAGTGCGCACCAATTCGGCGGTTTCCGATACCTTCACTCGACCTCCTTTTTCAATCGGACAGGGCTTGTCGTCCACAATCCAGTCGTTAATGGCACCATGGTCGATGGAGAAGATGTCCGTGGGCTGGCGTGTCTCTGTGTCAATCATCGCCCAAATGGAACGGCCATAACCATAGATACGGCCCCTGCCGTCCGACACACAGAAATTGCGGCTGGTAAAGAACTTCATGGCGCCTTCCACCCAAGTCTCCACCGTGTAGTGTTCATGTTGTCCTGGCATCTCAGTCATCTCAATGGCCAATCTCGAAAGCACCCATGACCTCTTGATGGTCATCAGGTACTTCATCCCAAAACCACGGTCGGTGGAATGGAAATCCGCGGCATTCAGCATCTGGTTGCCGAGATGGCCGAGAAACATCTTTCCTGAGAAGTCGCAATGGAACGGTTCTGCTATGAATTCGTATTTTCCTATTTTATTCATTATCAACTAATTCTTACACGAGGATCGATGATGCCATAAATAATATCCACCACAATATTGACAATAATCAGCATGACCGCGATGAGTAGCACCGCACCCATGATGACGGGGAAATCGTATTTGTCGAGCGCGTCGACCACCACCACGCCAATGCCTTTCCAGTCGAAGACATACTCCACAAAGACCGCACCTGCCAACAGCGAGGCAAACCAACCCGAGACCGCTGTCACAACGGGGTTCAAGGCATTGCGCAAGGCATGGATGCAGATGACGCGCCATGGCTTCAGTCCCTTAGCCCGTGCCGTACGCACATAATCCATCGACATAGCTTCGAGCAGGGAGGTACGCGTCAACTCTGTCACTACGGCTAATGGCCTCATACCTAAGGTTAAAGCGGGAAGAATGAGATTACGCAGACTCAAAAACTCTCCCCCGCCGTATTCGTCAACGGTGTAGAGGCTACCCGTCATGCCCAAACCTGTATAATGCTCCAACAAAAAGCCGAATAACCAAGCCATGAGGATGGCGGCAAAAAACGAGGGCAACGACATGCCTATCGTGGTAATGAAAAGCGTCAGTTTGTTCAGAAACTTAGTATTGATGACAGCCGTCAAAATGCCAATCAACAAGCCCAGCAGCATGGCGATGGAGATGGACACTGCCGCCAATAATAAGGTATTCGGGAAGGCCTCGCCCAAAATATCGGAGACCTTTCGTTTGCTTTGGTAGGACATTCTCAGATAAGGCCCTTTCAGTACGATAGCCGTTGAACCAAGCGTTGCAATCTTGGCATAACGGCCCATCTTTTGGAGCTTTTGGTCACCCTGGGAGACATCATAAAACGAAATCGGGACCAAATCGTTAAGATAATCAACGTATTGTTTACCAAGGCTTTGATTCATCCCCAGTTCCTCGCGGATGGCGTTCACCGAGGCTTCGTCGGCGCGTTGGCCGAGCATCATCTGAGCGGGGTCGCCAGGCAAGATGTTAAACAGGAAAAACACCAGCGTCGCGACACCCCAAAGCACCGCGATACCATACAGTAATTTCCTGATAACATATGCGCCCATATCGTCACAAGGCCTTCAAAGCCTTCTTAAAGTCTACCGCACTCCACTTGTCCTTCACCAAACCGTTATCCAACCAGATCAAACCAGGATTGGAGCGCACTATCGGCTTGATTTCCAGCTCATCAGCATAATAAACATCATAAAGGAAACCATATTTCTCATTCAGCTGCTCCACGTATTCCGGTTCGTTGGCAACGACCCAGATCACGATATAGTCCTCTTTCACAGCAGCTTCCGTGACAAGGCGTGCCTTCTCCCATTCCTTCTCTGTGACTTGGCTCAGGTCATGCGAGGTGAACATCAGTAAGTTTTCCGTAGTCAGAATGGACTCTGTGACATCGTTGCCTTCTTCGTCCAAAGCACTGAAACCGAGGAAATTGGAGCCTCCTTCCATGCGTTGATCAACAAACTCCCACTGTGACATCCAAACCGAGTCGTTCCACGGATAATTCGGCGAGAGGTATTCCTGCATCTCCCCTGTCGTTTTATTCTTGTAAACCACGTAGATGCGCGTCTCCTCCTCCGGCTCGGCGTTCAACTGCTTACCCACTTTCCAGTTCATAAAATCCACCACAGGCAAATGACGGTAATTGTAAACCTCAAATCCAAGGAAGGCCAAAGCAAAAGCGCATCCAATGGCCAATTGAATGATTGTTTCAAGTTTGTTCTCAAGTCGTTTGTTATTCACTATCAGCGGTATAAGCACCGCGTCAATGACAAGGTTCTTATAGAAAGTCTGCCAGTTGCTCATCTTGATGGCTGTACCGAAGCAGCCGCAGTCGGGCACCAAATCGTAGAGGGCATCAAAGAGTGTCGTAATGGTGAAAAACAGCATCAGCAAGGTCGCACCGAGCACTGCCAAACGCGGAAAAACTTTGGTTATCAAACAGATGCCAACGATAAACTCAGCCAAAATCATCAGCATCGCCAAAGCCAAGGCCGCACCGTTCAGCCAAGTCATACCGTAAACCGCCAGATAGTCCAGCATCTTGTACTTCGTTCCCAACGGGTCGACACCTTTGGTGAAGCTGCTGAAAATGAACAATGCACCCACCAATAGGCGGCAGAGTGTTAGGGCTGGCAGACTGTACCTCTTACTGAACACCAAGGAAACCAACACATTAAGCAGCAGAATAGCCAAAAACCAAAAATGGTAAGCGGGCAGATAATAAATCCCAACCGCCGAGGCCAGCGCTACCAAAATGCTAATCCATGGCAAGGATGTTGTATTCTTTTTTTTCATCTCCAAAACAGCTTTAAACGCATCACTTATTCGCCCAACAATATCAGCGCGAACACCGCGTAGTTGATCATATCGTAATAGTTGGCATCAAGGCCTTCGGAAACAAGGGTTTTGCCGCCGTGGTCTTCAATGCTCTTGGTACGCAGCACCTTGCTCATAATAAGGTCGGTAATGGAGCTGACACGCATGTCGCGCCATGCCTCGTCGTAGTCGTGGTTCTTGCGGGTCATCAGCTCGTAAGCCTCGTTGGTGACCTTGTCGTACAAGGCCGTAGCCTCTTCTGCCGTCAAGTCAGGCTGGTCGACCACACCTCGCTGCAATTGAATGATACCCATGGCCGCATAGTTCACGATACCGATAAACTCCGGCTCGATACCTTCATCCACAAGCCGCTCGTTGGTCATCTGCAAGGTCCTGATTCTCTTAACCTTGATGAATATCTGATCTGTTATCGAAGAGGTACGCAGAATGCGCCACGCCGGGCCATAGTCCTTCATCTTGTCGACAAACAGCTTGCGGCATTTCGCCAACACTGCGTGGAATTGGGCTTTTGTATCTTTTGTTGGCATAACTTGATTGTTTTTATTTCAACTCTCCAGAAATGGAAATCCGTGTGCCTGAAGCGGTAGCTTCTACCTGACCATACATAACGTGAATAAGATGCATGCCGCCGTCTGGAGCAATCACCGCAAGCATATCATTATACTCTGCATTCATAGTACACGAAACATTGCGATAGGATTCAACAGGGATACCGTTTTCAGCCAAATTAGTAATATAGGCCGCCTTTTCAACATCTGTTGTGATGTACTCAAAATCGTCTCCATAACATACATACAAGATGGCACCGTCAAGAGGCTTAATATTAGCGAAAATATCCTTAGAATTACTGCTCCAGAACAATCCACACCTTGCCATCTCTTCTTCATTTAGAGAATCATGTCCTTGCCTCACCCACTCAAAAGGAACTTGTTCCAACGGTTGTGCGGGTTGATTGATAAGAAGGCTCATGGAGACAGTGGCAGAATTCCCACCTACATCGGTAACAGTGGCGGTAATAGTAACTTCACCAATTAATTCTTTGGCTTCCAGAGTGAAAGTAATAGCGTCTCTGTAGGTATACTCTATCAAACCTGTCAAATCAACGGTCTCGTAATCATATGTATCACCAATACCAATAACCAGTGTCTTAAGTTCTTTACCTGTCATAGTGTTGGAAGCCATCTGAAAGCCAAATTGAACCTCGACATCCAAATCGACGACATCTCCATCTTGCACATATCCTTCCTCTTGCAAAACTGAAATGGAAGGATACCCTATCTCTCCACCGCCACCACCTCCTGCTTGGGTGGTGAAACTCTTCATAGTACCATAATAATACTCCAAACCACGCAAGGCGTAGGCACGGACATAATACCTCGTATTCGGTTCAAGCCCAGTGAGGGTGCAGACGAAAGGTTCGCTCCAGTTGTCAGTAGACAGATGGGCTCCGTCTGGCGTAGGATTACCACTCGTACTCCAGCAAACGCCTATTTCGGTAAGCGTAAGCCCTTCCGTCACAATCACATCGCCGCCGCATACTGCAGTCGTGGCAGTGACATCCTGTGGCGTGTAGGTGGTCACACGCACATCACTGTTAGAGTTGCCACCACCGCCGCCATTACTATTACCATTGTCTGTATTTGTGGGAGTTTCCTTCTTGCATCCACTGCCGATTGCCAGCACTACTGTCAATAAAACGGCAAACATTGTTTTCCATGTTGCTTTCATAATAACATCTTTTGTTAGAGGTAGCAAAATTAAGAATATTCTCTCACACCATGTCCAGAAAACCAGATTTTTCTACTTTTGCAAAAAAAAGACAGATGTTCCAATTAACTTTCCGAGACAAGAAAATCATTTTCGACCGCCCCACCGTGATGGGCATCCTCAACGTAACCCCAGATTCGTTCTCCGATGGTGGATGTTACAACCAGATAGACAAGGCCTTACAACATTGCGAGCAGTTACTTTCCGATGGTGCCGACATCATCGACATCGGCGGCTGCTCAACCAGACCCAATAACGCCATCGCTACGGAATCCGAAGAATTAGAGCGTATCATCCCCATTCTAAAAGCCATCAGGAAAGCTTTCCCTGACACATTGATTTCCATTGACACGTTTAGAAAAAATGTAGCTGAGGCATGCGTCAACGAAGGTGCCGACCTCATCAACGACATCTCTGGAGGACTTTTTGATGCAGAGATGCTGCCCTACATTGGCAAGAACCACATCCCATACGTGCTGATGCACTGCGTCGGCACACCCGAAACTATGCACCAATATACCCTCAGCGGCACTATTCACCAAACCGTGATGGACTTTTTCGAGCAGCAATGCAAAACCCTGAAAGCCTACGGCGACCCACAAATCATCCTCGACCCAGGCATTGGCTTCGGCAAGAGTCTTGAAGCCAACTATCAGTTGCTCAACGACTTGGAAAGATACAGATACAACCATCTTCCCATCCTCATTGGCATTTCTCGGAAGTCATTAATATTTAAGGTATTGGGAACTACGCCGCAGGCCGCCGAGAATGGCACCACCATCCTGAACACCATCGCCTTGCTCAACGGAGCGGACATTCTGCGCGTCCACGATGTGAAAAATGCACGCGAAGCCATCGAATTGGTCGGCACTTTTCGTCAAAGTATCGGAAAAACCTTGTAACTTTGCGCAAAATTTCAACCTATGATAGACCTCTTCATCCAAGTCCGTGTCTTCGACATCATCGACATAGTGCTCGTGGCCGCCTTGTTTTTCGGCTTCTATCGGCTGCTGAAAGGCACCTCTGCCATGAGTATCTTCATCGGCATCGTGGCGATCTTCCTCATTTGGCAGCTGGTCAAGGCCTTACAGATGGAAATGCTGACAGCCATCCTTGGTGCCTTTGTCAGCGTGGGGTTCATCGCACTCATCATCATCTTTCAGCCTGAGATACGCCGATTCCTCTTCACCATCGGCGACCAAGCCCGAGAAGGGAAGCTAGCGCGGCGTTTCAAGTTCTTGAAAGTCAGGAGCAACGTCGACCTGAACATCGATTCCGTCACGAAAGCCTGCCTCAACATGTCTAACATCAAGCAAGGTGCACTCATCCTGCTTACCAAGAAAAACAACTTGGACGACATTGTCTCAACAGGTGTCATCGTCAACGCCGACATTTCCAACTCATTGATAGAGAATATCTTCTTCAAAAACAGTCCTTTGCACGATGGTGCCATGGTCATCCGCCACAACCGTATCACAGCCGCACGATGCATCCTGCCTGTCACGCAAAAAACCAACATCCCAGGGCATTACGGCCTGCGCCACCGCGCCGCCATCGGCGTTTCGGAAGTCAACGATTGTATCGCTCTTGTCGTCTCTGAGGAAACAGGCAACATCAGCATGGTGACGGGCGGCGACATCCGTACCATCAATCCATCAGAACTGAAGGAAACGATTGAAAAAGAGCTCAAACTGTAATTCAAGATGAAACAATACCTCGACCTGCTCCAACATATCCTCGACCACGGCGTGCAGAAAGGCGACCGTACCGGCACCGGCACCATCAGCGTGTTCGGCTACCAGATGCGCTTCAACCTCACCGATGGCTTCCCTTTGGTAACGACCAAAAAGGTGCATCTCAAGTCCATCATTTATGAATTGCTGTGGATGCTGAAAGGCGACACCAACATCCAATATCTGCACGACCACAAAGTCAGCATTTGGGACGAGTGGGCCGACCAAGATGGCAATCTTGGCCCCGTTTACGGTGCCCAGTGGCGAAATTGGAATGACGAAGGCATTGATCAAATCCAGCAGGTAGTGGAGAGCATCAAGAGCAACCCGAATAGTCGCCGTCACATTGTAACCGCTTGGAATCCAAGCGTCTTGCCCGACGAGCACGAGAAAGACTTCGCCGCCAACGTGGCCACCGGAAAAGCGGCACTTCCCCCCTGCCACGCCTTCTTCCAGTTCTACGTGGCCGATGGCAAACTATCTTGCCAGCTCTACCAGCGCAGCGCCGATGTGTTTCTCGGGGTGCCGTTCAACATCGCCTCCTACGCATTATTGACCATGATGATGGCGCAAGTTTGTGACCTACAGCCCGGCGAATTCGTCCACACCTTCGGTGACGTGCACATCTACAACAACCTCATCGAACAGGTAAAGCTGCAATTGTCGCGCTCACCACGACCGTTGCCCACGATGAAAATAAATCCTAACGTCAAAGACATCTTTGGCTTCAAATTTGACGACTTTACACTAGAGAATTACGACCCATACCCACCAATTAAAGGAGAAGTATCAATATGACCATTTCCATCATCGTCGCCATGGCTGCCAACCGCGCCATCGGCAAGAACGGCGACCTTATCTGGCACAACTCTCGCGATCTGAAGCAATTCAAAAAAATCACTTCGGGACATACGGTCATCATGGGCTATAAAACCTACCTCTCGCTGCCAGGCCGAAAGGCATTGCCAAACCGCCGCAACATCATCCTGTCCACTCGTTTGGACGAGGTTCCGGAAGGGTTTGAAGTGGTTTCGTCCATCGAGAAAGCCTTGGAATTGGTGAAAGGCGATGAGGAAGTTTTCATCATGGGCGGCGGCATGGTTTACGACCAATTCTTTCCTTTTGCCGACCGGCTCTACCTAACCCGTCTCGACAAGGAATTTGAGGCCGACACCTTCTTCCCCTACATCAACTTCGACGAATGGGAAATCGTTGACCTTGAAGTTATTGATGACGACCCACAGGTGGACTACAGCTATCGTTTTGAGATTTGGGAAAGGAAAGAGCATTAAGGCTTCTCAAAGTGCTGGTAATCTTTCCCACTGGCCCAATCGCCTCCCCAATAAAAGCCATGCCGTTTGAATAACCTGTAACACGCATCGCCTTTCTTGATCATATACGGCGAATCGTTCTTTCTATCGGTATATTCCTCACTCCCTTCTGGCCGAATCACCGTTTTTCCATTCGGTCGCACCTTATAATAAGGATTGTATTTCGGATTGATGTCGACGGCCATGCCAAAACTATGTTTTGAAACTCCTGCACCCACTGTTGTCTTACGTTGGTTGAAGCACGATGTGTTGTTGTCGCGCATTGAGGCCTCATCATCACCATAGTAATAATCAATCAGCCGCATCCGTTCAATTGGATAGGATTTTTCGTACAACTCCCTAAAAATCAACATTAATTCTTCCGCAATTGCGATGTTGCACACCAATTCGCCGACGATACTGTTACCTTCTGCATCGCGATGCAGCACTTGAAGATAACACAACTTGTCCCAAGAAACGACTTTGTCGTCTTTGAATGAGCAACCTTCCATCGTCTGTTTCAGTTCCTCATCAATGGGCTGCTCTTTAAAAAAACGCTCTGTGCCAAACACTTTCAGATAAGCTTCAGGCACCACATCGCCAGGATGGTAACGAACTTGGGCACTGAGCGTCAGGCTAAGATAAAGCAAAAGAATTCCAATATAGGCGATCCGTCGTATCACGGCACAAAAGTACTAAAAAAGCGGCTGACCTCGTCAGAGGCAGCCGCTACCAAAAAACAAATGCTTATGAAAAAACTTTACTTGATTACAGTGATACGTTTGGTCACCTCTCCATCTTGAGTGGCGATGCGCACCATATAAACGCCCGACTCCACATTGCCAAGGGTAATGTCAGCCTTGGGACCGTCGCAGTTGGCATCGTACACCATTTGACCCAGCGTGTTATAAACCGACACATGGCTCAAGCCTTCTCCTTCGATGGTAAAGCTGGAAGCGGTGGGATTCGGGTAAAGGGCAATCTGGCTGGCCAACGACTCTTCGACGCCAGTCGGCGAATAATAAACATGCAGATAGAACTGGTTGTCGTCATGAATCCAGTTGGCAGGAGCCGAGATGCAATCATCGGGATAGACAGCATAAAGCTTGAAGTAATAGTGTCCCTCCTGATTGGCCGTATTATCAGTATAGGATGTCACATTGGGACCGAGTGACTTGATATTTCTATACGTGCCATCCTCACCATCCTTTCTGAAGAGGAAATAGCCCATCATACCTGTCGAAGGTTCGGGTTTCTCCCACTTCAGTTTAATCTTGTAGTTGTTGCCAGTGGTTTCATAGTCAAGGTCTCTCGGAGCATAGCACTCACCTGCTGTAGCGCACGACTCATTGGAATAGGTCGGGTTTTCACCGCCATAGCTCAAATAACCGACATAATAGCAGTAACCACCCATTTGGACATTTTCGTCCACGAAAGAAGTACCTGAGGGAATGAGGCGATAGAGCAAGCCTTCGCGGTAGAGCGTGTACCCGTAACCATCATCATTAACACCGTCCCATGAAACATTAATCGTATTGGGGTTTTCATCATCCACCATAGCGATAAGGTTAGTCGGAACACCCGAACCTGTAGCATTGCCACAACTGTTATTGGCCTCATAGAAGATGCCTTCAGGAAGCTCACTTGAAGACCCGTTATAAGTATAAACGCCAACGCCTTGCGAATTCTTGATCGTGAAAATCATATCGAACGGATCGCCATTGGTTTGAGCTGACCAACCAAAAGAGACACGGCCCAGAGGCACCTCGACCGGGATACTCTGAATGGAAGAGTTGGTGGTGGTCACAGTAGCGATTTCAGTACCAGCGGCATTATAGACATGGATAGCGCCACCTCTGAAGCCGTTCATGGCTGCCTTGGTGATATTGATTGTCCATCCGCATGAAGGGCCGAAACTGACGACATTGGAATAGGCGACCTTGCCGTGGTAGTTGTTGCAAACGGCATAAACAGTATAGGTGAACGCATCGAAACGAGGTACGCTGTTATCGGTAATGGTCATCGAAGCACCTGGTGTTACGTTGTTTTCTGTGTAGATAACCTCTTCACCACGCTTGACCACAATCTGGTCAATACTGGACAAGTTGGAGTTTGACAAGGTTTGTGTAGGATTGGTCCAAGAAACAGTGGCCGACAGTTGATAGTTTTCTGCAGGGGTTACGGTCAAGTTGGCAGGAGCTTTGGCTGTGCCACCATACACAGTGGATGGTGTGAAATTGAAGATGGCACCATCCATGCTGTTGTAGTCAATGTTATCGAAATCGAACCAGCCGTCACCGCTGCCACCCCATCCCCAGTTGTAGTGGTAAAGGTCGGCATCGTTGTATCCGTCGCACACGAAGGCATGACCACCGTCGGAACTTTGACCAGAATAATAGAGAGGCCAATCCATGTCGAACGACTCTTTCAGCATCTGAGCCCAGTTGTCATAGGTAAAGTTGTCCCTGCTTCTCAAAACTGCTTGATTGGTGTAATCGAAATACTGGGCAATCCTTTGAGGCACGTCAGCGGAATAAGCGCCACTACCTTCAACTGACCACATCATGTCCACGGAAACAGCGCAGTGGTACATCAGTGTAGCCACAGCATCGATTTGTTCTTGGGGAGAATTGTTGTTGATCTGGACAGGCATGTTGTCCCAATCATAAGTAGTCTGAGCGAAATTGGCACTCCATGGACCGCTGCCGGTGCCTGGCACATAGAAACTATAAGAATGGCTACCTGTGCCACGCAGTGGATGGTTCCAATACTTCATCACCTGGCTCATGGCACATGCAACGCAACCAGCATACACATGGTTCCCAGGACCACCATTCCCCTGAGGACAGTAATAGTTATAAGGATAATCTTGATTCCACTTGGTTTGTACAAGATAAGTGTTGGAACGGCCACCATTACGTGAAACCATGGTACCACGACTGCTGACCTGCCTCCACTCCGATGCCACGGCAGGAGCTGGATTGCCAGTCAACTTACCACTGCGGGCAGTAATCAGCTTATTGAGCATGTAGCCCAACTCTGGATTAATGTTTTCTGCATCGAATATGCCCTCATCGGAGAAACCAACGATAGGACGGTAAACATCATCGGCAGAGACCATGACAAAGCCCTCGTTGCCGACATTAAAGACATAGAAGCAGGCCTCTCCACGGAGAGAGGTGCCCGTGTAGACAAGGGTCAAAGCGCCACTCTGACGCGACATGTCGAAATTGGCTTGGACAAACTGTTGTCCCACAAGCTTGGCTTGGCTCACACTCACCGGATTGGCTTGCACCATACCGATGCCGAGAATCAAGGCAAGCAAACTCAAAATGTGTTTTTTCATTTTTGTTTGTTTTAATTACTATTGTTTGTTTTCTGAATTTTAGGGGGCAAATTTAGCAATTTTATCGGAAATGGCTCTAAAATCGAACAAATTTCTATAAAAGCCGAATCAATGTACGATGGAAAGCTGACGTGTAATCATCCCCATTTCCGTCTGAATCGTGACAAAATACAAGCCTGACTTCATCTTCGACACATTGATCATCAGCGTATTGTCTTCCGAAGTGCATTCAAATACCACCTGCCCAAGTTGGTTGCACACCCTCACTCCTGTCATGCCTTCCGCTTCGATGCTCACATTCTGGTCGGCAGGATTCGGGAAGAGATGCGCCGCAACTTCATTCTCAGTTACCGAAGTGGGCGAATAATAAACATGCAAATAGAACAGATTGGAATTACCCAACACAGAGGCTGGCGACGAAGTGCAGTCGTTACTCGAATAATAAGCATATAGACGGTAATAATAATGTCCTTCCACATTCGCGGTATTGTCGGTATAGGAAGTGAAGGATGCATTCAAAAGCTTGATTAGTTCATATGTGCCGTCTTCGCCAGCCTTCCTGTATAGATAATATCCCGACAAGCCATCGCTGATTTCAGGACGATCCCACAACAACTTGATTTTATAATTGTTACCCACATATTCATAATCCAAATTGGAAGGAGCCATACAGTCACCTGTCGATGCGCAGGTCTCGTTGGAGTAGCCTGTCTCTCCTCCATAACCCAAACTAGAAACCACGTAGCAATGGCCTTCACTTATGCTTTCGTCAACAAAGGTACGGGCATCGGGATGATCAACCAAAGCGATTAACTGCTCGTCGCGATACACGTTATAACCCAAATCTGGTTCAACGCCTTCAATTTCCCATGTCAAGACAACATTCCCATCCACCACTTCTGACTCCAAATTGCTAGGGGCCACATAAGGCTGTTCATTGCCACAAGTATTGTTAGCCGTAAATAGAATGCCTTCTTCGAGGCCATTTGAATTGCCTTGATAGGTGAATACCGTATTGTTTTCCGAGTCCTTGATGATGACCGTCATGTTGCTCACGGCATTGTTTGGTGCTGTCCAACCCATGCTGAAGTTGCCTAAAAGCACAGGAAAATCAATACTGGAAGGCGTTGATCCAGTAATAGTCATCCGCTGCACCTCAACACCAGTGTTGGAATACAAGGACACATAGCCGCCATTCCAGCCTTGGAAAGCCGAGCTCTGCATAATGATCTTCCAGTTGCAAGTAGGGCCAACCACTATCTTGCCCGAGACGGCCGAAGCACCACGTTGTCCATTGGCGACTGCATAAACGGTATATTCGTATGCATCGTAATACGGTATACTCTCATCCACGATGCTCATCTCAGCACCAGGTGCAACATTATCCTCCGAATAAACCACCTGTCCGTCACGTTCCACCACGATTTGGTCGATGGTGGCCAGCGTCTCATTGGTCAAAGTAAGCGTTGGGTTCGTCCAAGTCACCGTGGCAGAAAGAGAATAGTCGTCAGTGGCAACGGCATTCAGATTGGTGGGCGCGTTAGGTGTGGCGGCATAGATTTCGGCAGGCACATAGTTATAAATAACACTTTCGCCATCGGTATAGCCATGATCGTCAACATTGAACCAACCATCGCTGCTACCGCTCCAACCCCAGTTGAAGTGCACCATGTCATTGTCGTTGTAGCCATCAAGCACATATGCGTGGCCACCACCTCGATGCACCATCGGCCAACTCATATCAATTGCATCGATAATCAACTGCATATAAGCTTCGTGGGTATAATTCTCACGATAAAGGTTTTGCATCCAGTTTGTATAGAAGAAGTAAGCAGGCATTCTTTCGCACAACTTGCCCGTCACCGCACCACTGCTTGAAGGACGATAATTCATATCCACGCTCACACCAACATGATAAATGAGTTGGGCCACAGCCTCTATCTGTTCTTGCGGCGAGCTCGACGAAATGGAATTGGGCATATTGTCCCAGTCGTAGGTGGCTTCGCCGAAATTGACCGTCAGAGGGCCGTATTCCGGATGGTCTTCGGGCGTATAGGAATAACTGCCCTGACCATGCAAAGGATGGTTCCAGTATTTCATCAACTGGGCGGCAGCCGTGGCCACGCAGCCTGCATAGCAGTGTCCGCCAGGACCACCTTCGCCCTCAGGGCAGAAATAGTTGTAGGGATAGTTCTGGTTCCAAGTGGTTTGCACAAGGTATACATCTTCCCTGCCGCCATGTCGTGATACAAGACGACCACATTTCTCCAACATGGCCCAATCGGCAACCACGTCCACTGGAGCAGAGGCCGCCAATGAAGCCCGCGTCACACCTTGACGGACGATTTCAAGATAATCTACCAAGGCCGGTGCCATATCGTCGGGGTTGAAATTGCCTTTATCAGAATAACCGATAATAGGACGATAGTTGTCGTCGGCAGCGAGAATAACGAAACCTGTTTCTCCTACATTATATATATAATAGCAGGCCTCTCCCCTGTCGGAATAAGCGGTTTGTACCAACTTCATGTCAGTGTTCTGACGCGTGAACTCGAAACGAGCCTTCACAAATGACTGTCCCAAGCGTTTTGCGGTCTCTTGGTCAATCGGACGAGCCTGAATCGTGACGCAGGCAAACACCAGCGCCAACACGGCAAGGATGTGTTTTTTCATTGCATTCTTATTTTTATGTTGAAGCGGCAAATATACAAAAAAGGAAACATGCGAACATGTTTCCTTTTCATTTTCAACCGTTTTTTAGAAAATGTATCAATGCATCACGGCAAAACGCTTGGTTACGGTTCCATTGGCAGCCTTGACGCTGATGGTGTATATGCCCGAGGCCAAGCTTGATGTATTGATGACCACGCCGTCTTCACCACAACGCTGCATCAAGACAACTTGACCCATGGCGTTGCAAATGGTGACCTGTTGCAGTCCTTCGGCTTCAACGCTCATCAAGGCGTTGGCGGGGTTGGGATACACTTTGTAGCCTTCTTCGGTATCTTCGCTGACCGAGGTCACTGCGATGTAGACATAATCCGTATCCTCATCAACCCATGCGGGCGTAGACTCGCAATAGCTGCGGAAAGCCGTCAGTTTGTAGTAATAGTTGCCGGATTCCACAATATCGAAATACTCGCGCAGGGTCTTATCAACAGTGGCAATCTCCTCGTAGTTGACACCATCGACGCTCCGATAGACCTTAAACGATTGCGGATCGGTATCATAAGTCCAGGTGAGCAGGGTACCAAAGCCTTCTGCAGTCCATTGGTATTCACCTTGGAAGCCTGTCGGAGGCTCGCAGCCACCACAGTCGTTGTCACCAGCATATAACGTGGCGGGCAGTTGGTTCGAGTTGCCCGTATAGTTGTAAACCGACTGGTTGGCTGAGTTCTTGATGTTAATGGTCAGGCTGGTAACCGCCGTGGAAGGGGCAACCCAAGTGAAAGTGACATCGCCCTCAGGCATACGGAGTTGTTGGCTAATGGGAGTCGAAGAAGCCATGGTGATTTCCTCTATAATAGTTCCAAAAGCGTTTTTCACCTGAATCTTACCGCCGTTCCAGCCTTGGAAGTTGGTGGTTTGACCAATCACTTTCCATGTGCAGGTAGGAC
This sequence comes from uncultured Bacteroidales bacterium, assembly GCA_905234765.1. Next base: position 47,456 of record CAJOIF010000003.1, read on the forward strand.
CATATTGGTAATTGAAATCGGCGAAGCGGCCTTTGACATTATTGGAGAGGAAATACAAACGATAAGAATAGCAATCAAAATCGGGCACGTTATCCTCAAAAGTCATCTCCTCACCAGGTGCGACATTGTTCTGAGTAAAGATTTGTACGCCATTACGAAGCAGAACGACCTGCTCAATGTTTTCGAGAGTTTCGCCACCCATGGAAACGGTAGGATTCGTCCAGCTAATGACACCCGTCTTGGATTGGGCATTTTCAGCTCTAACAGTGAGGTCTTCAGCAGCAGGAATCAAAGCATCATAAATGTATGCAGGAATAAAGTCGAAGATGGCAGTCTGGTTCTCATTGAAGCTGCCATTCCAACCCGTATTGAGGGCATCGATGGCGTAGTAGTTGTTCAGCGTGCCGCTCCAACCCCAGTTGAAGTAGAACTTGCGGTCGCTCTCACGATAGCCGCAGCAAACAAAAGCGTGTCCGCCTTCTGGGTCGCTACCTGAATAATACAGCGGGAAGCCGTATTCAAGGTTGCGGATGAGCATCTCTTCCCAATCCGTCTTGGAATAGAGGTCGCGGCTCAGATGGTTGGTATGGCTGGTATAGCGGAAATATTCAGCGATAGCATCAGGAACATCAGCGGAATAGGCACCCGAGCCTTGCGGGCTGTACTGCATATCCACAGACACGCCACAATGCCACATCAGCAAAGCAACATCTTGATAGTTGGAGTTATTGCATGAATTAGGCATGTTATTCCAGTTGTAATAGGTGCTCTCAAAGTCCACCGATTGGGTAGGATAACCTTGAGGCGTGTAGGAATGTGAGCCGCTACCATGGTCGGGCCAATTCCATTTTTTCATCACCATCGACATGGCCGTTGCCACGCAACCAGCATACACATGGCCGCCAGGACCGCCATTGGCCGTAGGGCATCTGAGGTTATACGGATTGTCTTGGTTCCAGTTGGTAGTAATCAGCGGGGCGATGTCGCCACGAGTGCCGCGGTTGTCGTTCTCAAAACCGTCAATGGCCACATGTTTCCATTCCGAAGCCACCTCCATCTCGGGTTCGAGGTTGTTCTCTTGGGCAAACTCGATTTGACGCGCATAATAACGCAGATAGTAAGCCAAACCCTCAGGCACAATGGCCATGTCAAAAGGCTCGTCGGCGAAACCGAGGATGGGACGCGCCACATCGTCAGCAGAAACGAAGACACAACCGCCGTCGAAGTTGAATACGTAAACAGCAGGATTACCGTTCTCGGTCATCTCGGTGTAGGCCAGGTTAAGTTCAACAACCTGTTTGGCAGAATGGCTCTGCACATACTTCAAGCCAAGCTGACGGGCTTGTTCCACGCCAACAGGCGATGCGATGAGTTGGCTCACAAAAAGGGCCAAGGTCACCATCATAAATAAAGCTTTTCTCATTGGTTTAATAATATTAAATTATTGATTATAAACTATTTACATTTTAATAACACGTTGTATTGTTGAGCCATTGACGGTACTCACCTTGACAAGATAGATGCCGTTTTGCAATGAACTCAAATCAAAAGTCGCATTGCCATCTTCGGTAGTCATTTGCATCAGGCACTGACCAACGAGGTCATACACACTGACAGAAGTCATGCCCTCCGCCGTAATGCTCAACTGACCTGTGGTGGGATTGGGATAGAGTCTCACATTCATCTGATACTCGTCGACAGCAAGGTTGTTGAGACGGACATGGTTTTCGCCATTGGCAGTCAACGCAAATCCGGACTCGCCATCAAAATATACAGCTGTCACTTGGTACATACGATCGATGAGGCCCATCTGATAGTCTTCCTCATAAACATTGTCCACGACCGCCATCACTACCGTGTCCTGTGCGATTTCATCAATACGAGTCAAATTATAATGCTCTGGGACGCGACCTTCAGGTGCTTGCCATGTAACTTTAATCTTGTACACACCCTCTCCAATTAATATCAAATCACCTTCAAGACTTGTCGGTGCCAAACAAGGCAAAACACAAGATTCATTAGAGGATTCCTCAAAGCCTTCGCCATAGGCCACAACTTGATAACAAAGAACCTCTCCTACTTCAACACCCTCATCAACAAACTCGTTGTCGGTCACTTCCGCGATCTTCACACCATTGCGAATCACATCATAACTGGTGGTATGGAAAGCTGGTCTCCAATGCAAACTCACATTACTTGTTCCTCCATCGTTAACCAATTCGGCCTTCAAATCCTTTGGGATATTGCTCCAATCTACCTCAATCAAGTACTTGCCATCATCCAGCAAGTCGTTGGCATAGGTGGAATAGCAATCGGTTTCTTGATAATAGGACACCACTGCATACTGATATACAACACCTTGTATCGAGCTAGCATCTTTATAATGGGTATCGCGGATACGTTTGATTTCCTTAAAACTGGTCGTCTCAGTCCTGCGATAGATGACATAACCAGTTGGTTCCGTATTCTCTGGAGCAGTCCAATAGAGGTGCACCTTGTTGTTGTCATACTTGTAGTATAAGTCCGAAGGCTCGTCACAACCTGTTCCAGAAGTGATACAGTATTCATTGGAATGCTCCGTTTCGCCTCCATTGCAAAGTGCCGTGATATAATAGCAATGACCGCCAAGATTGGTGTGTTCGTCAACATATTGCTTTTCGTGCGCCATATTGAACAGGATTCCGTCGCGATAGATGCAATAGCCAAATTCAGGATCGTGATCGCTATCCCAAGTGAGAATGACAGTCTGGTCGTTCTCGGGGTCAAGCATAGCCTTCAAGTTATATGGCGACTCACAGGTGTTTTCCTGACCGCAGCTGTTGTTCAAGGTCTTAATCAAGCCTGCTTCCAAACCCGATGAAGGGCCGTTGTATTCGTAAACGAGTTGGTTATCGGAATCTTTAATCTTGAATGAGATATTGGTGATTGCGGAATTGGGTTCCACCCAATACAGATTGTTGTTGCCAAGAGCCATCTGGAAGTTCTGCATACTGGCGCTTGACGTGTTGGTCGTCAAAAAGTCAATGTAGGAACCGGCTGCATTCTGCACTGTGATACCTCCGCCATCCCAACCTTGCATACTGGTAGAAGTCATCATGACCTTCCAAGTACAATAAGGGCCGAAGACCGCCTTAGTGATGGCAGTACGACCATAATTGTTGCCTGCGACCACGTACACCGTGTATTTGAACTGGTCGAAGTAAGGCACCTCGTCGTCGCAAGTCATCGTTTGGCCTGGAGTAACGCTCGTAAACTCTTGTACCACAACATCATTGCGTTTTACAATCACCCTATCTAATGAAGTCAAAGGCGCACCCGACATGGTGGTGGTAGGATTCGTCCATGTGAGATGCCCAACGCGTGACACATCGCTATCAATAGTCACGGCGAGGTTCTCGACTGTTTGAGGCATTTCATCATAGATGTAATTGGGGATAAAATCATAAACGATGGCTTGGCTACCCGAATAGTCGAAATGCGAGCCATCGATAAGAAAATAGCCGTTCGAAGATCCGCCCCAACCCCAGTTGAAATGGAAAAGGTCATCGGAGTCGTAGCCGTCGCAAACGAAGGCATGACCACCTTCCGTACTTTGTCCCGAGTAATAAATCGGAATCCGCTGGTCGATATCGGTCTTCAGCAGGGCAATCCAGTCGTCATAAGAGCCTGTCTTTGAGATATGTGTGGCATGTTCGGAATAGGAAAAATAGTCATGTATGGCATCTGGAACCTCCCACGAATAAGCTCCCGAACCGTCAGGAGCGAACTGCATGTTGACCGACACGCCACAATGGATCATCAAAGTGGCTACGGCCTCTTTCTCTTCTTGAGTGTGGGTGCCAAAGGCATAATTGTCAACCATATTAGCCCAATCGTATGTGGTCTCACCAAAATTGGCACTCAACGTTTGTCCATTCCATTGATAGCTGTGCTCACCCGTTCCTTGGGTCGGCCATTCCCAATACTTCATCAGCTGGGCCATGGCTGTGGCCACGCAACCTGTGGGACATCCTTGTGGAGCATACATGTTGTAGGGATAGTCCTGGTTCCAACGCTGCTGCACAAGGGCTTCCACCACGGGGATGCTCTTCTCAGGATGCAGGATACCGTAACTCTCAAGGTTGTTCCATTGGCAAACAATGTCGCTGGTAGCCTTCACCCTTTCAGTGATGCAACGCGCAATTTCATCCGACAGTTCACCGAGCATGAACAACAAACCATCGGGGGCGTGGTCATAGTCGAAATTGCCGCAATTGGAATAACCAAGAATGGGTTGGTAGCTATCGTCGGCGGCCACGATGACAAAACCTCCTTTGAAATTAAAGACGTATGCTGTGGCAGTGTTGTTATCGGCGCGGAAAGTATAGGCCAAGTCCGTCTGATTCACCGCATTTCTGGCAAACAAAGCCTTATGCTGAATGAAATTGAGGCCCAAACGTTGTGCCTTTGACTCATCGACGGGTTTAGCTTGAAGGATCATCATGCCCGTCAACAGGGCAAGGATAACGAGTAAACTTCTTCTCATAGACTATGATTTTACGAATTATTACATTAATTAAAACGGCAAAAATAAACATTTTTAGGTTTTCTGCTCTTTTTTCTTCGCTGCGGGAAATAAAATATTGTTCAAAATGAGCCGATAACCTGGTGAATTAGGGTACATGTCAAGTTCTGTGGGCGGGTCGCCAACGATGTGCTGGTAGTCCTCCGGGTCGTGGCCACCAAGGAAAGTCCAGAAGCCGTTACCGAAGTTGCCGTGAATGTAACGGTCCTCGTTCAAGGCGGCATTGTCGCCCAAAACAATGACGGAAGGCTTGACGACCGCCTTGTTGAAGGCCGTAGTCTGCCCCATGAAACCCTTGATGAGCCTTTCATGACATTGCGTCAGCATCGTCGGAACGGGGTCCCATTTGGCTGAAAAGTCAAAGAGCAGAAAGTAGTCGTTTTGTTCCTGCACCAAACGCGAGCGTCCTTGCGTGACGTCAATGTTGGAGATTTCATATTCCTGTGGATTGGTCGACAGCGTGAAGTCAGTGAAAGCAAAACAATTATCATAGTTAAGGCGCTGCGGGTCGCCGCTACGGATGGGGTCGCCATCGAACATATAGTCGCAAATGTCGAGGCCGTCAGCGGCAAGGGCCACATCGAAGCTGTCGGGGGCTGAGCACATGGAAAACATGTAGCCACCACCTGCCACGAACTCACGGATTTTCTTGGCCACGGCCAGTTTCAACTGCGAGACCTTCGTGAAACCCCAACGCTGTGCCGTGGCTTCCTGCATCCGCACATCCTCTTGATACCAAGGGTAGTTGCGGTAACGTGCCCAGAACTTGCCGTATTGTCCGGTGAAGTCCTCATGGTGCAGGTGGAGCCAGTCGTAGGTGGGTAACACGCCTTGCAGCACCTCGTCGTCATAGACCACGTCGTATGGGATTTCGGCGTAAGTCAAAACGAGCGTTACTGCATCGTCCCAGGGCAGGTTGTTTTTGGGTGCATAGACGGCAATGCGAGGCACTTTTTGGAGTTTCATCTCGTCCATGTTCACGCCTGGGTCGGCGATTTCGGCGAGAATGGCATCGGCTTGCGCGTCGGCGATGACATTGTACGACACATTGCGCATCTTGCACTCGCGTTCAAACATCTCGTGGTAAGGAATCAGGTAACTCCCTCCCCTATAGTTCAGCAGCCAACTGATTTCCACCTCGCGTTGCAGCACCCAATAGGCCACTCCGTAGGCTTTCAGATGGTTCGTTTGGGTGTTGTCCATAGGAATGAGAAGGTAGGCAGCTTTTGTGGGCAACGCCAAAGCCAATAAAACAAGGATGAGATATAGTTTGCGCATTGCAGAAACACCTATTATTATATTGTAAGGCGCAAAAATAAGAAAAAAGTGAAAATAAATCCGAAAAATCAAAATTTTCAAATAATGTTGCAATAATTGAACAAAAAGTTGTAATTTTGCGCAAAATTACGAACATTATGAAACGGCCGTTATTACCGAAACATGAACGGATGATGCGCACGCTGGGCGAGAACCTGCATTTGGCGCGTTTGCGCCGTGACTTGTCGTCAGAACAGGTGGCGGAGCGCGCCGGCATATCACGCAACACTTTAATAAAGATTGAACGCGGCGACGAAGGTGTAGCCATAGGAATGTATTTCCGCGTACTCATCGTGCTCGGCCTTCAGGACGATTTACTCCTTATCGCCCGCGATGATGTACTTGGGCGCAAGCTGCAAGATGCTGGGCTGACCACGCCGCGCCGCAGCACTAAACGGCCACCCCTAAACGAGTAATGCCATGGAAAAAAGAATCTACATCTATTTCGATGATGTCCATACGGCAGAACCCGTTTTGATGGGTTTGCTCACCGCCCAACAAGTGCGTGGCCATGGGGTGTTTTCATTTGAGTTTGACGAAGGTTGGCTTCGCAACAGTCTTTGTCATCTGCTCGACCCTGATTTACAGTTTTTTGAGGGTCGGCAGTATCTTCCCGAACCGAAAAGCAACTTTGGCCTATTCCTCGACTCGTCGCCTGACCGTTGGGGGCGCGTCTTGCTTGACCGTCGCGAAAGTCAACGCGCCAAGGCGGAGCAACGCCCACGACAGAACCTTCAAGAAAGCGATTACCTGCTCGGTGTATTTGACGAAAGCCGCATGGGAGCATTGCGCATGAAACTATCGCCCGATGGTGACTTCCTCGACAACGACCCCAATTACAGCACACCGCCTTTTGCTTCCTTGCGTGATTTGGAAAATGCTGCATGGCAGTTGGAGCAAGACGACAATCCTGATGTCAACCGTTGGTTACAAATGCTGCTCGCGCCTGGCTCTTCATTAGGTGGCGCACGGCCCAAGGCCAATGTTAAAGACGCAAACGGACATCTTTGGATTGCCAAATTTCCCAGCCGCCACGACCGCAAAAACGTGGGCGCATGGGAAGCTGTCACCATGCTTATGGCCAAGCAATGCCACATCGAAGTTGCTCCTTTCAAGGCCCGAACATTGGCCAATACACACGCCACCTTCCTCACACGCCGTTTCGACCGCGACGACTACGGCAAACGCATCCATTTCACCTCAGCAATGACCATGCTCGGTTACACTGATGGTGACACATCGGGATGTAGTTATTTGGAACTTATTGAGTGGATTAGCCGCAATTGCTGTCGTGTGGAAGAAAACCTCGTCCAAATGTGGCGGCGCATTGTCTTCAACATTGCCATTTCCAACTGCGACGACCACCTGCGCAACCACGGTTTTCTGCTCACACCCCACGGCTGGTCACTCTCCCCTGCCTATGACCTAAATCCACAGGAATACGGCGAAGGTCTGAGCCTGAACATCAACGAGCATGACAATGCGCTTGATTACCGTCTTGCCCTTGAGATTGCACCTTATGCCGGTATTTCAAAAACCGTTGCCGAGCAAATCATCCAGCACACCAAAGAGGTGGTGGCCCAATGGCGCAGTTTGGCATCGGCACATCACATCTCACGCGAAGAGCAAGAAATGATGGCTTGGGCTTTCCATGCTTAAAAAAGCCGCCCATCCAGACCTCCAGCGCGTCAAATCTCTATTCCTTCACCATCACCTGCTCTGCATGGCTTCTGCCTTCGGCATCGGTCATGCGCAGCATATAAACGCCTTCTGGCAAATCTGCCACGCTGATTTCATTACTGCCCTGCACAGTCTTCACCAACTGCCCAAAGGCATTGTATACCTGCATTTTGGTGACAACCAGACCCTCGACTCTCACCAAATCCTTAGCGGGATTAGGGAATATCCTAACCGACACTCCCTTATTTTCGTCAACGTCAAACCACGTGGCATTAATGTCTATACGATATACCGAGTCGCAGTCATGATGGGTTTCGGCAATCAGCGTGCCCTGACCTATGTTGGTCACCCATAGTTCGCAACGGTAACGGTTGTCACTTGGATCCACTACCCAACTTGGATTGGTACAGCTCCATTCAAGCGTGTTTGGCGCTATATTTAATGAATCGGGCACATAATACATATAGACGCCTGCCACAATATTGGTTGCTGCGACCACCTGGGTCTGTCCGTGCAGAAGTCCTTGATAGCCTTGGCCTAAAGTAAGGTCGAGTCTGACGATGCTGTCGCAACCATGTGCGCCTTGACCTAGATACTCATACACGCCCGATTCAAAATAATGTTGTCCGTCCCAAACGAACTCACCGCATGCCTTCACCACGGTGTCGAATACATAATCATAAGACAAAACGAGATTCAGGATGAACGTGCTGTCACAACCAACAGGATTAGAGACAAATTCCTCATAATTGCCGCTTTCGGTATAAGTCTGGCCGCGCCAAGTGTAACTGTTGCATGTCTCAATAGTTTCTTCGCTACTGAAGAACCCATCCATGACGAGATGCAACACCAACAGGCTATCGCAGCCATCGCTGTTTTGCAACAAATGCTCATATACACCAGGCTCCGAATAAGTCACTCCGTACCAAGGGTATGCATCGCAGGTCGTGACTTCAAGATGTGTGGTGTCGGCATGGCTGACGGTGAGATGCAGTGTCACGATGCTGTCGCAACCGTAACTCGACTCCAAGGTATCGATGTAAATTCCTGTTTCAGTAAACTGCATTCCATGCCATTCAAATGGTTCGTTTGTGCAAGCAAAAACTGTTTCGGAACCATGTTCAATCCGCACTTCAATCACCTTGGACAGATAAAGCGAATCCTGGGTACGATGCGGATTGTACAAGACATTCTTCACTTCGTATACGCCTTCTTGGGTATAGGCGTGTTGCACGTTCCTGCCCATGGCAGAGGTGCCGTCGCCGAAATACCATTTCACATTGTCATAGTTCCAAGTCGTTTCCACATCGAAATCGATGCTATGGTTGACACAAAAACAATAATCGTTTGGTATCGCCATATAATTCATTCCATCCATAAACATGGTGTATGAAATGGGAGAAGTAAAACTATTGGCTTCAAGGACCACCCCTGAATCAACCATATTATCGCTCGAATCACAAATGCCCATCTTGATGTGGTATTCTGTCATCGGAACCACCTTGAAGCTGACCGTCAACACCGTCGTAAAACCATCATACTGAATCGTCTGCCCATCCGTATTGTCCACATAATACTCGGAATTGGTATGGTCATGCACATTATTGATAGACACCGCCATGTCGGTGCCGGGAATCAAAGCCACATTGGTATTCGAATAGTTACCGCCATTAGGATTCTGTCCAGTAACAAAGAAACCAAAAACATCATTGAATTCACTGCCAACCCATTCTGGATATTCTTCAGAACCAAACACATAGTTAAACGAGACGATACTATCCCAAGGAACAAAATCAAAAGCTAAAACCGCCACGTCAAAAATATCATTTCCAACCAAATCAAACAAACTTTCGTCATAAAAACTGCTACAATTTGTCTCTTCAGAGGCATCATCGGAATCATTTGGACCTATGGCGACTCTGACATGTCCAGTTGTAAAGATCAGTCCCCTTTCAATCCCTATGTTGGTCGGAGTTGCCCCCGTCTCGAACACTCCAATGTTGTCGCATTCGAGGTCGTCCGAAAAACCGTTAAACTCGACGTTCGATATCGAAATGCCGCCACTCATCAGCACATTCCTTACCAAAGAATCCGCATTCCAACCTGGAATCTCACCAACAGGAGTAACAATCAGTTGTGCTTCCAATTTCGAAACGCCCGTCACACACAACACGAGGGCCAACAATACACTTTTGAACAACACATATTTATGTTTCATCTCTCTTTGTTTTGAGTCCAGCAGCCACAATAGCCACTTGAACATGTTTTTTTTACGGCTTCAAAAATAGTGAAAATTTGTGAAAAACAAGCAGTTTTGAAAAAAATCTCAATTCGACCTCAGAACTTCACATAATACTCCAGCAAAGGATTCACCTCGCCGTCGTCTTGAATGAGGGTCTTCAGTTGGTCCCAATTCTTAATCATGCCACGTTTCTCGCGCTGGTTGAAGATACGCTTCACCTGCTCGTAACTAAGATAAGGATGATGCACCAAGGTCTTGAAATCAGCACGGTTAACGTCAATTTTGCGCATTTCGGCCTCACCTATTTTTATATAAGGTTGTATCGTAGCATAACGTGTTTCATCCATGCCTTTCACATCACGAAGCTGCTCCGTTTCGACGAAACCACCCAACTTGTCGCGAAATTCAAGAATGCGCGAGGCCATGTAACCACCTATCTGCGGCAGTTCCACCAAAGTAGTCGAATCCACTGTATTAAGATCGACGATGGGGATGGCTTTTTTCACGACAGGTGTAGACTCCTCCCCCGTTCTCTCCTCTTGTTTCTTTGTTGATGATTTGCTTGCGCCTCGCGACACCTCCGGCAGCACAATGAAAGACTCCAGTTGGGCGAAGTCCTCCTCGCTGATGGTGTATAATTTGGAAATGTCATTTTTCGAATAGAACTTGCCACCTTTGGCCTTGTAGTTCATGATATTGCGAACTTGACGGTCGGTGAGACCCATTTGCTTCCATTCGTCTTCCGAAATCGTATTGGGATTAAAGGGAAAAGGATGCAGTTCGGTCGTTTCTTGGGCTTTATCAGTTTGTTGTTGCTGTTGGGCTTCAATGGCTGCCTGACGCAAGGTCAACAAAGAATCCAGATTGTGCAAAGAGGCCTCGTCCAGCGACTTGCGCGCAGGACGAAACAGACAGGCCAAAATCAGGATGAGGATGGCAGCCAGTATCGTGACGATGGCGACACGCTCGCCTTTGCTGAAAGTCAACCACTTGCGCAACAATTCCATGGTTATTTAATTAACCCGCTGACAAACACAATCGCGATGGCAACAGGAGCCAAATATCTTATTATGAAGAAGATGATCTTTTTCAGCGAGGCCTTTATCTTACCCTCATTGGTCACTTCCTCGAAGAATTTCTGTTTACCGAGATACCAGCCCACGAAGATGACGATCAGCACACCGCCGATGGGCAACAGGATATTGGACGAGACGAAGTCCATCAGGTCAAAGACAGGACGTCCACCGATGGCAAACGGTGTTCCGCTCATCAAGCTCAGAGAGGCAAAAGCACCCAACAACATCGTGCCCACACAAGCCACAACCGTAGCCCATTGGCGTTTCAGATGGATTTCTTCTGATAGATATGCCACCAATACCTCCAACAATGAAATGGTCGAAGTGAGAGCGGCGATGGCAAGCAACACAAAGAAAATGAGGCAGAACCAATAACCGCCAGCCATTTGGTTGAAAAGCATGGGCAAAGTATTGAACACCAACCCCATACCCGCTTCGGGCTTCACCCCGAACGAGAACGCTGCCGGAAAAATGACAAGTCCAGCAAGCAGGGCAATCGCAGTATCGGCTAACACTACCGAGAAGGCCGTGCTGGTCAGGTTGTCGCTTTTCTTGACGTAGGAACCATATGTGATAAGCACGCCCATGCCGAGGCTCAACGAGAAGAAGCCTTGTCCCAACGCGCTGATGAGTACCTTACCCGTAATCTTCGAGAAATCAGGCTTGAATAGGAAAGCCAGACCTTCTTTCGCGCCAGGCAAAGTCATGGAACGGATCCCGAGGACGATAAGGATAACCAACAGCAAGGGCATCAGGATTTTGGCATATTTCTCGATGCCGTTCTGTACGCCTTTGAAGACCACGAAACCCGTCAGGAAGATGAAGATGCCCTGCCACATCACGTTGCGCCAGCCCATGTCGTGGAAAGCGGTGAACTCCTGCTCAATAGTGGCCAAGTCCTTACCTTGGAACGAGTTGGTCACCGACTTGACGATGTATTCCAACGTCCAGCCCGACACCGTGGAGTAGAAGGCAAAGATGAGGAATCCGCAAAGCACGCCCATATAACCCACGATAGGCCAAGCCGTCTTTGGAGCCAGTTTTTTGAACGCCCCCACCGAATTGCTCTGCGAGCGACGACCGATAACCAACTCCGAAAGCATCACGGGGATGCCCAAAAAGATCACGACAGCCAGATACACCAACAGGAATGCCGCACCGCCGTTGTTGCCCACCTCACATGGGAAGCGGTAGATATTGCCCAATCCGATGGCCGAGCCCGCAGCAGCGGCGATGATGCCGATTTTCGAGCCGAAGCCATCGCGTTTTTTCTTTTCTTCTGCCATATTGTTTCCATTATTCGGGCCCTTCGACAGGCTCAGGGACCCTTGGCGGTCGTTGAGCTTGTCGAAACGCCGCACTGAATTTATCGTTTTTCTCCGTATGCCAAATCACCCACATCGCCGATGCCCGGAACGACATAGGCGCGGGCCGTCAGTTCCTCATCGATGCTGCCCACCCAGATGGTCACAGGAAGCCTTGACATGGTGCGCTGCACATAATCCAAGCCATCTTGCGAAGCCACCGCCACAGCGATATGAATCTCCTTCGGCACCATGTCCTCCATCAGGCCGTTGAGAGTCTTCACGATGGACTCACCCGTAGCCAACAGTGGGTCGCAGAGAATCAGTATGCGATCTTCGATATCAGGCGAGGAGAAATACTCCACACGAATCTCTGAGTCTTCGTTCTTGTCGTATTTGCGGTAGGCTGCAACAAAGGCGCTGTCGGCCTGGTCGAACATGCTGAGCATCCCGTTGTGGAAAGGTAAGCCCGCACGAAGGATAGTGGCAATGACCGGCTGCTCATGCATCGTCCGAATCTGCTTGATGCCCAACGGTGTAGTCACCTCTTCATCATCGTACTCGAAGGATTTGCTGATTTCATATGCCATCACTTCGCCAATGCGTTCAAGATTACGGCGGAAGCGCATACGGTCTTGCTGGATGACGGCATCGCGAAGTTCAGCCATGTATTGGTTGAAGACGCTGTCGGTTTTTTCTAGGTCGTGGATTTCTATCATAGTAGTGAAGTTTTGATTGCCACAAAAATAGGAAAAAAACTTACACTACAAAAAATCATTCGGAATTTTCTCGACCAAGTCCTCAATATTAAAATTCTCCGATTTCACGGTAAGTTGGGCCTGTTCGTAATATGGCAGACGAGAAGCATAATGCCACCTGACGTATTCCATCAGCTCTGCTTCAGACTTACCACTAGCCAAAGGCCGTTTGTGTCTTGAATGGATGACACGGTCAACCGCCGCTTCGGGACTGATACGCATAAAGACCGTCAGGCCATGTCGGTTCATCCATTCCATATTGTCGAAATAGCAAGCGGTCCCGCCGCCTGTAGAAACAACGGTATTATCCAGACTCTCTGTGTTCTTCAAAATCTCCGATTCCAGTTTTCGATATAACTGTTCGTCATACTTTTTGAAAAAATCATCCACCGAAATACGGTATTTCTCCTCAAAAAGTGCGTCGGTATCCACCACTTCCCAGCCCAACCTGTTGGCGATGCGGCGCGCCGCGGTGGTCTTGCCCGCACCCATATAACCGACGAGATAAATCTTACCCATTAATCATATTGTATTGACACACTTGGAGCTTCCCTTCGCCATCACGGAGATGCATCCCATTGCCTTGACAATAACGCCACATCTTGCAATCAGCGCATTGGTCGGTCTTCATCCAACGGCGGTCGCGGTAGACTTGGAACTTGTTCTGCCACGCCTCCCAGAAACTGTCGCGATAGATATTGCCTTGGTGGTAGTCGCTGCGGATGCTGAGACAGCCCGAAATGGAGCCGTCGGCCAACACTGAGGCGATGTTGATGCCCGCGCTGCACGAATAGTAATGGTTGCGCACCTCGCCCTCGTATTTTCCGAGGAAGCCATCGCAACCGTAATCGGCGCGGATTTTCCCTTGCAAACGTGTCGCCTTGATGAACTCCATCATCTGCACAAACTGCTCGTTGGAGAGCTTCAGATCGGGGTCGTTGGCGGCACGGCCAAAGGGAAACACGGTAAACAGACGCCAGCGACGGATGCCCAACGAAATCAGGAAATCACGAAACTGCGGCAGATACTTGATAGTACGTTGATTGACGCAAGTGATAACATCCCAAGTGAGATCAGGATGCTGTTTCAGACCTTCCACTGCCACCAGTACGTTTTTGAAACTCTGAGAATTGCCGCGCATCCAGTTATGGTCTTCTTCAAAGCCGTCGAAACTCACCGCGATGCTTTTCAAGCCTGCACGAACAAACTCATCCAGTTTTTCGGGGGTGAGCATCATGCCGTTAGTGACCATACCCCAGACGAAGCCGCGTTTTGAGATTTCGTCACCACATTGCGCCAGGTCGCGACGCATCATCGGTTCACCGCCCGTGGTGATGACCATCACCTTGCCTGGGTCCTGGTGAGCACGCACCTCATCAAGCACTTTGGCGAAATCCTCAAAAGGCATGTCGTCCTTATCGGAGAGCATTCGACAATCGGATCCGCAGTGGCGGCAGTTAAGGTTACAGCGTAGGGTGCATTCCCAAAACAACTGGTGCAGCTCGTGCTCTTCGATGCGACTTTGCAGCACCGCATGGTTGAGTTCGAGCATCACTTTTTTATAAAAGCCCAAGCGTTCACTCATTAACGCAGTTTTTCAGACAATTCTATTTCTGAAACGGAACTATTTCTCTTCTTCTGGCATCGGGACACCATAAAGTGCCTCCACTTTGCCATCGTTGACTTTAGCGTTGGGATTGTCCAGATCACGGATGGCCTTCTGAAGTTCCTCAGCTTCTCCCCTCAAACGACGCGTTTCGCGGCCATATTCTTCAATGATTTCGGGCGATCCATAGACGCAGGCTCCCTCGCGACGCTGCAGTTCGGCACGCACCACATTGAGACGTTCCTGAAGCTCGACACGGCGGGCACTTCGCTGCAAATCAATATTTTCTCCCAATTTGGCGTTGATGGTGTCAAGTTGGCACCGCAGGCGCAAAGTCTCCAACTTGTACTCTCCAAGAATCTCCGGAGACCCATAAACAGCAGCCATCTCACGCATTTTGAGAATTTCCTGAATTGAGTCACGCTCCTTAACAAGTTGCTTGCGTTCGCTCCGTGTCAAGCCTTTCGAAGCACAGCAAGCAGCCAAAAAAGCCAAACCCGAAAGGGCTCCAATCCAAACAGTTCGAACTATTTTTTTCATATTATTTGGGTTTTATTACGCGGCAAAGATAAAAAACTTTCCCAAAACAACATAGATTTTCAGATTTTGATTTTCCAGAATCCCCTCATGAGGGCATCCCACCACTTAGTAGGCAACAGCCAATGGAAGAAGACAATCGTTCCCGAAAACATACCAATGCGGTAACGTGCCTTGGGACGACGACGGTTAACAGCACGACAGATGGCCTTAGCCACTACGGACGGTTTGGACAGCATATTCATGGAATACACCTTGCGCAAAGTGTTGGCCTCACGGACAGCAGCCTTTTCATAGGCAGTGCCTGACGAACTCTCGGCCAGATGGTCGGCGGCGATGATCCCCCACTCCGTCTTGATGCCACCAGGTTCTATCATCACCACGTCGATGCCAAAAGGTTTCATCTCCATACGCAATGCATCGCTGAAGGCCTCGACCGCGAACTTAGAAACATTATACCACGCCCCGAAATACAGCACCGCCTTGCCAGCCACCGATGCCGTGTTGACAATGCGTCCCTTGCCCCGCTCACGCATGGCAGGCAAGACAAGTTGGCACAACCGCGCCAAACCAAACACGTTGACCTCCATCTGTCTCCTCGCCTCCTCCATGGTCACGTTCTCAACGGCACCAAAATAGCCATAACCCGCATTATTGACCAATACGTCTATATGGCCCTCTGATTCCACAACCTGTTGCACACCCTTCCGCATCGATTCCTCATCGGTGACGTCCATCTTGACGACAGTCACACCCTGCGCACGCAAAGGCTCCATAAATTCGGTGCGACGGGCGGCGGCATACACTTTATGACCTTGTCTGGCAAGCATCTGGGCCGCTTCAAAACCGATACCGCTGCTGGCTCCGGTTATCAATATCACTTGGCTTGTCTTCATAGTTTGTTCACATCTAGTTTGGTTGTCTGAAATCATTTCAAATACTTCTCAAAAAGCGCAGCGACCTCGTCGCCTCTCGACAGTCTTCCATTAATCATGGAAACCGTTGACACCGTTGCTGACACGCAGAGTTTCATGTCGGACTTGCGGTAGATGTCCTGTTCAAAGATGAAACGAGGCCCTTCGCGGTGCAAGTTGAGACACGACAGAAAGGCCTCCTGTCCGCGAAGCGGAGTCTTGTATTTCATGGTGATTTCGGCCACTACCATTTCGATGCCTTCCTCATGCCACTGGCGAAACGAATAGCCCTCTTGTTGCAACCATTTGTGGCGGGATGCCTCAAGATAATGCTGGTAGTTGGCGTTGTTTACGATGCCCTGGATGTCGCACTCGTAGTCGCGGGTCTCCATCTCGACGGTATAAAGATACTCTTTCATGGGGTTCATTTTAGGCTGCAAAGCTACGGTTTTTGGAGTTATCAACAAAAAGTGTTGAAAAATTGTTGAAAACTTATGGAAATGCAAACCCTTTCGTCAAAGACAATTCCTTAATTTTGACACCTTGATTAATATACCTTATTCTGAGATTAAATCATTAAGTATCAATAATTAAATCTTTACCTTATGAAACAAAAACTAACTTTTTTAATCACAGCTTTTATGCTGATGATGACAAGTCTAGTATGGGGTCAGACCAGAGATGAAGTGGTCACCTACACGCTAGACGGAACTGTAACAGATGGCACGAATGGATATGCCACTGAAAGTGAGATTACCCAAGACGGCATGACATGGATGGTTATGGGTAACACCACAATGAATCCATGGCGTATTGGAGGCAAGAGCCTTACCAATGAGAACCGCCCTATTTATTCAACAAGTACAATCAGCGACGATGTCACAAAGATTGTTCTCACGCATGGTACAGCAAGCAATGTAACAGTCAATTCGATAACTCTTGTTGTTTCGCCTAACTCAGATTTCTCCAATCCAACAAGTACAATGACAGGAGATTTTGTTGAGAGTTCAACGACAACATTCACAAGACCGGCAGCAATTAGCTGGGCTGGGATGTATTACAAGATTGTTTACAATCTGACCATCACCGCAACCAGTAATAAATTCCTGCAATTCTACAGCGCAGAGTTTTATAAGGAACAAGGCGGCGGCAGTCAACCAACCGTTGCCACCCCGACCTTTAGCCCCGTTGGCGGAACTTACTTTGACACGCAAAGCGTGAGCATCAGTTGCACCACTGAGGGCGCGACTATCCACTACACCACCAATGGCACCGATCCGACCGAAAGTAGCGCGACCTATTACAATCCGCTCGACATCAACGAGACCACCACCGTCAAGGCCAAGGCCTTCAAGAGCGGTTACACTGCCAGTAATGTCGCCACGGCTACTTATACCTTCCCCACCCTGATCACTATTGCCGAGGCAAAGGCTTTGGCCAATAATGAATACGCTTTGGTACAAGGTATCGTTACTTTCATTGACGGCAGAAACGTCTATGTCCAAGACGCTACTGCTGGCATCGACCTTTACTTTAACGCGAATGCCTCAGATCTCAATTTAGGCGATGAGGTGAAAGCCTATGGTAAGAAAACCGTTTACAACGGCCTCATCGAACTCACGGGCATCAATCAGAGCAGCAGTGCCTTTGCCGTTGTTTCTACAGGCAACACCCTGCCCTTGGCCGTGAAGACCATCGCCGAAATCATCGCAGGCGGAGACGATGCACTGCAATCCACCCGCGTGAAGATTGAAAGTGCCACTATCGGTGCCATCAACACCAGCGGCAACACCTCGTTGACACAAGGTGAAAACTCCATCAACATTTATAAAGTGCCAGAGTTGACCGGCATCGAAGAAAACGACGAAGTGGATGTCATCGGAGTGGTTGGCTACTATAATTCAGCCCAAATCCGCGTGGCCAACGCTTCAGACGTCACGCTGTCCTATACTCCTGACCCGCAACTGGTGGTGAATCCCACCCAACTCAACGGATTCCAATACACCTATGGGGCTGGCCCCTCACAAGCCATGACCTTCACCGTTTCGGGTAACGACTTGAGCGGCGATGTCACCCTGACGGCCCCTGAAAACTTTGAGTTGTGCCAGAGCAGAAACAACGGCTATTTCGATAGCGCGATACTCTCGCCCGTCAATGGCACTTTGGCAGAAACTACTATTAATGTCCGTCTAAAATCCGAGTTGGAAGTAGGCAACTACAATGGCGACCTGACCATCACATGCGGCACTTTGAGTCAGACTATCGCCCTGAGTGGTACCGTCAGCGCACAGCCCATGGCCGAAGCTCCGACTTTCTCACCCGCTGCCGGCTCGTTCCTGATCGAGCAGGAAGTCACCCTCAGCTGCACCACTGATGGCGCTGTCATTTACTACACCACCGACGGCACTGAGCCCACGGAAAGCAGCAATGAATACACCGATCCCATCACGGTAAGCACCACCACGACCATCAAAGCCATCGCCGTCGCCGATGGTTACCAAAACAGCACCGTGGCACAAGCCACCTACACCATCTACGAGCCCATCACCATCGCCTCGGCACGCGCTTTGGCCAACAACGAATATGCTTGCGTGGAAGGCACCGTCATCTTCGTGGATGGCCGCAACGTCTATATCCAAGACGCTACCGCCGGTATCGACCTCTACCTGAACAGCAACACCGTTCCGTCAACCCTTGCCGTCGGCAATGGCGTACGCGCATACGGCAAACGCACCTCATACAACGGCTTGGTCGAACTGACTGCCATCAACGGTAGCAACGAAAACGAATTCACGGTGATTTCTCACAACAACACCCTTCCTTTGGATGTGAGAACCATCGCCGAAATCAACAGTGACTACAGCGGCAGTAATATGCTGCAAGCCACCCGCGTGAAGATTGAGAACGCCGTCATCGGTGCCATCAACCCGAGCAGCACCACCATCATCAGCCAAGAAGACAACAACCTCAACGTCTATCACATCCCCACCGTTGAAGGCATGATCCAAGGCGACTGGGTGACCATCACCGGTGTCATCGGCTGCTACAACGCTCCTCAACTCCTTGTGGCTTCGGCTACCGACATCCAATACACCCACCGTCCCGTCCTGACCGCCAACCCGACCACACTCGACGGATTCACCTACGAATTCGAAAACGGCGGTCCTTCTGAGATTGCCAGTTTCGTCTTGGCAGGCGACTACCTTATCGACAATGTGAGCGTGTTCCCTTCGGAGAGCTTTGAAGTTTCAACCTTCGCGGGCGAAAACTTCCATGCTGAGAACCCTGCCATGATCTACATCCCCAACTCCGGTCATTTCTACAACATCAGCATCTTTGTCAGGATGAAGGCTGGTCTTGAAGGCGGTACGTACAACGAACAAATCGCCGTTGTTTCGGAAGATGCCGACACGCTGTATGTCAATGTCAACGGAACGGTCACGGGTGGTACGCCCACACCGCCTACACCACCTACCCCGCCCACTCCTGGCAACGGCAACTATGTCCGTATCAGCGACCTGAGCAGCTTGGCTGAAGGCAACTATGTGGTCTTTGCCGCCCGATTCGACGACAACGCCACCGACTACTACGCCATGACCGCCGCCTCGTCGGGCAAGCCCGAAGGCGTGCTCTTCACCTCGGCCACTGCCGACGAAAACGAAGTGCTGCCCGCTTCCATCGTCGACGAGGAAGACAACTACTACTGGATTGTCGGTGTGACTGCCAACGGCTACACCTTCACCAATGCTAATGGAGAATTGATCGGTTACACCAGCAGCACCAACTTTGCCACAGGCGGTGACAACACCGAATGGAGCATCACCATCCAAACTTCAGAAGCTGGTGCCATGGTACCCAACTACACAGGCTTCGTCGTCAACAATGTGAACAACGCTGTCAGAGCCTTTGCCTTGAACAACAACCACAACTTCGGCCCATACCACACACAGAACATGGCGAGTGAGAACTATAATTTCTTCCTTGACATCTTCTTGAAGACCGAAGGTGGCGACCCGCCCACCCCGATCGTGGCCGCTCCTACCTTCACGCCTGCTGCTGGCACCTACTATGAAGCGCAGACCGTGAGCATCGCCTGTACCACCGACGGTGCAAGTATATACTACACCCTTGACGGCACCGAGCCCGATGAAAACAGTACTCTGTACAGTGCCCCCTTGACCATCGACGCCACCACTACCGTCAAGGCCATTGCCATGAAAGAGGGCTACAACAACAGCGCCGTCGCCGAAGCCACCTACACCATCCAACTCGGTTTCGTCACCATCTTCAACCAAGACTGGGAAGGCGAAATGAACGGCTGGACCTTCGTCGACGTGGAAGGCGAAGCCCAATGGTCAGTGGCCACTTATCAAGGCAACCACTACGCTTATGCCAATGGTTACAACCACGGCGCCAACGAAGACTGGTGCATCTCACCCGCCTTCAACCTGAACGCCTACGACAACCCGACCTTGAGTTTCCGAACCGCCAAGAACTACACTGGCAACGACCTTGAGGTCTACTTCTCCAATGACTACGACGGCAGCGACCCGACCAATGCCACCTGGCAACTTTTGGTCTGTCCTCTCTCATCGGGCGGCTGGACATGGGTTGAGTCGGGCGACATCAGCTTAAGCACCTTCAGCGGCACCGAATGCTACATCGGCTTCAAATACACCTGCGAAGAAAGCAGCGCCGCTGGTTGGGAAGTCGACGACATCGTGCTCATCGGCCAAACCTCAGAAGCCGTGGTCACAGTTACACCTCTGACCTTGACTGGCTTCAGCTACATCGAAGGCAACGGCCCGTCAGCTGAACAGAGCTTCACCGTGAGCGGTCTCAACTTGAGCAGCAACATCACCATTGACGAAGCCACCGACTTTGAGATTTCCCTTGAATCGGGCGACGACTTCACTGCACAAAGCACCCTCACGCTGACTCCCATCGGCGGCAATGTGGAAGAGACGACCATCTATGTCCGCATGAAAGCCGGCCTCGCTGTGGGTGATTACAACGACGAAGACATCACCTTGGCTTGCGCCGATGTCGACGACATTGACGTGACGTGCAGCGGCACCGTCAGCGAGCAGCCCGTGCCCGGTGGCGACTATGTTCGCATCTTCGATGCCAGCCAACTTGTGGCAGGCAACCGCGTCATCTTGGCAGCCCGCTACAACGAGACTGCCGATGCCTATCTTGCCATGACCAACACCCTGACGAGCGGCAAGCTGGGCGTTACTGAGTTTACCAGCGCGATGAACGGCGACGACGAAATCATCCCCACCGACATCATGGCCGACGAAGACAGCTACTACTGGACGGTGGACATCACCTCCGACGGCTACACCTTCACCAATGCCAACGGCAACGTAATCGGCTACGGCAACAGCGGCACCAATTTCGTGATGGACAGTGAAAAGACCGTTTGGACGATCGTCACGGGCACTTCCGAAGAAAGCGCACTGGTGCCCAACTACACCGGCTTCAACATCACCAATGCCACCACTACCAACCGTGGCATGGCCTTGCGTGTGACCACCGACAACAGCGTGGTTGGTGCCTACGCCACCAGCAACATGAACAACGGTGAATACAACTTCTTCCTCGACATCTTCATGCAAGGTGAAGGCGGCGTTCCGCCCACACCTACTGTGGCAGCACCTACCTTCAACCCCGCTGGCGGTACCTATTATGAGACCCAAGATGTGGTCATCAGCTGCACCACCGATGGCGCAACTATCTATTACAACCTCGTCTCCGAGAACGGTCCTTGGGATGTCTATGAAGGAGCCATTACCGTTGATGAAAGCATGACCATCTGGGCCTACGCCTCAAAAGAAGGCTACAATGACAGCCCCGTTGTCAATGCAACATACATCATCCAAAACGACATTGTCATCATCTTCAACCAAGACTGGGAAGACGACTGGCACGGCTGGACTGAATACTGCGAATCTGGCGACTCGCTCTGGCGTATCGCCTCCTACCAAGGCAACCACTACGCCTATGCCAACGGATACAACCACGAGCCCACTGTCGATTGGCTGATTTCACCCGCCTTCGACCTCGACAGCTACAGCGATGTGGTGCTGACCTTCAGAACGGCCCAAAACTACACTGGTCCCGCTCTTGAATTGCTCTTCTCCAACGACTACGACGGCCAAGACCCGACCCAAGCCACCTGGCAACAGCTCGAATTCGAAGCCTCGCAAGGCAGTTGGAACTGGGTTGAGTCTGGCGATATCAGCCTCGACGCTTTCAACGGAACGAACTGCTACATCGCCTACAGATACACCAGCAACGACGAAGCTGCTGGTTGGGAAGTCGACGACATCATGCTCGCTTCGGGTAGCGCCATCCCCACCCCAACCCTGACAGCCACACCTAATACTATTAATGGCCTCGATTATCTGGAAGGCGAAGGTCCGTCCGACTCACAAAGCTACACCCTGACGGGTGCCAACCTTGAAGGCGAAGGCAACATCACGGTGACAGCAAGCGAAAGCTTTGAAATCTCGTTGGACGACGAAGACTTCTTCGAAACCCTCGAAATCCCATACGCCGACGGTCAGCTTGTCGACCAGCCCGTGACCATCTATGTGCGTCTGGTTGAAGGTCTCGAAATCGGCAGCTACGAAGGCGCCATCACCCACGAAGGCGGCAACGCCACCACTAACGTCAACGTGGCTGGTACCATCCACAGCGAAGACGAGCCTATGATGGAAGCCTTGATGCCGCTCTACATCCAAGGCAACAACGGTTCCAACAACAACCGCGTGCCGATGGCTGCCCCTGTGCAGTTTGCCAACCTCCAGCCTAACGCCACCTACCGTTATACCAACCAATTTGTCGTTGGTGATGATGGTCCAGAGACCGCTGGCGCAGGCAATGTGATTTATGCCGATCCAGAAGGCTTCTATCGCAGCACCAGCCCGAGTCTGGCTACTGAAGGCGGCTATGGCGAGTTCACCACCGACGAGGATGGCTACGCCGTTGTATGGCTTATGAATGAGCCTACGGCCAATGCCCGCTTCACGCCCGGCAACCATGTCTATATGCGCGTCCGCCTCAATGATGGTAACGACGGCACTGAAGTTGCTCAAATATTCACCTCCGAAGACTATGCCACCGTGCTCAACTTCGGCAACGAAAACGACGAATACAGCGGCTCGGCTTTCTACGTGAAGAGCAACGAGGCTCCCATGAGTTTCGCCTTCATGTATAGCGACTACGAAGACGAGCGTCCTGCATACGGCACCAGCATCGAAAGCATTGGCGTGGACTTTGGCAGCATCAACCAATATGCCAACTTCTACAAGGAACTGGTAGCTGGCAATGATGGCTGGTTTGGCGGCATTCTGCCCAACGACAACGAGACGGGTATCACCTACATCGTCACGTCTTCCTTCGACTTCCTGACCATCAACGAATACGCCTCCGAAAACGGCCAATGGGCTCCTGAAGCCAACACCGTCAACCCGACCAACGGCCTCGACGAGCCTATCTTCATCGACCTCACCGACGATGGCGTGAACGAAGTTGTTGTCACCAATGTGAAAGTGTGGAGTGACAGTCACGCCTTCGTCATCGAAAATGGCGACGACTGCCGTTACACGATGAACGTAATCAACATGCTGGGTCAGAACTTGATGAGCGAGAAGATTGCGGCAGGCAGCACCGTGCGTGTCAGCCACCACCTCGTTCCAGGCATCTACATCGTCAATTTGCAGAACAACCAGAACAAGGTTGCCGTCAAGGTGATGGTGAAGTAAGCCCTTCCCTTTCAGGGAAAAAGAAAAGTCCGGGAGCTAAGCTCTCGGACTTTTTCTTTGAATAAAACTAAATGTTTATTCCGTCATGTCAACGATTTGGGCATCCTTGGCGTTGTTCATCACCGAGGCGATGCCGTTGTTCATGTTGGTCTCGTTGGCATACATCTGGCTCGAACCGATGATTTGGCCGTTGGTGGCTATCAGGTTGAAGAAAGGCTTGCCGTTTGAGGCAACTTTCTTATCGAAGCGTTTCTCGTCCTGGCTGTTCTTTTTGACAGATTCCACGCCGTTGAGGCAGGAAGCCTTAGTCTTGTAGCCCTCGCTGGTAAGGATGACTTGGCCGTTGGTGGCCTTCAGGTTGAACTGGAACTCGCCGTTCTTCCTGGTAGTGATTTCAAATTTTCCCATGTTATTCTTGTTTTAGAGGTTGGTTTCGGCTGCAAATATACATTTTTTGTTGGATTTGCAAGGGGAAAACGAAAAAAAAGCGAAAGCAGCGCCTTTAACCGCAAAATTTGCAGCTTAACGGCCTAAACTCCAAACACCGCCTCAAACATCCGCCGATAAGCTTCCACTTTTTTGTCGAAAGCCAAGGGATAAGCCCTTGAGGATGAAGGTAAACGATACAATGTCAAACCCTCTCGCAGGGTAATTTGACTGTTGGGCGAAGGGATTGAATCGGTCTTGTAATAGGCGCAGACTTCGGTGGTGGCTTTCTCGCCTGTGGTGGCGATGGCGTGGCATTGGGGCATTTGCACCAAAAGTGCCTCAATGTCAGTGTGTTCAACGATTTCCAAGAAGGCATCGGAGGCATTGTCTTTCAGCCGATTGACCGCCGTGGCCGTATCGAAGAAGGCAATGCCTTTCTCGTCCAGGAATGTGACGATTTCGTTCATTTTGAAGCGTTTATGCTCCAAATCCACGAAATGGTTGCGGTCGCCGAACCAGATTTGCCCCTCAATGCGCCAGTGGTCGTTGATGAAATTGGGGTAGAAAAAGTCCATGCACCAGCGTTTTTTCGGCGGCGGGAAACTGCCCAAAAACAGCACCTTGGCATTGGACGGCAAAAACGGCCTTAATGGATGGTGTTCAATCATTTAGAAGTGGTTTGTTCGGTGTTTTAGCGGTAATTTGTTCGGCGTTTTCGACACATTTTGTTCGGTCTTTTAGCGGTAATTTGTTCGGTGTTTTCGACACGTTTTGTTCGGTGTTTTAGAGGTAATTTATTCGGTATTTTCGACATAGGGTTGATTTTCTCCCTTTGCGGCCAATAATCCGCAGAATTTGTGGATAAACTGCAAAATTTGGGCTTATCAACCTCCAGAAAAATAAGCCTCAACCGCATATAGCGGAATATTCTCCATCCAGCCTTGATCAATGTATGGTTTCATGCTGCAACGCAAGCCTTTAAGGTTCAACTCCTTGAAGTCCTCTTTGATAAAGGTGGACAGCGACTTTGACTTGACATTCTCTTCCGCTTTCACTTCTGTTGGAACGATTCTTTCTGGAGTTTGCACCAAGAAATCAACCTCTTGCGTAGAGTTGTCTTTACTGTAATAATAGACTGGAAGGTTTTGTTTGGCGGTCAATTGCTGCAACACATAATTCTCTGCAAAGGCGCCCTTGAATTCAACGAAGGCTTTGCTTCCCAAAAGAATGTCGGCAGGCTTGGTCTCACAAAGTGTGGCCAACAAACCGCAATCCAACAAATAGGTTTTGAACGCCGAAGCATCCGCATAAAACTTCAATGGTTGGCGCGGCATATTGCAACGGTTCACACGAATGACCAAGCCCGCATCCACAAGCCATTGCAGGGCTTCCTCAAACTGGGCCGCCCTCGCCCCTTTTTTGACAAGCCCAAAAATGAATTTCTTGTTTTCTTTGGCCAACTGCGCCGGAATGCTGTCCCACACCATTCGAATATGCCTGACCATGGTTTTCGTGTGCTTGGCAAAGTCCATGTAATAAGACTCAAGGATTTCGCCATGTATCTTCCTGACCAATTTCGGGTCGTGGTTTTGCAGCCAATTTGCCACGGCTTCAGGCATACCTCCCGTAAAAAAATACTGCCGCAACTTGTCAGTGCATTCATCGTTAAGCAAACGCATGGTTTCGTAATCAAGATTATCGATGGCTTCTGCAAGCTGTTCCCTTCCCGACGCAATCAGGAACTCGGAAAAAGTCATGGGAAACATCCTCATAGTGTTCACTTTACCCACCGGAAAAGACTCGTCTTCTTTGAGTGAAATGCCAAGCAACGAACCCGCCACAACCACATGGAGCTCCCGCATATCCTCGTAAAAATATTTCAAACTGGCAATACCGTTGTGAATTTTCTGAATCTCATCAAGAAAAAGCAATGTTTTTCCTGGCGTGATTTTCTGTCCAGTATGAACGCCAATCTGATATATGATACGACCAATGTCAAAATCCGTGAACAGGTTCGCCATAAACTCGTTATTATGGCAATTGACATAGACCATATTGCCGAACTCCTGTGCGCCAAATTGCTTCAATATATAGGTCTTCCCCACCTGTCTGGCTCCAAGGAGCATCAAAGGCTTTCTATCAGCACTATTCTTCCACTCCAAAAGTTGATTGTAAATTACTCTTTCCATGTATTTTACATTTTAATTCCGACGCAAAAATACAATTTTATGAGGGAATAATTCAAAAAAATTACAATTTTATGAGGGAATAATTTTAAAAAATGACATTTTTATGAGGTAATAATTTCAAAAAACTACATTTTTATGCGGGAATCCATCTTTATATCTTCTTCCTCCCCCAGTCCGCCTTCCAAATGTAAACCAACGAAATCAGCCCGATGGCAATATTGTAGACCCACTCGGCGGTCCAAACACCGGCGATGGTGGAGGTCTTGGTCATGAGGAAGACATAGACGATGTAAGCTATGAGGATGCCGAACTCCAAGGCCATGGCCGCCGAAGTGTTGCCCGTGCCCGAGACGGCCTCGAAGAAAGTCATGGAAAAGGCTCCCAACAGCGTGGCCACACAAATCACATAGACCGAAGGGATGGCGGCCTGAGCCAAAGCGGTGTCGTCCGTGTAAATATGCAGAACTAAATGTGGAATGACCGCCACCACCGCAACCAAAACGGCACTGCACAAGAAGCTGTTTTTCACCACCTTCCAGACGGTCGACATCACTTCATTGCTCTTACCCTCGCCGATGATACGGCTTGTCAGCGTGTTGGCGGTCGCGGCGAAAGCAATGCCAGGGATAATGAGTATCATATAGGTGCTGCGCACCACTGACGATACGCCGATGGCGGTCTCGCCCATCTTCTCAATCATAACGAAGAAGATGAACCACGCACCAAAAGAGAACAGACGCTGAATCATGCTCGGGAAAGCCACTTTCAGCAGGTCGGCCAAGAGTTGCGGCTCTTTCTTGTGCCAACGGAACATGCCATATTCCTCGTGCGGTATCTTGATGTATGTGTAAATCCAGAAAAAGCAGAACGCCGTGATTTCTGCCATCAGCGAGGCCAAGGCCGCACCACCAATGCCCATCTCGGGAAGGCCTGCGTTGCCGAAAACCAAGGCCCAGTCGAAGAAGATGTTGACCACAGCCATGATGATGGTCGAGAAGGTGATGACTTGCGTGCTGCTGATGCCGACATAGAACGAGCGAAACAGGAAGTTGAACACCACGAAGAAGATGCCGAACTGCCTGAACCTCAAATACTCATTCGCCGCCACATAGATGTTCGGCGAGTCGATGATGACCTCCAGGAGGCGATGGCTGAAAAAGAACAGGATACAAAACAACAGAACGCCCAAAGCCAACACGAAATGCGCCCCATGCTGAAACACCACGCCAATGCGCTTGTAGTCGCCCTCACCGTAACGCCGCGCAATGAAAATCTGTATGCCCACGGCAAAACCCATCGCCAAGGTAGTAAAGACAAAGTAATACAGCCCCGCCATCATCGAAGCACTCAACTCGTTGGTACCAAGGTGGCCGAGGAAAGCAGTGTCGGTGAAGGTGATGATGGTCTGTGCCAGGTTACCCAGCATGATGGGGTATGCGATGCGCCAGATTTCCTTGTTGGTGACGGTGGATTTAATCATGCTGCAAAGGTAGGAATTATTTCGCACGGAGCGCAGCGAAGGCCTTCCCCAAATGCTCGGTGATGTCGGAAGCTATCAAGGCCTCCTGCCCTATCTCGTCAGCGGCGAGGTCGCCGGCGAGACCGTGGAGATAAACACCCAAGACGGCAGCCTCCTCGGGCGAATAGCGTTGCGCCAAGAGCGAAAGAATGATACCCGTCAGCACATCGCCGCTGCCCGCTGTGGCCATACCGGGATTGCCCGTGGTGTTGAAGAAGATAGTGCCATTGGGCATCGCGACGGAAGTGTGTGCGCCTTTCAGCACAACGATGAGGTTGTTCTTCACCGAGAGTTCGCGCTGCTTTTCGAGGCGTTCAAACGAGGTCGAGGTCTTGCCCATCAGGCGCTCAAACTCCTTGGGATGTGGTGTCAAGATGGTCTTGGCGGGAAGGAATGACAACCATGTGGGATTTTCGGAGAGGATGTTCAAGGCATCGGCATCCATGACGAAGGGCACCTGCACCTCTTGAATCAAACGTTTCAAGGCGCGGATGGTGTCGTCAGCCTTACCCAAACCAGGACCTACGCCCACTGCGGTATAGGCATCCAACTTGCCGAACATCGTGAAACAGGTGTCGGACTCATCGCCGTCAATCATGGCCTCGGGGATAGCAGTCTGCATGGGCAGCTGCGCCACCTTGGGCAGGTGGACACTCAACAAGCCAACACCTGTGCGCAGACAAGCTTTCGCGCCTAATAAAGCCGCGCCCGTCTTGCCTTCCGAACCTGCAATCAGCAAAGCATGACCATAAGTGCCTTTGTGGGAATACTTCGTGCGGTAGTGCAGGATGGGTTTCACCATCGCTTTGGTGGTCAGCAGGTTATTGGTCTCCACCTCTTCTAAATAGCGCGGGTGCAGGCCGATGTCCAGGACCTCAAAGCGGCCCACATACGGGTCGTTCTCGGGCAGCAGGAAAGCCAGCTTGGGGTTTTGGAACGTCAGCGTGTAGTCGGCCTTGAAAATGAAGCCCAAGGCGCTGGGTTGGTCGGCGAAGAGGCCCGAAGGAATGTCGATGGCCACACGGATGGCTTTGCTTTGGTTGAGGTAGGCAATCAAGTCGGCGGTCATGCCCTGCGGCGGACGGTTGAGACCCGAGCCAAAGATGGCGTCGACGACCACATCGTCGGCCCCGACCTTCGGGAAGTCGTCCTCGGTGAGGATGTCAAACATCGGCACCTTGGTCTCGTTCATCAGGCGGTAGTAGTTCACCTCACAGTCGTGGCTCATGCGGTCGGAGTGGCGCACCATAAATACTTGCGAGACAATCTCTTGCCCGTTCAACATTCGGGCCACGGCCAGACCGTCGCCACCGTTGTTGCCCATACCGCAGAAGATCTTGATGGTCTTCTCGCGCGGCGCACGGCGGTAAAGCCATTCGTACACCTTGGTGGCAGCACGCTCCATCAAATCAATGGACTCGATGGGTTCGTTTTCTATCGTGTATTTATCCGCTTCGTGGATTTGCTCGACTGATAATATCTTCATAGCTTTTCCAGTTCTTGTTGCAGTTTTTCCTTTCCCTCAAACAAAATCCCCTTAATCCCCAATGCATTCGCCGCCGCGATATTCTTCGGGTTGTCATCAATAAACACCGTCTCCTCAGCCTTGATGCCGAAGCGCTGCAAAGCCAGTTCGAAGACTCTCGGGTCGGGTTTCATCACGTGCTCAACGCCCGAAATCACCATATCTTCCATAAGGTTGAGTACGGGATAGACTGGCCGCACCAAAGAGAAAGTCTCTATCGACCAGTTGGAGAGGCCGAAGATGCGGAAACCCTTATCTTTCAGTTGCTTGACATATTCCTCCATGCCAGGAATCTGTCCGCCCATCATCTTCATGAACTCGCCGTAATACATTTCGATTTCCTTTTTCCACTCGGGGTGCTCGGCGATGAGTTCCGCCGTGCCTTCCGCAACAGGCTTGCCATTATCGTGCTGGGCATTCCATTCGTAGGTGCAGATGTTGGTGAGGAACCATTCGGCCTTCTCCACATCGCCGAAATAAGGATCATACAGGTAATGCGGGTTCCAATCGAGGAGCACGCCGCCGTAGTCAAAGATCAAATTCTTTATCATCATGGTCTTCTATTCTTCACGAAGGACATAACCGAGCCTTTTATCGTCATTGCGGGCTGACCCGCAATCTCCCAAACGCAAGGGATTCATCTCCGCACGTAGGAGATGGCGGATCCTTGTCCGCCATGACGGGATAGGCTGATTGTTGTGTTTCTCTGTCTATTGTCCTTCTGCGTCATACAATTTTGCGGCAAAGTTAATGAAAACTGAGAGAAAACCGTATCTTTGTGGCTTAAAAATCGGAACAAATGCAAAACACAATAGATTTCGCCCCGCAAATCGCACAGGAACTCAATCTGGCCGCGCATCATGTGGGCAATGTCATACGACTTTTGGACGAAGGCGCGACCATCCCCTTCATCGCGCGCTACCGCAAGGAAATGACGGGCACGATGAACGAAGAGAATGTAGCTGCCGTGCAGAAACGTTTGGAGCAACTCATCGAATTACAAAAGCGCAAGGAGAGCGTCATCGCCTCCATCCGCGAGCAGGAGAAACTCACGCCCGAACTGGAGCAGAAGATACTCAACGCCAAGACCCTACAAGAGGTGGAAGATCTCTACCTCCCCTACAAGCCCAAACGCCGCACCCGTGCCGCCATCGCTCGCGAGAAGGGTCTAGAGCCACTTGCCGCACAAATCATGGCGCAGAACGTGGACTTTGTGGACCGTCTCGCCGCGCGTTATGTCAACGCCAGCAAAGGCGTCAACGACGTGGAGGAAGCCCTACAAGGCGCGAAGGACATCATGGCCGAGTGGGTCTCCGAGAACATCAACGGGCGCAACCGCATCCGAAAAATTTTCCACATGCAGGGCGACATCAGCTCCACCGTCATCAAAGGCAAGGAGGACGAGGGCAAGACCTACCAGCAGTATTTCGACTTCCGCGAGCCCATCTCGCAAGCCCCCTCACACCGCCTGTTGGCCCTGTTCCGCGCCGAAGAGGAAGGCATGCTAAAGGTGAAAATCAAGGTGGATGACGACTTTGTGTTGGGCTCGTTGGAGAGCATCTTCCTGAAGAACGACAATGCCTCCTCCGAACTCGTGCGCGAGGCCATCGCCGACTCGTGGAAACGTCTCCTGGAGCCAAGCATCGAGACCGAGATCCGCAATTATTATAAGGAGAAGGCCGACGAGACCGCCATCCGCGTCTTCGCCGAGAACCTGAAACAACTCCTTTTAGCCGCCCCGATGGGCCAGAAACGCGTGTTGGCCATCGACCCAGGATTCCGTACGGGCTGCAAAGTAGTGGTTTTGAGCGAGACAGGTGCTTTGTTGCACAACGAGACCATCTATCCCCACCCGCCCAAGTCGGACACGGTGGGTGCGACGCGCAAGATCAAGAGCCTCGTGGATGCCTACCGCATCAAGGTCATCGCCATCGGCAACGGCACGGCGGGACGCGAGACCGAGGACTTCATCCGCAGCATATGGTGAGCGAGAGCGGTGCCTCGGTGTATTCCGCTTCCAAGATCGCCCGCGACGAGTTCCCCGACTACGACATCACCGTGCGCGGTGCCGTCAGCATCGGTCGCCGACTGATGGACCCGCTGGCCGAGTTGGTGAAAATCGATCCGAAGAGCATCGGCGTGGGTCAGTATCAACACGATGTCGATCAAAAGAAACTCGGCGAGAGCCTCGACCAAACCGTGGTGAGTTGCGTCAACGCCGTCGGCGTGGAACTCAACACTGCCAGCCAGCAACTACTTTCCTACGTGAGTGGTGTTGGCCCAACTTTGGCTTCCAACATCATCACCTACCGCGAGGAACACGGCGGCTTCAAGAGTCGCAAGCAGCTCCACGAGGTGCCACGCCTCGGTGACAAGGCCTTTGAGCAATGCGCTGGCTTCCTGCGCATCCACAATGGCGACAACCCCTTGGACCAAAGTGCCGTCCATCCCGAGAGCTACCACATCGTAGAGAAGATGGCCAAGAAACTGAACGTGAAGGTGAGAGACCTTATCGGCAACAAGGAACTCATCGCGAAAATCAACCCAAATGATTTCGTTGAGGAGCAGTTTGGTCTGGAGACCATCAACGACATCCTTGCCGAGTTGGACAAGCCCGGCCGCGACCCACGCAAGACCTTCGAGGCCTTCGAGTTCGACAAGAACATCCGCACCATCAACGACCTGCGTGTCGGCATGACCCTCAACGGTATCGTGACCAACATCACCGCCTTCGGCGCTTTTGTCGACATCGGTGTGCATCAAGACGGCCTCGTCCACATCAGCCAGATGGCCGACCATTACATCAAAGACCCGAACGAGGTAGTGCAACTCAACCAAAAGGTTCGCGTGAAGGTACTGGAAGTCGACGTGGACAGAAAACGCATTAGTTTGACGATGAAGCTATAGCCTGGACTGCCGCTTCGCGTCATTGACTACGTCGAAATGCTTTGCATTCAGCGAAGCTAATCTTCAATTTGCGAGGAGGAACGACGAAGCAATCCAGAGAAAGAACTTATTGTCTGGACTGCTTCGTTCCATGCAGTGACGCAAGCGCATTTGTAATTCTTACTATGTGGTCATCAGCCATTCCCAAGCTGAAACAACAGGAACATCGATGCCCTCGGCAAGGCTATCCTCTCTGTCATAAACGATGATTTTTGCATTTTCCAACTGATAGGTGTTCATGGCATCTTTCAGCCCGCCTATCTCTCGGTCTTTGCCCTGTGTGGTAATCTTGTCAGTAACTTGTAGAGCTTCAACCACTTTACCGTTTTCCACAATTACAAAGTCGCATTCTTTATCACCTTTGTGATAATAAACTTCTTTCCCTCTGCGAAGCAGTTCCAAATAAACTGTGTTTTCCAACAACCGACCTTTTCCCTCGCTGAAATGGAACCCCAACCGGTTGATGGCTCCAGCATCAATGACATAAAGCTTTTTGGGATTGAGCATCTGTTTCTTGAGGGAATAATCGAATTTAGGGAGATAGAAAAAGAGGTAGCTTTGCTCAAGATATTGCAGATAATGTGATACGGAATTAAGGCTTTTCAATTCGCTAACTTTCTGCAAAGTGCTGTATGAAAACAATTTGCCCACATTAGAAAAGAGATAAACAGCCATTCGGCGCAGCTCTTTCACTTGCGACATGCGATAACGCGACACCACATCACGATAGAGAATGTCCTGAAACCACGCATTAAGAATCTCCATGTCATCCTCTTGCACTACCAACGGGAAGCCCCCTATCCTTTGAAAGGCATTGAAGTCGGCAAGAAGATAGGATTTGGCAGAGGTTGTCAATGCATCAATTTGATAGTCATGCTTTTTGTATCGCAAGTATTCCTTGAACGAAAAAGGAAATAGGGTGATGACCCGATTCCGTCCCGTCAGGGAAGTGGCAATCTCAGAACTAAGCAGTCGGGCATTGCTCCCTGTCACAAAAATCTTGTGCCCGTATTCATACATTCTGTTGACAAACTTTTCCCATTGGGGAACCATTTGCACTTCATCAAAGAAGAAAACTGGTTCTGTGCCATACAATTCGAGATGAAGGGAATACAATTCATCAAGCAGCAGTTCGTCAAGCATCAAGCGTTCATCATCACAATTCAAGTAACAAAACTCACTGTCTGCCAACTCCATCTTTTGCCTGAATAGCGAGAGCAGACATGACTTGCCGCATCGCCTGACACCCGAAATGACTACGATTTGGGAAGTACGAATATATAATTCGTAATTTATATCTCTGTATATTAAATTGTTACGGCTTTTAAAATAGTTCTTTTGATCCAGTACAATCCGTTTCAATTGGTCTTTATCCATAATTCCAGCATTTAAATTCCGCTGCAAAGATACAAATTATTCTTTATCAGAGAAAGATTTTTTATAAAATCATTCTTTGAAAAAGAAAGATTTTTTCCATTAATACTGTTTTTACATCTCTTCCCAAAAACTTTACTGCTTTTTCCCGAATTTTGTAATTTTGCGTGTCAGACAATAAAACACCCAAAACTCAGTTTATCCCATAAAAATCAAGAACGAATGAAAAGTTTCAGGATATTTACCCTATTGTTGGCTTTTTTGGTCCTCACCCCTGCCCTGCTCCACGCGCAAATCATCAAAGGTGAGGTGTTCGCTGGCGGCAACCTCTCCCAAGTGGACGGCGACGAATGCTATGGCTACAAGAAACTGGGAGCCCATGCCGGTGCCGGAGCACTTGTGCCGCTCACGAATTGGTTGGATATCGGCTTGGAGGTGCTCTTCAACCAAAAAGGTGCCTACAAACGCGACAGCATCACCTTCAACAGCACCTATCCGCACGCCTACAACCTGAGATTCAACTATGTGGAAATCCCACTGATGGTTTATGTCACCGACAAAGACGCGGTCTCGTTTGGCATCGGAGTGTCATACGGCCGCATGGTCGGGCTCAAGGAACTGGTCGACAGGCAGCCCTCCTCCTACGACGGCGTGACCATCGGAACGGGCGACGGCCACCTGCACTGGGTGGAAGACGACCCCAGCCTCCCCGATATCAGCCACGTGCAAGACCTTGACGAGCTGGCTGAAATCGTCTATTCCGTGCCCCGCTACGCCGACTCGCTCATTCCAAGCGTCATCAACAACTCCAACACCTACACCCCACACGACTTCAACATCTGCGCCGACCTGCGTTTCCGCATCTGGCAAGGATTCCATCTGGAAGCCCGCTACCAATATTCGCTGCGTCCCATCCGCACCCGCATGTATTACGCCAATGTCACCGAAACGCTGCCCAGCCAAATCCGTCAGCAATACAACAACTCGGTCACGCTCCGTGTAGTCTACCTCTTCAACGAACGCCGCAGCAAGGCCAATCTAGAAGCTGGTAAAAAATGAGAATCACAACACGCTGATTGTCAGCATCCATGCAGAACCGTTTCATAAAGAATATCATCTTTCTCCTGTTCCTGAACCTCTTGGTGAAGCCGTTCTGGATTCTCGGCATTGACCGCGAGGTGCAGAACCTGCTTGGCGACGCCTCCTATGGCACCTACCAGGCCCTGTTCAACTTCTCCTACCTGTTCTACATCCTGCTCGACCTCGGCATCACCAACTTCAACAGCCGCAATATCGCGCAAGACAACCAAATGCTTTCGAAGCACTTCGGCGGTCTCACCGAGATCAAACTGCTCCTCGGACTGCTTTATGCCGTCGTCATTTTCGTTATCGGTTACCTTTGCGGCTACCGCGACGGGCTGCGGCTCAAGTTGCTGTTTTGGTGCGGCTTGAACCAAGTGCTGCTTTCCTTTATCCTCTACCTCCGTTCCAACATCCAGGGCTTGCTTCTGTTCAAGCAGGACAGCATCCTCTCTGTCTTCGACCGCGTGTTGGCCATCATCCTCATGAGCCTCGTATTATGGAGCGGCTGGTTCCCGAAGGAACGGTTCAACATCGTGTGGTACCTGCAAGCCCAAACCTTGGCCTACATCTGCACCCTCACTTTCGCCCTGACGGTGGTGTTACGTCATGTCGAAAAACTCAGTTTTCGGATCAACTTCCAGTTTTTCAAGGATATATTGAGGCAAAGCCTACCTTTTGCCCTACTCGTCCTGCTGATGAGCGTCTACAGCCGCGTGGAGCCTTTCCTGTTGGAACGCCTCTTGGACGACAAAGGCGTGCAAGCTGGTATCTACAGCCGAGCCTACCGCCTTTTCGACGCGGGAAACAACATCTCCAACCTCTTCGCCATCATGCTGTTGCCCATGTTTGCGGCCACTTTGAAGCACAAATTGGAGCTGAACAATCTCGTCAAGACCTCCTTCAATGTCATCTTGGCGATGGCTGGCATCGTACTAGTAATGTGCGTGTTCTACAGCGATGAAATCATGCGGATGATGTACCATCCTGAGGAAGGCGAGGCCGAGGCCGCCTACCTGTTACGCATTGGGCAATATGCCAACGTATTCCCCCTACTGATGGGCAGTTTCTTCTGTCTTTCAACAACTTATGTCTTCGGAACCTTACTCACCGCCAACGGCAGCCTCAAACAGCTCAACCTCGTGGCCGCAGCGGGTGTCGTCATCAATATCTTGCTGAATCTCATCGTCATCCCGCGATTCAAGGCGGTCGGAGCGGCCTGCACCAGCCTCTGCGTCCAAACCGTGACCGCTTTCCTGCAATACCTGCTCGCCAAACGTATCTTGAAGCTCGAAATGGGTGGAAGGTATTGGCTACATATCGTTATTTTTGCCCTCAGCATCACGCTTGTCACTTTCCTCGTCAAACAACTGAATATCAATTGGATGATTGGTTTTGCCATCGCCTTTGTCCTCAACTGCGGTGCCATTTTCATCACCCGTCTGCTCCGTCTCAAGGAAATCGTCACCTTGGTGCTGCCCAAAGGAAAAAATGCCTGAATTGCAGATTTTTGATTGCCGTTTCAACGGAATTCCCTACCTTTGACAACTCATTTCATACCGAATTATGGACAAACAACAACCTAACCCATACAGTTCCAAATACTTATGTAAGCTTTTGGTGGAATACAGAAAGCCTATCATAATCATTTTGGCAGTGGCGGCACTCTGCGCAATACTCTTCAGCGCTCCTTTCTTCATCACACCGCTTTACAAATCAACTGCCATCATCTACCCCACCTCCAGCAACTCCACCTCCAAGGTGTTGATTAGCACGACCTACCAATCCGAAAAAGACATTATGAACTTCGGTGAAGACGAACAGACCGAACAGATGTTGCAGGTGCTGAACTCCAACCGTGTGCGTGACAAGGTCATCAGCCGCTTCAACCTCATGGAGCACTACAAAATCAACCCTGCCGGAAAATACCCTTTCACGAAGCTCAACAAGCTGTATGACAGCCGCATCAAATTCCGCCGTACGGAATACAACGCCGTGAAAATCACCGTTCTGGACTCAGACCCAGTCCTATCGGCACAGATGGCCAACGACATCGCAGAGATCTTTGACAGCACAATGAACCAGATT
The DNA here is from genome assembly GCA_905234765.1 of uncultured Bacteroidales bacterium. The sequence continues at coordinate 84,376 of CAJOIF010000003.1, forward strand.
CAGAAAGAAGTGGCCGTGAAAGCGTTCCGCCTTGTGGAGGAAGAATATACGACCCTTTGGAACGAGATGAGCCAATTGGAAGACTCCCTCAACACGCTCCGCAAACTGGGTGTGTTCGACTACGAATCGCAGGTGGAGATGCTCAGTCAACAGCTTGCTGTTGAATTGGGCAAAGGCAACACACAGGGTGTCAAGAACATACAAGAGCAACTTGACATCTTGGCTGAATACGGCGGTGCCTCCTACGCCATCAACGAGCGTCTGGACAACGATCGCTTGCAACTCTCCTTGGTCAAATCGAAATACGAGGAAGCCAAGATGGACGCTACGCAAGACATCCCGCGCAAGTTCGTCGTCACCTCCGCCTTCAAGGCCGAACGCAAGAGCTATCCCATCCGTTGGATCATTTTGGTCGTCACCGTTCTGAGCACTTTCGTGCTGCTCATCTTCTGCATCGTCGCCTACGACCGGCTGAAAGACTTTTTTCGTCACAAGGCCGAGGACGGAGCGGCCACCGAGACACAAGCGCATAAAGGAAGAGAAGCCTTGTAGAACCACAACCCCTATCAACAACCCTTTGAAAACAACAATAAAACCTATGGATAACAATTTCGACAATCTTTCACTTGTCCAAGTCATTTTGAAATGGAAATGGCACATCGTCATTATCACGGTGGCTGCTGCACTATGCGGTGCCATTTTCTCCAGTTCGTTGTTCATCACCCCGCTCTACAAGTCGGAGGCTGTGGCTTATCCTGCCAACATCAGCCCCTATTCAGATGAAAGCGAGACGGAACAGATGCTGCAAATCATCAACTCCAAGTCCATCATGGACTCCATCATCGAAAAATACGATCTGTGGACGGACTACGGCATCGACAAGAACCACAAATATGCCAAGACTTATATGATCAACCAATACCGTAGCAAGATCAAGATCAGCAAAACTCCTTACGAGGCCGTTTCCGTCTCGGTCATGGACAAGGACCCCTTCGTGGCCTGCGACATCGCCAAGGATATCCTGAACTTCTACGACCGCAAGGTGCACGACCTGCACACGCAAAAAGTCGGCGAAGTGGTGGCCATGTACGACATGCAACTGAAGATGAAACAGCAAGACATCGATTCGCTGAAAGATCGCCTTACCCAAATCAGCACAGAGTTTGGCGTGACCGACTACGTCAGCCAATCACGTGAAGTGACACGAGGCTACCTCTCTGGTTCGGCCAAGGCCACCGAGTTGAAAAATAACCTCGAGATCTACGGCGCCGAATCCATCGACCTTCAAGCAAAAATCGAAGCAGAGGCCGAGACCTACGTTAATACCAAAGTCGATTATGAGAAGAATTTGCGTTTCTTCCATTCGCAACTCACCTACTCCAACATCATCACCGAGCCCTACCCTGCCGACAAGAAGTCGTTCCCTGTCCGCTGGGTGGTCATGGCCCTGTGCGGCTTGGGTGCCCTGCTTCTTTCCATCGTCGTAGTCTTCATTATTGAGAACCGCAGACGTTTCGTCGCCGAAACCAAATAATCCGTGGAGAAAAAGGCGAAAATCGGGTGGCTCTATTTCATCGCGGCACTTTTCGTTGCCGTGGGACTGTTCTTAGTCGTAAAGAAGAACTCCTACCTGTTTTTTGCCTTGCCCATCGTGTTGGGCGTGTTGCTGCTCTTCATCTTTTCCTTAGATAAGGTGTTGCTGCTGACGGCGTTCTGTGTGCCGCTGTCAGTCAACCTGAAGGCTTTGGAGGCGGATTTGGCCATCTCACTGCCCGCCGAGCCCTTGCTCATGGGCATCATGGTGCTCTTTTTTGCCAAGCTACTCTACGACGGGAAATACGACCGGCGCATCTCCCACCATCCCATCGCCATCGCCATCTACTGCATGTTTGCTTGGATGGCCATGACTACCATCACGAGCGAGATGCCCGTGGTGTCGTTGAAGTTCATTCTGTCTAGGTTGTGGTTCGTTGTGCCAGCATTCTTCCTTTGCGCCCTCCTTTTCAAGAACCCCAAGCACATCCACTGGTTCATCTGGCTTTACATCGCCTCCTTGTGCATTGTCTGTATTTACACCATCATCCACCATGCGCAGTTCGGCTTCGACGGCGACTCGGCCCACTGGGTGATGACACCTTTCTACAACGACCACACGGCCTACGGTGCAGCCTTGGCCATCTACCTCATCCTCGCCCTCACTTATGTATTTCTGCCTGACATAAAGATAGGAAGGAAGTTGGTCATCATCGGCGTGGTAGCTCTCTTGGGCCTCGCCTTGACGCTCTCCAACTGCCGTGCGGCCTGGTTGAGTGTGATTGCAGCTTTGGGGGTCTTAGTATGCGTGTTGCTGAAGATCAAATTCCGCTGGATTGCCGCTGTTATCGCCATACTGGTCGGGGTGTTCTTCGCCTTCCAAAACCAAATTATAGATGCGTTGGAAAAGAACAACCAAGACGCTTCTGGCGACCTGGTAGAAAACATACAGAGCATCACCAATATCTCAACCGATGCTTCCAACCTTGAGCGCATCAACCGTTGGCAGTCGGCCTTCCGTCTGTTCAACGACCGTCCCGTGTTCGGATGGGGTCCAGGAACCTACCAGTTCGTCTACGCTCCCTACCAGATGTCAAAAGAAAAGACCATCATCAGCACCAACGCCGGTGATGGCGGCAATGCCCACTCCGAATATTTCGGTCCCTTGGCCGAACAGGGCATCGTGGGTTCGCTTATCGTGGTCGTTTTTGTCGTCGTCACAGTGTACTGCGGTATCATGACCTACAAACGGAGCAAAAACAAACAAGCCAAAATATTGACCTTAGGAGCCACACTCGCCTTCATCAGCTATTTCGTGCATGGCTTGCTCAACAACTTCCTCGACACCGACAAATTGGCCGTACCCGTGTGGAGTCTCGCGGCCTTGATTGTCGCCATCGATGTGTATTACGCCGACAAAGAGAAGTTTGAAGAATAATACTGCTCCGACTTCCACTAAACTGTGGGGTCCGACCACATTACCGACCTGATCGGGAAAGAAAAAAGCCGTACTTTTTGGTTTTACAAAACTTTGTAAAACAATGAATTATTGTTTTACAAAGCTAAAAAAAACACGTACTTATACCTATCCCCTATTGACAAATGGTTTATTGGCCGTTAGTTTTGCACGACAAACACTAAAATCTCACGCATGAAAAAAACTTTTTTCTTTTCCTTTTCCTATCAATGATAGGATTCGTACATGCCCAGCACTGCGACTCCATCAACAATCATTTTGCCGGACACTACAACCTAAGCCCTGTGGATATGATCCAATTATCGGACGGGAACCTTCTCGTCGAAGCATGGCAAGACTCATTAACCACGCATGACATCAACCAAATACCCATTTCATATCTCATCAAATATTACAAGATTAGAAGACACGATGTCGCTATCTTGGATTCCATTTGGTATGAAAATGATAAGTAAGTGTTCAAAATTAAACTACATATTGTTTTGACACGGGACGCGGGACTTCGGGACTCGGGACCCAGCCCTAAACCGTCATTGCGGGCTTGACC
>CAJOIF010000003.1:87956-102106 GCA_905234765.1 uncultured Bacteroidales bacterium
GGATGCTTCTCCGCCATGACGGTTAAAGGCTTTAGAGCAGTGAATCCCAGTCTCGTAGTCTCGCGTCTTCTATGTAAACTAAATTTGAACATCTACTTAACATAAGGACAAGAATAATGGCTCGGCTTCATAATAATGGCCAGATTCCCAGCCCGAAGCAGACGTGCAAATCAGGCCCTACCTGTTTTATCCCAATCCAGTCAATGACAGATTGAGCATCCATTATTCGCCAGATGTAACTCCTTCAAGAATAGAAATCTACGACCTTCAAGGCCGCTTAGTGCGCACGCAAGACACAAACTTCGAGAGCCTTGGCATGGCTGGCATGACTGCGGGTCAATATGTGATGAAGGTCACTATGAGGAATGGGAAAACCTATTCAGACAAGGTAATAAAAAATTAAGCAAATGTAAGACACCTTGCTTCAAGACAAACAAAACGCCGTCAGGGAATTCCTTGACGGCGTTTGCTTTCGTTGAGTCTCTATAACCTTATTCTACGGCTACCAATTCCAATTCAAACATCACTGGCGAATAAGGAGGCAGTTTTTCCATGTCGACCTCAAACTCACCAAAGGCTTGCGACGACGGACTAACCAGCATGACCTTGGCACCGGGAGCCATGGTCATCACTGCTTCCTCAATAGCAGGAATCATTTCTCCCTGCCCTATCGTGAAGGTCATCGGCTCACCATAGTCATAGCTCGACTCCACATAGTCACCTTTCAGGTTATGCAAGGTATAGTGTACGGTGACTCTGTCGCCCCACTGGGCCACATTGCCTTCACCTTTTTCCTGATAGACGATATAAACGCCCGTCTCGGAAGGCTTCACCTCAATGCCGTTGTCTTTTACGTATTGTTCAATCAAGCGTGCTTCCTGCTGCAACAGACGTTCTCTCTCAGCCTCTTGCTCAGCTTCAATACGCGCCTGCTTCTTTTCGTAAGCATCTTTGTCAAGCACTTCGTTCATCCTCAGTCTGACCACCAATGGAGTGCACGGCTTAATCAAGCCCTGATAGCCCGTGCTGTCGAATGCCAACTTGGACGGGATGACGAAACGCATCACGCCACCTGAGGGCACCAAGCCCAAAGCCTCGGTGAATCCCTTGCTGATAAACTCTTCGCCATACTGCATCTCGACAGGCTCCACGTCAAACGAGTTCATCAAAGTATCTCCCTCCATGTTGCACATCACAAAATCGAAATCCACATAGTCGCCCATCTGCGCCACTTTGCCCTTGCCAGTCTTTTCCAAAATGATGAGTCCCGATTCTGTGACAATGCTCTTTGGGTCGGCCTGCATGGAGGCAAGATAGTCGTTTTCTACTATGCGTAGGCTGTCGATCAAGGCTTTCCGCTCAGCGGCAATCTCTTCCTTCGGTTTGATTGACAATAGCTTAATATCGTAATAGATGGGTTTCCCCTTATACTCCTCAGGGACTTCGATTTGCATCATGGTGACAAACACGGAATCGGAGAGCACGGCCAATCGGGCTGAATCACCAACGTGCATCATCATGATGGCATCCGCCACATCGCCCACAAAGCCAGCAGGCTCCAATTCAATGGTGATAGGTTTCTCACCCGCCGTAGTGAACAAAAGGGAGTCGTTGAAATACTGCGCCATCTCGAAGGTCACGCCATCGCCGATGGAAGGTGTCTCGCCCTCTGCATTCCGCTCGTAAAACTTCATGTATGCGCCGTTCTTTTCCCTTTCAAAGTCAGGGAAAAGCCGACTGCTGTTGTTACACGAAGCCAACAACAGCAGCGAAACGGCCGCTAAAGAGAACGCCTTGTTCATTTCTGCATGTCTTCAAAGTCAACAAGCTCGACCTCAAACATCAGGTTGTCATAGGCCTTGATCAATTGACCGGCACCACGGTCGCCATAAGCAAGGTAATACGGAATGTAAAGCACGCCCTTCTCACCTTTCGACATCAGGCCGATGCCTTCGTCCCAACCCGGGATGACTTGTCCGACACCCAAGGGGAACTGGATGGGCTGTTCGCGGTCGTATGACGAGTCGAACTTGGTGCCGTCAAGCAGTTTGCCTGTGTAATGCACACTCACAAGTTGTCCAACTTGGGGCTTCTCTCCGTTACCTTCCTGAGTCATCACATAGTAAAGTCCAGACTCTGTCGGCTCTGCAACAATCTTGTTGCTAGCCAGATAATCCGTCAACACCTTAGCTGCTTGGGCACTCTCCTCGGGATGGTCGGCCAGCATCTTGGCGATGCGTTCTTCGGCAGCCTTCTTGTTCTTCACAGCCATGTGTTTGGCATAGTCGGCCTCGGGATAGATGTCATCAATGCGGATATCAAAGCGCATCACATCGGTGGAAGTGAACTGAGACGGGAGCGTAGGCTGACCGAAGAAGGTGCGGAAAGTGGAATCAATGTTGACGATGAACGAAACAGAGTCGCCCACGTGAGTCAAGGCAAGGCCTTCAAAAACATCGCCAGGGAAGAGCGACTCGTTGAGTTGCATAGTGTTGGGCATCAACGGAATAATAGTAGCTGTGTCATTCACCACACAAGTCAAGGTAAGGTCAATCAATTCTCCCTTTTGAGGGGTAGCACCTTCATTCTGGGTGTAGAAACGATAGTACAAGCCATTGGAGGTCTTCTGATAGCCTTCATACGGCACTTTTTCGTTGTTGCAGGCGGTCATCACGCCCATAAACATCATGGCAGCCAAGGCCATGAACATGACATTTTTCTTCATTTTTGTATTGATTTAGATTAGATTATTCAACAATTTCCAGAAATTCCACGTCAAACACGAGGTTGCTGTAGGCAGGGATGTTGCCGTAAGGATTCTCGCCATAAGCAAGGGTATAGGGAATCACTAAACGTGCCTTCTCGCCCACTTTCATCAGGCCGATGCCTTCCTCCAAGCCAAGCAACAAGCTGTGGCTGCCATACTTGAACTCATAATAGTCGCCCAACTGGTCGGAAGTGCCGAGAAGCGTCCCGTCAAGATACGAAGCCACGTATTTGATACGCACCGATTGACCCTCTTGAGGCTGGGCTCCCTCGGTGACTAACTGCTTGCTGTAATACAAACCACTTGGGGTATTCTCGGTTATGTCGTTCGCCTTCAGATAGTCCATAAAATCCTGCTCCGACTTGGCTTTCAAGGCTTTCATCTTCTCTTCGGTCTGTTTGAGCAGTTCCTCTTGCGTCGTGATTTTCAGCAACTTGATGTCATAAACCATGTTCGAGTAGGGGGGCACACTGCCCACCTGATGCTCTCCATAAGCCATCTCAAACGGGACAATCGCCTTCACACGCTCGCCAAGGTGCATCATCGGCAAAATGGCCTCCCAGCCAGGAATCACATAATTCTCACCCAAGACAAAAGAGAACTTCTCATCCATATCATATGTAGAACCAACCTGCTGGCCGTTCAGCAGATAGGCGGCAAAATCAAGCTCCACCTTTTCACCTTTCACAGGGCAGCGGCCTTTCCCTTTTTCCAAAGGAAGGATGTAAATGCCGCTCGCTTCAGGCTTCACTTTGATGTTCTCCTTTTCGACATAAGCGGCCAACTCAGCTTTCGCGTTTTCCATCAATTGTTTTTTCATAAGGTCGATTTCGGCCTGAAACTCCTGCTCCGTCTTCACCTCGACCAACTTCACCTCGTAGCGGAAGTAGTCGTCAGGCTTAAGTCCCACTGCAACAGGGTCTTGGTCGTAGTAACAAACCGCGATGGAATCGGCTTTGACATAAAACGAGGCTGAATCGCCAACATGCAACATAGCATAGGCCTCCTGTAAATCGCCACGGAACTTCGACTCCAACATTTGCGAATAAACGTCGCGAGCTGAGTTCTGGAAGTCATAATACAGAGAATCATCCAGATAGCAAGCCATCTCCACTTTTAGGAAATCCGTCATTTGAGGTTTGGGGGCCGAAAGATCCTGGGTGTAGAACTTGTAATACAAACCCGTGTCGGTCTTCTTATAACCCGGGAATTTTCCTCCAGTGCATGACGACATCAGAAATGCCGCAAGACAAAACAATGTAAAAAAGGAACAATTTCTTTTCATAATTTATTGATTTTCTATTACTTTTATCGTATAAACCAAAGTGGCGTACTCAGGGATTCGGTTGTCGTCACCATGAAGGCCGTAAGCCAAATGAAACGGTATGATAAGTTTGGCGAGGTCGCCGTAACGCAAATGCGTCATGGCCTCATCAAGTCCTGACTCAACACTGCCCTCACCCACTACAAAAGACTTCACACCGTCTTCCTTGGAGGAATAATACATATCTCCGTTGAGGGAACACACCGTATAATCCAAACTAACCTTATCACCTTTATTAACTTGACTACCAGTACTTTGTTTCAAAATCTGATAATACAGCCCAGAGCCTGTCTGCTCCATCTCCAAACCATGACGCCGTACATAACGCTCAATCTCCTCCTGCTCTTCGTTGAGCAGGTAACGGTTGGCCGTCTCCATGCTTTTCTTCATTTCCTGCTTGGGAATCTCCACGGTTTTCTGCGGTGTCTCATCGCAAGCCGAAAAAACAAGCACCATCAACAATATCAGCCATTTATACTCATTCATCATAGCGCAATTCCTCATATTCGGGCAGGATGGATTTCAGCAATCTCACGGTAGCTTTAAGCGAAGTGGTGGTGGTGCCGCCTGCCGCATTGGTATGGCCGCCTCCTTTGAAGTGTTTGTTCGCCAGATCGTTGACGGAGAAGCTGCCTTTCGAACGTAACGACAGCCTAATTTGCTCTTGTCGCTCGGTAATCAGCACAGACATCTTGATTTTTTCCATCGAAAGAGGGAAATTGACAATGCCTTCCGTGTCGCCCACCTGATAGTCAAAACGCTCCAACTCCTTCTTACTCAACGCAATGATTGCGACAGCATAATCCGGAAGCACTTCCATCTTCTGATAAATGGAATAGCCTAACAAACGGAGACGTCCTTCCGTAAAACTGTCATAAACCTTTTGGTGGATCAAGTTATAAGGCATCGCCTTGTCAATCAACTTACCGACAAGCTCGAAGGTGCGCTGATGATAGATGGAATGTGAGAAACAACCCGTATCAGTCATGATACCCACCAGCAAGTTGGTGGACACACCTTCAGTCAGGTATTCGGCACCATAATGAAGAATGATTTCTGTCACAATCTCCGAGGCACTTGATACGCAAGTCTCTGAATAATAACAATATATATGATCTAATTCAGGATCGATGTGGTGATCGACCAAGAGGCGTGGGCAACGGGTCTTTCCAATTTCGTTATGCAACACCGCACTACGAGCCAAATTGTTGAAATCCAACATAATAATTGCTTCTGCTTCGGCGATGGCCGTCTTACAGGCATCTTCTTCTCGGTCAAAAAGCAAAATGTCACTGGCACCAGGCATCCAAGCGAGGAAACTCGGGAAAGCGTTGGGGCACACCATCTTCACCTCGTGTCCCTTCATCCTAAGGAACTCGCCCATGGCCAGCATCGACCCAATGGCATCGCCGTCGGGATTCACATGACAGACAAGAGCAAAATGCTTGGGTGTCAGGAGGATATCATTGAATTTGGAATAGAATTCTTCCGTTTGCATAACTTCACTAAAAGTCTGCAAAGGTACAAAAAAAATGTTTCACACCTTATTAATTAATGCAAACTCTTATCTGGGCGATAATACATCAAAGGAATGGTCGGAATAGACCAGAATAATCTGCTGCAAATCAGAAGTATGTGAGGGCAACCCAGAAAAAGGGCCACGATGCACAGTCTCTTTCATCGGTTCAACAGGCGACACTGGTTCCAATGATTCGTTCTCATGAGGAGATGCTTCTTCAGTTACCAATACCGGGTATGGTTCCGACAACGTCATCGGGCCTTTGCCAAAAACAATCCAATCCAGACTATACTCCGGGAAGGTCTCTTTCAACTTTTTGACGAACTCAAGGCTAGGGTTATTGCGTCCAGCGAGGAGATGAGAGACATTGGAAGGTTGTATTCCGAGTCGAACGGCAAACTCGGCAGCGGTCAAATTCTTGGCGCGGATGATGTGCGCAATACGGTCTTTCATTTCTGCAAATTCCATGGTGACATACTCCTAAAAAATCTATTTTTTCACTTCTATTTCGGTTACAAAAGTAAATATTTTTGTTTTACAACACACTATCCGAAAAAATTTATTTTTGTAAAAACTACAACATGCAGTAAATACTTGAAGTTTTTGTTTATTATATACAATTTATTTATTTGTATTTCAATTATTAAACATAAATTTATTAAACAAGTGTTATATCAAACAAATCAGCACTATTTTATATAATATCACTTCAATTAAAATATTATAAGTTATTGATAATACGTATATTATAACAAATTTTCGTGAATTATCATATAATATTACACCATACCATGAATTTACAATCGTACAATTCTTGAATTTACAAAAATAATATTTGTTATAAATACTTGATTTATAGTGTTTTATTACTTGCTTGATTTACATATGTAATTTTTGTTATAGGCTCAGAAAACGGATTCGAAAAATGCCGTATTTCGCGTTTTTACACGCCGTTTGACTCTCTATACAACTCAAAACAAAAGCCTCTTAGCGAGGCTAAAAATGCCTCCTACCCTATTGTTCAAATCAAAAAGAAAAAAAGGAAGAAAAGACGGTCTGAAAAAGCATTTTGCAATAATTCACAACTTTTTACTAATTTTACAGCCCAAAACTCATCCATGCGGAAAAGACTAATTCAAATATTCATTTTATTGACAATTAGTTTGTTAGGATTCTCACAAGAATCCAAGACAGATTCCATTGTGCCGAAAAAACCGAAAGCCTCCCCCGTCCAACCAATCGATTCCACCTTTGTCACCTACATCAACGCCCGCCTTGACAGTCTCTCTCTTAACCCTTCAAGGGTCATTGATACCAGCACCTTCAACGCACCTGTTTTCGACCCATTGGAACAATCTTTTACGTTATACAGTACCCTGAGTAACACTGGTTTAGCGCACAAACCAATGAGGTTTAGTAACCCAAGAAAAACGGGGTTCGACATGGGGCTTGCCGCCTACTCAGCCTACCTCCAGGACGAAAACTCCATGTTCAGTTACCAAAGCGTGTTGCCATATTCCGAAGCGCGCTATGTGATGACCTCAGGCGACAAGGAACAGCACCTCAACTTCCGCTTCGGGCGCCAGTTTATGCCGCGTCTGTTCGTCTCTTTCGCCATCAACTTCGACTATTCGCCGGGCATCTTCCAAAATAACCAATCCGAAAACAACTATTTCTGGCTTAACGTCAACTACCAAACTGAGAACCAGCGTTATGCGGTACTCGCATACACCTATCGAAACAAATTGGCGATGCAAGAAAACGGCGGCATCATAAACGACGAAACCTACACCTCCCATTCCGAGAGCGACAACTCGGTCATAACCACCAACCTCAACAACGCATCTACCTGCGTTAAAGCCAACGGCATTGGCATGGAGCATTACTTCAATCTTTTGCCGAAAACCATCCAAACAAAGCAGGAACGCCCCAAGCCTGCCGTCAACGATACCTTAATATCAAAAGACTCTCTTCCTTATGACACCGCGTCCAACGGCAATCTGCCCATTGATTCTTTGATGGTCGACTCCATAACAAGGGTTCAAAAAGGCATCGTCGACACCCTCCCTCAACTGTACACTACCAAAAACCGCAAATTCACTTTGGGACGCATCTGCCACAGCCTCGATTTCCAACGCAACCGCCTGTACTACAACGAAACTTCGGCATCCTCCTCGTTCTACCACTCCTATGACACCCTTTTCAGCGGCAACACCACTGATACCACCATCGTTCAATCCATTCGTAACACACTGAAATGGAATAGTTTGGGATACCAAAAATACAACGGAGACGTGCCGCTCTTCCTTTATGCCGGTCTCAGCCACGGTATGTACAGGGTGAAACGCTACGACTATCTGGAAGAAGAGACCGCGACCGTAAGGGACTACCAGCAACTCAGCGTCAATGGCGGCATTATCGTCAATCTGTTCAAGTCGACTCGCATTACCGCTCACGCCGACTTGGTGACCTTGGGCTATCAGATCGGCGATTTCGACCTTCGTGGTCAATGGAAGCAGTTCCTCGGCACCACTAGCCGCAACCTGGGTGCACTCATCTTCGATGCCGACATCAAGCGACAGTCTGCCTCTTGGTTTGAAGAGAGCTATTCATCCAACCACTTCCGTTGGGAAAACGACTTCAATGCCTCGACCTACCTCGGTTTCGACCTAAAATACACCTACAGAGACTATTGTGCAGGGGTGAAACAGACCAGCATTGCGCAATACATCTATTTTGGCACCGATGCACGTCCCACGCAATACGACGGCATCTTTAGCGTCCGCGAAGCCTATCTGAGTTTCCGCCAAACCGTGAAACGCTTTATTTTCTCAGGTTTTGCCAGCGTCCAAAAAGCGAGCAACGAAGACGTAATGCATCTTCCGCTTGTATCGACGAAACTGAGATTGGCTTATTCGCAACCCGTCTTCAGGAAAAAAGCCACCCTCCAGCCCATCCTCACCGTTAGTTATTTCACCAAATACTACGCAGACGCATACATGCCAGCCACAAGGTCGTTCTACATCCAAAACGACGTCAAAATAGGCAACTACCCCTTCATCGATTTGGCTTTGGCCCTTCAAGTGAAAAAAGCCAATCTATTTGTCTCGTACAGCAATATGATGCAGCTCATCGGCAACTACAATGGCTTTGTCGGCCCCCATTACCCGATGCGCGACAAGAAATTCTTCTTTGGAATCAACTGGAGGCTGTTCAACTAATACCCGACTTCCATGACACAAATCGACCTCATACCCACCACTAACACGCTGTCAAGACTTAACGACACTATCGCTCAACTGTCCGAAAGCATCGCTGAGCCAAGCAGTTTCCAAAGCATTGCAGAGCAGGTGTCAACAAACAGCTCTTCACGCCAAATCGGGCTCACCATTGCCATCATCGGACTGCTCATCTTCACGGCGCACCTCTTCAGCGAAATCTTTAGCCGCAAGCGCATCCCTGATGTGCTGTTCCTCATCATCATTGGCTTGCTCATCGGCCCCGTGTTCCATTGGATCTCGCCCGAAAGTCTAGGCAATGCAGGGAGTCTTTTCTCGGGCATCACTTTGGTAACCATCCTGTTCGAGAGCGGAACGCAACTGAGGTTTAACGCGTTGAAAGACTCTTTCACGAGTGCCTTGAAACTTACTGCTTTGAATTTCATCCTTTCTGCCGTCGTGGTGTGGCTGGTCGGCTGGTTGGTCTTGGAGCTTGACCCAATAGTCAGCATGATTTTGGGCTGTATGTTGGGCTGTACCGCTTCGGCAGTCGTCATCCCCATCGTCAGGCAGCTGCACATGTCGGAGAAGCCAGCCATCATGCTCATCCTGGAGGCCGCCATCGGCAACGTGTTCAGCATCGTGCTCGCCTTGGCCCTCATGCAAGCCGTCAAAAGCAAGCACCTTGAGTTTGGTGCCATCCTCGGCAACATCTTCTCGTCGTTTATCCTTGCCACGGTCATGGGACTCTTTGGTGCCATTTTCTGGGCCCTCATCCTCGACCAAATCCGCAACATCAAATACTCCATCCTCACCACGCCAGCCTTCGTGTTCATCATCTATGGCCTCAATGAATGGATGGGCTTCAGTGGGGCCATTGCAGCACTCGCTTTCGGCATTGGTTTGGCCAACATTGACGCCATCTACAACGCTTGGCTCAAGAAATCCATCAAGAAAATACCCGTCAACCTGAATGAAACCGAGCGGTCCTTGTTCTCCGAACTGGTACTGCTATTGAAAACTTTCTTTTTCATTTACGTTGGCATCTCCATCCAGTTGAACCATTGGCACCCAATTGTTATTGGACTGGGAATCAGTATATTGTTATTCGTCTTCAGAATCCCCGCTGTGCGTTTTGCCATCTCGAAAAAAGAAGGTATCCCTGTGAAGGAATTGGTATTTATGTCGGCACTCAACCCAAAGGGATTGACGGCAGCGGTATTGGCCACGCAAGCCCTCATCTACATCCCCAATGTGGAGATGGCTCTTTTCGTCAGAAACATCGTCTTTTCGGTCATTCTGTTCAGTATCGTCATCAACTCCATCCTTATTCCGCTGATTGACAGAGAAAAAGGATTGTACAGATTCTATCAACGACTGCTCAACTTCAACCAAAAGATGAAGAACATCGTCTCAAAAACCAAGGAAGAGAGTGAAGCCAGACGCAAACGTCACACCAAGGCACACGAGATTGTAGACGAAGTTTTTCATTCCGAAGTCATCTCCGAAATCATCGAACATCAGGACAAGCCTGGTGCTATTAATAATAAGGTGGAGTCCAGCAATATGGATGTAGCGGATTAAGGTCATCAATATGCAAATGGAAGAACAAAAGTACACTTACAAATACCCTCACCCTGCCGTCACGACAGACTGCGTGGTGTTTGGTGTCGATGGAAAGGAGCTGAGGATTCTGCTCATCGAGCGCGGCAATGAGCCTTACAAAGGTTGCTGGGCCTTCCCTGGCGGCTTCCTCAACATGGACGAGAACGCCGAGCAGGGCGCACTCCGCGAATTAGAAGAAGAGACCGGGCTCAAACTAAACAGCGTCAAGGAATTCGGCACCTTCTCCGATGTCAACCGCGACCCACGTGAAAGGGTCATCTCCATCGCCTTTTATGCCTTGGCTGAAAAAACGGACGCACAAGGTGGCGATGATGCCGCTAAAGCACAATGGTTCGCCCTCGACGAACTGCCTCCCCTCGCTTTCGACCACGACCTCATGCTAAAAAAAGCACTAATAAAACTAAAAGAAGACCTTATGAAACGCATTACACCTGAATTCATCAGAGACCTTAAACCAAATGAAATCTTTGTCTTCGGCAGCAACCTTCAAGGTGCCCATGGTGGCGGTGCTGCACGCCTGGCCTACGAGAGGTTTGGCGCCGTCATGGGACAAGGCGTTGGCTTGCAAGGACAAAGCTATGGCATCCCCACCATGCAGGGCGGCGTAGACACCATCAAACCCTATGTGGAAGAGTTCATCGCCTTTGCAAAACAACATCCAGAAATGACCTTCCTCGTCACCAAAATAGGCTGCGGCATCGCGGGCTTCAGAGTTGATGAAATCGCGCCACTGTTTGCTGGAGCCGTGAATGTGGAAAACATTTATCTGCCACAGGAATTTTGGGAGGAATTGATTTGATTAAAAATATTTTTCGCCCAAACCCCTTCCAGTTTCCAAAAAAGTCGTATCTTTGCAGCCCGTTTTGAACAACAAATTTACGTAAAAAGAAGAGAATTATGTACTTAACTGCAGAAAAGAAATCAGAGATTTTCAGCCAATTCGGCAAGAGCGCTGCCGACACTGGTTCAGCAGAAGGCCAAATCGCTTTGTTCACCTACAGAATCAAGCATTTGACTGAACAAACAAAGGAGCATCACAAGGATGTGGCGGCCAAGCGCGCACTGGTTCGCTTAGTAGGTAAGAGAAGAAAACTTCTCGATTATTTGAAGAGAACCGACATCGAAAGATACCGTAACATCATTAAGGAATTGGGTATCAGAAAGTAAGACTTTCGCTTGCCCAAGCCAAAGCAAGAAAAGGCAATTTCCACATTGCCTTTTTTTGCTATTTACGAACCCACAAGTAACGAAGTAGAGAAAACAGTAAAAAAATTCAAAATCATGGGTCCACAAGGATTTACACAAACCATTCACATGCCTAACGGTCAAGAGATTACGCTCAACACTGGCCGTTATGCCAAGCAAGCCGACGGTTCCGTTATGCTGCGTTGCGGCGACACCGTCATCCTTGCCACCGTCTGCTCGGCTACCGAAGTAGCCCCCGAAACCGATTTCTTCCCCCTGTCTGTCGACTATAGGGAAAAATACTACTCCACGGGCAAGTTCCCGGGCGGTTTCTTCAAGCGCGAGGCCAAGCCCTCCGACTATGAAGTGCTCATCTCCCGCCTCATCGACCGCGCCCTGCGTCCGCTGTTCCCCGACGACTACCACGCCGAGACCATCGTGCAGGTGAACCTGCTCTCGAACGACAAGGAACAAACGCCCGATGCACTGGCAGCCTTGGCCGCCTCTGCCGCCATCTGCGTGTCCGACATCCCCTTCCATGGCCCGATTTCGGAAGTGCGCGTGGCCCTCATCGGCGATGAATACGTCATCAACCCGACCTTCGCACAAATGGAGGAAGCCCGCCTCGAACTGATGGTGGCCGCCTCGATGAAAGACATCTGCATGGTGGAAGGCGAATGCAAGGAAGTGTCCGAACAAGAGATGCTCGGCGCCCTGAAAGCCGCCCACGAAGCCATCAAGATCCAATGCCAAGCTCAGATCGAGCTCATGGAACAGGTCAACAAGGCCAAGCGTGAGTACTGCCACGAGGTGAACGACGAAAACCTCCGTGCCGAAATCGAAGCCAACTGCTACCAGCCTTGCTACGACTTCGCCCTCACCGGCTGCGCCGACAAGCACCTCCGCGAAGAGACCTTCAGCGGCATCCTTGACAAATATCTCGAAAAATATACCGAAGAAGAGCTGGAAACCATCACCCCGCTCGCCAAGCGTTATTTCCACGATGTGGAACGCTCGGCCGTGCGTAACGCCGTCCTTAACGAACGCATCCGCCTCGACGGACGTAAGACCAACGAAGTGCGTCCCATCTGGACCGAAGTCGACGTGCTGCCCAAGGCCCACGGCTCGGCTGTGTTCACCCGTGGTGAAACCCAAGCTCTGGTCACCGTCACCCTCGGCACCAAGCTCGACGAGCAGACCCTCGACGGCGCCGTGGTGGAAGGCACCAAGAACTTCACGCTGCACTACAACTTCCCCGGCTTTGCCACTGGCGAGGCCAAGGCACAGCGCAGCACCAGCCGCCGCGAAATCGGTCACGGCAACCTCGCCGAGCGCGCCCTCAAAACGATGGTGCCGCACGATGAGAACATGCCTTACACCATCCGCATCGTGAGCGACATCCTCGAATCCAACGGCTCCTCTTCTATGGCCTCAGTGTGCGGTGGCTGCCTCGCCCTGATGGACGCTGGCGTGCCGATGCGCAAACCTGTCGCAGGCGTGGCTATGGGTATGATCTCGGACAGTGAGACCGGCAAATACGCCATCCTCACCGACATCCTCGGCGATGAAGACCACCTCGGCGACATGGACTTCAAGGTCACCGGTACCCGCGACGGTATCACCGCCTGCCAGATGGACATCAAGGTCGACGGCCTCTCCTACGAGGTGCTGACCGAAGCTTTGGAGCAAGCCCGTCAGGGCCGTCTCCACATCCTCGACGAGATGGCCAAGACCATCTCCGAGCCGCGCTCCGACTACAAGGAGTTTGTGCCTCGCATCGAGACCATGTATATCCCGAAGGATATGATCGGTGCCGTCATCGGCCCTGGTGGCAAGGTCATCCAAGAGATGCAGAAGCAGACCAACACCGTCATCGTCATCACCGAAAAGGGTATCGTGGAAATCGCTTCGCAGAACAAGGAAGACATCGAGGCTTGCAAGGCCAAGATTCGCGCCATCGTGCAAGTGCCCGAGGTTGGCGAGGTCTACCACGGCAAGGTCGTCTCCATCATGGCTTTCGGTGCCTTCGTGGAAATCATCCCCAACAAGGACGGCCTGCTCCACATCTCTGAGATCGACTGGAAACGTTACGAGAGTATGGAAGAGACCGGCTTGAAGGAAGGCGACGAAATCGATGTGAAACTCATCGAAATCGACGAGAAGACCGGCAAGCTGCGCTTGTCGCACCGCGCCCTGCTCCCCAAGCCGGAAGGCTATGAGGAGAAGAAGGGCGGCAACGGCCCGCGTCCCAGTGGCAACCGTCCCAATGGCGGTGGTCACGGCAATGGCGGACACGGCGGTGGTAACCACAAAGGTGGCGGTCACGGCAATGGTGGCAACGGCGGTCCCCGCAAACATTAAATAGCATAAGGAGTCCTGGCGGATTTCCAAATCCGCCAGCCTTCAGATATTAAAGAACTAAACAAACTTAAATGAGGCAGTTAAAGATTACGAAGCAGGTGACGAACCGCGAGACCGCGTCTCTCGACAAGTACCTGCAAGAGATTGGTA
>CAJOIF010000004.1 GCA_905234765.1 uncultured Bacteroidales bacterium
GCAGTTGCGGTTACTACTGGACGAGCGTGCTCTATGGCTTACCAAGCGATGCGGGTCGCCTTTTATTTGATTCTTTGGGCAATTCTAGCGAAATACTCAATGAAGAGCGTGCCGATGGTCTATCTGTCCGTCCTGTGCGTAACCTTTAATTCATCATTTCGGGAATAGGTTTAGCGGGGCTGCGCTTGGGCGCGGCTCCGCTCGTGTTTTGTGCATAAACCAGCGGAATGTATCAAAAAAACGATGATTCCGCTGATTTACGCATTTTTTAATAAATAACAAATTGATTTTCTTTGAATTATAAAAATAAATTATCCAAATTCACTTCGTTTTGGATTTCTCCAATGTAGGCGTTGTGGGCAAGGCCATTGGTGGTTACCATAACGGTATGTACAGCATTTTTGGTTTTTGTTACTTCGGCAAAAGTGGCCTTTCTTTGTACGAGTTCCTGTTCGTAATCTTTTGTGATGGCATATTCCTTTTTGCTGTATTTCATTTCACAAAGGTCAATGATGCCGTCGCTGCGGTCAATCAACAGGTCAATTTGAACGCCTTTTCTGCCTGTTTCCTTGTCGGGCAGGCAACGCCATGCATATTCGTCGGTCAGCACTCCACTGATGCCTAATTTCATCTTGATTTGGTCCACATGCCAAAGGCAAGCCCTCTCAAAAGCCAGTCCGCACCATGTATTGTATTGGGGCTTTCCCTGCATGGCCTGCCAATAATTCTTACTGCGGCGTTTTCCGTTGATAAATTCATAATAGAATAGGGTATAGTGGTCAATCAGTTGGAAAATCTTGTCCTTTACCTTCTGTCCCATCATGGAATAGCCTCGTATGAAACCGCACCACTCCAAATCATCAAGGATTTCGCTGAACTTGCCATTGTCCTCAAATTTCCCCGCCTTAATCAACTCTAACCGCGTCAAGCCTTTTTTTTTCTTGGCCAACAATTCAATGACTTTGATGTATGGCTCCGGCTTATTGAAAAGTGAGGCATACAACATGCTGAACTCATCGTAAAGGTCTCCACTTCGCGAAAACAGAAGTCGGTCAATTTCTTGTGAAAGGCTCGCACCTCGTTCAAGCAAGCTCCAATAGTAGGGTACACCTCCAAAAACCATGTAGCCTTCCAGTATTTGATTGTGTGTCAGTACGATATTGCGTAATTGCAGCAGAGTCTCGCATTCGCGAAGCGTGAAAGGTTGTAGCGCAATGCGATGATTCAGGCGGTTGTGAAGCCCACCTTTGTTTTTGATGATTTTTTTCACCATCCATGAGGTCGCGCTGCCGCAAACGATGAACACAATGTCTTTTCTGGCAGAAGCCCAACCGTTCCAAAATGCTTCTAACTCCGGCAAAAAACCTGAGCGTGACGCATCCATCCAAGGTAGTTCGTCAAGGAAAACCACTTTTTTCCCTTCTGGCTGCAAGTTGATGAATCGTTTTAATTCACTGAAAGCGATCATCCAATTGGTCAGGGAAAGGACATCATTCAATCCTTGTTCTTTCAAGGCTAATTGAAATCTGGTCAGTTGTTTGCGAGAGGACAGTTTTGCAACTCCTGTGTATTGGAAATAGAAGTTGTTGCCATAAGTTTCGCGAATGAGGAATGTCTTTCCCACGCGCCGACGGCCATATACGGCAATGAATTGAGACGACTCTTCGGTTAGAGCCTCTTGCAAAATGTGTTTTTCTTTTTCTCTGCCTATCAACATGTTCGTTGTGTTTTTCGCTGCAAAAATAATAAATTTTGTGCGTAAACCAGCGGAATGTATCAAAAAAACGATGATTCCGCTGATTTACGTACTTTTTAATAAATAACAAATTGATTTATAAATATTTATAAATCAAATATATATTGTTGTCCAAAAAACTCCTCCTTGAAATTCACGAAATACACTCGTTCTTGAGCGCGGGTCAAGGCGGTGTAAAGCCAACGGAGGTCTTCGGTTTCGAGGGCCTCTTTTTGGTTGAACGCCGAGTCAATGAAAACGGTGTTCCACTGACCGCCTTGGGTTTTGTGGCAGGTGAGGGCGTAGGCAAACTTTACCTGCAAGGCGTTGAACCAAGGATTCTTCTTCATTTCTTTGTAACGCTCGCGGCGATTGGGGATGTCCATGTAGTCCTCTTCAATGGCGGCAAAAAGGCGCTGGTTTTCCTCTTCCGTCAGCGAGGCACTGTTGCTGTTCAGGGTGTCGAGCAGAATCTTGGCTTCCACATTGGGCGCATCGGGATAGTCGATGAAACTGAGTTCCACATCGGCGAATCGGAAGCCATACATTTCCTCAAACCGTTTGATTTTGCGCAACTCCGCCATGTCGCCGTTGGCGATGAAGCTGATGGCATCGTTGCCGTCGGCCCAATAATAGTTGTTCTTCACCACCATTAAGCGGTCGCCCGTGGCAATCTCGCCTTCGATGTTGAGGATGCGCCCACGGATGGCTTGGTTGAACATGTTGGCGCGTTTGTTCGACTTGCAGACGATGACGGCTTCGCTGTCAACGTTTTCTGAAAACACCTTGAACAACAATTCCTCAAACGTCTCTGGCTCAATCTTTTGTGTGTCGGCGAAATGGTTGATGTCAAATAGCGGCAACTCGTATTCATATCGGTTCTCGCTGAGCAACTGCCTGACATTCGTGGCGTTATATAGAATACCCGATTCCAAGGCTTGGCGTTTCACCTCGGTTAACTCAAAGGTGGCCGCCGTAATGGGGAATTCCGACTTGAGGTATTCGCAATCCAAAGCGGGACTTTTGCTGCTTTCGACGGGCGGCAATTGTGCCGTGTCGCCGATGAGCAGTAATTTGCAGTGTTCGCCTATGAAGACGTATTCCATGAGATCGTCAAGCAGACTTTTCCTGCCGAATTCACGTTGTTCGCCAATCATGGAAGCTTCATCGACGATAAATAAGGTGTTGGTGCTTTTGTTTTCAGCCCGTGTCATTCGTATCGAACCGTCAGGTTGGGCCTTGGCTTGGTAGATGCGCCTGTGGATGGTGCTGGCACTTTGGCCTGTGTAGTTACTCAATACTTTGGCGGCGCGTCCTGTGGGCGCCATGAGGACGTATTTCATCCCGATGTAGGGCAAGGTCCTTACCAGCGTTTTGACCAAAGTGGTTTTTCCAGTGCCTGCATAGCCCCGAAGGATATAGGTCGGATTTTCTTTTTCGGAGAGCAGAAACGCCGCAAGATGGTATAACACCCTGGCTTGTCCTTCGGTGGGTTCAAAACCGAAGGAGTATACCAGTTTTTTGTATAACTCGCTGCGGCTTAACATGATATATCAGAAAGGATAGCCGATGCCCCAGCAGAGTTTCAGGTTGCTTTGGTTGGGGGCACCGATGCACCAATAGCTGCCGTTCTCGTCAATGTAGGAGTTGCGCAGGGCATAGGCCAGATCGAGACGGATGATGAGGAAGGACACGTCGATGCGCAGACCGAATCCGGCGTCAAGGGCAAGTTGTTTGTAGAATTGGTCGAACTTGAATTCGCCGTTGGGCATGGCTTCGTTGGGTTGGTAGGTCCAAACGTTGCCTGCATCGACGAAAAGGGCTCCGTTGAAGATGTTTCGGATGGGGAAACGGTATTCGGCGTTCAATTCCAACTGCATGTCGCCGATTTTCTCAATGTCATCATCGGTGGGCACATAACCGCCAGGCCCCACGCTGCGGTAACCCCATCCACGAAGTCCGTTGGCACCGCCAGCGTAGAAGCTGCGCTCAAAGGGCATGTCGACGGAGTTGCCATATGGCACGCCGAGTCCTATGAATTGTCTGAATACCAGCCATTTCTTGTTGTTCAAGTCGATGTGTTGACGGATGTCGAAGCTGCCTCTGAGATATTGGGCATAACGGATGCTAAACAGTTCATGGTGTCCTTCTGACTCGCTTATAAGTTTCGTGTTGTTGAAGAGTGAAAGCAGGTTGCCGCTGGACTCAAAATCGGCACGCAGGTAAACGAAACTGCCCGTTTTGCGGATGCTTTGCGTGCTGTATGTCATCGCATAACGGGTGCCAAAAATCAAATGGTTGGTGTATTGGTCTTTTTTACGTTGGTTGCTCTCGGCATCAAGGAACTCCTGAAAAGCAGGGTTGATGTTGTCGATTTTCACGCTGTTGAGGTAGATGGGCGAGAAGGTATGACGTAGCCGGTAGTTGTTTTTCCAGTCGTAGCTGAACGACGCGGAGCTGATATAGCGATAATAGTAGTATCTGAGTTGGGCGTTCAGGCCTAGTGCTATGGAGGTGGTGGGTTGGTAGTCGCGGACGAAGTTGGTGTGTTGGAACACACTTAGGAAACGCGGGAACATCAGACTCATCGTGGCACCGAATTCCTGCGTGTTGAATATGGTGTTTTTGTTGCTGCTTTCGCTCAAATCGATGTGGTTTTGGGCTTCCAGACCGTATTTCACGCCGAATTGAAACACTTCTGCACCGCGGAAGATGTTGCGGTTGGTGTAGGACAAGCTCCCCTTGATTCCCAAATCGGCATCGGCGCGGGTACCCTCGGCCTGAATGGCATAGGAATGCCTGTCAACTTGCTGCATGGTGATGCGGCAGTCAAGGAGGTTGAGTGAGTCTCCTGCATTGGGAACGGTGTCAAACTCGATGTTCACATTGTTGAAAATCTGGAAATTGTTTAACGCCTTGTAGGTGTTGGTGACGTTGCGAAGTCTGTAGGGAGCCCCTTCATATAGATGGATGGACTGGGCGTATGCGGAAGGCTTCACTTTCGGCTTGCCGTAGTGATAGTTGTGCAGCGTGTTTTTCAGTTTCCGTCGCCCTATTTCCGCGACCAAAATAGTGGAGTCGGTTGGAGGCTCGTTCATGCGGAGCAAAGAGAACTCGGGGTATACGTTGATTCGGCGCAGATTGTATTGTTTATGAGCCAACTCGTCTTCTTTGACATGCATCGTGATACTAAGACTGTGGTTCATGAAATTGCTGTCCACCTCGTAGTAGATGCTGTTTCTGCTGAAAAAGTAATAGCCTGAGTTTCTGAGTCTTTCTGTAATCAACTCACGTTGTTCTTGCATGGCGAATTCGTCATAGATATCGCCCTCATGGATTGTAAACTGTTCCTTTTCGCGCATGATGAACCGTTCCATGATACTATCGTTGATGACGTAGTTGATCCGGTTGATCCGATATGGTTGGGCGGGACTGACATGATAGGTGATCTTCGCGCGTTTGAACATGGTGGTTTTCACGCTGTGTGTCACCTTCGAATTGAAATAGCCGACCTTATCCAAATACAGCGTCAGCTGCTTGGCGGAACGCTCGGCCTCTGACTTGTCGTAGTAAACGGGCTCTCTGCCTAAAGTCTTGTTCATCCATCTCCACATCCGACTTTTGGGATGCTGCTCCGATTTGTAGTAAATCCACGTGCGGGATTTGGGTTGGAGTGGCTCTTTGTAAGGTTTGAGCGAGATATAGGACGACAGGCTCGACTTACTGATGTCGGTGCTGTCGTTGTTTTCGATGACGATGGAGTTTTTCTTGACGAGAAATTTGTCGGCAGGCACATATCGGCTGAGGTTGCATGAGGTCAGAAAGGTGGCCGCCAGCACCAAAACAATGATATGTAACTTACTCTTTTTCACTCGTTCGGATTTGCGGCAAAGGTAAGAATATTTCCTTTACACGACTTCGGCCACGGTGAAATTGCTGCCTCCGATGAAGACGACATCACCGAAATGCGCGTTGTTGATGGCGGAACGGTAGGCGTGGCTTACAGACTCAAATACCTGTCCGCGCAAACCCATCTCAAAAGCTTTTTCGGCCAAGAGGTTGGCATCCAAGCCTCTGGGAATGTCGGCTTTGCAGAAATAGTACTCTGCGCTGTGAGGCAGGAGCTGTAATACGCTGTCGATGTCCTTGTCATTGACCATGCCGAGAACAAAGTGTAGCTTATCGTATTGCATTTCAGCCAATTGACGTACCACTTCGGTGATGCCCGCCACGTTATGGCCTGTGTCGGCGATAACGAGCGGATCGTTGCCAAGAATCTGCCAGCGGCCCATGAGGTGGGTGTTGCGGATGACTTTGGCGATGCCGTCGCGGAGGTCGTCTTCCGAAAGGTTGAACTTGTCGCGTAGCAGGTCAAGGGCGCACATCACCGTGGTGAGATTTTTCTGTTGGTAGTTGCCCATCAGCGGGATGTCGAGGGCTTCCATGTAAAGCTCGCTGTTTTTCCAGACATCGAATTTCTGCACGGTGTTGGACTCAATATGGATTTTGTCGCAGTCGAAAAGCTGGTCGGCGAAATAGATGGGGCTGTTGCATTCCTTGGCTTTGTCGATGAAAACCTGCTCGGTCTCGGGATGCGTTTCGCCAATGACCACGGGGATGTTTGGCTTGATGATGCCGGCTTTCTCATAAGCAATCTTGGTTCTCGTGTCGCCCAAAAACTTCATGTGGTCGAAGTCGATGTTGGTGATGACACTCAACTCGGGCGTGATTAGATTGGTGGAGTCCAAACGACCGCCCATGCCTACCTCGACGATGGCTATGTCAATCTTTTCCTTCGAGAAATAGTCGAAAGCCATGCCAACGGTCATCTCGAAGAAGGAGAGTTCCATCGCCTCGAACTTGTCTTTGTAGGTGTCAATGAATTGTACCACGTTCTCTTCGGGAATCATCTCGCCGTTTATGCGGATGCGTTCGCGGAAGTCGCGCAGGTGGGGTGAAGTGTAAAGGCCTGTCTTGTAGCCTGCTTCCTGAAACACGGAAGCTAGCATGTGGGAGACAGAACCTTTACCGTTGGTGCCAGCCACGTGCACCGACTTGAAGTTGTGGTGCGGATTGTCCAAAAGTTCAAGGAGTTGTGTGGTATTGTTCAAATCAGCCTTGTAGGCCGCCGCGCCAATGCGTTGGTACATCGGCAGTTTGTTGAACATCCAATCGAGAGTTGCAGAATAATTCATTGGTTGATGACAAAAGTATAAGTGATGGTCCCGTGTTGTTCTTCAGGAGCGTTGGGGGCGGAGGCAAAAGTGGAACGCAAAGCAGCTCGTTTGGCTTTATCGCGCATGTCGTTGTTAATCACTGTGGTGCCCTTTGTGGCAACTTCGGCACGAACAACTTGCCCGGCGCGGTTCACCCAAATATCGACGACGACGATGCCTTCTTCGCTGAAATCATCACTGGGACGGTGCAACGATTTGGCACCGCGGCCGCCGAGGTCATAGCCGGCTCCGTTGCCTTTGCCGCCACTGCCTTCATATTGCTTGATGCCAGCCAGCCCGTTGGGATTGCCTTGGTCGCCAGGCTGCCCTGTGATGCCTTCCGAGCCGCCTGCCTGCGGGTTGTTGTTGCCTTTGAATAGTGCCTTTTGGTTGACTTTAGGTTTGGGCTCTTCAGCAGGCTTTTCTTGCTTAGGCTTAGTGTTTTTGGGCTTTTCTATGGCAGGAGCTTCGTCATCGTTTTGTGTG
The DNA here is from genome assembly GCA_905234765.1 of uncultured Bacteroidales bacterium. Next base: position 7,438 of record CAJOIF010000004.1, read on the forward strand.
ACGAGGTCTTCCTTGCTTTTGCTCTGCTCTTGTTTGGGTTGTGCTGCCATCGGGACGGCGGGTTTTTCTGGTTGGATGTTGCCCATGCCTTGGCTCATCATGCCCAAGTCGACCTCTACGCCTTCCTCACCAGGCAGTGGCAGTGGCGTCCTGAAAGCCATCAAGAACAAAATGAGCACAGCCAAAGCGTGAACGAGGATTGTCCCGCCAATCGCTATGCCCTTGTCTTTCTTTTCTTTGCTGTCCATAATGCCTCCTATTTCTTTGGTGCAGTGGCTAGGATGACTTTGTGGTTGTTGCCGGTGGCGTTGTTGATTTCGTTGACGGCATCAATCACATTCACCACATATTGCACGGGGACGTTCTTGTCGGAACGCAGCACCACCGTGGCTTGGCTGTCGTTACCAATCTTGCCGTTGATGAGGTCGGTGAGCTGAGTCTCGTCGGCAGCAGTTTCGTCAACGAAATATTGGTATTGCTCGTTGATGTACACGGTGACGGTCTGCTTGGCCATGGTCTTGCTGCTACTTGAAGGCAGCATGAGCTTGATGGCGTTGGGGGCGACCAAGGTCGAAGTCAGCATGAAGAAAATCAGCAGCAGAAACACCAAGTCCGACATGGACGAGGAGTTGAACGTGGGTTCGACCTTATTTCTTGATTTGATGGCCATAATGCGCTGGTTTTAAGCTGGTTCGTTCAGGACATCCATAAACTCGGTCGCCTTGGCTTCAAGCAGGTTGACGACCTTTTGGATTTTCGTCGAGATGATGGCGTGGAAGAAGTAGGCGATGATACCCACAATCAGACCGCCGACGGTGGTCACCATGGCTTCATAGATGCCCGACGAAAGCAACTCGATATCAATGTTGTTGCCTGCCATCGACATGTTGTAGAATGCGCGAATCATGCCGGTCACGGTGCCCAAGAAACCAATCATCGGGGCGGCACTGGCAATCATGGCAAGGATGCTGACACCGCGCTCCAATTGTGCCACTTCCAAATTTCCAACGTTTTCAATGGCCGAATTGATGTCGCTCAAAGGACGGCCGATGCGCGAAATGCCTTTCTCGATCATTCTGGAGATAGGGGTGGAGTTGCCTCTGCACAAGGCTTTGGCCGAGTCGAGTTTGCCGTCTTTCATGTATTCGCGGATGCGGTCCATGAAACTGGCGTCGTATTTAGTGGCGCGCGAAACGGTGATGTATCTTTCGATGAAGATGTAGACCGCGATGATAGACAAGGCGGCCAATAAAATCATGATCCAACCGCCTTTGGTGGCGAGGTCGAGGATGGAAAGCTTGATTTCCGTAGGTTGTGCTACGGCTTCAGTGGCGGCTGTACCCAAATCATTGACAGCCTCTTGGATTTGCAAAAGATTCATATTTTGTTTAATTGATGTTTCGTTGATTTGTTGTTTGTAGGGCTGTCACACTGTGGCAGCCCTACATTTGTATTACGGAATAATCCGTGTTTTATTGCGTCATCGCATGTCAATCACGTCCACATTGGGATGCGCTTTTTGGTCGAAGGTGAAGAATTTTTTGTCCAATTCCTGATCGTATTTCATGTCGTCGATGGTGATAATCAACTTCGTCCCATCGTCCATATATACATCAAAACCATTGATGGTCAATTTGCTAGAGTTGGCTCGTAAGGTCACGCGGCGGTATTGTCCTTTGGGATTGGCCAACTCGATGACGGCGTTGCCTTTGGCATCTATGCTCGTGAGGGTGGCGGCATAGTTCTCATCCAGCGAGGTAAGCAGCTTGAGCGGGGTGTTTTCGACCCCGTCTGTGGCGTTGCTTACCATGACCTCTTCATTGTCAATGAGATAAGTCCAAATGGCCTTGCCGTCTGAAATGATGTGCTGTTCGACCATCTCCACCTTGTAGGCCTCGCCTTCCAACCAGGCTTTGCCTCGCTGGGCCTCGGTGGTTTGCCCTTCGGCACTGATTTGATACTTGTAGGTCATCTCCACGTTCTTGTGGCTCTTCATCTGATTGACCAGGAGACGGATAATCGCCTCGGCATTGTTCTGTGCTGTAACGGCTTGTGCTGCAAACAATAATACAAGCCCAGCAATGATTTTTCTTGCTTTCATTGTCAAATTCCGTTGTCTTTATTGTAGATGTCCCTCAAAATCTGTTCCAAAGCGAACTCGTCCTTCACTTTCACCTCACGCGACTTACTTCCCGAGAACGGTCCGACGATGCCGGCGGCTTCCAACTGGTCGATGATACGACCTGCGCGGTTGTAGCCGAGTTTCAGCTTGCGCTGAATCATGGAAGTGGAGCCTTGTTGGGTCTGCACCACGATGTGGGCGGCTTCCTCGAAGAGGCTGTCGCGATCCCCATCGTCTTCGATATCGATGCCATCACTCTCTTCTTCAGGCACCTCAGGCAGCAAGAACGGTTCTGGATAGCCACGTTGTGCCCCGATGAACTCGGTGACGGCCTCCACCTCGGGCGTGTCGATGAAGGCGCATTGCAGACGCACGAGGTCATTGCCCGTGGAGAGCAGCATGTCGCCGCGACCAATGAGTTGGTTGGCGCCACTCTGGTCAAGGATGGTTTTCGAGTCGACTTGCGAGATGACGCGGAAGGCGATACGGGCGGGGAAGTTGGCCTTGATGGAGCCTGTGATGATGTTGACCGAAGGACGCTGCGTGGCGATAATCAGGTGGATGCCGATGGCACGGGCCAGCTGGGCTAAGCGGGCGATGGGAGCCTCCACCTCACGACCTGCCGTCATGATAAGGTCGGCAAACTCGTCGACGACGAGCACGATGTAGGGCAGGAAGCGGTGTCCCTCGGTGGGCAACAGCCTGCGTGCCTTGAACTTCTCGTTGTATTCGATGATGTTGCGGCACTCGGCGGCTTTCAGCAAGTCATAACGCTGGTCCATCTCGATGCAAAGCGAGTTGAGGGTGCGCACCACCTGTTTGACATCGGTGATGATAGCATCCTCTGAATCAGGGAGTTTGGCCAAGTAATGACGTTCAATGCGGTTGTAAAGGGTCAACTCCACCTTTTTTGGGTCGACCATGACGAATTTTAGCTCAGAAGGATGCTTGCTGTAAAGTAGGGAAGCAATTATCGCGTTGAGTCCCACGGATTTACCTTGTCCTGTAGCACCAGCCATCAGAATGTGCGGCATCTTGGCGAGGTCGAAGACGTAGGTCTCGTTGGAGATGGTCTTGCCGATGGCACAAGGCAGGGCGTATTTGTTTTTCTGGAACTTCTCAGAAGCCAGCACGCTGCGCATGGAGACGGTCTCAGACTTTTTGTTTGGCACCTCAATGCCAATGGTGCCCTTTCCTGGCATGGGGGCGATGATACGGATGCCCAAGGCAGCCAAATTCATGGCGATGTCGTCTTCCAGGTTCTTGATTTTCGAGATGCGAATGCCTGCGGCAGGGACGATTTCATACAAGGTGACTGTGGGGCCGATGGTAGCGAAAATTTTGTCGATGGCAATACCATAGTTGCCCAAAGTCTCTACAATCTTGTTCTTGTTGGCTTGCAACTCTTCCTCGTCAATCTCTGATTTTCCGCCACCGTAGTCGTTGAGCATGTCCAAAGTGGGAAACTTGAAGTCGCGCAACTCAAAATGTGGGTCAAAAGGCGTGTCGATGGTGTGCCGCTCGATCTTGTCGACGGTCTCTTCCTCTTTGGTTTCTTCAATGACCAAGTCCACCTCGTTATTGTCGGTTATGTCTTTCTCTTGATTGCCAGTGGGTTGGATAAACACGTTTTCCCTACCGGCATTGCCGTTGTTGATTTCCAAATTGGGATTGAGAGTATGGACAGTAACGGGTGGAAGGTCGTTGTTGTCTTCGGAGTCATCGTCAATGAAGTCGGGATCGATGTCTTCGCCGTTGTTGGTCTCGTTGTTTCTCTCCCTTTCAATTTCGTCCTTGATGCGCTGTTCGGCGATGAGGGCGGCCTGGCGGCGTTGCTCCTCGATGCGTTTTTCCCGCATTTGCTTGATGTGATTGAATGTCATGTTAAACTGGTAGACGGCAAACACCAAGAACAGGAAGATGAGGATGAGCAGCACGCCAATCCAACCTATGTAGTTATGGAGGAGAGTGTTAAGCCAAAGACCCACCGCACCGCCGAAAATGGCGCATGAGGAGAGGCCGATTTCGGGGCAGGAGAGAAAACCGAAAAACAATGGCAGCCATACGAGACTCATCAAAGCGTATTTCCACACGCTCCACATCTTGATTCGGGCGTTGTCGGTTAACCATAGCCCGATGAGCGCAAGCAGGTACACAAAGAAGAACGACCCGATGCCGAACGATTCCTTGATGAGGGTTTGGCCGAGAAACACGCCACCGCGTCCAGTGCGGTTGGTGATGTCCACTTGCTTTTCAAAGACGCGGAAGCCGTATTCCTGATGGTGGCCGCTGAAGAAACTTACCAAGTAGGAGACCAGTGCGATGCCGAGAAACACGGCGAGGCAGATGAAAAGGATGCCGATGATGCGTCTCACTTTCCCGTCACCTTTCCGTTGGGCTTTCTGCGGTTTAGGTTCCTTGGCTTTCGTGGGCTTCTTCTCCTGCTTTGGACTGCTTTTCTTGTTTTTCGTTTCGTCCGTTTCTTCAGTGATGACGGGTGTTTCCACTATCTCCAATTCAGGCTCTTTCTTCCTGAACGTGTTTTCTTTACGGTTGTTTCCTGCTGCCATGGTCTGTCTTCGGTTTTAGAATGCAAAAATAGGTAAAAAACGCAAAAAAAGACCACCTCAAGGCAGTCTTTTTTTATGTTTTATGTTCGTAAACCAAACTTATTTCGGAATCTTGAACATCCGTTTCCAGCGGATACCGCCGTTTTCCTTATCTATGGAGAGCCAAACGAAAATGGGCTTGCCAACGATATGGTTTTCAGGAACGTAACCCCAAAAGCGCGAGTCGGCGGAGTTGTGGCGGTTGTCGCCCATCATCCAGTAGTAGTTCATCTCAAAGGTGTAGCTGTCGGCAGGTTGTCCGTCAATGTAAATCTGATTGCCTTGTACCTTGAGGTCGTGGAGCTCATAGGCGTGGATGATACGTTCATATAATGGCAAGTTGTTGACATTCAGCGGAACAGTTACACCTTTCTTGGGGATGTAAAGTGGCCCGAAGTTGTCGACATTCCATGGATAGAGGTCGGGACGATTGGGGAAGAGATTCATGCTGAGGCCTTCGCCCGGGGCTTCCACGATTCTCATCACGGAGGAGATGTAAGGTAGCTTGATTAGCTCATCAGCCACTTTTGCGCTGATACGAAGGATGAAAGTGTTGGGGTCGTTGGTGCGGTAAGTCTCGGTGATGTGGTACTTGTTCAAGGTTTGCTTGTTGATGCCTCCGTTGGTGGTCACCACGGTGTAATTGTGTTGCATGTTCTCTGGCTCAAAAGCTTTTTCGCCATTGATGAAAACCACACCGTCAACGATTTTCAAGGTGTCGCCAGGCATTCCGATGAGGCGTTTCACATAGTTCTCGCGCTTGTCGACGGGATGACTGATAACATTGCCGAAATTCCGGTGGTCGTTCCAAACAGTTTGGCGGCCATAGGCACGCACGAGGTCGTAATAGTTCTCTGTGCTTTGGAAGATGTCGCAGACTGTGTCGCCAGCGGGATAGTTGAACACGATGGGGTCGTAGCGCTTCATGGTAGAGATGCCTGGGTAGCGGTGGTACGGCAATTTAATCCATTCCACATACGACTTCTTGGTCTTGCTGAAAGGCAAGGTGTTGTGCACAAATGGGAACGAAATTGGGGTGTTGGGACGCTTGGGGCCATAATGTATTTTGCTGACAATCAGATAGTCGCCAACGCAAAGCGATTTCTCCATACTTGAAGTGGGGATGGTGAAGGCTTCGAAGACATAGGTCCTGATAATCAGTGCGGCGACTACGGCAAAAACGATGGCATCGAACCATTCGCGGCCAGTCGATTTCTTGGGCCGTTGTGTCGTGGCAGGATCTTGGTATTTGTCGTCCTTAACGATGATGGGGAAGAAAACAAAGGGCAAGACGGCGGCCATGCCTTCCTCCCAAACCTTGAATCGGCCGAAGCATTTGCCCAGTTCAACGAGCATGAGCAGCAGCATAAAGAGGTTGATGTAGGGGAAGACGATGAAGAACCACCACCAGAATTTCTTGTGCTTGCCGATGATTTTCAGCATGACAAAGATGTTGTAGTAGGGGATGAGGCTGTACCAGCCTTTTTGCCCAGCGGCCTCAAATTGTTTCCAGCAGAATGCGATTGGAATGGTGAACAGTGCAGGGATGATGAGAATGAAAAGAAATAATGACATATCCTTTGTTGAGTTTATTTGTTAACGAGAAAACTGGCGAAATAGTGTTTCGCGGCGCAAAAGTAGTAAAATAAAATACAAATCCCCAGCCATGAGCCTAATAAATGACTGGCCTAGGCTGGGGATTGTCCCTGTTTAGTAAATGGATGCTAGTTTATTTTGAAGCGTTGATGCTTTCGATAAGGTTGTTGACGATACGGGTCTGCATCTCAATTTCGTCAGCGGATTGCTTTATGGCATTGGTTGAGAAGTTGAGCGAGTTCGTAGCTGGCTTGACCTTGAGGGGCGACAATTTCTTGAGGTCGTCTTTCGCTGATGCAATCCTTTCGCCTCCTTCTTTCACGTCCTTTGCTCCTTGGATTAGGGTTGCGCTAAGTTGGACATACTCGCTAAGTTTGTCAATGTAGTTGGCAATTTCCACTTTTCCATCACTGGTGGTCAGGTCGTTGCGGAATTGCTCAAGGAGGCCGTTGGTGGAGTTGACGGTGTTAAGGAATCCGCCGGAGAGTTCGGCAAGCCCATCTACGCTTTCCAAGCCGGTTTTTTGGATGGAACCGCTTTGTTTGGTCAACTCGGCGATTTCCTGTAAACGTTTGACAACCTTTTCTGATTTCAATTCCTCAGCCAGTTGTTCACGTTCGGCTTGAAGTTCTTCCGAGGTTTTTTGTTGTGCGTTGGCGGAGAAAACGGTTGCCAGAATCAGCATGGCGCATATCAAAATTTTCTTCATGATGAATACCCTGTTTTGTGTCGGGCGCAACTTTTGGTTTTGCCTATAGTTCCCCCGATTCGGCACAAGAATACATAAGGAGGCTAGGAAACTTGAATTGCACCTATTTTGGCTAACAGGCTCTGGAAGACGGATTTCGTTAGCCGGATATAAGCACAAATTGCCTTCAACTGTTCGGATGTGACTTCGTCGAATGCGAAGCATTTCTCCCCGAACAATCGAGAGCAAAAACACAAACTTTTTCGAAGAATGTATGGTTCGGGCTGAAAAAATAAAAAAAATGGCTTGCAGGAGTTGGTTTTGCCTGCAAGCCACCGGATAGTTATCCGAAAAAGCTCGTTTTCGTTTATGTCGTTTTAGCAATTCATGCCGCCACAGCAGTGGATGACCTGCCCCGTGACATACGAGGAGAGGTCGGAGGCGAGGAAGAGGGCCACATTGGCCACATCCTCGGGCGTGCCGCCGCGACGCAGCGGAATGAGGCTTTCCCATGCCTTGCGAACCTCCTCGGGAAGGGCGTTGGTCATAGCAGTGATGATGAAGCCGGGAGCGATGGCGTTGTGGCGGATGTTGCGCACGCCCATCTCCTTGGCAGCGCTCTTGGTAAAGCCGATGATGCCGGCCTTCGAAGCACTGTAGTTGCACTGGTTGGCATTGCCCGAAACGCCCACCACAGAACTCATGTTGATGACGCTGCCACCATTCTGTTTCCACATCACGGGCTGCACGGCCTTGGTGAAGTTGAATACCGACTTGAGGTTCACGTTGATGACGGCATCCCACTGCTCTTCGGTCATGCGCTTGAGGGCGGTGTCCTTGGTGATGCCCGCATTGTTGACCAGGATGTCGATGCGACCAAAGTCCTTGACGATTTCATCGACGACCTGGTGCGTCTCCTCGAAATTGGCGGCGTTGGAAGCATAAGCCTTGACTTTCACGCCAAGGGCTTGCAGTTCCTTTTCCGTTTCCATGACGACATCGTTCAGGGCGATATCGGTGAAGGCGATGTTGCAGCCTTCCTGGGCAAAACGCAGGGCGATGGCCTTGCCGATGCCACGACCGGCTCCCGTAATCAGAGCCACTTTATTTTCTAAAAGTCCCATTGTAATTCAGATTTATAGATTCAAAGATTTAAAACTTGAAATTATTTCTTTGTGTATTTTTCAATCAGTTCATACAAATCGCCGACAGTCAGGAGTTTCTCCGTGTCGCTCTCGGTGAATTTCAGGTTGAACTCACGCTCAAGTACCATCGACAGCTCGACGATATCCAAGGAATCGGCCCCAAGGTCATTGTTGAGGCTCTTCTCCGGCGTGATTTCGCTCTCGTTGAGGTTCAGCTTCTGGGCAATCAGTGCCCGTGCTTTGTCTTGTATCGTTGCCATGGCTTCGTTTATTTGTTTCTCGTGTCTGGCAACAAAGCGAAAGAAAGTTCACCTTTCACACACATCTTGCCGTCTACGCTGAGCACAGCCGAGCAGATGTAGATGTTGGCGCGGTGATAAGTCAGTGTGGCTTCCACTTCGGCGGTGTCGCCAGGTTTCACGCTATTCTTGAAGCGCACCTTGTCGATTCCGGTGTAGAAGGTCAGTTTGCCGATGAGGTCGTCTTTCATCAGCAGTGCGCACGACTGGGCCATGATTTCGCAAAGGATGACACCTGGCACGACGGGCTCGCCTGGGAAATGGCCTTGCAGGAAGAATTCCTCGCCTGTCACGTGGTACTTGGAATGGCACACGTGATTCTCGTCGAGGGTCATCTCGTCGACCAGGAGCATGGGCTCGCGGTGCGGAAGGTACTGTTTGATTTCGTCTCTGTTCATATTGTTGTTTGTTGATTGTTGAATCGTTGAATTGTTTTTGACGCGGGACTTTGGGACGCGTGACGCGAGACATGGTTGTCCCGTGTCTCATGTCTCGCGGTCTCGTGTCATTTATCTCACCTTACGAATCGCCAAGCACGCATTATGTCCGCCGAAGCCCAAGGAATTGGAGATGGCGATTTCCAAATCGGCCTTAACGGGTGTGTTGGGCGTATAATTGAGGTCGCATTCGGGGTCAGGCTCGTCTAAACCGATGGTGGGCGGGATGATGCCGTTGTTCAGTGTCATCACGCTGATAATGAGTTCGATGGCACCAGCGGCACCGAGGGCGTGACCCATCTCCGACTTGGTGGAACTGATGTGTGCCTTGCGGGCTTCTTCTTCGCCCATCGCAAGTTTGATGGCACGGGTCTCGCCGCTGTCGTTCATGGGCGTGCCTGTGCCGTGCGCGTTGATGTAGATGCTTTCACCAGCCTTGAATTGGGCTTCTTGCAAGGCCTGTTTGATGGCCAAACTTTGGGTGGTGCCGTCGGGACGCGGTGCGGTGCTGTGGTAGGCGTCACACGAGTTGCCGTAGCCACAGAGTTCGGCGTAGATCTTCGCGCCACGTTGTTTGGCGTGTTCGTATTCTTCAAGCAGTACGATGCCAGAACCTTCAGAGATGACGAAACCGGCGCGGTTCTTGTGGAACGGCAGGGAGGCATGGAACGGGTCTTCCGATTTGGTCAAAGCCTTGCAGTTGGCAAAGCCGGCGATGGAGACGGGATTGATGCCCGCCTCGGAGCCACCCGTGATGATGGCGTCGGCATAGCCGTGCTTGATGGCGCGATAGGCCTCGCCGATGCTGTGAGTGCCTGTGGCGCAGGCTGTCACGATGGGCACGCAAGGACCTTGTGCGTTGTAGCGGATGGCCACGCTACCTGAAGCTTGGTTGGCAATCATGGTGGGGATCATCAATGGCGAGATCCAGCGCGGACCTTCCTCCTTGTATTTGATAACACCGTTCATGATGGTATCGAAACCACCGATACCAGAGCCGACATACACGCCCAAGCGGTCGGGAGACATTTGCATGTCCTTGTTGTCTTTCATGGCTTGGTAAGCAGCGGCTAAGGTATAAACCGCGAAACGGTCGTTGCGCTTGACGAAGGCTTTTTCCACGCCAAGAGCCTCTGGGTCAAAGTCTTTCAGCTCGGCGGCGATCTTCACGGGAAGGTCGGTGGTGTCGAACGATTTGATGAAGTCGATGCCGCAATAGCCCTTCATCAGGTTGTCCCAAATGGTCGGCAGGTCGTTGCCAATCGGCGAAACGGCACCCATGCCGGTAATAACTACTCTTCTTGTATTCATGATGCTACTGTTTTCTAGTTAAAATTCCCATTCCCACCAGCAGGCAGCGGAGACGAATCCGGCACCGAAGGCACTCATGACAATCTTGTCACCTGCTTTTATCTTGTTGTCTTTCAGCATCTCATCAAGCATAATCGGGATGCTGGCCGATGAGGTGTTGCCGTATTTCTCGATGACGGTCGGGTATTTCTCTTCGGGACCGCCCACGATGTTGCGGATGCCCTCGATGATGCGCTTGTTGGCCTGGTGCAGCATGAACCAGTCGATATCCTCGTGAGTCAGGTTGGCGCGTTTCAATAGGGTTTGGATGTCTTTGGCCGACTCGGTGACGGCGGTGCGGAACAATTCCTTGCCTTTCATCACCAAAGGTTGGCCTTTCACGTAATGTTGCTCAAAGGGTGTGGTCTCCATGCCGCGTTCGTAATACAGCACATCGCGGTCTGAAATCATGGTGAGCTGCACGTCCTTGAAGGCATTGCCTTCGGTCAAGACCACGGCACCGGCACCGTCGCCGAACAACACACTGCAGTCGCGCTCGTGCCAGTTGCAGTATTTGGTAGGCTCTTCCGCACACAATATTAATATATTCTTTGCACGACCGGCTTTCATCATGCCGTCGGCGAGCATCAGCGCGTTAACGAAGCCTGCACAAGCTACGTTGATGTCGAGTCCGGCGCAGGAGAGGCCGATGCGTTTTTGCACGATACAACTCAATCCAGGGGTGATATGTCGGTTAGCCACGTTCGAGACCAAGAGGAAATCTATCTGGTCGGGACGCAGCCCAGAGGCCTGGATGGCCTTGGTGGCCGCGCTGACGGCCAAGTCATACAAATCTTCGGATGATAATAAGTGGCGGGCCTGGATGCCCGTTCTGGTCGTAATCCAAGCATCGTTGGTGTCCAAAAAAGTCGCCAAATCGTCGTTGGTGACTGTGAGGGACGGCAATGCGCTTCCAGTTCCAATAATTTTCATTTCGTTTTCAATTTGAATTAAAACGCCGCAAAAGTACAGCATCGCGTTGTGCCGTATAAAAAATGTGTCGAATACGGATGAAATGTGGCGAAAAACCCATATTTGTGGCGAAAATCACCCGTTTTTGGGGTGAAAAAGCCGAAATAAAACAAAAAGAGACGCGAAATTTTCGCGTCTCTGGGGTGAATTTTGCGCTGTTTTTACATCCCGCCCATGCCCTGTGGGGCGCTTTGCGATTCGTTGCCGCCTTGACGGGCACGTTGCTCAAGTTCCATCTTACCGAAACGGAAGGTCAGGCCGACAGAGACGCTGCGACTGTTATACTTCGAGTCGAAGGTGGATTGCACATACGGGCTGTTGTTCGACATGGCCCAGCGGTTCCAATTGAAGATGTCGTTGGCGTTGACGAAGACCGACAGCTTACGGTCGAAGAAGTCGGCGCGGAGGCCTGCGTTGATGCCGTAGCGGGCATCCCGCTCGCTGAACAATGATTGTGTGGGCGAACTGTAATAGCCCGATGCCGTCACCTCAAGCTTTTTCCACAGTTTGGCCCAAAGATTCATACGGAAACTGTACGACCACATGCTGCTTTCGTATTCTTGTCCGTTGAATTGGGTATTGAGATAGGTGTTGTACAGATTGGCGTAGAGGCGCATGTTGAAGAAGGCATTCGGGCGGTACATCATGTTGTATTCGAGACCTAGGTTGTGGCTCTTGCCCACGTTGACGGGATAGGAATATTGCACCACACGGCCATACAACGGATGATACTGTGAAAGTTGTATCTCGTTGACTTCGTTCGACTTGGCGCGATAATAAGCCGACAGTCCTATCGAGCCGAACTTGTCCCAATATTTGGTCCAGCCGCCTTCGATGGCATCGGTGTAGATGCGATCCAGGTCGGGATTGCCCGTGCTGTATTCGTCCACATGATACATTGGGAAGCGGCTCAACTGCTCGGCCTCGGGTGCCGCGATGCGATGGGTGTAGCTCAACTTGAAATTGTGCATCGACTTGGTGCGGTAGGAGAGGTGGAGCGAGGGACGTACGCTGAAGAAGTGTTTCGTGAAGTCGTATTGCGACGAGTCAGGGTAGGCGCCGCTCATCAGCTCGGAGCAGAAACGGATGCCTTGCTTGATGGTGAAGCCGCCAATCTTCTGCTGCATGGTGAAAAACAACTCGTTGCTCAAATTGGTGAAGTTGGCCTCATAGGTGCGATATGGGTCGTTGACAGGCTTGCCATCGATAATGGAGTCGGTGATAAGATACTGTTTTTCAGGGTTGTATTCAGCGGTGTAGCCAATCGAGATCTCACCGTCTTCGGAATAGGGACGGTTATAGACGACTTCACCATCCACACCAAAGGAACTGTATTTGCTGTCCTGATGCATCATAAGGGTGTAGTCCGTAGGTGCAGCATATTTCCTCGTCACATCACCGCCGTTGCCACCGCCCCACCCCATGCCGTCGATGCTGACGGAAAGGTTGTGGCCTTTGCTGTCGAATTTGTGCTGGTAATACAGGCCGCCATTGATAAAATAATTGCTGTTGTAGCCATCCACGTTTTCTGCAATGTCCGTGATGAGGGAATCGGGCAAATATTCCTCGCGGAACATGGAGGAGTAGCTGGTAGTCTTGCCCCAATTCGGCCAGCCGCTGAACCAAAAGTTGATGCTGTTGGCCGTATCAATCTCATAATCAAGGCTGAAATAACCACCTGTGCTGTAATCCCTGCTGTCATAACTTGAAGAATCAATTTCGTGGTTGGCTAGGGAGTGCGATTCATTGAATAAGCTTTTTTCCGAAGACTGATTGGCTTTCCAGATCGAATAGCCACCATTAATATAAGCGTTTACTGTCAGTTTTTCGTTCGACCAGACGTATGACATCCAAGGACTTACCGAAGGTCTGGTGGAACCGTTCACGCCGAAGCTGAAGAACTCGTTTTTCTGCACTTTGGCGTTAGTGACGATGTTGATGATCCCGTCTGCCTTCGAGCCGTAACGTGCCGATGGGTTGGTGATGACCTCCACATGGTCGAGGCTGTTGGCAGGCAGTGTTTGGATATAGGTCTTGAGGTTCTCGGCGGTCATGTGGGAGGGCTTGTCGTTGATCCAAACCTCCACGCTTGAAGTGCCGCGCAGGGTGATGTTGCCCTCCACGTCCACTTCAACGCCAGGTGCGTTCTGCAAGGCGTCGGACAGCGTTCCCGTTTGGATGCTCGGGTCTTCAGCCACGTTGTACATGGTCTTTTCACCCTCCACGGCAAACAAAGGACGCTTCTCAGCAATGACCACTTCATTGAGTTTGGTGGAGCCTTCCGCCAGTTTCAGCTGGCCGAGGTCTTTGTTTCCTTCTACGGTCAGTAGCTGCTCAAATGTTTGGAAGCCGATGGCCGATACTTGCAGGCGGTAGTCGCCGTTGGGGGCCACTAGTTCGAACCGCCCTTTGTCGTCGGAGGCTGCACCACTCATGAAGACGCTGTCGGCCTGACGGAACAGTCCCACATTGACGAAGGGAATGCCTTTGCCGTTGGCTTCCTCGACGATGGTTCCAGTAATTTTGTTTTGTGCCAAAACTGGCATAACGAAGCACCCGATGAGTGCGAGTAGGAGAAAAACACGCTTGTTCATGGTATTTGTTTTGTAAAAATTGAATTTTTTCCGTTTAACTGGTTGAATAACGAAGATGAAACTGAATTATTGCAGTTTGAAGAGATTTTTGATAAGAATTTCATCGCAATTTGTTTTAGTGTATTAGGTTAATAATACACTGCAAAAGTACGGCTTTTTTCAATGCTGTCAAGAAAAAAGTGAGAATTATTTCAAAACAACTCGTAATTATTGTTTAATCAATTGTTTACAGAACTCTTCCAGTTCCTCTTTTGACTCCCATTTTCTCATGATGAAGAAACAACCATTGTCGAGACCCTGCATGATTTTCCATTCCTGAACCACCACGCCGTCTACGGAAAGCGCAACTTGACGGCCTTTGGTTTCCGTTGCAACGTTCATCATGTTAGACAACTGAGGTTGGGATTTATTACAGTAAGTAGATGTTCAAATTTAGTTTACATAGAAGACGCGAGACACGAGACTGCGAGACGCGAGACGTTTGGCTTGTCCCGAGTCCCGAAGTCCCGCGTCCCGTGTCAAAACAATATGTAGTTTAATTTTGAACACTTACTTAAAATGAAATTTCTACCCATTCAACCCAAAAACGCCGCAACGTTCACCGCCGTGATGTTGTTATCGAAAGCCTTGGTTTCCAAATCATTGGAAAGCAAAAAGGCATGAAGTACGGGTTTGTCTAAAATGGATTCCAAATCGACGAGATGACGCGCATCGGTCTTGACCACATGCTCCGCCATCTTGATTTCGAAGGCGAAATAGCCGTCCTGCAACTCGACGAGCAAATCCACTTCCTTGCCGTCGTGTGTGCGCAAATGGTAAAACGTGGCATCGGAGAACACATTTTGCGCCTGCTTGTAAAGTTCAGAAACGACGAGGCTTTCAAACTCGGCACCTGTCATGCCGCCGCGCTTTTGCAGCACGGCCTGCAACACGCCATTGTCCAAATAGTGTATTTTGGGCATTTTTGCCAAACGCTTTTTCGCGTTGCGTTCCCATGGTGGCAGCGTGAGGGTTTGGTAGCTCAGCCGCAGGTATTCCATGTAGCGGCTGACGGTTTTCGACGACATGCCCAAGGCCGTAGCCAACGCCGACACATTGACGGTTTGTGCCGTTTGCAAGGCCAAAGCCCGCTGCAACTTGACGTAGGGTTCAAGGTCGCGGAAGGAAGCCAAGTCGCGCACATCGCGTTCCAAATAGGTGCGCACATAGTCTTTGAGCCACAAATAGCGTTCTTCGTCGGTCATTTCCTCGTCCACCAAGGCGGGATAGCCGCCGAAGCGCTGATAATGCGTCCACGCTTTTTGTTTTTTAGGCATGGTCGGGTCGAGGGCGAAGGATGGCCAAAACATGGGCATGGTGTCGGGCTGTTGCAACAGGCGTTGCCAAGGCGAGAGTTGAATTTCGTCATCCCAACTTTCGGTCAGCAGTTCGGGAAGCGTCAGGGGATAAAGGTTGAAGATGGTGCAACGTCCAGCAAGGCTTTCCTTCACTTTCTGCAACAGCAGCAACTGGCTGGAGCCGAGCAGCACATAGCGCACATCTGGGAATTGGTCGTAGGCCGACTTGATGCTTTCCACCAATTCGGGCAGTTTCTGCACTTCGTCAAGGATGGCTTTGGGGTATAATTCGCGCCATTGCCCTGCCGTAAGCCGAAGGAAGGCCGGACTTGCCACGGGGTCTTCTATCGAGAGATAGACATAATCATCAAGCACTTGCCGCACGAGGGTGGTTTTCCCCACTTGACGCGCACCCGTAAAAACCATGATTCTGCCGCTTTTGCGGTCTTTCCTTTTCAGGACTTCTGCGGTCATTTGTCGCTTCTTACCCATAACTTTTCTTTTTTCATTTCGACGGCAAAAATACGAACATTTTTGATATAGTACCAAATTTTACGCCGAATTTTTCCCGATTAGTCCAAAATTTACGCCGAATTTAGATATTAAAGTCCAAAATTTACGTCGAATTTGGGTATTACAGAATTATTGGAAGGTTTTCGTATTTTTTCCCTACCTTTGCACCCCGAAAACATACACCTTAGTTAATATGATCACCCAAGACCAACTTAAAGACTTATGTAAGAGGATTGATGCCTTGAGGAGGTATCTTTGACGTGGATCGTCGCACCATCGAAGCCCAAGAATTAGACGAAAAGACCCAGGACCCCGCTTTCTGGAGCGACCCAAAGGCCGCCGAAGCCACTATGAAGAAAGTGCGCGAGGTGAAAGGTTGGCTCAACGGCTACAAACAGGCCGAGGATGCCTACAACGACCTTGCTGTGCTCTTTGATTTTGCCAAGGAGGGCGAGGCCACCGAGGAGGAGGTGGACGAACAATACAATGCCGCCATCCAAATCGTGGAAGCCTTGGAATTCAAGAATATGTTGCGCGAGGAGGCTGACCCGTTGAGCGCGGTGCTGAAAATCAACGCAGGCGCGGGCGGCACTGAGGCACAGGACTGGGCGCAGATGCTCATGCGCATGTATATGCGCTACGCTGAGAACCACAAATACAAACTTACCATCTCTAACCTGCTGGAAGGCGACGAGGCTGGCATCAAGTCGGTGACGATGAAACTCGAAGGCGAATATGCCTACGGCTACCTGAAAGGCGAAAACGGCGTGCACCGTCTCGTGCGTGTTAGCCCTTATAACGCCCAAGGCAAACGTATGACTTCGTTTGCATCGGTGTTCGTCACTCCACTCATTGACGACACGATTGAGATTGTGGTCGAGCAGTCCAGACTGTCATGGGACACCTTCCGCAGCGGCGGCGCAGGTGGACAGAACGTGAACAAGGTGGAGTCGGGCGTGCGGTTGCGCTACCAATACAAAGATCCTTACACGGGCGAGGAAGAGGAAATCCTCATCGAAAACACCGAGACCCGCGACCAACCCAAGAACCGTGAGAATGCCCTGCGCCTCCTGAAGTCGCAACTCTACGACCGCGAGATGCGCCACCGCATGGAAGAGCAGAACAAGATTGAGGCTGGTAAGATGAAAATCGAGTGGGGTAGTCAAATCCGAAGCTACGTCTTCGACGACCGCCGTGTGAAAGACCACCGCACCAATTACCAGACCTCTGACGTGCAAGGTGTCATGGACGGCAACATTGACGAGTTCCTCAAAGCTTGGTTGATGGAATTTGGCGCGAAGAAGGAATAAGGAAAGGAAAACGGACGACCAAAAGGCCGTCCGTTTTCACATCAAGTAGTTTGCAAAGATAAAGTCTAGTCCACGTTGTCGTGGAGGAAAGAGTTCTGTCCGCTGATGCCGCTTTGTGAAGTGGTGTAGTGCGACAAGTCGTTGTCAGCTTGACTGTTGATATCTATATCGCGACGCAGGTAAGCGGGTTGGTTCTCAAGAGCCTCCAAGCCACGTGCTGTGCGGTAGTTCATGCTCAAGGCACGAAGGCGTTGCTTGCGCAACTCTTCTTTCGGATCGGTCTCTTTGGCTTTCTTGGCCTCGAGCACGGCGACCTCTTGGGCAGCCTTGGCCGTGACTTCCTCGTGCGTCATGATGCGTGAGGTGATTTCAAAACCTTCGTCGTCGCTGCTTTGACGGAAGGGGTTGTCGAATACCCTAACCACAGGCTTTTCTTCCTCGCGTATAGGTGTGACGAAAGGAGTCTTTTCGGGCTCTGGGGTGTAGATAGGAGTGCTCTCCGCAAGCAAAGGCTCTTCTTCAATGACTTCCTCAACAGCTTCTTCGGCAATTTCTTCAACCGTTTCCTCCACATCGAAGAGACTGTGGATGACGCGTTCTTCTGGCTCCGTTTTTGGCGTGGGCTGAGGTGTGACCTGCGGCGTTGGCTCGGGAGAGATGTCGTTCAGGCTGCCACCGAGCGTATGCACTATTTTGTTCTCTTCCGTTTTGGCAGTTTTTTCGTTGGCAGGCTTCTCATTTACGGGTGCACGTCTTGGATCGTGGTTGAAGCCCGTGGCGATGAGGGTGACGCTGATGGCGTTGCCGAGGCTTTCATCGGTGCCGTTGCCCCAGATGACATCGGAGTTGTTGCCGCAAGCGGTCTGCGCGATTTCGAGAATCTCGTCCACCTCGTCGAGCGACACTTCATCGGTGCCGGAGGTGATGTAGAGCAGGATGTTTTTCGCGCCTTCGATGTTGGAGTCGTTGAGTAGCGGCGAGTGGATGGCAGCTCTGATGGCCTTCTCGGCACGTCCTTCGCCCTCGGCGATGCCAGAGCCCATGATGGCCTTACCGCTGTCTTTCATCACAGTGGTGACGTCCTCGAAGTCGACGTTGACATAACCTGGCACGGTGATGATTTCGGCGATGCCTTTGGCGGCGGTACCCAACACGTCGTCGGCCTTGCGGAAAGCCTCGGAAAGTTTCAGGTCACCATACTGGTCGCGCAGTTTGTCCGTGCTGATGAGGATGAGGGTGTCAACGCATTTCTTCAGCTCGTCGATGCCCGACAAGGCCTGCATCTTACGTCGACGGCCTTCGCGTTCCATAGGCATGGTGACGATGCCGACGGTGAGGATGCCTCTGTCTTTGGCAATCTTGGCGATGACGGGAGCGGCACCAGTGCCTGTGCCGCCACCCATACCAGCGGTGACGAAGAGCATCTTGGTGTTTTCGTCAAGGAGCTTCTCAATGTCGCCTTTGCTCATCTCGGCGGCTTCGCGGCCTTTGGCGGGGTCGTTGCCAGCACCGAGGTCACGCTGACCCAGATGGACCTTGGTCTGCACGTTGCTTTTCATCAGTGCCTGATAGTCGGTGTTGCAGAGGATGAAATCGACGCCTTGAATGCCTTCCTCCATCATGTGATTGACGGCGTTGCCGCCGCCGCCGCCCACACCGACGACCTTGATGTAGTTGGGCATCTCATTCCCGACAGGTTTGAACAGTTCGTTGTTGTCGTATTGGTTTTCCATATCTTGTGCGTTTTATTTGATGTTATCGGGTTTGAATAGCACGGAGAGGCGGGTGATGATCCTCCTGCCGAAGCCGGAGTCGTCTTTTTCGTCTTCGAGGTCGGCATTCGTTTCCTCGGGTATCTCTTCGACGTGTTGCATTGAGTCGACTTGTCCAGCAAGTTCGATTTGTTTCGCTTCCTGAATGGCACGGAGTTGCTCGTCATGTTCCATGCGGGTGAGTGTCTCGATGACGAGGCCGATACCCGTGGAATACATGGGGTTGATCATGTCTTTGGGAGTGTTTGGGGCAAGATGTTCGTTGGGATGTCCGATGCGTACCTCCATGCCGGTGTTGAACTCGGCCAATTGTTGGATGTGTTTCATCATGGCACCGCCGCCCGTCAGCACGATGCCAGCGATGAGTTTGTTGTTGGAACGGGTCTTCTGGATTTCCATGTTGACCAGTTCGAAGATTTCCTCCAAACGCGACTGGATGATGCCCGCCAGGTTCTTGAACGAGATTTCCTTGGCTGCATGGCCTTTGATGCCGGGGATGGAGACCACTTCGTCGTCACGGTTCTGTTCGGCCAAGGCAGAGCCGAACTTCACCTTCACCTCTTCAGCATAGTGGCGTATGATGGAGCAGCCCGTGCAAATGTCTTCGGTGATGATGTTTCCGCCAAAGGGAATCACGGCGGTATGTTGTATCTTGTTTTCCTTGAAGATAGCGATGTCGGTGGTGCCGCCGCCGATGTCGACGAGGACCACGCCAGCGTCTTTCTCGTCCTCATCGAGCACAGCTTGTGCCGAGGCGATAGGCTCTAGAATCATGTAATCCATCTCGAGGCCAGCGTTCTCGATGCATTTCTTGATGTTTTTCGCAGCGGATATTTGGCCGATGATGACGTGGAAGTTGGCCTCGATCTTACTGCCAAGCATACCCACGGGGTTGTTGGCCAGTTCGCCGTCGACATAAGTGTCCTGACGGATGATGTCGATGATTTCCTCACCTGGCATCATGCTGATTTTCTTGGTCTCTTCGCGGAGTTTCTCCAGGTCCGCTTCAGTGATTTCGACTTCGTGGTTGTCGCGCATCATCATGCCCCTGTGCTGGAGGCTCTTGATATGGGAGCCAGCGATGCCTACGCTGACGCGGTTGATTTCCACGCCCGACTGGTCGGAGGCTTGTTTCACGGCCTGCTTGATGGCGTCGACGGTCTCAAAGATGTTGGTGACCACACCGCGTTTCACGCCTGTCGACACGGTCTTGCCGTAGCCGAGGATTTCGATTTTCTTGTTTTCAGCCCTGCGGCCCACGATGCAGGCCACTTTGGTGGTGCCGATGTCTAACCCGACGATGATTTTTCCTTCGCTCATAACTTTATCTTTTTGTGCAAACTACTTGATTTTTATACTTGAAGTTGATGTTTTTCATTCCTCTGAGTTCGGTGCTGCCCGCTTTCTGCTTGATGAAGATTTCGGCGCGGCGGAGCTTGTCGTCGATTTGGCAGGTGTCGCCGAGCGTGATTTGCGCGTCAATGTCTTTCACCACGATGTCGAACAGTCCTTTGCTGTCACGATAGATCTGTCCGATGCAGCTTTGCATGAAGGGGTTGTGGTTGATGGATTTGTGGAGATGAAGCACCTCGATAAGGGCGAGGTCTTCGGCGATGGTGTCGTTCAGCGGATAGGCCGTTGAGTCGTTCCGTAAAGCGAAACTGCCACTCGCCACGAGCACATAGGGCGTGTAGAGGCGGGTGGTGGGGACGCTGACACCTTCTTCGGTGAGATAGACTGACTTGCCGTTGGAGCCGAAGATGCGCAGCACGGGCTCGTACTCCTTGATGCTGATGTTGAGGGTGCCGTCAAGGTCGATGTAGGCAGCATTTTGCTCTATCCAAGGATTGCCGTTGAGACGCTTTTGGATGGTGAGCATGTTGACGGTGCCGATGTTGGAGTTGCCGCGCAAACGGTCGATGTCGGTCAGCAGGGAAGGCTCTTTGATGAAGCCGCTGTCGCCACTCCGCTCAATGTATACCTTGACTCCTTTTACTGGGGAGGTCAGATAGTCTTCACGAGCGAAGACGAACAAGGCGATTAACGCTGCCGCGGTGAGTACCCATGCTACTATGCTCAATATCTTCTTTACCATGTCGTTATCAGTTTTTCCAAGGGTTCAACAAAACGGTCGATGTCGCCAGCGCCCATCGTGACCAAGAGTTCAGGCTTCTCGCTGTCAATCAGTGCGATGAGTTCCGCTTTTGTGCAGAGTTTCTTTTCGGTGAGGTGTACTTTTTCGAGTAAGGCCGCCGAGGTGATGCCTTCGATGGGCAGTTCGCGGGCAGGGTAGATGTCCATGAGAACCAACTCGTCGGTAGCCGAGAGGATTTGGGCGAATTCGTCCATGAAGTCACGGGTGCGCGAATAGAGATGTGGTTGGAACACCAACGTCATCCTCTTGTTCGGGAACGCGTCTCTGACAGCTTGCAGGCAGGCTCTGATTTCTTCTGGATGATGAGCGTAGTCATCTATATAGCAGTGTTTTCCATTGTTGACGCGGATGTCGAAACGGCGTTTCACACCTTTGAAAGTGGCTAAGGCTTTGGCGATGTCTTCCGTTGCAATGCCGACCTGACGTGCCGCAGCGAAGGCGGCGGTGGCGTTCAGCACGTTATGGCGGCCTGCCATGGGCAAACGGACTTCGGTGCACGAGCCTTTGGCTTCAATCACAAAGTCGGTGATACCATTGCTCGTCCTGACGATGTTGGCGCGATAGTCGTTGCCTCTTCCAAAGCCGAAGCGGAGGATGCCTTCGCCTTCGATTTCAAGACCCTCTTTCACGATGAGTTGCTTCTCGGTGAGTTGGGCGAATTCGTTGAAACTCTTCACCAAATGCGCTTTGTCGCCATAAATGTCAAGGTGGTCCGCATCGATGGAGTTGATGACGCTAACGGCAGGTTTGAGACGCAGGAAGGAGCGATCGAACTCATCGGCTTCCACAACCAATAGGCTGTCGGTGCCTTTGCCAAGGAGCAAGTTGCTGTTGAAGTTGTTGGCGATGCCTCCGATGAAAGCAGTGGTGTCTTTGCCGCAGGCGTTGAGGATATGGGCGGTCATGGCGGTGGTGGTGGTCTTGCCGTGGGTGCCTGCGATGGCGAGGGTAAAGTGTTGCTCCGAAATCTTGCCCAATGCCTCGGAGCGTTTCATTATCAATATGTTGCGCTGACGAAGGAATTCAAATTCCTTCAAGTCGTGTGGTACGGCAGGGGTGTACACGACAAAGTCAATGAGGGCAGGCAATAGTTCGGGCCTATCTTCATAATGGATCGCCATGCCCTCATTCTCGAGTTGTCGGGTGAGCGGCGAAGGGGTACGGTCGTAGCCGGCCACGGCATAACCATGACTGTGGTAGTAACGGGCCAAGGCACTCATGCCGATGCCGCCAATACCTAAAAAGTAAACCGTATGTCCTTCTTCGTGACTCATTTATTCTATTGCTTTTATGATTTGTTCAACAATATCCTCGGCTGCGTTTGGACGAGCAAACGTGCCGATGTTTACTTTCATCTTCTCTTGCAATTCGTGGTCGGCAAGGAGCTTGATGAGGGTGGGGATGAGTTGTGTCTCGGTTTCGGCGTTCTTCACCATGAGGGCGGCGTTGGCATCGACGAGGCGTTGCGCGTTTTTGGTCTGATGGTCTTCGGCGGCGGTGGGCAACGGCACGAAGATGACGGGCTTCTGTACCAATGACAGCTCGCTGATGGCGATGGCACCGGCACGTGAGATGACCACGTCGGCGGCAGAATAGGCCAAGTCCATGCGTTCGATGAAAACAACGGGCTTCACTTTGCCTTCAAGCCCCATGGCCTTCACTTCCTCTCGTGCTTGCGTGATGTAGGTCTTTCCAGTCTGCCAAATGAGTTGCATCTCGTTGTCGTTGAATGCTTTAAGTTGTGCGCTGATGCCTTTGTTGATGCCCAAGGCACCTTGGCTGCCTCCAACTAACAGCACGATGGGTTTGGCGGGATCGAGGCCGAAAAACTGCGCGGCTTCCTCACGTGGTGCGTTGGCAGTGATATTGGCTCTCAAGGGGTTGCCAGTCAGATGGATGCGGTCGGCAGGAAACCATTGCTCCATGTGGTCGTAGGCGGTGCAGATGGCTTTGGCTTTGTGGCCCACGTTGCGGTTGGTCTTGCCTGGATAGGAGTTCTGTTCTTGGATGACGGTGGGGATGCCGAGCCAGTTGGCGGCTTTCAGGGTGGGACCGCTAGCGAAACCGCCTACGCCGATGACGACATCGGGATGGAAACGTTTCAGGATGCTACGGGCCTTGCTGAGACTGCTGATGAGTTTGAGAGGCAATGTCAGCGCTCTGACGTCTTTTGTCAATCCGCTAATCCATAGCCCTTCGATGGGGTAGCCTGCCTTGGGCACCCGCTCCATCTCCATGCGTCCTTTGGCACCGATGAAAAGGATGTCAGCTTCGGGGAACCGTCTTTTCAGGGCATCCGCGATGGCGATGGCGGGGAAGATGTGGCCTCCTGTGCCGCCTCCACTAATGACGAATTTAGGATTATTCTTCATGGCTCTCTCCTCCCATATTTGATGTAAGTTGTTGGTTTTCTTCTGTTAATGTGGCTGCTTCAAGGGCTTCCTCCTCCATATTACGGGTGACACTTAAAATCATGCCTAGGATAATGCCCGTGGCCATCATGGAAGTGCCGCCCATGCTGACAAAAGGCAAAGGCTGTCCTGTGACGGGTAACAGTCCGATGGAGACACCCATGTTGATCATGGCTTGTACGATGACAAGGAAACCTAGACCGAATGACAGGAAGGCTCCAAAGGTCAAGGGGCGTTTGAGCATGATGCGTAGCACCCTTGTGAATAGGATGACATAGAGCATGAGAACGAAGAGGGCTCCGAAGATGCCGTATTCCTCTATGATGATTGCGAAGATGAAGTCGGAATAGGGATGGGGCAGGAAGTTGCGTTGTTCGCTCTTTCCAGGACCTTTACCGAAAACTGAGCTTGATGCCACAGCGATTTTGGCGTAGGTCTGCTGGTAGTGGTGGTCGTCGAAGGGGTCGAAGTCCTCATCTTTACTCTCGCCCATGGCCTCAATACGGTTGATCCAGGTGGCGATACGGGTCTTTTTCGGCACGAAAGGCTCGGCGTTGGCTTCATTAACGGCCAAGGCTTTTTCGGCGCGTTTGTTGCCGATGTTGGTTCGGATGGCATCAACGCCGATGTAGATGCCAAACAAAACGATGCCGATGCCCATGATGGCCAGGATGTGAACAATCTTTACCCTTCCGATGAAGAGCAGGGTCATGCACACGAGCAGAAGGATGGCAGCGGTCGACAGGTTCTCCGGGAAGATCAAGCCGACGGTGAAGAGGATGGGACAACCCAACCAAATGATGACATCTTTGAAACTATGCAGGCGGTCGCCCAACATGACCAGTTGTCGCGCCAAATAAGTGATGAGGATGATTTTGGCCACCTCGCTCGGCTGGAACGAGAAGAAACCGATGCTGATGGAACGGGTGGCTTGGTTGAGATTACGGCCAAAGACCAATGTATAGGCCAAAAGTGCCAGACATGGAATCAGTAGCAGCCACGAGGCCTTCGCATAATGCTGGTAGTTAATCAGGTAGAAAACGAACATCATGGCAAAGCCGATGAGCAGGGTGCCTGCGTGTTTCATCAGTAGTTTGCCCGTGTTTCCACCATAATTGTTGACTACCAAGGCACTTGACGCGCTGTAGACCACTATCAATGAGACGATGCCCAACAATAGTGCCACAATCCAAATGACCTTGTCGCCACGCATTATTTTATTGATGACGTTCATTCTCCAAGGCTTTAACGGATTCGACGAAACGCTTGCCGCGTTTTTCAAAGGTCTCTCTGCGGTTGGTCGAACGGCTGGCTGGCGAAAAGAGGACGATGTCGTCTTCTTCGGCGAGTAGTGAAGCGATGTTGACGGCTTCCTCAAGGCTTTTGGCCTCGTAAATCTCACCTACATCGCGACGGAAGGCTTCCTTCAGTTGGGTGCTGTCATTCCCGATGCACACCAAAGCCCTGACATTCTTGCGTACCGAGTTCTTCAGGTCGGTGTAGTCTGTGTCGGCATCGTTGCCCCCTGCAATCCAGACCACGGGCCGTATCAGACTTTCCATCGTAAACCATGTGGCGTTGACGTTCTCTGCCTTCGAGTCGTCATAGTACATCACGCCATCGATGGTGGCCACGTATTCCTGCCGGTGCCCGACATTTTCCCAGTCGCTGAGGCTCCGTTTGATGCTTTCTTTCCTAATGTCCAAAATCATGGTGTTGATGTTGGCGGCCATGCTATCGGTCTTTCGCCTCGTGTTCGTCAAAGTTTCAAAATATGTCATAGTTGTACGATTTTATCTGATTTTGAAAGTTAAAAGAGTGAATGCTGCGAGGAGGATGGTCACAATCCAAAAGCGGATGGTGATTTTCACCTCGTGGTGCACTGTGTTGCAGCCTTCGCCGCGACCTTTGAAGGTGACTGTACTGTTGGGCCAGGCTTTCTTGAAGTCGCTGTAACTCGTGCGGAAATGGTCGTGCAGAGGGCCTTTCTTCCAGATGCGGTGCTTCTTGCCTGTCTTGACAAAGCGTTTTACGTCAAAGTCGGAGAGGATCTCGAAGAGGAACACGCCGCAGAGCAGAGGCAGCAGCAGCTCCTTGTGCATGATAATGGCCGATACCGCGATGATGCCGCCGATGGTCAGACTGCCTGTGTCACCCATGAAGATTTGGGCAGGGTAGGAGTTGAACCATAAGAAACCGATTAAAGCACCGACGAAGGCGGCCAAAAAGACCACAAGTTCTTCGCTACCAGGAATATACATTAGGTTAAGGTGACTGGCCGTTACGGCGTTACTGGAGATGTAGGCCAGTAAGAGCAATGTGAGTCCGATGATAGCGGAGTTGCCCGAGGCCATGCCGTCCATGCCATCGTTGAGGTTCGATCCGTTGCTGACGGCGGCCACGACAAAAACGGTAAGCAACACAAGGAAAATCCAAGCAAGGTTGTACATCCATTTCTGACCCGCCCAACGGAACAGATCTGCGTAGTTGAGGTTGTGGCTCTTTACGAAAGGTATGGTGGTTCGGGTTGATTTCACATCAGGGCTCTTGACCACAATTTCCTTGTTGTCTTCGATTTTCAGCTGCACCGTTTCGTTGATTTGCACGACGGGACTGAAACGAAGGGTCAGGCCAACAATGAGACCGAGCAGGATTTGTCCGCCCAGTTTTACCTTTGGTGAAAGACCGTCTTTCTTGTGGCGGAAGGTTTTGATATAATCATCGGAAAAGCCTAAAATGCCGAGAATCAACGTGGTGGCAACCATCAAAAGAGTGTAGACGCTGTGTAATTTGCCGAGTAAAAGGACAGGAACGAGGATGGCCGTGATGATGATGACACCACCCATGGTGGGCACGCCGATTTTCTTTGTGTTATACGGATCTATGCTCTCGTCGCGTTGGGTCTCGATGATTTTCTTGCGTTTCAGCATTTTGATGAACCAGTTGCCGAACCATACCGAAACGATCAATGCCAAGATGATGGCCATGGCTGCGCGGAAGGTGACGTAGTTGAACATGCCCGCACCCGGGAAGTCGCACTTGTCTAAATAGCTGAACAGATAGTATAACATGGTTTATGCCTCCTTGAAAGCCTTCGACAACTCTTCCTTGTCATCGAAGTGGTTCTTTATTCCGTTGATTTCCTGATAGTTTTCGTGTCCTTTGCCCGCCAAGAGGATGATGTCACCTGGTTGGGCCAGAGCTACGGCGGTGCGAATGGCTTCGCGGCGGTTGGTGATACTCAATACCTTATGAGCATCGGTCTCCGCCACGCCCGCTTTCATCTGTCTGATGATTTCGTCGGGGTCTTCGTTGCGCGGATTGTCGCTGGTGAGGATGACACGGTCACTCATCCTGACGGCGACAGCGGCCATCTCGGGACGTTTGGTGGTGTCGCGGTTGCCGCCGCAACCTGCCACCGTGATAAGGGTCTCCTTGTGATGACGCACTTCGTTAATGGTCTTCAGTACGTTCTCTAAAGCGTCGGGGGTGTGGGCGTAGTCGACGATGCCGACGATGCCTTTCTCGGAATATACCATGTCGAAGCGACCGTTGGCACCATGCAGTTTGCTGATTTCAACCAGTAGCATGTCTTTGTCGAACCCCAAAGCCGTGGCTGCTCCGTAGATGGCCAACAGGTTGCTGGCATTGAATCCGCCGACCAATTGCGTGAACACTTCGGTGCCGTTGATTTTGATCATCATGCCGTCGAAATGGCTTTCCATGACGATGCCCTTGAAATCGGCGTCGTGCTTCAGCGCGTAGCTTAATTTCTTAGCCTTGGTGTTTTGCAGCATGACGGCACCGTTCTTGTCGTCCAAGTTGGTAAGGGCGAAGGCCGTACTGGGCAGGTCGTCAAAGAATTTCTTCTTGGCGTTGCGGTAGTTGGCCATCGTCTTGTGGTAGTCCAAGTGGTCGTGGGTGAGGTTGGTGAAGATGCCGCCGGCAAAGTGCAGCCCAGCGATGCGGTCTTGCGCCACACTGTGCGAGCTGACCTCCATGAAGGCATATTCGCAACCTTTTTCGACCATTTGGTGCAACAGGGCATTCAACTCGATGGGGTCGGGAGTGGTGTGTGTCGAAGGGATGACTTCGCGCCCGATGATGTTCTCAATGGTGGAGAGCAGTCCGCAGTGGTAACCTGCATCGGTGAAGAGCCTATATAATAAAGTGGCGATGGTGGTCTTTCCGTTGGTGCCGGTCACGCCTACCAAACGCAGTTTCTCTGAGGGATTGCCGTAGAAGTTGGAAGCACATACGCCAAGTGCGTAGGCTGAGTTTGCCACCTCGATGTAGGTGACACCGGCCTTGAGATCTGATGGCAACGTTTCACAAACTACAGCGGCGGCTCCGTTGTCTATGGCCTTGCCGATATAATCGTGACCGTCCACTTGGGTGCCTCTGACGGCGAAAAACAAAATACCTTCCGAAGCTTTGCGCGAGTCGAAAGTGATGCCATTGAGGTCGAGGTCGGTTTCGCCTGTGATGTGGATTGGCTGGCAGTTTTTCAGTATCTCGTTGAGTTTCATTTCATGGCAAGTTTGAGGTTCATAACGCTGTTTTCCTTCAGAGTGTCGCCAGCACGGAGCGATTGCTCGGTCACGGTGCCATGTCCGCTGAAGGTGGTGCTGATGCCCATGCCTTCAAGTAGATAGACAGCATCGCTGACGTTCATGCCGATGACGTTGGGCACGGTGGTCGGATTCATCTCCGCGTTGCGGATTTTCTTTCTGCCGTCACGGCCCTCTTCTATTGTGACCCATTGACTGTCGAAGGCGTAGTCGGTGTAGTCGGCGTTGAGGCCTTTGAGGTAGGCGAGGGCTTGCTCGTGGTTGACGATGGCGGGCTGGGTAATGCTGTCGGCGGCACGTGTCCCGCTTTCGTCTTTCTCGATGCCGAGACGCAAGGCATAGACCTTTTCCGCAATCTCACGGAATCCGGGTGCCGACACGCCGCCCGCTGCCCAGAAGGGGCCTCTCGCACGACTCACCACGACAATGCAGGTGTATTTGGGCTTGTCGGCAGGGAAGTAACCGACGAAGGTGGTGTTGTAGAGTTTATGGCTGACACCGGGCTCACGGTATTTGTAGCCTAGGTGTGGGTGGCAATATTGAGCCGTGCCAGTCTTGCCCGCTGTGGGGAAAGCACAGTCGGCCAGCTGACGTTTGGCCGTGCCGCGTTGTACCACGCCTTCGAGCATGGTTTGCAGCATCTCGATGGCGTGCGGTGGAGCAATTTGCTCATTGAGCACGACAGGGTCGAATTTTTCGATGGTTTGGTTGCCGTGACGGATCTCGGTCACGAATTGGGGCTTCATCATACGGCCACCATTGGCGATGGCGTTGTAGAGCGTGATGATTTGCATCGGCGTGACGTTGACCTCGTAGCCAATCGACATCCAAGGCAGCGATACATTCGACCAAATCTTGCGCCCGTCACGCGTCTTGTCGTTGGGGTGCTTGATGAGCGGTTGGGCCTCGCCAGCGATGCCCGTGCCGATTCTTTTGTTCAGGCCGAGGGCATAGAGGCCGTCGACGTATTTTTCGGGATGCGCCATGAAGGCTTTGGTCACGAGGACAGCAGTGCCTTTGTTCGACGACTGCTCGATGACCTCTTGCACTGTGGCGATGCCGTTTTGGGCGAAACTATGGTCGTCCCGCATGATACGGTTAGAGAACTTGATAGGCCCCGTTCCGATGTTCACCTTGTCGGTGAGTTTCATGTTGGGGTCATTGTTGAGCAACACCACCATGGAGGCAATTTTGAACACCGACCCGGGCTCGTACCGTTCAGCCAGGGCAAAGTTGTATGACTCTTCGTATTCGTTGGTCTTGTGGTTGAGTTTCAGGTTGGCCATGGCGCGCACATAACCTGTCTCCACGTCCATCAGGATGGCGCAGCCCTGTTCCGCCTTGTTGGTGACCATGGTATTGTTGAGTGCGTTCTCAACGATGTCTTGCAATTTCACGTCGAAGGTGGTCACTACGTCATCCCCATCTTGAGGGTCAACGTTGCTTTCCGAGTTTTCTGGAATCCAGCCGCCGTGGTGGATGCGTCTCACCAACTCCTGCCCGTTGATGCCGCGAAGGTATTCGTTGTAGGCGCCTTCGATGCCAACATACAAGTTCTCGTTTTCGTTGACGTAGCCGATCATGCGGCCTGCCAGCTCGTTGTAGGGACGGGCGCGGCGTATCTTCTTCTCGGCGATGATGCCGCCACGATTGGGACCTAACCGGAAGATGGCGAAATGTTGCATCTCGCGATATTCGTTGAGGCTGAGGTTCTTGGCGATGCGAAGGTATTGTTTTTCTTCGGCTTTGGCGTCGCATAAGTATTTCTTCCATTCGGCGGCATTACGGTTGGGCAGCATGAGGGCCAGTTGCTGGCTCAACGAGTCGACTTTCTCGGTGAACAGGTCTGCATTGACGGTCTTGGTGTCGAAGTAGATATCGTAGATGGGGATTGAGGTCGCCATCAGGCTGCCGTCGCATGAGAAAATATTGCCTCGCGAGGCCTCCAATGGCCTGACGCGGTATTCGCGCTTCTCGGCCAAATCCATGTATTCTTTTCTCTCTTTGGTCATCACGATGGCCGTTTTCACGATGATGGCGATGCCGAAGATGAGCACAAGAAAATACACCAAATAGGTATACAGCAACGATTCGTTTTTGGGTTCGATCTTCATTTCTTCTCCTCCGTATTTTCTTGGTTTTCCTCTATATGGATTCTTTTGACGGGTTCCATCGGAGCCTTGATGCCCAGTCCGGCCAGCCGTTTCGACAGCACGGATTGTTTTGAAGCTTGCATGATGTCCGATTTCAGCTGTATGTATTCTACGTGCAAGTCATTGATTTTCTTTGTATTGGATGCAATCTCACGGGTGCGCGACTCGGCGATGTAGGTGTTGGTGATTAGAATCATAAGCAGCACCGTGATGGTCACCATAAAAGGAAACTGCTTGATGAAGTTTTCCCTGACGAGGAAACTGCCGCCCAGTACGTTCATCACCTTCTTGACGCTGCCGCCTTCTTCCTTTTTGTCCATCCTTTTTTGTCTTCTTTCCTTTCTGCTCATGGCTTATTTCCTTTCTGCGATTCTGAGTTTGGCGCTGCGGGCGCGGCTGTTGCTTTCGATTTCCTCGTCGGAAGGCACCAACGGCTTGCGAGTGATTAAAGTATAAGGTGTGAGCAGGTTGCCGAAGAAGTCTTTTTCTTCCTTGCCTTCGGCGTTGCCGGTTTTCATGAAGTTTTTCACGAGACGGTCCTCAAGCGAGTGGTACGAAAGCACAACCAACCTACCGCTGGGCTTCAGGACTTCGGGGCATTGCGCTAGGAAGGCGGTAAGCGCGTCCAACTCCTGATTCACTTCGATTCGTAACGCCTGGAAGATTTGTGCCAACACTTTGTTTTCCTTGCCACGAGGCAAACGGCGTTGCACGGCGGCTTTCAGTTGCGCTGTGGTCTCGATGGGTTCGGCGTTGCGGGCCATGACGATGTCGGAGGCGATGAGATGAGCCTGTTGCACTTCCCCATAAAGACTGAGAATGCGTGTCAGGTCGGCCTGGTCGTAAGTGTTCACGATAGTGGCTGCGTCATTGGGCGTGGTTTGGCTCATGCGCATGTCGAGTTCTCCGTCGAAGCGGGTTGAGAAGCCTTTCTCGGGTGTGTCGAATTGATGTGATGAGACGCCTAAATCTGCCAAAACGCCATCGATCTGGCCACCGTGATAGAGCTGGATGAAGTTTTTGAAGTATCTGAAATTCTGCGGGATAAAGGTGAAACGTTCGTCGTCGAAAGCGTTCGCGGCAGCATCTTCATCCTGGTCAAAAGCGTAGAGATGACCGGTCGTGAGTCGCTCAAGGATGGCGCGGGAATGACCGCCGCCGCCAAAAGTGACATCGACATATACGCCATCGGGGTGAATGTTCAGACCCCCGATGCACTCGTCCAACATTACCGGATTGTGATACATCCTCAGGTCCTCCCTTATTTGATGTTACGAAGTATTTCGAAAAGTTTCTTCTTGTCAACCGCTGCCACCGACTGTTCGTAGCGGTCTTTGTCCCAGATTTCCATCTTGTTGGCCAAAGCTTCCACCACAACTTCTTTGGTGAGTCCGCCGCGTTCCATCAGGTCTTTGGGAATCTGAAGGCGGCCGCTGGCGTCGAGTTTGGCAAAACGCACACCCGCATTGAGAAAACGCAGCGCGGCGATGCCTTCTTCATCGTAGATGCTGAATTCCTTGCGCAGTTTGTCCTGCTGTTCGTCCCAGTCACGACGGGTGAAGAGGTCGAGACATTTGCTGTCATCGAACAGGCTGGGGCGCATCACGAAGCCTTCTTCCGCCTGCTCGCCCATCTGTTCCTTGAACTCGGAAGGCAGCATCAAACGGCCTTTCGCGTCCAACTTGCAGTTAAAATGTCCGACCGGATAACTCATTTTTCAGTGGTTTGATTTTTCAAGGGCAAAAGTAGTGCATTTTCAGCCATTTTATCACACTTTCTCCCACTAAAGTTTTCAACATCAATTGTTGATAACCTTGTTGATAAGCTGTTTATTTGATGTTAAGTTATTGTTGTATAGTTATTTAAGTTGTTAAAAATCGCTTTGTTTTTGCTTTTTTCAAGATGTTTTTCTCACATTTTTGTCACCACTTTGTCTTCTTTTTACTACTTTTGCAGTTTATTGAGAGTTTTTCGAATATGGAAATGGAAGAAAACAGCAATCTCATTGACCTCAGGAAGATTTTCACGGCCAAGGTGCCGAAGCTGATGAAGTTCATGCCCAACTGGCTGTTCCGCAAGATTCAGAAGTTGTTGCACGAGGACGACATCAACGAAATCCTGACCAAATACGGCCACCTGAAAGGTGTCGATTTCATCAATGCACTCATCGCTGACTTCAATCTGGAGCTTGAGCTGAAAGGTGTTGACAATCTGATGGCTTCCGATCGTATTCTCGTGGCATCCAACCACCCGCTTGGGGGCTTGGACGGTATTGCCCTCATTGCAGCGGTGGGCAACCATCGTGGGACAACACTTACGCCTGTCAACGATTTCCTTATGTTCGTGAAACCGCTCGAACCGATTTTCATTCCCGTCAACAAAGTGGGTAGTGCCACGGCCAACCGCGAGGAGAACATTCGACTATTCAATGAGACCTTTGAAGGCGACGCTTCGATTTGTTACTTCCCCTTCGGTCTTTGTTCGCGTAAGACTGACGACGGAAAGATTCAGGACCTTGAGTGGAAAAAGACCTTTGTCAGCAAGTCGAAGGCTTTCCATCGCGACATTGTTCCAGTGCATATCGAAGGCCGCAACTCCAAGTTTTTCTATAACTTAGCCCGTTGGCGTAAAAAGTTGAAAATCAAGGTGAACATAGAGATGGCTTTTCTCGTCAATGAGTTTTTCAACCAACGCAACAAGAAACTGACCATCAGCTTCGGGAAACCTATTTCATACCAGACCCTCGACCGCCGTTTCACCGACGCGCAGTGGGCTGAGAAGTTGCGTAGATTCTCTTACCAACTTGGCAATGATTGTAACCTTGACTTTGACCCTCAAAAAGAATACACGATATGATGAAAGATATTATAGCACCTGTGCCGGTTGAGGCTATTTTGGACGAGTTGACCCAAGAAAAGTTTTTCCGCAAGACCAACAACGCGGGCAATGAGATTTACATTCTCACGTCGCATGACTCACCGAATACCATGCATGAGATAGGTCGTTTGCGTGAAATCAGCTTCCGCGACGCGGGCGGTGGTACAGGCCTTGACTGCGACATCGACGTGTTCGACACCCGCGAAGAGAACTATTTCAAGCAGCTGATCGTTTGGAATCCCATTGACCGCGCTATTGTGGGTGGCTACCGCTTCCTGCTATGCAATAATCTGCCCACCGACGATAACGGTCAGGTGGACACGCCGACGAGCGAGTTGTTCCTCTATTCCGAGCGTTTTGTGAAGGATTATCTGCCTTATACCATTGAGCTCGGTCGCTCGTTTGTACAGCCAGAATACCAGCCCACCAAGAGCCTTTCGAAAGGCATGTATTCGCTTGATAATCTGTGGGATGGGTTAGGATCGCTCTTGAGTGTCTATCCGCAAGCCAAATATTACTTTGGTAAGGTGACCATGTATCCTCAGCTCGACCGTCCTTCGCGCGATATGATTCTGTATTTCATCGGCAAGCATTTCCCCGATCCTGACCGCTTGGTCAGCGTGAAGCCCGAACTCGATCTGCCCATTTTGACCGACTTTGCCGAACTGAAGGAAAGGCTTACGTTCGACGGTTACCGTGAGGACTATAAGCTTTTGGTCAAATATGTTCGTGAGCGTGGAGCCGCAGTGCCACCCTTGGTGAATGCCTATATGAGCCTCACTTCCACCTTGCGCTCGTTTGGCACCGCTCTCAACCCAGGATTTGGCAAAGTGGAGGAAACGGGTATGTTGCTTACTATCAGTGATATGTATGAGGAAAAAGTAAAACGCCACCTCGATTACGACAAGAACGAAGTGCCTCTCCACCTCAAACACTAATTCCCTGCCATGAACATCACCAAAGCCGCATTTTTAATGAGCAATACTCGTTTCGAGTTTTTGCCCAACGACAGCATTCCCGAGTATGCCTTTATCGGGCGTTCCAATGTGGGCAAGTCCTCGCTGATCAACATGCTGGTGCAGCGCAAGGGATTGGCCAAGACTTCGTCGGTGCCAGGTAAGACCGTGGCTATTAACCATTTCATCATCAATGATGCTTGGTATCTGGTCGATTTGCCTGGTTACGGCTATGCACAACACTCCAAAAAGACCCGTGAGCAGTGGCGCATTATGATCAACAATTATATCGTGCGTCGGCGCAATCTCGTGACGACGTTCGTCCTCGTCGATTCACGTCTTGAGCCGCAAAACAACGACTTAGGCTTCATGGAATGGTTGGGTGAAAGCCAAGTGCCTTTCTGCATCGTTTTTACCAAGGCCGATAAGGTTTCGAAAGCGGAGTTGGACAGAAACGTGGAGGCGTTGAAACAGAAGCTGTTGGAGGAATGGGAAGAGTTGCCTCCAATCTTTATCTCCTCGTCGGAAAAACACATTGGCCGCGACGAAATCCTTGATTACATTGAGCAACAAAACGCCGAAGTGGCTAACTTGATGAATCGTAGATAAGTCTCATTTTACTTGAAGTACACTCTGGTGATGCCCGTGCCACCCGTTTCCAACGAGGCATCGCAGAAGTGCTCCACATCGCGGTTATGACTCAACTTTTCGCGGATAAGCTTGCGCAAAATGCCGTTGCCCTTGCCGTGGAGGATGCTCACCTCCTTGATGCTGAGGAGTTTGGCTTCGTCTAAGTACTTGTCCACGATGTCCAAGGCTTCTTCGGCACGTTTGCCGCGCACGTCAAGGGTGAGTTCAAAGTGTTCAGCCTTCTCGGAGAGGTCTTCGGCGATGCCGTTCTGCCAGCGGCGTTGGGTCTTGCGGGCCTCGGCGCGACTTACCTTGCGGAGCTTGTCGGGACTGGTGCGTAGCTTCACCGTGTCGAAAAGGATGGTGGCATCGGTGTCGCTGATGGCCAAAATTTCGCCTACCACCTGCATCTCTTCGATGCAGACCGTGTCTCCCACTTTCAGCACCACTTCGCTTTCTTCTTTTTTCTCTTCGGATACTTCCTTAGCCTTGCGCGCAATCTCTTCTTTGGTCTTTTCCAGGTTCTGACGGATTTCCTTGGTCTTGGTCTTCTCCGCCTGCGCTTCCTTGATTTCCTTGATGGTGCGTTCGATTTGACCATTGGCTTTCTGAATCAGTTCTTGCGCCTCGGCAGCGGCTTCGCGGAGGTATTGCTTTTTTTTGCCTTCGAGTTCGGCGAGCAGGCCTTTGTATTTCTCCACCACCTCGGTCAGTAGTTGGTCGGCGATGCGCAGGTCTTGCTCCTTCTTGCGGATGGCTTTCTTGTCGACTTCGAGTTGTTGCAGCTGTTTCTCGAATTTCAGGTGTTGGTCGCCGGTGATATTGGCTGCGTCATCCAAAATCTGCCTCGGGAAGCCGATTTTCTTGGCGATTTCGAAGGCGAACGACGAGCCAGGCTTGCCGGTCATCATGAGGTACATGGGTTGCATGAACTTGGTGTCGAACAGCATGGCACCGTTGATGATGCCCTCGTGGTTGTCGGCCAATAGCTTCAGGTTGGCATAGTGCGTCGTGACCATGCCGAAGGCTTGTTTCTTGTTGAGTTCCAAGAGGATGGCTTCGGCGATGGCACCGCCCAACTGGGGCTCCGTACCAGTGCCGAACTCGTCAATGAGGAATAAGGTGCGTTCGTCGGCGTGTTCCAGCAGGGCCTTCATATTAATAAGGTGTGAGCTGTAGGTGGAGAGGTCGTCCAAAATGGACTGTTCGTCGCCGATGTCGATGAAAAGGCTGTCGAAGAGGCCGCACTGCGAATCGACGCGCATGGGTGGCATGAGTCCGCATTGCAGCATGTATTGGAGTAGGCCAGTGGTCTTGAGGCACACCGACTTGCCGCCCGCGTTGGGTCCGCTGATGACGAGGATACGGTCGGTTTTGTTTAATTTCAAATCTAAAGGAACGACCTGCTTGCCTTGGGATTTCAGTTTCTGTTCCAAGAGCGGGTGTCGCGCCTGCTGCCAATTAATATAAGGTGTATCTTGGATTTCGGGTTTCACGCCGCCGATTTGTTGGGCCAGCAAAGCCTTGGCGCGGATGAAGTCGAGTTCTCCGAGCATATTCCATGCCTTGCGGAGTTCGGAGAGGTAAGGCCGCAGCAGTCGCGTGAAAGCCATCAGGATGCGGTGGATTTCGCGTTTCTCGGCGTATTCCAACTCCTTGATTTCGTTGGAGGTGTCGAAAATCTCGGCAGGCTCGATGTAGACGGTCTGGCCCGTGGCCGACTCGTCGTGGATGAAGCCTCGGATGGCACGTTTGTCGCCGGCTTTCACGGGGATGACCAAACGTCCGTCGCGGATGGTGATTTCCGACTTCGGGTCGACCCAACCCGCAGTCTTGGCGTCGCCCATGATCTGTCGGATGCGTTTCTCGATGCCGCCTTGCTTGCGGCGGATGCTCTGTCGGATTTCCAACAATTCGGTGGAGGCGTTGTCGGGGATTTCGCCCTTGTCGTCGACGAGGCGGTTGGCTTCGGTGAAGATGCTCCGCTCGATGAAAATGTTCTCAATCAGCGACTTGAGCCGTGGAAACTCGGCGGCACTCTCTGAACGCCCGAAACGCAGGATGGCTTCAAGCACATTGAGCGAAGGCTTTAAGGCGAACAAGTCCTCCACGCTCAGACAGGTGCCTTCGATTTGTATTTGGTGGAAGGCCTCGCGCAGGTCGTGGAAGTCGCGCATGGGGAAAGGTACACCCGTTTGCAGCAGTCGGATAAACTCTTCGCTCTGCTCCAAACTCTTGACGATGAGGGCTTTGTCGCTCGAAAAAGCCATCGCGTCAGCCTGTTCCAGTCCCATCTGACTGATACAGAGGCCGGAAAGCATCTCGCGGACGCGCTTGAAACCGATTTTATGCTCAAAGTTGTCGGGGTAGATCACGGATTGAGTTTTAGGGCGCAAAATTAACTATTTCGCTTGAATTAGCGATAACATGATCGAGTTTCTACCTGAGATGCTGTTCTACGATATAGTTTTTGAAATTATTGTGTTTGCAATAATTATAATTACAATAATTGTAAAAATAATAATTATATTTGCAATAAGTGGAAAATTATTTCTATTTTTGCGACAAATTTCAATGTTATGGGAAAAGAAACCAATCCGTTTATCGTGAAGGGGGAGATTGAGCCTCGATATTTTTGCGACCGAGTAATCGAAACTGAAAGGATGGTGAAATCCATCACGAATGGCAACAATATGGTGCTGATTTCGCCGCGTCGAATGGGTAAAACTGGACTGATTCATCACTGTTTTGCACAACCTGAATTTGAGGATTATTACACTTTTTTTATTGATATACTGCATACGTCGAGTTTGAGGGAATTTGCCTTTGTTTTCGGCAGAGAGGTCTTTGACAGATTACTCTCTAAAGGAAAGAAAATGAAGAAATTGTTGCTGCAAACTATGGGGTCTTTACAAGGTAGTTTTGGCATTGATCCGATGACGGGGAATCCCACATTTGGCCTTCAATTAGGAGACATCGCCTCGGCGGACTACACCATTGAAGAAATTTTCCAGTGCTTGGAACAAGCCGACAAACCTTGCATTGTTGCCATAGATGAATTTCAGCAGATTATGAATTATCCAGAGAAGAATGTGGAGGCATTGCTGCGTTCGTATATCCAAAGAACAAAGAACGTTAGCTTCATTTTCGCAGGAAGTGAACGTCATATCATGCAGGAAATGTTTCAAACAGAGTCACGTCCTTTCTATTATAGTGCTGAAATGATGGAACTGAATGCTATAAAAAAGGAGATATATGTGACATTTGTGGTGCAAAAATTTGAAGAAAAATATAGAGCAATTGACATAAATCTTGTTGAAAATGTTTATGATTTGTTTGATGGACATACATTTTATGTGCAAAAAACTTTCAATGAGGCGTTCTTGAATACACCAAAACGAGGGATTTGTACTTTAAAAACCATATCCGAATCCATCGAAACGCTATTGGAAATATACTCTCCATTTTTCAAGGTGACACTTTCAGAGATGCCAGAAAAGCAAAAGGAATTGTTTTATTCCATTGCTTTGGATGGTACGGCAGAGGCTATCACTTCCGCTGAATTTATCGATAAGCATAGCTTGAGTTCGGCCAGTTCGGTGCAATCTGCCGCCAAACGCCTGTTGGATCGCGACATGATTACGAAAGAAGGCAAAGAATACTGGTTGACAGACCGACTTTTCTCCCTTTGGATTAAGCGAATGCATGGAAGGGCGTATTTGAAGTTATGATTTCACTGATTCCGTGAAACATCGGGAAAAGAATCAGCCGAAACCGTAAGAGAGGAAACGTCAAATCGTAAGTTCCTTCGGATAACAAATAAAATGCTTTACCACGGGCTGTGAGAGCACTGAAATGTTTAGCTGGTCGGAGGCCTCGCTGATGTCTTTCATCGTGCCGTCTTTGTATAAGATGTTGATGGCCGGTTTTTTGGGATGGTAGGCGTGGTTCGACGAAACGCCCTGCAACAGCATGAAATCTGCCTCGTCCAACGACCAACCATACAATTTGGCAATCTTGGTGCGAATCTCCTCAATATAGCTCGGCTCAAATTCTCCTTCGCGCATCTCAATTTTGAACAAGTGTCTGTCCGTCAGGCGTCTACAAAGCTCGGAGAGCACGCGGTCTTCGTCGTCGCGCCAGGCTTTCACTGCCGTCATCACATCGAAATCATCCAACTGGCAGAACTTGTCGAGGACGAAATCGGGGTCGTGGCCATCGGTGAAAGGATGTCGGTTTTTCAAGAAGAACGACAAGGCAGGGGTGGCAAATAAGTCGCGCTCCTGATTGAGCATCTTGGCGCGTTTCAGGATGTTGCGTAGCATATACTCGGCACTTAACACGGCCTTGTGCATATACACCTGCCAGTACATGATGCGCCGCGCCACCAAGAAACTCTCCACGGAATAGATGCCCTTGGCCTCGATAGCGAGTTCATTGCCAACAACTTCCATCATCTCTAACAGGCGCTCTGCGTTCACGCTGCCCTCGGCCACACCAGAGAAAAAGCTGTCGCGCTTCAGGTAATCGATGCGGTCGACATCCAACTGGCTGGAAATCAGTTTACTAATAAATCCTTTTTCGTATGTTCCTTTGAACATTTGAATGGCTTTGTCGAGTTTTCCGCCATGGATTGCATTGAATTTCTGCATTACCTTCAGTGAAAGCTCCTCGTGCGAAACGCCTTGCACGATGCTGTTCTCCAAAGTGTGCGAGAAGGGGCCGTGGCCGCTATCGTGGA
The DNA here is from genome assembly GCA_905234765.1 of uncultured Bacteroidales bacterium. The sequence continues at coordinate 46,676 of CAJOIF010000004.1, forward strand.
GTAGAATGGCCAACGATGCTGCCTCAAGTTCCTCATCAGTGATGTCGTAACCTTTGCCGCGCAGCAGTTGGATGGCGCGCCGCATGAGGTGCATGGTGCCGAGGCTGTGGGCGAAACGCGTATGGTTGGCACCTGGATACACCATATTGGTCAAGCTGACCTGCTTGATGCGCCGAAGTCGTTGGAAATAAGGGTGTTCTATGATGTCGAAATGCAGCTCGTCGGGGATGCTGACGAAGCCGTAGATGGGGTCGTTGAAGATTTTCTTTTTGTTCGAAGAAGTGGCCATAGGCTCAAATTTTGCTGCAAAGGTAATGCTTTTTCTGAAAATTTGAGATTCCCCTTTGGGGAATGGAGTGCATCGTTATTAATCGAACTGCGGCGTCTTGTGGCGACTTACGGTTTGTAAGCACTACTCGCCGCCGCAAAACACACAGCACTAGCACTCCATTCCCGAAGGGAATCCCTAAAAAGTTCATCCCTTTATAACAAAATCCTTATTTTTGCGTTACCTCCTTATAAACACGTTAACTATGGACAAAACGACAATCCTTTGGGCCGACGATGAGATTGACCTTCTGAAGCCCCATATCATGTTTTTGGAACAAAAAGGTTATGAGGTAGTTACGGCCAACAACGGCTCCGATGCCATTGACCTTGTGCGCCATCGCCATTTCGACATTGTATTCCTCGATGAACAGATGCCTGGCATTTCGGGCATTGAGGCTCTTGAAGTCATTAAGCGTGAGTATCCCAACTTGCCAGTGGTGATGATTACCAAGAGTGAGGAAGAGCGCATTATGGAGGATGCTATTGGATCTAACATAGCGGATTACCTTATCAAACCCGTGAATCCGAACCAGATTCTGCTGTCGCTGAAACGCAATTTGGAGAACAAGAAACTCCGCGACGAGAAGTCCACGATGAGTTATCAGCAGGAATTCCGCAAAATCAGCATGGACCTCAACAACAACCTGAACTTCGACGAGTGGATTGACTTGTATAAGAACTTGGTACGCTGGGAGTTGGAACTGCAAAAATCCACCGACGAAGGCATCAAGGGCATTCTCGCAGACCAGAAACAGGAAGCCAACACGCAGTTCACGCGCTACATCGAGCGAAACTATGTAGACTGGATCCAAGGCAAGTCTGAGAAACCTGTCATGTCGCATACCGTGGTGCGCGACAAGGTGATTCCACGCCTTGACGACAGCGACAAACCGCTGTTTCTCATCGTCATCGACAACCTGCGCTACGACCAGTGGAAGGCCATCCAACCTCTGATTGAGAGCCATTTCCGTGTGGAGGCTGACGATATTTATTATAGCATTCTGCCCACCACTACGCAATACGCTCGCAACGCGCTCTTTGCTGGACTGATGCCTTTAGAAATCCGCCGCCGCTACCCGAAATGGTGGGTCGATGAGGAGGACGAAGGCACCAAGAACCAATACGAAGGTGAACTTTTGGGCGAGCAACTGAAGCGCTTCGGCAAGAACATCAAGTACTCTTATAATAAGGTGTTGAACCTGCAGGCGGGCAAGAAACTTTACGAGCAAATGTCGAACCTGATGCAGAACAAGCTGAATGTCATTGTGTATAATTTCGTTGATATGCTTTCACACGCGCGTACGGAGATGGAAATTATCCGCGAATTGGCCGACGACGAGGAAGCCTACCGCTCACTGATGTACTCTTGGTTCGAGCATTCTAGCCTCTTCGACATGATGCGCTTCATCGCCGAGAAGGGTTGCGACATGATCATCACCACCGACCACGGCTCCACTTACGTCGAAAAACCCGTGCGCATTTTGGGCGACCGCGAGGTGAACACCAACCTGCGATACAAATATGGTAAGAACCTGAAATACAACCCGAAAGAGGTCTTCGAGGTGAAAGACCCAGAGAAAATTTTCCTGCCGAAAGTTAATCTCAGCACGACCTACGTCTTCGCTGGTGAGAGCGACTTCTTCGCCTATCCGAACAACTACAACTATTACGTGAGTTACTACCGCAACACCTTCCAGCACGGCGGCATCTCGATGAGCGAAATGCTGATTCCAGTGATTCATTTGACTGCAAGACGATGAAAGAGTTTCATATCAATAGCCTGGAGCAGCTTTCAGAAGTATCTGATTATCTGCTCACTATGCGTAACGAAGCCGACATTGTAGCCTTTTACGGCACGATGGGTGCAGGCAAGACGACTTTAATCAAGAACCTCTGCCACCGTATGGGCGTCACCGATGAGGTGAACAGCCCGACTTTCGCCATCGTCAATGAGTATGTCACTGAGGAAGGTGAATCAGTCTATCACTTTGATTTCTACCGCATTAAAAAATTGGAAGAAGCCTACGACATCGGTTACGAGAACTATTTTGACAGTGGCAACCTCTGCCTCATCGAGTGGCCCGAAATGATTGAACCGCTGTTGCCCGAAAAGTACATCCGCGTGGAGATTCGGCATGGCGAAACAGACGACGAGCGTATAATAAAGTGTGAAATCATAACAGATTGAATATGAAAAATTTGATGCTTGTTCTTTCTGTGCTTTTGATAGCAACTTTGTTTGCTTCATGCCATCAGACCCATTCAGGTTTTGACCGTCAGAAAGTTGCGGAAATGATTACCGACCACGACACGACCATCCTATATTTCATGACGTCATGGTGCCAAGCAGGGCGGAGTAATTTTGAAACAAATGTGAAACCTTGTCTTGGCAAAGCCTCTGACACAAAGGCGATTGTGTTGGTTTGTGTGGGCGAAATCGAACAAGTTTCAAGTTTGGAAAACCTTGGCGAGAACGTGATGGTTTGCAACACATCATCACGCAATCCGCTTCTTGACAAAATGTTCATCAATAAGGAATGCAAAGAGTTGTTATCTCGCTATAAACGAGTGAATTATGTTCCTGTAGGATTGGTTTGCAATCGCGATGGAGAAATCTTGAATTGGGACACCGACGCGGAATCGGGTAGGACATACGGAAGCGTTTATCCGTTTTTAATGGGCTGGAAATGAAAGATAAACTGAAGCAAATCATAACCGCAGCCTCGCAAATCTTCATCCTGACCGATGAGAATGTGGCTCCATTTTGGTTGCCTGAAGTGGCTCATTGGTTGCATTGCAATTCGGCAACCGACATCATCATCAAGGCGGGTGAGCAGCACAAAAACCTTCAAACCGTCCAGAGGATTTGGAAAACCCTGATGAAACACCATGCCGACCGTAACGCTTTGTTAGTCAACCTCGGCGGCGGCGTGATTACCGACTTGGGCGGCTTCGCGGCCTCCACCTACAAACGCGGCATTAAGTTCATCAACATTCCCACTACTTTACTTGCTATGGTGGATGCGGCGATAGGTGGGAAGACGGGCATTGATTTTGGCGGCGGCAAGAACCAAATTGGCACTTTCGCCGAGGCAGAGGAAGTCATCACCGATCCTGTTTTTTTGGAGACTTTGCCCCAAAGAGAACTCCTTTCCGGTGTGGCCGAAATGCTGAAATACGGTTTCATTGCTGATGCCAATTTGCTGAATGTCAATTTGGAAAACTATCAGCAATATATTGCTCGTTGTGGCGAAATCAAGCGCGAAATCGTGTCACAAGACCCGCTTGAGGCTGGTTTGCGCAAGATTTTGAATTTTGGCCACACCTTAGGCCACGCCATCGAAAGCCATTGTTTGACAACGGATTATCCATTATTGCATGGCGAAGCGGTGGCTTTGGGTGTGTTGGGTGCTTTGTGGCTTTCGGTGAAGCAGTTAGGATTGGATAAGTCTATTCTGCAAAACTTTGAGCACCAATTTCTAATGCTGCTGTCTGAAGCGGAAATCTCGCTTTCAGAAGCGGATATTGAGCCGATTCTATCTAACCTTATCCTCGACAAGAAGAACAAGGGCGAAAAACCACAATTTGTTCTGCTTGAGGAAGTAGGGAAGCCTGTTTGGGATGTGGAAGTGGAGCCGGAACTGGTGAAGCAATCTTTGGACTATATTATTAATAAGGTGTCGCACCAATGAAACTCCACTGCGACATCCAACTGCCCGCTAGCAAAAGCGAAAGCAACCGCGCTTTGATGATTGCTGCGTATGGTGGCTTCGCGCCTGATTTCCAGAACCTTTCGGAATCCAACGATACACTTGTTTTGATGAACGCTTTGCGTGACATACAAAGCAAAAAGCCTATCATCGACGTCGCTGACTGCGGTACTGCCGCCCGTTTTTTGACCACTTATTTGGCCTGTCACGAAGGGGACTGGCTCTTGACGGGCACAAAGCGTATGAAACAGCGTCCCGTCAAGCCGTTGGTGGAGGCGTTGTTGGAGTTAGGTGCTGACATTCAATATGTTGAAAAACAAGGTTTCCTGCCTTTGCAAATCCATGGACAACCCATTCTAGGCGGCAAAGTGGCCATTGACATGACCCAAAGCAGCCAGTTCGCCTCGTCCTTGCTATTGGCTGCGCCGATGTTTCCTAAAGGCTTTGAACTTGAACTGCTTGGCGAACTCAGTTCCTTGCCCTATCTTGACATGACCCTCGCAATGATGCAGCATTTCGGGGCGGAGGTGGAGCAAAGAGGCAGGACTATAATTGTCAGCCCAAAACCTTATCAACCAGTGGGTTTCACGGTCTCCTCAGATTGGAGCGCTGCTTCTTATTGGTATGAAATGGCGGCGTTCAGCGAGGAATGTGAAATTAGGCTGAGGTCCCTGAGCCTGTCTAAGGGCCTTCCCAATCTTCAGGGTGATTCCATCATCGTTGAATGGATGAAACAACTTGGCGTAGGCACATTTGTGGAGAACGATACCATAGTCCTGAGAAAGATTCCTTTTGAAAAGCACTCCCTAAACTTTGATTTCTCCCAATATCCCGACCTCTATCCCACTATGGCGGCTACTTGCGCAGGCTTGGGCGTGGAAGCCACTTTTACAGGCCTCGACAACCTCTCGCTCAAAGAGTCCGATAGGGTCGCGGCAATGCAAACCGAATTGGCCAAACTAAGCCAACGTCCGATACAATTCTGCGCCCACAACGACCACCGCATTGTCATGTCGTTGGCACCACTAGCACTTGTCTATGGGCCATTTACTTTCGACTCCCCCAATGTGGTGGAAAAATCCTATCCACGTTATTGGACAGATGCCTCGTTTCTTTGCTATGGAAATTGAGTTTTAATTTGTTGATTTGTAATAGATTGGTATTCAATAATTTACCCCCCCCCCTATACGATGGATTGTGAACAATATTTTGCATGAATAGGGTTAGTTTTTTATGAGCGTATGCAAATAATTCGTATTTTTGTAGGCTTTTTCTTTCGATATTATGAAAGTAGAATTATTTGTCCCTTGCGTCATAGACCAGTTTTTTCCCGAGGTGGCGATTAGCACCTTAAAGGTGCTGCGTCGCACGGGTGTTGAGGTGGACTACAATCCGGAACAGACCTGTTGCGGACGTTTCGCCTATAACGCTGGTTATGTGGAGGAAGCCAAAGAATTGGGCGATAAGTTTCTTGATGATTTTTCTTGTGACGTGCCTATTGTGGCACCTTCGGCGGCTTGTGTGCATTACATCCGTAAGCGTTATCCTGAATTGTTTTTTAATACATCCAATCATCTGAATTTCAAGAAATTAGTGAATAATATCTATGAGTTGACTGATTTTTTGGTCAACCAGATTCATTTTGACGACTTTGGCGCAGAGTTTCCGTATAAGGTGACTTTCCACGATAGTTGTAGCGCTTTGCGAGGACTAGGTCTTGGTAAAGAGGCTCGTCAACTTCTGTCGAAGGTGAAGGGATTGGAACTCGTTGAGATGAAGCAAACTGACTTGTGCTGTGGTGCCGACTTCTCGCTTCAGATGGAACACGAGCCTGTTGCGGTGGGGATGGCGAGCCATAAAGTCAGGAATGCTCTCAATACAGGAGCAGAGTACATCATCTCGACCGATATGACTTGCTTGATGCACCAAAAGGCCTATATCGAACAAGAAAACCTACCTATTAAAGTGATTCACATCGCGGATGTGTTGGCTTCGGGTTGGGAATAATTTGAAAATGAGAATGATGGATAAGCCGTACTATATACACGAGAGCAGCTATGTCGATGACAACGTGAGCATCGGCAAGGGGACAAAGATTTGGCATTTCTGCCATATCCAAAAAGGAGCCGTGATTGGAGAGAATTGTTCTTTTGGCCAAAACGTGAATGTTGGCAACAATGTTCATATAGGCAACGGCGTGCGTGTGCAGAACAATGTCTCGATTTACGAAGGTGTTGAGATTGAGGACAATGTGTTTTGCGGACCGAGTTGCGTCTTCACCAACGTGACTACGCCTCGGGCACATTTTCCCGTCCACGGTGTCTATGCCAAAACTCGCATTTGCGAAGGTGCTTCCTTGGGAGCCAACTGCACCGTGGTGTGCGGCCATACGGTCGGCAGATGCGCCCTGATTGCCGCTGGTGCCGTAGTGACCAAAGACGTGAAACCCTATGCCTTGATGGCGGGTGTGCCTGCCCGACAAATCGGCTGGGTGTGCGAATGCGGCAAACGCCTCGACCATACACTGCAATGCGAATGCGGGCGGTGTTATGAAGAAAATAGCGGCTGTTTAACTAAGATAATATAGGGTTGGTATGTGGGTCTGCCCCAACAACTTTAAACTTTAAACGCTCAACTCTAAACCAAACAAAGATGCAATTCAGAGATTTAAAAACCCAATATAACGTTCTAAAGGACGAAATGGACAAGGCCATCCTTGACGTAGTCGCGTCGTCGGCTTATGTGATGGGCCCGAAAATCAAGGAGATGGAAACGGCTTTTGCCGAATATGTCGGCGTAAAACACTGCATAGCTTGTAATAGCGGTACGGATGCCCTTTTGTTGGCTTTGAAGGCGTGGGATGTGAAGCCTGGCGATGCCGTGTTTGTGCCTAGTTTTACTTTCTTTGCTTCGGCCGAAGTCATTGCCATGCAAGGCGCAACGCCTGTATTCGTCGATGTCGATAAGGATACGTTCAATATGGATGTCATCGACCTTGAGCGCAAGATCGAACAGACGCTGAAGGCTGGCAAACTCACGCCTCGTGTCGTCATCGCTGTCGATTTGTTTGGCTTGCCTGCTGATTTCAGGGTCATTCGCAAAGTGGCTGACAAATATAGTCTCTATGTTTTGGAAGATGGTGCCCAAGGTTTTGGAGGACGCATTGGCGAACAGAAAGCTTGTACTTTTGGCGATATTTCCACCACTTCTTTCTTCCCGGCCAAACCTGTGGGCTGCTATGGCGACGGCGGTGCGGTGTTTACCAACAACGACGATTGGGCGCAACTCATTGATTCATACCATGTTCATGGCAAGGGCAGCGATCGCTACGACAACGTTCGCATTGGCATGAACTCGCGTCTGGACAGCATTCAGGCGGCCATTCTCTTGGTGAAGCTAAAGGCTTTCAAGGAGTACGAACTGGTAGATGTGAACAAAGTGGCGGCCCGTTATACGGAGAAGTTGAAAGACGTGGTGAAGACCCCGATTGTGCCTGAAGGATTCTATTCCAGTTGGGCACAATATACACTTCAAGTTGAGAATAAGGAAGTTAGAGCGTGTTTGCAAGCTGCTTTGAAAGCGCTTGAAATTCCGACAGCCATTTATTATCCCATCCCGATGCACCGGCAGACGGCTTTCAATTATCTGAGCCTTGACGAGAACCGTTGTCCCGTTTCCGACCAGCTGGCCGATTCGGTAGTCTCGTTGCCCGTGCATCCTTATCTCTCTGAAGCAGATCAAGACGTGATTTGTGATGCTGTCCGCAGTTTCTTGAAGAAGTAAATCATTGAAAGGTATGGGTGTGAGGTCATTTTTTAGCGAAATGATTGCTCGTGACAATTACGACGAGGTAATAGAGTACCTTGCCGTGACCGAGACCCAACATGCCCCGAGGTTTAAGTTTGAGGAAGCCCCCGAAGAGCTTCGTGAACTGTTGCGGGTGGCTGAGACTCCGCGTGGCCCAGAGCGTTCGAAATGGCTTAACGAATACGCTGAAAAGTCATGGGCGGTTCCTGATGGAGAGGCTGAAGTATTATTGGCCAAAGACCACCTGAATGCCATACGTTATTTGAACCGTTATATGCGCAGCGCCAATGCCAAACTGAAACAAGACGGCTATTTTCTTTGCGCTTTTGATACGGCGCAGAAGCGTCGCGCCCAGTTTTTCAGCAGGTATCCCAAGTTTCTGGCTTATATTCTATATTTCTTTGATTTTCTGTGGCATAGAGTGTTCCCGAAACTTGCATTGACACGCCGTTTCTATTATTTCTGTACGAAAAAAGAAAGAAAAGTCTTTCCGAGACCGGAGGTGCTGGGGAGGCTGTATTACTGTGGTTTTGATGTGGTCAGTGAGCAGTATATCCATGACCGCTATTGCGTCATCGCGCAGAAAAAGCGTCAGCCGAGTAAGGAACAGCATACTTATGGGATGCTGATCAAGTTGAGGCGTATTGGGAAGGACGGCAAGAAGTTCAACGTGTATAAGTTCCGTACTATGTATGGCTATTCCGAGTACTTGCAGACCTATGTATACGAAAACAACGACTTGGATGTTGGCGGCAAGTTCAGCAACGATTACCGTGTGACGGAGTGGGGGAGGATCATGCGAAAAATCTGGCTCGATGAACTTCCCATGTTTATTAACATCTTGAAAGGTCAGATGAAACTGGTTGGGGTGCGACCTTTAAGCCAGCAGTATTTCAATCTGTATAGTAAAGACTTACAAGAACTTAGAATCAAGACAAAGCCTGGACTGTTGCCGCCGTTTTATGTTGACTTGCCAGAGACTTTGGACGAGATTCAGGACAGCGAGCGCCGATATTTGGAGGCTTATCTTGAGCATCCTTTCCGCACCGACTGGAAGTATTTTTGGAGGATTATCGGTAACATTGTATTCAGAGGCAAACACTCGAAATAATTCGGCGATTTGTTTGTTCGTATTGAAAAAAACACTAATTTTGCCATTGAAAAGCATGAAGGCATTATGCAGGATTGCTGTTTTAGGATTTTGAAGACCGCTTATCCCTATAAAAGGTTAATAATTAGAAATTTAACGCGTTTTTATGGGGGTTAGAACAGCGGAGCTTTACAATTATTTTGAATCAAGGAATGGCTCAATCATTGACGGAAAACGAGAACTGGACTACGGTCATCAAGCCTCGGAACAAGCTTTTCGAGGTGAATTTGAAAGAAATATGGGATTATCGCGATTTGCTGACGCTTTTCGTGAAGCGCGATATTATTACCAGTTACAAGCAAACCATCCTTGGCCCGCTGTGGTGGATTATCCAGCCCGCCATGACGGTCATCATGTACATGGTGGTGTTTGGTGGCATCGCGGGTATTCCCACCGATGGCGTGCCGCAACCGTTGTTTTACCTTTGTGGCGTGTGCATGTGGCAGTATTTCGCCGATTGCTTGACGAAAACTTCCAACACTTTTGTCAGCAATGCGGGCATTTTCGGCAAGGTGTATTTCCCTCGCCTAATTATGCCTCTTGAGAACGTAATCAGCAATTTGGTACGATTTGGCATACAGGTAGGTCTTTTTATAGTGGTTTATGTCATTTATGCCGTTGTTGGCTACAATATATGTCCTAATTGGTATCTGTTGCTCTTTCCATTGCTTGTGGTGATGTTGGCAGGCTTGGCTTTGGGTTTCGGCATCATCATCTCGTCCATGACGACCAAGTACCGCGACTTGCAAGTCCTGTTTTCGTTTATCGTTTCGTTATGGATGTATGCCACGCCTATCGTGTATCCGCTCAGCCAGGTAAAAGGCAAAGTGGTGGCAGGTTTTGACTTGTACACACTCATGTGTCTCAATCCCGTCACTCCAGTGCTGGAAACCTTCAAATTCGGTGCTTTGGGTTCAGGTGAGTTCATTGGCTGGGGCTGGCTGGCCTACAGCTTCGGTTTTATGCTCGTTTTGCTTTTCTTGGGCATCCTGATTTTCAACAAGGTGCAGAAGAGCTTTATGGATACGGTGTAAATGATCAAGAGATGTTTAGCTAATGGATTATATAATCTCTGTGTTGAACAGACAGTAACTTTCATTAACAAAAAATGAAACACATAATAATCAGAAACCTTGGACCTTTGGAAAGTGTTGACATTTTGCTCAGTCAGGTCAATGTTATCATAGGCCCTCAGTCTCTTGGAAAAAGTACCATCCTGAAGGTGGCCAGCTTTTGCACATGGCTAGAAAAACGTATTGAGTTGACACAGGATTATGCCCAATTCTCACAAGATGATGCCTTTATCAAGGAATTGGTTGAGTTTCATAAACTAAATGGCTACATAACGCCGACAACGTACATTGAGTATGAATCGGACTTTATGAAGTTTTCATACGACAATATCCAAAAACTGTTTCATTTTATTTGGAAGGAAAAACGTTGGGAATATAAGCGCCCCAAAGTTTCTTATATACCCTCTGAACGGAACCTCGTGGCAGCCATCCCAAACTGGTATGAGGTGAGTATGGGGCGCAACAATATCCGCTCTTTTATGACAGATTGGGAAACGGCCCGTCAGGCCACCATAGACGACCTTAATATCCTCGATCTTGATGTGAAGTACCATTATGAGGCAGATGGGAAAAAGGACAAGGTGCAATCTCATCAATCAGGGCCATTGGATTTTACGAATACATCCAGTGGTTTGCAGTCCTTAATACCCTTGTTTGTCCACCTGAATTATTTATATACTACCCAATATCAAATTGAAAAAGACAAGAAGATAAAGGGAGATTGGGAGAATGATAATCTGTTGAAGGTCATCTATCGTGATTTGTTTCAGTCTTCGGGACGTACAAAACCAAAAATGAAACAGATAGATGATGGCCATGGAGGAAAGGTTTCTATGCCAGTTTACATTAGGTCGATTATAGGAAATGTTCCTCTTAGGTTTTCGGAGAAAAGGGATGCTGAAGAATGTAAATCTATTTATGAGCGCTATTTGATGACTGATCATAGTGAGGTGTTTCTGGAAGAGCCGGAAAACAATTTGTTTCCACCCACGCAAGATAGTATGGTAAAATGGTTGCTTGACAAAACCCTTGACGAACGATCCAACACATTGTTTATTGCTACTCATAGTCCATACGTCTTGTCTTCCTTACTTGAAGAAAAAGGGATTCCACTTTCGTTGTTCCTTGTTTCTGAAAAAGGAGGCATTTCAAAGGTGAAGACCGCATCAGAAGATGAGATTCGAGGCATCTTTGACTATGGAATTGATGCCTTCTTCAATCTTGATAATCTTGTTTCGGAATGAAGTTGGATTATTTGCACATCATCCCAGAGTGTTATGCGGATACCAATCTGATACAGACGCTATTGAAGATAAAAGGTGTCAATCATCAGAAGTCATGTGGACAGGTGACGAATGAGATGAAAAAGCACTTTCAAGATGACTTTGCCGTTGGGGTGATTGATTTGGACAAAGACCAGTCAAAATATGCAGAAGAGTGTGAAACGATAGCATCGTCTAATGAGTTTTCTGTATGCAGACATCCTGATAGCAACCATTATCTCGTCAAGATTCACAATATATTGGAGAATTTCATAATTAATTGTGCCAAAGAGACGGGTGTTGACCTTTCGGAATTAGGCATGCCTCTTGAAAAGGAGGCGCTTATGAAACGTACGAAGAAGCAAGAAGCCAAGAATGACCCGCAATTGGCAAATCTCTTCAAGCAGTTGTCGTTTTCCACGGAAATGTCACTTTTAAAAGAGGTTATGGACTTTCTTTGCACAAAAAAGTATAACGTAAGGGATGAAGAACTTGTTTCGATTTTTCAGAAACATGGTTTTTGATGGAAGAGGGATAGCATGCATGCTATAATGTTAACAAGGCGCAGAAGAGCTTTATGGATACGGTGTGAGAGAGTGGATGGTTAGAAGTTTTTAGTTAGAAGTTAGAGCAAATATGTCAACAGCAATAGAATTCGACAATATCAGCAAGTTATATCGGTTGGGCTTGGTCTCGACTGGCACTTTGGCCCACGATTTGAAACGTTGGTGGACCATGAACATCCAAGGCAAGGAAGACCCTTATTTGAAAATTGGTGAGACCAACGATCGCTCCACCAAAGGCGACAGCGACTATGTGTGGGCCTTGAAGGACATCGACTTCAAGGTGGAACAAGGCGACGTGGTGGGCATCATCGGCAAGAACGGGGCAGGAAAGAGTACTTTACTGAAAATCCTATCTAAAGTAACGGGTCCGACCACTGGAACGATTAAAGCCAGAGGTCGCATAGGTTCCTTGTTGGAGGTGGGAACGGGCTTTCATCCGGAGATGACTGGCCGCGAGAACATCTACCTCAATGGTGCCATCCTTGGCATGACCAAGCCAGAGATTACCCGAAAGCTTGACGAGATTGTTAGTTTTAGCGGTTGCGAGCGTTATATTGACACGCCCGTAAAGCGTTACAGTAGCGGCATGATGGTGCGACTTGGCTTCGCCGTCGCCGCCCACCTCGATCCTGAAATCCTCGTTGTGGATGAAGTTCTCGCCGTCGGCGACGCTGAGTTCCAAAAGAAAGCCATCGGCAAGATGCAGGATGTGAGTAAGGGTGAGGGGAGGACGGTTTTGTTTGTGAGTCATAATATGTCTGCTGTTAAAAGCTTATGTCATACAGGTATTCTTCTCGACAACGGTAGAATATCTCATCAAGGTAATATCCATGAAATCGTAACCAGATACCTTAGTGAAAACGGAAAAACAAAACCCATAAGACTAGGTAACGGAAAGATGCAATTCAGTAGCTATTCTATTGACAACACATCAATTGAAACAGGCGATGACTTGAATATTTCGTTTACATTCATCATCAATCAACCAGTAGACATTCCTCTTATCAACATCGTTTTTTACGACACAATAGGAAACCGAATAACTGAATGTAGCTGTTTAGATGACGCATCATTTCAAATTCGTTCGCTTAAGTTGAATACTGAATACTCTGTTAATTGCTTGATAAAAAACATTAATTTTCTACCCGGCGAATACCGAATAAACCTATGGGCAGGACGTGGAGGTGAAAATTACGACTGGATAACCCAATGTATGAGCTTTAATGTTATTCAAGGTAGAAAATTCATAAATCGGACATCCGAGTTCCCCAAAGAAGCCCAGATGATTCTCCAATCGGAATGGCATCAGAACGAATTCTAAACCACATTTCTTCTATATGACAATTAATGCGCTTGATCTCTTTCTGAAGCAAAAAAGGTTTGACCTAATTTTCAAGTATATATACGTGAAGAGTCCTTCTTCATTTACAAAGAATGCATACCTTGAAAGCATCCGCGCATTCAACAACTTTTCCGAAAAATCCAGCAACGGGACAGACAAAGATTCTCCTGAAAACTTTATTACCATTTTTGATAATCTAATAAATTCCATCCAAAACGAGGGATTCAAAACAGAGCAAAATGCAATCCCCATAGGAAGAAGCGGGGAAATAATTGACGGAGCTCATAGGTTGGCTATTTGTGCAAATTTCGGTTGCAATATAGAAACAGAACCCACTAATCTCGATGCATTATGGGATTATCAATTTTTCCGTAACAAAGGGATGGATGAAAAGGTTATGGACTACGGAGCGCTAGAATATGTTAAACTCAATCCCCTTGCATACATTGTCAACTTGCAGCCAGTAACCACAATGGACAATGACGGTAAGGTTCTTGACATATTAAATAGCCATGGATTTGTCTACTACAAAAAAAATTGTTGGATCTCTTTTAATGGACTCGTCAATTTTAAGAAAATATGCTATGGTTCCTTCTGGGAAAAGGCACCTTGGATAGGCTCATCAGAGGATGGGTTCTTGGGGGCTCAGGGCCATGCGAACCATTCCATGGGTATAAATCCAATGCGAGTTTTCGTATTTGTTTGTGAAAACCTCGGGGAAGTACAAAAAGCAAAAAAAGAAATCCGAGACATCTATGGAATAGGCAATTATAGCGTACATATCAATGACACTCATGAGGAAGCAATTTGTTTGGCAGAAAACTATTTCAATGCCAATACTCTTTTCCAATTAAATACTCGTCCATTTCATCTCTATGACGAAGTGTTTGAAAATCATATTGAAGTCCTAAAAAAAGAGTGTTTAAATAGAAAAATTGACATATATAGCGTTTGTGGAGCAGGAAGCACTCCTATGAACGTTTTCCAAATTAGACATAGTCAAGATTTAGATTACTTGACAATGGATGAGGATGTTTTGCCAGATAACGAAATAATCTCTTCTCATAACAAATACGAAAGAAACTATCCTCATCCCATCACAGAAATTATTACTAACCCATCATTTCATATGTACTATAACGGGGTAAAGTTTATTTCTCTTGACACTCTTTACGCCATGAAAAAGTATAGAAGTGAAATCCCCAAAGATTATTTAGATTGTAAGAAAATCCGAACATTAACATTTTACAGGAAGATACTTGATACTATTCGGCAAGAGCAAATATGTAAAAAGGCGGGTACAAAAAAGCAAGGCAAAATTGTTAAATACTTATATAAATATATAATAAATAATAAATATGGAGATGTCTCAATAAAAGCATTTATACTAAAAAAATGGCGTACCCTGAAGAGGAAGTGCCCCATTGTAGCAAAGACGAATACGCAAATAAAGAAGATATGGTATTGCAAAAAATAATAAAAAAAATACGCAAAATCATTCCAAATAAATCCCATGTCTCTCCTGAGACTACTTTAAGCAAACTTGGGGCAACCGTATTGGGAAAACTCACAATAGACATAGCTCCTATTGTATCCATGTGTGAAGGTTCGTCTATCATAATAGAAGATGGAGTGTCTCTTATCTCCAGTCCAACAACCAACCCTAGCGGGATTCTTCATCCTTGTACATTAATCACACAACGTCCGGGCGCAATCATACACTTGGGGAAAGATTCTGGCATGTCGGGTGTGACCATTTGCTGCATGAAGAAGGTTGTCATCGGAGAATATGTTGGATTGGGAGCCAATGTTAAAGTGTTTGACAATGATTTCCATCCCACAAATCCTTACCTGAGAAAATTTGACAATAACGCGAATATACCTTGTGAAGAAATAATGATTGATGACTTTGCGTGGATCGGCGCAGATTCCATCATCCTCAAAGGGGTACACATAGGATATGGAGCGGTCGTTGGAGCCGGTTCGGTTGTTACATCCGATATTCCTCCATTGACTATTTATGCTGGTAATCCAGCAAAATTCATTAAGAACGTTGAAATCACCATTGAACAACGTGCCGCCTTGTTTGGTAATAAAAATGGAAATTGAACGAAAAATCATAATTCTTACTCCCGTCAAAAATGAGGCTTGGATATTGCCTCTATTTTGCAAGACCGCAAATTTGTGGGCCGATTATATCATCATTGCAGACCAAGGATCAACCGACGGCTCAAGAGAAATAGCTCAAACTTTCTCCAAAGTAATATTGATTAACAATAGCTCTACTGATTTGGACGAGAACTATCGAGATAAAATCCTAATAGAGAAAGCCCGAGAAATTGCGGAAAACAATGCCATCCTCTTTCGTTTAGACGCGGACGAGATAATAACTCCAAACTTTGATTCTTCTGAATGGGATGATATCCGAAAATCTCCTGCTGGCACCTTTTGGCGTTTCAAATGGCTACAGTTATACCCCGATTTTAAAAATTATTGGGAGAACAATACTGCCTTTGGAGCATTTATTGATGACGGAAGGGATTATACCAGCCATGAAATTATTCATGCAAGAGAATTCTTCCCCCATAAAGAGTTTGATGTTCTACGTGAGGCAAAAGAAATTGGAATAATGCATTTCCAATTCGTCGATTGGGCTCGCATGCAAAGTAAACATCGGTATTATCAATGTTTCGAACATATTAACTTCCCGAACAAGAGTGTCATTGATATATACCGCACATACCATTGGATGTATGACAAAGAACTTCCATTAATCCCTTTGCCCAAACTGTGGGTTGAAGAATACCAAAAAAGAAATATCATCTTAAGTGATATAACCATCGAAAAAGAATACTGGTGGGACATTAAGATCAAGGAATACCTTGCTGAATATGGTCCACGTTATTTCCGTTACATCGAAACTTATAAACCGGGAGAGTTGATGCGGGCCGAAGGGAAAAACCCACTTGACAAACTATTACTCGCCTATTTGAGTACAACGAAAACAATCTATAATCAACGACAAGGTTTCAAGAAAAGAATTGTTAAAAAGATTGACACAATACTTATGGATAAGTTTCATCTATAAGATTACACGAAACAGATACAACAACATTACCCTAAACTGCCTTATGGCCGCTAACTCTACCAAATCATCCTTGCATAGACAATGCCTCGATAATGGCTCATACTTTTAAGCCACTAGTATCGCCTCTGAAATCTTATACTAACCCTAATCAATAGCATCAATCAAAACAATAAGAACACCCTCTATGAAATACCCAATCGGCATACAGAATTTTGAAAAAATTCGCGAAGAAGAGTTTGTTTATGTGGACAAGACGGCATTGATATATCGGCTTGTGAGCGAGGGTTCATACTACTTCCTTTCTCGTCCACGGCGATTCGGCAAAAGTTTGCTGCTGTCCACCCTTGAAGCCTATTTTCAAGGGAAGAAAGAGTTGTTTGAAGGATTGGCCATTAGTAAGCTGGAAAAAGCTTGGAAAAGCTATCCCATACTCCATTTGGACCTGAACAGCCGTGAATATAAGGATGAGTCCTCATTAGAAGCCGAGCTGAACCGCCACTTGGAACAATGGGAAAAGCTCTACGGCGATGAGTTCCGCATGAGAGCCGCCGAGGAACGCTTCTTGCAGGTTATCGACAAGGCATACGAGAAGACGGGGAAACAGGTAGTCATCTTGGTCGACGAATACGACAAACCAATGCTGCAGGCCATTGACAACAAAAAGTTGCAGGATGCCTACCGCAGCAAGCTGAAAGCTTTCTACTCGGTGCTGAAAACCCAAGATGCCAAGATACGATTCGCCTTCCTGACGGGTGTCACGAAGTTCGGCAAGGTGAGCGTATTCAGCGACCTGAACCACCTTACTGACATATCCATGCTGCCTCAGTTCGTTGATATCTGTGGCGTTTCTGAAAAAGAACTGCACGAATATTTTGATGCCAGTGTGGAGCAACTTGCCGAAGCCAACAACATGAGCAAAGAAGCGTGTTACGAAAAACTGAGAATAGACTTTGATGGTTACCACTTCTACCCCGATACTCAAGGGATATACAATCCTTTCAGCCTACTGAACACTTTAAAACATAGAGTATTCAAAGACTATTGATTCGAGACTGGCACACCGACGTTCTTGGTGAACCAGTTGCAAAAGACCGGCTATCAGCTGCAATACATGACCGAAGAAGAGCTGACGGAAGACACGCTGAACTCCATCGAAATCTTTGAGGAGAACCCGTTGCCCCTGTTGTACCAAAGCGGCTATCTGACCATAAAAGACTACGACAAGGAGTTCAAGACCTATCGCCTGCAGTTCCCCAACCGTGAAGTTCGAGAAGGGTTTGTGAAATTCTTGGTACCGTTCTACACCCCACGCCACAATGACAAATCAACCTTCTTCATTGGCAACTTCGTGAAAGAGGTACGGTCGGGCAAGGCCGAGGACTTCATGCGCCGCTTGGATGCCTTCTTTGCCAACGGCGACTATGCCTTGATGGGCGACAAGGAACTGTATTTTCACAATGCCATTTATGTGTTTTTCACCTTGCTTGGCTTTTATGTGGAAGTGGAACGCCATACCACAGATGGCAGAATGGACATCCTGATGCGGACAAGCGACTATATCTACATCCTCGAACTGAAGATAGACCAAAGTGCCGACATCGCACTACAGCAGATAGAAGAGAAGGGGTACGCCCAGCCGTTTGCAATGGAATCCCGCAAACTCTTCAAAATAGGCATCAACTTCTCGACCGAGAAGCGGTGCATCGATGACTGGAAAATAGATTAATATGAGAACAGCACTTATTACTGGTATTACCGGACAAGACGGCAGCTTCCTGGCAGAGTTCCTAGTAGAGAAAGGCTACGAGGTGCACGGTGTCCTGCGTCGCAGCAGCTCGTTCAATACAGGCCGCATCGAGCACCTCTATCTCGACGAGTGGGTGCGCGACATGCACAAGCACCGTCTGGTGAACCTCCACTGGGGCGATATGACTGACAGCTCGTCGCTCATTCGCATCATCAGTGAAGTCAGACCTGACGAGATATACAACCTCGCCGCTCAGAGTCATGTGAAAGTCTCTTTCGACGTGCCTGAGTTCACGGCCGACACCGATGCCAACGGCGTACTGCGGCTGCTGGAAGCCGTGCGCATCACGGGTCTCACCAACACCTGTCGGATCTACCAAGCCTCCACCTCCGAGCTCTACGGAATGGTGCAGGAGGTGCCTCAGAGCGAGACCACCCCATTCTATCCACGCAGCCCTTACGGAGTGGCCAAGCTCTACGGCTACTGGATGATGAAGAACTATCGCGAGAGTTACAATATGTTCTGCTGCAACGGCATCCTTTTCAACCACGAGAGCGAACGTCGTGGAGAGACCTTCGTCACACGCAAAATCACGCTGGCCGCCGCCCGCATCGCACAAGGTTACCAAGAAAAACTCTACCTCGGCAACCTCAACGCCCTGCGTGACTGGGGCTATGCCAAAGACTATGTCGAATGCATGTGGCTTATGCTGCAGCAGGGGAAGCCCGATGACTATGTCATCGCCACCGGCCAGTATCACAGCGTTCGCGAATTTTGCACCCTGGCCTTCAAGGAGACCGGCATCGTGCTCCGCTGGGAAGGCGAAGGAGTCAACGAGAAAGGCATCGACGTGAAAACTAGAAAAGTGCTGGTAGAAGTTGACCCGAAGTATTTCCGTCCCGCAGAAGTGGACCAACTGCTGGGTGACCCAAGCAAGGCCAAGAAGACTCTCGGCTGGAACCCAAACAAGACCAGCTTTGAAGAGCTTGTTAAAATCATGGTCCAGCACGATATGAAGAAAGTAAAGAAACTCTATGCTGAAGAATAGTAAGATATATGTTGCTGGGCATCGTGGCATGGTAGGCTCTGCCATTGTACGGGAGCTGCATCGGCAAGGCTACGACAATATCATAGTCAGAACCCACAAGGAGTTGGATTTGTGCCGTCAGGAACAAGTAGAGGCTTTTTTCGAAGCAGAGAAGCCCGAGTATGTGTTTCTGGCGGCGGCCAAAGTGGGTGGCATCATGGCCAACCAAAATGCCTTGGCGGATTTCATGTACGACAACATGATTCTTGAGATGAACGTCATCCATTCGGCATGGAAAAACGGCTGTAAAAAACTGGAGTTCCTTGGCTCAAGTTGCATCTATCCTCGCATGGCACCTCAACCGATGCCCGAGAGCTGTTTGTTGACTTCGGAATTGGAAAAGACCAACGAGGCATACGCATTGGCTAAGATCAGTGGGTTGAAGTATTGCGAATATCTCAACCGTCAGTATGGCACCGACTACATCAGCGTGATGCCCACGAACCTCTATGGTCCCAATGATAACTATCATCCCGAACACAGCCACGTGCTGCCGGCATTGATTCGTCGTTTTCACGAGGCCAAAGTGGCTGGCTTGGAGGAAGTCGTCTGTTGGGGAGATGGCAGTCCGTTGCGGGAGTTCCTCTATGTGGACGATTTGTCGAACCTTTGCGTATTCTTGATGAACCACTATAGTGGCAACGAAACTGTGAATGCAGGCACTGGCAAGGAAATCTCCATCAAACAACTCTCAGAGTTGGTCGCTAGGATTGTCGGTTTTGAGGGAGAGATAAAATGGGACACGACAAAGCCCAATGGCACACCTCGTAAATTGCTGGATGTGAGCAAAGCAACCCATTTGGGTTGGACTTACAAGACCGAATTGGAAGAGGGCATCAAGTTGGCCTATCAGGATTTCTTGAACAATGACATGAGAGCGGAGCGATGAAACTATCCATCATAACAGTTAATCTCAACAACCGAGATGGCCTCCAGAAGACCATCGACAGTGTTGTCTGTCAGACCTTCCGTGACTTCGAGTGGATTGTCATCGACGGAGGTTCCACCGACGGTAGCAAAGAACTGATTGAAAAGTATGCCGACCATTTCGCTTACTGGGTAAGTGAGCCCGACAAAGGCATCTATAATGCCATGAACAAGGGCATTAGGGTGGCCCAAGGGGAGTATTTGCAGTTTTTAAATAGTGGAGATTGGTTGTATGATGAAACTGCATTGGAGCGTTGCTTCTTGCATAGTTTTGACGCGGACATCGCCTATGGAAACATACTCTTTTGCTACGATGATAAGAAAGAGGAATGCCGTTATCCTGAACAATTGATTTTTAGGTATTTGTATAAATACTCATTGGGACATTCTGCATCTTTTATTAAAAGGGGAGTCTTACAAGAGGAATTGTACGATGAGGAGTTGAAAATTGTGTCAGATTGGAAGTTCTTTTTACTGCAAGCCTTAAAGAACAGGAGGTTTGAGTGTTTGGGAGAAATGGTCAGCTGTTTCGACACCCATGGGATAAGTTCGATAAACGAGGATTTGGTGAACCGTGAGCGTGGGGAGGTGATCAAGCAACTCGTTCCTGAAAGCATCATCGCGGATTATAAATTGATGGATGAAATGGAAGAGCAGTTGGAACAGGATCGCGTGAAAAAAGTGCTTAAATACAGCAAGAAAAAAAAGTTGTATCGCAAGATGATTACGGGCTGCTTGAGAATAATTGGTTTTATGGAAAGGAAGGATAACGATGCATAAGGTCTCAGTAATTGTTCCGTGCTATAAGCAAGCGGAGTATCTATCGGAAACATTGAATTCCGTATTGGCTCAAACATACCAAAACTGGGAATGCATTATTATCAATGATGGTTCGCCTGACAATACGGAAGAGATTGCCAAGGGTTATGTTGAAAAAGATAGTCGTTTTAAGTATTTTTGGCAAGAGAACGGAGGTCCCTCTCGCGCGCGAAATGTTTGTATTTCGAATTCTTCAGGGGAGTATGTGTTGCCTTTGGATGCTGATGATCTCATTGCTCCGACATATTTAGAGAAGGCTGTGGATTGCTTTACTCAGTTTCCAGAAACAAAGTTGGTGTATTGCAAAGCCGACATGTTTGGAAAGGAAAATGGATATTGGGATTTGGATGCGTATGATTATGAAAAGTTCATTTGGAATAATTGTGTTTTTTGCACAGCCATGTTCCGTCGTGCTGACTACGATCAAACGGGTGGCTATAATGAGAACATGGTTCATGGAAATGAGGATTGGGATTTTTGGCTGACATTGTTGAAAAAAGATGATGTGGTGTATCGGATAGATGAGGTGCTGTTTCATTATAGGGTTAAAGAAAGTTCAAGGACTACAGAGCTTTCAAATAAATATGAAGAAATAACACTGATTCAGATTTGCAAGAATCATCCAGAGATATACTCGCCGTATTTTGAGAGAGTTTTAGAGTATCATCATAGAATGGGAAGAATTCAAGTGCTTCAATGGGAATTGGATAAAATTCGCTGTTCACATGCATATAAACTGGGAAAGACATTGGTGAGACCTTTTTCATGGATAAAAGCAAAATTGTCATGATTTCGATTGTTATTTGTTCTCGCAAAAGCGATATAGCTTCCGAATTGAAAGACAACATAGCCAACACAATAGGCTGTGAATTTGAATTGGTTATATTTGATAATTCTTACAATAAGTATAGCATATTCCAAGCATACAATGAGGGCGTTCTCCTTGCAAAAGGCGATGTGTTATGTTTTATGCATGATGACGTAATGTTTAGAACATGGGACTGGGGGAATGTGTTGATTGAGATTCTGGCAAATAATAGAATTGGCGTTGTTGGTATTGAAGGGTGTCATTTCTTGCCAGACACTCCTCTTTATTGGTCAAATTCTCCTTTTGTGAGTGATTATGTTATTGACAACGACCATGGCATTTTGCAAGATTTCTTTAAATGCGATTATTTTGATGATGATGGGATGTCGGAAGTGGTAGTTTGTGATGGAGTTTTCTTTTGTATGAGAAGAGAGATTGCAAATATGGTTCGTTTTGATGATAATTATTACAATGGATTCCATATGTACGATATGGATATTTGTATGCAGGTTCGAGAAAAAGGTTATAACGTATTTGTTACAAATAAAATACTTTTAGAACATGCATGGTCTGAAGGGGATATGAAAACAAAAAAAGGGATGGAATTATTTGAAATAAATCTTGAAAAGTTCTGCAAAAAATGGAATCATATTCTTCCCATGTGGAAAGGTATTGAAAATATTCCGGAATATTCCAAGATTCGTATTAATAATCTTTGTCGACAGGCATACGATGCTAAACTGGCACGTCGTTCAAAAGCGTATAGCTTGGGTCGTCTTTTGCTGACACCTATCAACTCTTTTAGAAACCTAATTAAGCTAATTAAGTGAGATTAAGATAAGAAAGAAATGACTAAAGATATGGTTAATGTCGATATGATACCTAAAATTATCCATTACTGCTGGTTCGGCAAAGGCTTGATGCCCAAGTCGCAGAAAGACTGCATCAAAGGTTGGAAAAAACTCATGCCTGACTATCAGATTATTCGCTGGGACGAGTCCAACTTTGATTACAACAAATTTCCAGCTTCAAAATACGCATACGAAGTGAAGAAATATGCTCTGGTTTCCGATGTGTGTCGCTACAATGTGTTGGCAGAGTATGGAGGTATCTATCTGGATACCGATGTGGAGGTGTTTCAGCGTTTCGATAGGTTTTTGGACTGCAATTTCTTTTCGGGAATTGAGTTGTATCGGGAGTTTGAAATGGATCATGTTGCGGAAAACTATCTCAATGCTGACGGAACACCGATGACACAGGGCGTTGATGTGCCTCATATGGAAATTCTGACCTCTTCCATGGCGTGCAACAAGGGCAATGAGATAATTTGCAAGATACGGGATTATTACAACACAGTAGAAGTGGATGCCGACAAAGCCTTGCATTACCGCGATTGGGTGAACAATGACCGTTTGGTGGCTCGGCATCTCGCAGAGCATGGTTTCAGATACAAGAACGAGACGCAACGTTTCGGCCAAGATATGGTGGTATATGGCACGGGATTGTTCGGCCATGCTTTTTGTGTGGATGACCAATACGAGGTTTCGTATCATCACAATGCAGCTAGTTGGCTGGATAAGAAGAAAAAGAGCAAAATGATAAAAAGCTTTTTTGATCGATTGGGAATGGAGAAGTTCTACAAAAAAGTAAAAGCTCTTATCAAAAGGTGATTTTATGAAAGCAAGGGATGCAACATTTGACATCATGAAAGGCATCAGCATTTTGCTGGTGATTACTTGTCATTTTTTCGGTTGGAACCATCCTTTCATGAGCAGGTTTATCCGTTCCTTTCACATGCCTTTGTTTTTTCTTGTGGCTGGGTATTTTTCAAAGCCTTATGACGGATTGCAGTCGGCTAAGGTGGTTGTTGGGAAGTTCTTTAATCGGTTGTATTGGCCTTTGTTCTTTACCCAAATTGCAATAATAGGATGGGGAACAGCGATGGTGTATGTCAAACAGTGGGGATGGAATGAAGTCTTTCGTCAAATCCTAAACCTTCTTTGGATTGATGTTGATGGGCCCATGACACCTTGGGGAAAACTAAGTTTTGGTGTCACTTGGTTTTTGATGGCATTGTTTGTGGCAAAGACGGTTTTGCTACTATTTGTTTCCAGACTGAAAAACTGGGCTATTCCCGTGTCGCTTTTGTTGGCGCTTGTTGCATTGCTTTTGCATCACGTTTTCCCGTATTCGATTTGGTGTATCTCCTTGGGGCTGGTCGCATTGCCTTTTGTAACTATTGGATGGTGGGTCAGAAACCATCCTGTGCCTTCTTGGCTGAAATGGATTGCTGTGGGGTGTTGGGTGGTAGCCATTGTGTTCTCTGAATTGGATATGTATAGTTTCACTTGGAAGTGCTTTCCGCTGGATTTGGTTGGGGCATGTGGCGGGACTATTTGTTTATATTGGATTGCCAAGGCTATAGGGAAACATTTTCGTCTAGTTGGGAAAGTGCTCGCTTATTTGGGTGTAATCTCTTTGGCTATTATGTGCGTGCATTGCTTTGAGCTGGCCTCACATCTTGGTAATCATACCAAGGCACTTGTCGGCTTCAATTTGCCTGTATGGGGGACGTTCGTTTGGAAATATGTGCTAACCATAGGATTGGCCGTCGGATTAGTGAATCTACCTGTTGTTAAGAAGTTGTTTGTATGATCCCTTTGGTTTCCATTTTGATGCCCGTATACAAAACGGCTCCCTATCTCCATGAGGCAATGGACAGTGTTTTGTCGCAGACTTTCACGGATTTTGAGCTAATTGTGCTCAATGACTGCTCGCCCGACGATGCCGAGGAGATTTTGGACACATACGATGATCCAAGGATTGTTAGATACAAGGGAGAGAAAAACGAGGGTTTGTCAAATGTGCTGAACGTTGGCATCGACATGGCGCGAGGGAAATATATTGCCCGCATGGATAGTGACGATGTCTCTTTGCCCAACCGATTGCAGGTACAGGTGGATTATTTGGAAGCACATCCTGAGATTGATTTAGTCTCTGTGGGGATGCAGCTTTTTGGGGCAAAAGAGGAAGTGTGGATTCGGGAAAAAGATCCTGAGAAAGTCAAAATCACCGCCTTGTTCTATTCGCCAGTTCTTCACGCTTCGAGCGTATGGAGGAAAGATTCTTTTGAAAGACACGGCTTGCGCTTCCTTCAGGAGATGGTGCCCGCCGAAGACTACGACCTTTGGACGAGGGCTTTGGTGAAAGACTTGAAGTTAGTCAATCTGTCGGATGTGCTCTACAAATATCGTTTGCATCCTAACCAGGCTACATTGCAGACCGATAAGACTTCGGCCAAGAGCAAGATAGTTCAGCAGAATTATCTACGTTCGGCTTTGCCTTCCTTGTCGGAGAATAATAGGAAAGCTTTTCCAAAGAAGCTTTGGCCCGTGTTTTTTGCCAATCTTCGTGATGGCTTTTTTGACTGGAAACTGCTGGCGAAGCGCTTGTACAAGATGAGAAAATCCAAAAGATGAATATTGAGAATCGCAGATTTTTTCATTAAGAATCGCAGATTTTTCCGTCAAGAATCGCAGATTTTATCTATCTTTGTATCCTCAAAATAAATGAGTTATGATTAGACGTGTGCAAAACGATAATTTAATATCTCGTATTGAGGAACCTCGTAAGACAATACAGGTGGTCGCTGGGCCGAGGCAAGTGGGGAAAACCACTATGGTGAAGCAGGTGCTGCAAGAGATTTCCGTCCCTTCCATGTTTTTCAACGCTGATGCCATTGCCCACGATGACAACGCTTGGATTGCCTCCCGTTGGGAGGATGCCCGTGCGCGAATGCGTTTTAGTGGCAGCCCTGAGTTTTTGTTGGTTTTTGACGAAATCCACAAAATTGACAATTGGAGTGAACAGGTGAAGAAGGAATGGGATGCCGACACTTTCAATGACGTGAATATGAAAGTGGTATTGCTTGGCTCGTCACGCTTGCTGCTGAAAAAAGGCCTTAGCGAGTCGTTGGCAGGTCGTTTCGAGTTGTTTCCTATGGGACATTGGACCTATAAGGAGATGAATGAGGCATTCGGTTGGGATATCAATCAATATGTGTATTTTGGCGGTTATCCAGGTAGTGCTTCCTATTTGCCTAATGAGAATCGGTGGAGAAAGTATGTTCGTGATTCCATCATTGCCCCTGCCATAGAGAAAGACGTTTTGCAGACCACCTATATCTATAAGCCTGCTTTGATGCATCAGCTTTTCCGTTTTGGTTGTGCCTATTCTGCGGAATTGTTGTCGTACAACAAGATGCTCGGTCAGTTGCAGGACGCTGGTAATGCCACTACTTTGGTGAACTATCTTGAGGTGCTGGGTGAAAGCAAACTGTTGATTGGCTTGCAGAAATACGCCGTTGACAAATCGCGCAAATACCGCTCCATTCCCAAATTGCAGGTGTTTAACAATGCCTTGTTGACTGCAATGACCGATGGCATGACTTATGAGAAAGCCTATACCCATCCGACCCTATGGGGAAGGTGGGTGGAGTCGACGGTTGGTTGTTATTTGCTTGATAAGGCTGACGAGTTGGAATGCCAATTGTATTATTGGCGTGAAAGCGACGAAGAGGTTGACTTTGTTGTTGCCCGTGGGGAGAGTTTGGTTGCTATTGAGGTTAAGAGCGGCCGAAGGCAGCACAATACAGGCCTCAGTACGTTTCGGAATATGTATCATCCACAGTGTTCCCTGGTGGTGGGTGGAGAAGCCATGCCACTTGAACAGTTCTTTACGGGTGATTTGTCTAATTTGTTTTGAGTCGTTGTTTGCGAAAAGGCCATGAGATTCTCGGTCATCATTCCAGTATTTAACGTAGAGTCATATCTGCGTGATTGTTTGGACAGTTGCTGATTGGGAGGCTATTTGCGTCAACGATGGATCAACGGACGGATCAGGGTTGATTTTGAATGAATACGATTCAAAAGATGAACGGATTGTGGTCGTTGCGCAAGCCAATTCGGGTACTGCTGCAGCGCGCAACACTGGCATGAAAGTGGCAAAAGGGGACTATATCTTTTTCTTGGATAGCGATGATTGGTTGGAAAGCAATGCGTTGCAATCAATAGCCGATCAGTTGGAAGGAGAAGATGTGCTATGTTTTAGCGGTAGGCGTTATTTTGAGGAACTAAACGATTATCATCAACCAGATCAATTATCTGAAAGGCAGTATAAAAGCGGGATGGATTATTACAATGACAATGCTTTGCTGCCTCGTGATTTTGCTTTTGTGTGTGTAGTGTTGAGGGTGTACAAAAGAAGCTTTGTCATCGAACATCAGTTGTTTTTTGATGACGATGTGTCATATGAAGATAATTTATGGGTTCCTATCATACTGTATTATGCTGGCATAGTGAAAGTGATTTCGGATGCACTTTACGTTTATCGCGTACGGGCTGGTAGTAAGATGAGCGAGGTTTCTGTTGCGAGGAAAAAAGACATGCTCAAAGTGGCCAATCGTCTTGCGGCATTTTTTGTCCCCAAACAAGGCTTTGACAAAACGATTGTATATCGCGCTATAACGCATCATTTCCAGGTGGTTTTTATGAAGGCCTCCCAAAAAGAGAGAAAAGAACTCAAACGTTTGTGCGTCTGGAGTTTGTATCGCAAAGTGAGCCGAACAAAGCTACGGCATCGGTGGAATTATTGTAGGAATAGGATTGGAATATGAGATTCTCAGTCATCATACCACTTTATAACAAAGCACCATATGTGGCTAAGGCTATCCAAAGCGTGCTGGCCCAGACGTTCACTGATTACGAATTGGTGATTGTAGATGATGGCAGTAAGGA
The DNA here is from genome assembly GCA_905234765.1 of uncultured Bacteroidales bacterium. The sequence continues at coordinate 74,187 of CAJOIF010000004.1, forward strand.
TGATTCGGCTGAGATTGCTGCAAATACCATTGAAGGTCATCCGAATTGTCGCTTGTTAAAGCAAGAAAACGCGGGTGTGAGTATGGCTCGTAACAATGGCGTTGCGGCATCTCATGGTGATTATCTTTGTTTTCTAGATGCCGATGATTGGTGGAAACCGACCTTTTTGGAGGAAATGACAAGATTGATTGAGGAGTTTCCTGATGCGGGTATTTATGGTACAAATTATACCATCGTGAATGAGACTAAGCACAAGACTCGTGTGGCTCCCGTCGGTGTGGAACATGGTTTTGAGAAAGGGTATATCAATTATTATCAGGTCTATGCCAAAACCTTGGTGATGCCCTTGTGGACAGGAGCAGTATGCATCCCTCGCCAAGTCTTTTTTGAAATGCATGGGTTTCCCAAGGGTATTAAGTTGGGAGAAGATTTCCTGCTGTGGATTCGTATTGCCTTGAAATATAAGGTGGCGTTTCTGAACAAACCCTTGGCCTTTTACAATCAAGATGTGGATGCGGCCGCGCGGGGCGTGAAGTCTTCCGGTTATGATCCGGATTCGTTCATGACCTTCCATTTTGACCAGTTTGCCGACGACGAGAAGGCCAATAAGGATGTGAAGGTGCTTTTGGATCGGTTAAGGGTGTATTCCTTGTTGAGATTTAGGTTGGCGAACACCCATGCCAGTAGGGTTAGGGAGGAAATCGCCAAGGTTGACTTCTCAAATGTGGACAAAAAGTATCGATTTTATTATAAATCGCCCTATCCAATCGTATGGATTGCAACCAAGGTCCATACGCTAGCGTCATGGCTAAAACAAAAAGTGTGATGAAGAAAATACTCAAGCGTTTCCTTTCACGGATGAGAGGAGAACAGAATTTGGAGAAACTGGTGGACCGCGGATTGATCATCGGAAAGAATTTTACTAGAATGGAAGGCGTGATTATTGACCCCTCCCATTGTTGGCACATCACCATTGGCGACAATGTGGTTTTGGCGCCTAGGGTGCATATTTTGGCGCATGACACCAGCACGAAAGTGTTCTTGAATTATACCCGTGTCGCCAATACCAAGATAGGGAGTAACGTGTTTGTGGGAGCAGGGACTATTGTCTTGCCCGGAATCACTATTGGTAACAATGTTGTGATTGGGGCTGGGAGTGTGGTGGTAAACGACATCCCGGACGATGTTGTGGCAGTAGGAAATCCTGCTCGTGTTGTGAAGCCTTTGAACGTCTTTTTGGAAGAGAACAAGCAAAAGATGTGTCCCAATAATGTGTTTGATGAGCAATACACGCTTCGGAATGCCGCTTTTGGGGAGAATGAGAGAAAGGCTTTACTGGATGCTTATGCAAAGTGTAGCGTCGTATATGTAGAATAACTTGATTTGCCATGATCCCGAAGATAATCCATTACTGTTGGTTCGGCCGAGGCGAAATGCCCGAGTTGGCGCAAAAGTGCATTGCGTCATGGCATAAATATATGTCAGATTGGGAATACAAACTTTGGAATGAGGACAATTTTGACGTGAACTGCGTTCCATACACTAAAGAGGCATACGAGGCAAAAAAGTATGCTTTTGTGAGTGATTATGTGCGGCTTTGGGTTTTATATAACGAAGGGGGCTTGTATTTGGACACAGATGTGGAGGTGTTCAAGCCTTTTGATGATTTGTTGGCCCATAAGGCTTTCGCCGGTTTTGAAGGAAGCAAGCACATCCCGTTGGGTACTTGTGTCTTGGCAAGCGAGGCGGGCGGTCAATGGGTGGGAGAGCAATTGGGTTATTATCAGGGTAGGCATTTCGTTAATCCAGATGGTTCTTTTGATATGACTACCAATGTGCAATTCATTTCTGCCAAGATGCGGGAAAGAGGTTTCATTCAAAATGGCAAGGAACAGGAATACAAGGACATGCATGTTTTTCCTGTAGAGTATTTCTGTCCAAGGCAAACTACAGGTGAGTATTTTCGGACCGAAAACACATATTGCGACCATTTGGGTATGGGTTCATGGGATGAATCAGGAGGCGGATGGAAAACGTTCATTGGTAAGGTGGTCGGAGCGAAAAGCATGATTCGATTGATTAAATTGAAGCGAAAAATCTTTGGCTGAATTGAGATTGTATATGTTGTACTATTGTTGAGGATTAGTATGCTGACCTATTTTCCAAAGTTCTTTTCTTCAAGAGCCATAATCTGTTATGTGGTCACCTTGGCATTGGTTTCCATGGCTTTTATGAGCCATGCGTTGCCTTTTCAGTTCATGTTGTTTGGCTTGGTGCCGGTAGTGGTGTTTTTCGTATACAGCAATAAGCTGTCGATGGATTGGCAAAAATTCAATCCCCGAATTTTTACGAAAAAATTGTTTGTCACAGCCTTGCTGATACGAATCGCATATGTAGTGTTCATCTATTTTTATTATATTGAAATGACGGGTGAGCCACATGCTTTCCATAAAGGAGATGAGGGCTTGTATCAGCTTCTTGGAGAGATTTGGAGGAATGAAGGTTTCGGTGCGATGAAGTTTGAAATGAGTTGGATGCCGTTTTCTGATTCTGGTTATGCATGGTGGCTCGGCTTTGAATATTTGCTTTTTGGGACCCACGTTTTGACGGCTCGTTTTTTGAAATGTTTCATCAATGCTTTCACCTGTGTGCTTATATATAATTTGGCCAAAAGGAACTTTGGTGAAGCTGTCGGGCGCATGGCGGCGGTTTTTTGCATGTTGATGCCCAATATGTGGTATTATTGTGGAGTGACGTTGAAAGAGACGGAGATGGCCTTTTTAACGGTGTTGTTTGCCGAACGCGCTGATTTGGTGTTCCATTCGCCAAAGATTAAGCTGGCTGGACTGATTCTTCCAGGAGTGTGTATATTGGTGATGTTTACTTTCCGAACCGCTTTGGGATCTGTGATGTTTGCTGCTTTGGCTGCCGCTTTGATTTTTAGTTCCAAGAAGCAATTGGAAATGTGGAAGAAAGTGCTTTATAGTGCCGTGTTCGCCATATGGATGTTTATGACGGTGGGGGTGGAAATAGTGCAGGAAGCCCAGGAACTTTGGGAAGCCAAGGAAACAAACCAAAGTGTTGGGTATGAATGGCGTGCAACCAGAGAGAATGGAAACACATTCGCCCAATATGCCACTGCGTCTGTATTTGCTCCTTTGATTTTTACCATACCATTCTCTTCGATGGTGGCTATTTCAAACCAAGAGAATCAGATGATGATGAATGGAGCCAACTTCATCAAAAATATCATGTCGGGCCTGACGATTTTTGCCTTGTTTATCATGTTGTTTAGTGGCGATTGGCGAAAACATGTGCTTCCCATAGCGCTGACATGTGGCTACTTGGTTGTTTTGGTTTTTAGCAACTTTGCTCACTCCGAGCGATTCCATTTTCCAGTGCTGGCATTTGAGTTAATGTTTGCCGCTTTTGGAGTGTCGCAATTGAAGAATAAGCATAAACGTTGGTTTGGAATGTGGCTGATAGGTATATGTATAGCTAACATTATTTGGGCATGGATCAAACTGGCTGGTAGGGGAATGGCGTGATGAGAGTTTTAATAGTCGCTTCATATAACAAGGGCCGTTTCGTACCTTTCATCCTTGAACAGTCCGAAGCGCTCAAGGCACAGGATTGCGAAATCGCGTTTTTTGGTTTGCAGGGCAAGGGAATCCGAGGCTATTTGAAGAACTTGTCGGCTTTGAAAAAACGAATCAAAGAATTTTGTCCTGACGCAGTTCATGCCCATTACGGTCTTTCGGGTCTGCTAGCCAACTTGCAGCGAAAAGTTCCGGTAGTGACAACATATCATGGCTCTGACATCAACGACAGAAAAGTCTTGCCCTTTTCAAAATTGGCGATGCGCCTTTCGGCATGGAACATTTTTGTTTCGCAAAAGACTATGAAAATAGCCAAGCCAAAAAGAAAATATTCACTTTTGCCCTGCGGAATAGACTTGTCGGTATTGCAACAGACCCCAAAAAACGAAGCAAGACAGAAAATGGGTTTGGCATCCAACAGGAAATATGTTCTTTTTGCTGGCGCTTTCGACAATGCAGTGAAAAACGCGCCTTTGGCGAAAGAAGCTATCGCTTTGATGCAGGACAATAATTTGGAATTGCTCGAATTGAAAGGCTATTCCCGCGAAGAAGTGACATTGTTGATGTGTGCAGCCGATGCCTTTTTGATGACATCTTTTACCGAAGGCTCTCCTCAGGTCATCAAAGAAGCTCTGGCATGTGGATGTCCAATTGTGAGTGTGGATGTTGGGGATGTGAAGGAGAGAACTGAAGGTGTGGAAGGATGTTTTGTATCCAAGACACGCGAGCCAAATGAATTGGCGGATTTGCTTGGGAAAGCGTTGGCTTTTGAAAGAAGAACCCAAGGAAGAGAGAAAGTGATTGCCGATGGTTTGGATAATGAACTTGTGGCAAAGAAATTGATGGAAATTTACGATAAAGTTGTTAAATAGAAAGTTTAAAGTGATATGGAAATACAAGAATTTGTCAACAATTTTGCAAGTCAGTTTGACGATACTGATAAGAGCGAGTTCAAGGCGGAAACGACTTTCCGCGATTTGGATGAGTGGAGTTCGTTTTTGGCTTTGGCCATTATGGCGATGATTAAGAGCGAATATGATGTGGCGGTCACGGCGCAGGAAATGCGTGACGCGCAGACGGTTCAGGATTTGTTTAATATAGTGCAATCCCATATTTGACATGAATCCGTTTACTTTGGGAGGCAAGACTGTTTTGGTCACGGGTGCTTCGTCGGGTATCGGCAGGGCAACGGCTGTTCTTTGCGCCGAAATGGGTTCAAAGGTGGTCGCCTTGGGCAGAAATGAGCAGCGACTTGAAGAGACATTGTCTTTGTTATCTGGAGAAGGACACATCAAAGTCGTATTGGATTTGACTGATGAGCAGGCCGTTGATGTCGCGGTGTCTACTATGCCGGTGTTTGATGGCATTGCTAATTGTGCTGGCATTGCCAATATGAATCCGTTCCAGTTTGTAAGTAGGCAGGAAATGGACGGCATTTTTGCGGCTAATTTCTTTTCTCCAGTAATGTTGGTGAACAAGCTGCTGAAAGCGAAGAAATTACAAAAAGGGAGTTCTGTGGTTTTCGTATCGTCCATTGATGGGCCGAAAGTGGTTCATGCTGGCAATTCAGTTTATTCTGCTTCCAAAAGTGCCTTGGTGGGTATGGCTCGTAATATGGCCATTGATTTGGCAGGGAAGAAAATCCGCGTAAATTGTGTGTTGCCTGGAACGACCGACACGGAGATGATTCGCACAGCTAATGTGACGGAAGAAATGTTGCAGGAAACGGCAAAAGCATTGCCTTTGAAGCGTTTTGCTATGCCAAAAGAGATTGCAAATACCATTGTGTTCTTGCTGTCTGAAGCTAGTTCTTATATGACAGGAACGGAGCTTGTTGTAGACGGAGGATGTTCATTGGTTTGACAAAGCCTTTAAAAATGGGTAAACGCATCGCTTTTCTCGGATATAGTAAGCCTGATGGCAAGACCTTTGGCAATGGTGTGGTCAGGGTTATTTACAATCAATCCCAAATGCTAGAGAAGCGAGGTTATGAGATTTTTTATTATCACTTGTTTTCAAAAGAACAGTATCGTGGACTTAATCGGTTTCTGAAAGAGAATTCCATTGATGTGGCGGTTTGGCACATGACAACGCTGAAGTTCAAGAAACATCTTCATACTCCTTGCCCCTTGATTTGCTTATGGCATAATACACCGGTGTTCCATCATGATGTATCTGTTTTTTGTGGAAAATATCATGTGAGGCCTTTCCTATCTCGGGTATTGAAAACACGGTTTGTGAATTGGATATTTGTCAAGCTTCATGATTTGTTTAATGCGCTGGCTTTTACCTATATTACTTTATGTGCGGACAAGATGGTTTTGCTGTCGGAAAAATTCAAACCAATATTTTATCCTGCAAAGATTTTTCCCAAAAAAGTTACTGCTATTTCCAACTTTCTCTCTGATGAGTTGGTGAGTCAGGAGATTGATTTTTGTGAGAAGAAGAAGGAAATATTGTATGTGGGAAGGCTTGATAACAAACAGAAGCGAATAGATTTGCTACTACAGGTGTGGGCTAAAATCGAAGGTTTTATAAGTGATTGGAAATTGATTATTTGTGGGGGGGGCAAGATGAGTCCATACTTAAACAAATGAAAGAAGATTTGGGCCTGAAGAATGTTTTTTTTAAAGGTTATGTCAAGCCAGACGAGTATTATAAGACGGCTTCCGTGTTTTGCCTGACCAGTGCAATGGAAGGCTTGCCCATGGTGATTGAAGAGGCTGCCGCCTATGGTTGTGTTCCGATGGCATTTGATTCCTTTGAATCCATTTCCGACTTGATTACTGATGGCGAAAATGGAAGGTTAATCAAGGCTTTTGATGTGGATGCGTATGTTGATGCTTTGAAAGAGTTGATGGAAAACAAAGAATTGCGCATGCGATTGGCAACTAATGCCAAACGAGATGTGAAACGATTTGATCCTGAAAAGATTATGGACGAGTGGGAAAAATTGTTTGAGGAGGTCAAGAATAAGAGAAAAAAGAAATGAAGAATATGAATTGACTATGGCAATTATACATTATGATGGTATCGGCATATCAGCCCTTTCTGCTTGTGTGCCTTCGCAAATTGAATACAACAAGGACTTGGGCTACTTTATGACCGAAGAGGAAATCAAAAAAGCTATCCAAAACATTGGCATTGAGGAGCGGAGAATAGTTGATAAGGATGTTTGTGCGTCCGATTTATGCTTCAAAGCCGCCGAAAAGCTGCTGGAAGATAACCAAATCGATAAAGGTACAATTGATGCGCTGATTTTTGTGAGCCAGACCGCTGATTACCATCAGCCGGCAACGGCTCCGATCCTGCAACACCGATTGGGATTGTCGAAAAATACGCTTTCATTCGATATCAACTTGGCATGTTCTGGCTATGTGTATGGTCTTTCCATCGCATACGCATACGCAAGCCAACCTGGGATTAACAGGGTGCTGCTGCTGGTGGGCGAAACAATGTCGAAGATAGTATCGCGCTACGACAAGGTGAACACCCCACTATTTGGTGATGCTGGTACGGCAACATTGGTTGAAAAGGGGGATTATGGTAAGTCGGTCTTTTCGCTTCATTCCGATGGTAGCGGTTATGAGGTGATGATGATTCCTGATGGCGGTTTCCGCAATCCCACCAATAGTGAAAGCCTCGTTGAAGAGACGGATGCCAACGGCGACCGCCGCAACCGTGAGCAGTTCCGCATGGATGGCATGGCCGTGTTCAATTTCGGCATGAGCGAGGAACCACGCGACATTAAGAACTTGCTGGCCGAAGCGGGGTTGGATTTGTCGCAATTGGATTTACTCATTTATCACCAAGCCAACAAGTTCATGACGGACTTTTTCACGAAATGGCTGAAGTTCGACAAGGCAAAGACTCCTTATAGTATTAAGAAGTTTGGCAACACAAGTTCAGCTTCCATACCGCTGACCATCGTTACCGAGTTGAAGCATGGTTATCCTGAACGAGAGAATGTCATTCTTTCTGGTTTTGGCGCTGGCCTGAGTTGGGGGAGTGTGTTGCTTGACTTGAGAAAATGTAACATCTCAGAATTTATTGAGTATTGAAAATGTTTGTATTTAGAAACAATACCATAGAGCGTTTTTTCCCGAAAGCGTATCGTTTTTCGGGTTACGACGACATTTCCTTCATCCCAGAAGATGAGGAAGGATATGTTTGGTTCTATCAGGCTCCGGTGGGCTTTGATGGCACGGCGCTTTCTGAAGAGATTGCTGCCGATTTGCAGAAATTCATGATGGTTTTGGAAACTGTCAATCAGAATAAGACGGTCATCGCATTCACGATGGAAGTTTTGTATTCGTTTTCGTTTACTGACGACGATTTTCGATTGAAAGATGCCATTGGTAAGTATAATGCAGGCTTGGTAGCGGCCTCTACAACACATTCAAATTTGAAAATCATTGAAATTGATGAGTTTGCAAGTCGCTATCCAACGGAGGACTTGATGGATTGGAAGTTCTATTTCCTTTCCCAAATGGGAATTAATCCTCGATTGTCGGGTGAGTTTCAGCAATGGTTCGCCAAGAAGTTGGATCAAATCGCCTTAAAACGCAAAAAATGCCTCGTTCTGGACTTGGACAATACGCTTTGGGGAGGCATTTTGGGCGAGGATGGACCTGACGGTATCAAAATCGGCGGTGACTATCCGGGCAAGGCGTTTCTGTATTTCCAAAAAGGCTTGTTTGAATTGGGCAAAAACGGGGTTGTCCTTGCCGTTTGTAGCAAGAACAACGAGCAAGATGTCATGGACTTGTGGGAGAAGAATCCCTTCCTCGTGCTTCGGAAAGAACATTTTGCTGCATATCGAATCAATTGGCAGGATAAGGCAACAAATATTAAGGAGTTGGCCGAAGAACTGAATCTTGGCCTGGATAGTTTTGTGTTCATTGACGATAATCCGACGGAAAGAGAACTCATCAAGCAGTTGCTGCCCATGGTGGCTGTTCCCGAATTTCCGGATCAACCCTATGAGTTGCCCATATTCTTCAAGAAACTGGTTGAAGATTACTTTAAGGTATATGCTATAACAGAGGAAGACAAGAAAAAGACAGCTCAGTATAAGGCCAATGCGCAACGGTCGAGTTTCCAGAAAAGTTTTGCTGATTTCGGTGATTTTCTGAAAAGCCTTGACATTCATTTGACGATTGCTTCGGCCAATGAATACAATATTCCTCGCATTGCGCAAATGACCCAGAAAACTAACCAGTTCAACTTAACCACTAAGCGGTATACTGACGCCGACATCAAGACAATGCTTGAAAAGGGTGGGCAGGTGTATTGCCTTTCTGTGGCTGACCGTTTTGGTGATAGTGGCATTACGGGCTGTATCATAGTCAATGGTGATGAGATAGATTCTTTCTTGTTGAGCTGCAGGATTTTGGGGAAAGGAATTGAGACGGCGTTTATCAAGAAAGTGTTTCAGATGCTTCGTGAACAAGGAATAGCCGAGTTGAGGGCAAGCTATTGCCCTACGGCGAAAAATGTTCAGGTGAAAGAGTTTTATGAGAAGGTTGGTCTGCAATGTGTTTCCGAGAATGAACAAGGAGAGAAAGAATACAAAGCTGGACTAACAGATATGGATTTGACAATAGAGGATTATTATCAAATTGAGATAAAATAATGGAGAACAGGATATTGGAAATCATGAGGTCGGTGTTCCAGACAGAGGACATTGACGAGACCTGCTCACAGCAGAACTGCGAGAAATGGGATTCGATGAACCAGTTGAATCTTGTGGTGGAGCTGGAAATGGAATTCGGAGTCTCGTTTGAACCTGAAGAGATTGCCAAAATGCGCAGTTTCGAGGAAGTGGCACAAATCGTAAAAAGCAAGACAGCATGACGGACAGCAAAGATTGGGTGATTCGTGAACCCAAACAAATACCTTACGGTCATCCCAAACGCTCGTTGGGTGAAAAGATTCGCAAGGTTAAAAACACCATATTGTTCCGTTGGGCATACAATTGTCCGCTCAACTCGTGGCGTATCCAATTCCATCGTTGGCGCGGTTGCCATATCGGCAAAGGAGTTTACATAGGGCGGTTCTGCTTTTTGGACAATATGTATCCAGAATACATCTATATATACGATGGCGCCAGTATCAACGCTAATTCCATGATTTTGACGCATTTTAATCCGTTTGAGACATTTAGTAAGGTGTTTACGGCGGAGGTGAAACCTACGATTATAGGTGAAAACGCCATCGTGGCGGTTCGTTGTACCATTATGCCCGGTGTAAGGTTGGGAAAATATGCAGTCGTTTCAAGTGGCTGCACCATCGAACAGGATGTGATGGATTACAATATGGTGCAGCAGGCAAACAAGTTGAAAAGTATTGATTTGAGAAGTCTTTTGGAAAGCGAATAAGCTATGAATGTATTAATTCAATTGAGCCATCCCGCTCATTTTCACTTATATAAGAATGTGGCCAAAAACTTGATAGAAGACGGTCACAAGGTTTTTGTTTTGATCAAGACCAAAGATATTCTTGAGGATTTGTTGAAACAGTCAGGATTGCCGTATTACAATATCTTGAAAGAGGCCCATCGTAAGAGTAAGTTGGGAATATTTTGGGATATGTTGGTGCGTGATGGGCGCATGTTACGTTTTGTGAAGAAGCACAAAATAGATTTGCTGACGGGTTCGACGGTTGAAGTGGCACAGGTGGGGTGGTTAACAAGGAGATATAGAGTGAATGCAGGCGAGGATGATATGCGAGTGGTGCCATTGGTACAAAAGCTTGGAGGTCCGTTTATGCAAACCTTATTGTCGCCTGTTGTGTGCGACAATTGGAAATTGGAGGCCAAATCAGTGAAGTATGCTTCCTACCATGAGTTGGCCTATTTACACCCCAATCATTTTCAAGCAGATAAAAGTGTCGTTGAACGGTATTTTCCTATAGATACGCCATATTTCATTCTTCGTTTCGCCAACTTGAACGCCCATCACGATACAGGCATACAAGGCATCAATACCGAAATTGCCCAGCATCTGATTGACATTCTGAAACCTCATGGTCGTATCTTCATCACTTCAGAACGTGAACTGGAACCGCAGTTTGAGCCTTATCGCATCCAAATCAACACTTTGGATATGCACCATGTGATGGCCTTCTCTGACTTGTATATCGGCGATAGCCAGACGATGGCCGCCGAAGCGGGCGTGTTGGGCGTGCCTTTTGTGCGTTTCAACGACTTTGTGGGTCGCATAGGGTATCTCAATGAATTGGAAAATGAGTATCATTTAGGTTTCGGCATCAAGGCATCGGAAGAGGGCTCTGCGGAGAGAATGTATGATGTTGTTCGAGAACTACTTGCCATGCCTGATCTGAAAGAGGAATGGCAAGTCCGCCGCCAAAAGATGCTTTCAGAGAAAATCGATTACGCTCAGTTTTTGACTTGGTTCATCGAAAACTATCCAGAGAGTAAACAAATTATGAAAAACAATCCGGATTATCAATATAGATTTAGATAAAATGCATCATATTACCCTTATTGCGGGTGCACGACCCAATTTCATGAAGATTGCCCCTTTGATCCATGCCATACAAAAGGCGAAAGGGGAGGGGAAAGACATCAGTTATCGTCTCGTGCATACGGGTCAGCACTACGATCGGCAGATGAGCGAGACTTTTTTTGAGGAGCTCAACATTCCCAAACCGGATGTCAATTTAGGTTGTGGTGGTGGCACCCAAGCAGAGCAAACAGCTGCCATCATGGTGGCCTTTGAGAAGGACTTGATGGCTCATCCCACTGACCTTGTCCTGGTGGTGGGCGATGTGACTTCTACTATGGCTTGTTCCATCGTGGCAAAGAAACTTTGCACCAAGGTGGCGCATGTGGAGGCGGGTATTCGTTCTTGGGATTTGACTATGCCAGAGGAGATCAACCGCATGGTGACAGACAGTCTGGCGGACTATTTCTTCACGACGTCAGAAGTTGCCAATGCCAACTTGCGCCGATTTGGAGTGGAGGAAAAGAACCTGTTTTTTGTCGGTAACGTGATGATTGACACTTTGTTGGCCAATCGTTCGCGGTTTGTCAAACCTGCCGTATATGACGACTTGTGCTTAAATCCTCAACAGTATTTGACCTTGACCATGCATCGTCCCGCCAACGTGGACGAGGCTGAAAAACTGAAGCGGCTGATGAATGAGATTGTCACCAATGTGCAAGGCTTGCCTATTGTGTTTCCTATCCATCCGCGCACGGCGAAGATTTTCAAGGATTTGGGCATTGAAGCCCCCAACTTGCATATCGTGGAACCGATGGGCTATTTGGAGTTCAATTACTTGGTGGAACGCTCAAAAGCAGTCATTACTGATAGTGGTGGCATCACCGAAGAAACTACTGTAATGGGTGTGCCATGCATCACCTTGCGCGACAACACTGAGCGCCCCGAGACATGCACCATTGGTACCAACGAACTGATTGGCACTAATCCCGACAATATCAAGCCAGCTTTGGACAAATTGTTTGCGGGTCAATGGAAGAAAGGCGGTATTCCACCGCTTTGGGACGGTCATGCCGCTGAACGGATTGTGGAGATTTTGGCGAAACTGTGAGAATGGATTTTACCTTAAGGAAATATTCCCAGCTGTTGGTTGGCCTTCAAGATAAAGGCTATTGTTTTTTGACCTTTTCCGACTATTGCGAACAAAAGGACGCATTACAAGATGTTCGTTTCGTGATTCTCCGCCACGATGTGGATTTGAAAGCTAATAATGCTCTTGCGACTGCTAAAATCGAACAATCAATGGGCATTCAGGCCTCCTATTATTTTCGCATCGTAGAGCAAAGTAACCAACCTGAAATCATTAGCGCTATTGTGGATTTAGGCCATGAAATCGGGTATCATTACGAGGATATGGCGATTTGTGGCGGCAATCCAGAAATGGCAATGGAACATTTTCAACGTCAGTTGACCTATTTCCGGCAATTCTATCCCGTCAAGACCATCTGTATGCACGGCTCTCCCCGTAGTAGGTTTGATGGTCGGGATTTGTGGAAAAAATTTGATTATCATGACTTTGGAATAATTGGAGAACCATATTTTGATGTTGATTTTTCAAAGGTGTTTTATCTGACGGATACAGGTCGTCGATGGGATGGTTTCAATGTGAGTGTGAGGGATAAAGTGCCAATTTATCAAGATAAATGGATAAAGGAAGGATTGGTTTTTCATACTACTGAAGACATCATTTGTGCAATAAAATCTAGGAAGTTGCCACCGCAATTGTTGATCACTACACATCCGCAAAGGTGGACCAACAATTGTTGGGAATGGACAAAGGAATGGATGGTTCAGGGAATGAAAAATACCATTAAACGGAGAATTGTGCGCAAAATGGATAACAAAGTCTGATGTGTTGTTGGCAATCAACAAATATTTTGTATTTTTGCACATTATATGATAATAATATTGTAAGTATGTTACTGAAAACGAATAAAATAGCTTTATTATTTCTTGTTGTTGGTATGGCTGTGATGTCTACATCCTGCGTCACCAAAAAGCATGTGCGTTATTTGCAAGACATGCCCAAGGAAGGTATGCCTATCAATGAGTATTTGGAAGCGACTGTCGCTCCGTACGACGAACTTCGCATTTATGTGTTGAGCAACACGGGAAAGGACGACGAATTGGTGAAGCCGTTTAATGTGTTGGGCGGTCACTTGAACCAAAATAACGCACAACAAGGATACGGCTATCTCGTTGATCCGAATGGCAACATTAATTTCCCCGTGTTGGGCGAGGTTCACGTGGAGGGGTTGACTCGTCTTCAGGTGCAGGACACCATAGCCGCACAACTAATCCGAAACGGATACCTGAAAGATCCTTTGGTGGTGGCTCGTTTCATGAATTTCAGGGTCTATATGCTGACTAGTTCTGGGGGTAAGGTTCTCAACATCTCCAACGAGCGTTGTACTTTCCTTGAAGCCCTAGCCATGGCAGGTGGTTTGGACTGGTACACGCGCCGCGACCGTATAGGCGTGATGCGCGAAGTGGGTGGCAAACGGGTAGTGCATTACCTTGACCCGCGCTCCACGGCCATATTTGACGACGAGTTCTTCCTGTTGCAACAGAACGACATTATCTTCACCGAAGAGCGTTCATACAAGTTCTTTACCAACAATTTCAATACAGTGATATCATTGATTTCGTCAGTCGCTTCGTTAGTAACGATATATAGTTTGTACGTGACGTTCTCCAATATAGCGAAGAATCCCAATTAAAGTACAGTTTATCCGATTGGCAATATAAAAACATCAAGTGCTATGGCAATGGATATTGACAACAGCTTAAAGGCTGCCAATAACAATACAGCTAACGCGAACAAAAGACCCGAAGACCTCACTTCGTTTTTCGACGATAGTGCCAACAGCGGGTTCAAATTCAAGGATTTGGTATTCTTGGTTTTGCGAAACCTCCCTTGGTTTTTGGTTTTCGCCCTCATCGGTGGGGTGATAGCCATGTATAGGGTGAAGGGTGAGGAAAAGATTTATTCTAGCCATGCCTCCTTGCTGATCAAGTCACAAGCCAGCAGTGGCTCTGAGTCGCTTAGGGGCTCAACTGCCTTGAACTCCATTCAAGGCAATGGATTGTTTATCAGTAGTATCAACAACGAGATTATGGTGATGAAGTCGCAGACCAATATGGAGAATATGGTGCGCAGGCTCAACCTGAATGTCTCGTATGTGTATATTACCAAAGTCGCAAAGCGGAATAGGGATTTGTATAAGGACAGTCCTGTCGAGGTGCTGTTCCCGGAAATGGATGAGCAAGCGCGGGCATCGTTTACGCTGAAACCATACGATAACAATCATGTGATTTTGGACGGTTTTGGAGGCAGCATACCAGCCATGAAGGTCAGGCTTAATGACACCGTGATTTCGCCCATTGGCAAGTTGGTAGTGAAGCCCACTTGGCGTTATCCCGATTTCATCAACACTTCTATCACGGTGACGCATCGTCCGCTCTCTTCTGTGGCCTCGCATTATCGTGGGAGTATTTCCGTGAGACGCGACAGCGAGAAGAACGCTATTTTGAGACTCTCATTACGCGACACCTCTCCTCAACGTGCCGCTGACGTGCTGAATACCTTGATGGATGTCTACAATCAGGAGTCTATCGACGACCAGCAACGAGTGCTCGACTATACGGAGAAATTCATCAATGACCGTATCGAATACTTGATGGAGGACATTGACGAGTATGAACAAGTGTCCGTCGACTTTAAGCGCAGCCACAATATCATCGACACGAAGAGTTATGGACAAGCTTATGTCGCGGCCAGCGCAGCTCTAACTGAGGAGGCCAAAAAGCTTGATGAACAAGCCGATATGGTGCGCTATCTCCTCAATTTCATGAAGAATAACACAGACCAACGTATTCCTGTGGGTGTGGTGGAGGTGTCTTCGGAAGCTGCTGCTATCATCAAGCAGTATAATGACAATTTGGTGAGTATTGAGAAATACAAGGCCGATGGAACTATCAACAACCCTGTTGCTCAAGACCTGATGGATCAACAGGTTAGTATTCATGCCAACATTGTTTCCGTATTGCAGGCCAATCTCATGTCGCTGGAGGACCGTATAGAGGCGGCTAACCATGAACGCAACATTGCTAACTCGCAAATTCAAAGCGTCCCCGTGGCCCAATTGGAGCTCAACTCGGTGTTGCGTATGCAAGGTATCAAGGAAAAGCTTTATCTGCAACTGCTGACCAAACGTGAAGAATTGTTGATTGCCAGTCCACAGTTGGAGGCGGCTGGTAAGGTGATTGATTATGCGTACCCCAATAACAAGCCTATTGCCCCTGACGAGAAGAAGATGATTCTGTTTGGAATATTGATAGGCCTTGCCATTCCTGTCGCTTTCCTGTTGCTTAAGAATTTGCTTGACACGACAATTCATGATAGGGTAGATGTTCAGAAGACCTCCAACATTCCTTTCCTCGGCGATGTGCCATTGGAAAAGGATGTTCAGGGTCATGTCATCATGGTTCGGGAGAATGGACGAGACTCGCTTTCGGAGTCGTTCCGCCTGATACGATCCAGTCTGGAATACATGAAAGACCGCAAGTCAGGAGGCCATGTCATCATGTTCACTTCGTTTATGGTCTCTTCGGGAAAGACATTCGTTTCCACCAATTTGTCCACCAGTTTTGCGTTGGCGAAGAGAAAGACCTTGCTCATCGACTTGGACATTCGTAAAGGTACCCTGTTCAAGGTGTTCAATGTGGGCACACGCGCAGGTGTTTCCAACTATTTGTCAGGAAAGACGGATAGTATAGACGACATTATTTATTCCGATCCTAACACGCCTTATCTCGACATTATCTTCTCGGGTCCCGTCCCGCCCAATCCGGCTGAGTTGTTGATGAGTACCCGTTTGGATGACTTGATTGCGGAGTTGCGCAAACGTTATGAATACATCTTCCTTGATAATGTACCGGTGGGTATGGTGGCCGACTCTGATATTGTGAAGCGTGTTGCAGATACTACCATCATGGTGCTGCGTGCGGGTAAGACCGACAAGCGCTTGCTCTTCGACGTCGATAAGTTCTATAAGGACGGCAAGTATCCCAACATTTGTGTCGTGCTCAACGGCGTGAACAAGAAGAGACGTGGCTATGGATACGGTTATGGCTATGGATACGGTTATGGCTATGGATACGGTTATGGCTACGGATACGGTTATGGCTACGGATACGGTTATGGCTACGGATACGGCAATGAGGAGGAGGAAAAGAAAAAGAAGAAATGGTACAACAAGTTATTCCGTAGGCATCACCATCATCACCACCACCATCATTCAAGCAGCGTGCAAAAGAAGAATGACGACGGCAAGGAATAATTGAAGCATATGTTCTTTTTTCGTAACAAGCTGCCAGAAGGCATTTTTCAAGGTGCTGTAGACGTGCATTGCCACCTGTTGCCAGGTGTTGACGACGGTTTCCCGTCTGTCGAGAAGTCTCTCCATGCATTGAAAAAGTTGGAGGAGCATGGTATAGAACGGATGGTGCTTACGCCGCATTTCATGAAGGAGTATCCAGATAACCACCGCGCTGCTATCGCGTCGAAGTTTGAGGCGTATAAGGCCGAGGCAGCCAAGGTGAGCCATATTGAGTTGCATCTTGGTGCCGAGTATATGCTTGATGCCTGTTTTATGGAACACTTCAAGGAGGGCTATCTGACTTTGGACAAAGCGGGGAAACATGTGCTTTGCGAGACATCGTATCTGATGTATGAGCAGAATGTCACCCAAATGATTTATGATATTATGTGTGTCGATTTTCAGCCGATTATCGCCCATCCGGAACGTTACGAGTATGCTGTCAAGGATAATTATTTCCGCTGGAAGGACAAAAGATACAAGTTTCAATTGAATTTGCTTTCGTTGGCAGGTGCCTATGGACATCTGGCCCAAGTCAAGTCACATTATCTGCTTAAGGAGGGCATGTATGACTATGTGGGCTCTGATATGCACGGACTTGACAACTACCGTCGTTTCTTCCCCGATATTCGGTTGAGCAGGAAGGAGTTGGGGCAGTTTGAACAGTTGTTGGAGAACAATAAGAAACTGGTAGGCTGATTTTGCCTATATAATGAAACAGCAATCCCGGTGAGAATACTCATCGGGATTGTTTCGTTTATGGCGTTTAAAAGGTGTATCCGAATGAAAAATAGGCACCCACGCCGAGGTCTTCATGGTCGGTCCAATGTACCGTGAGGGAAATGGGCCCGAGCAGACTCTTGTAAGAATACTTGAGTCCGGCTCCCGATGAGAATTCGCTGGTGTTCCATTCGCTCAGCAGGTTGTACATGGCGGTAAGGTAATGTTTGCCGTAAATGTTGTAACGAAGGTCGCAGCGGAAAATGGAAGCCATGTTGGTCAGTTGGTCCAGGTTGTTGATGCCGATGAAAGGCATTTGCTCCTCGAAATGTCGCCCAGCAATCTCGTTGCCGCAAAACGATGTCAAATTGAAATAATAGTTGATGGGCATATTGAAAGCGAAGCGTCCGTAGGCTTGTGGGATGAGGGTGATGGGACCATCGGCTGGCGTGATGCAGGCTTGCATAGCGTAACTCAGATCAAAGATCTTGTTCTCGGTGGTTTTTGTGTCATAATAGTAGTGACTCGAGAGTCGTGTCGAAAAGCCGTGCTTGGCGAAATAGGCGTCGTCAAGGTTGTCGTATTCTACGGTGACGTATGGACTTAACAGCCTGTTTTTGGCAAGATTGGAGCCGATGAGGGTGTCAAGGGTTTCGGTGTTTGCAAGGTTGAAAGCGGTCGTGACGTATGACAATCCGACCGTTGTGCTGACGTTGAGTAGGTGGAATTGGGAGATGTAGATGCTCGCTTTGTTCTGAATGTATTGCAGGTTGAGGTTGCTGTGGCGTTTCATGTCAATCATGAAATGCTCGTTTCTGAAACTATAAGCAAGACTGAAATTGGCTAACGAAGGACGGGCATAGGTGTAGGTGATGGCTATCCTTGGGTTATAGCTGAGTTTGGTGGTGAAGTTCAGTTTCGATCCGCCGAATTTTTTCTCGTTCATGCCAAAGTTGAGGAGCAAGGCGGCGCCTTCTTCGGTGTCGTAGCGCATTCCAACGCCAAGCACATGCGGGTGAGCGGGTTTCATGTTGATGGTCAGGTTGTAGGCTTCGGACAGCCGGTCTTGGTTGGCTGCGTGAAGCGAGTCCCGCTCTTTGAGAGTGTAGGTGATGTCGTCAAAGCATCCTGTTCCACGATAGATGCCGATGGCGTGCTCGATGTCGTGTTGCACATAGTATTTCCCAGGCCAAAGTTGTCCTTTCCTAATCAGCCACTTGCTTTGTCTTTCAGTGGCACTGGCAAAGTCGACGGAGTTGAGCATCACGGAATCTGTAGCCAAGTTTTTTGCCTTCGGTGCGTGGAGCTCTTTGCTGATTGGGGTCGAGGAATAGCTGTTTAATGCATCTTTCACGGCTTGAAACTTGTCGTGGTAACGGCTGGCCATAGCATAGCCTCGTTCCACCAAGGTGTCAATGGCTGATGGCGTGAAGCTGAGCATACCGAAGTCGCTAACCTCTGGAGTGATGTATATGTTGCAGAGGGCTCGGTTCTCCTCGCGTTTCATATTGGTGCTGTTGGATACCAATCGTGATAGCACTTGCGGTAGCGACTTCAAATCGTTCGGACTGACATTCCGTTCCATGGCTACCTCGACGCCGATGATGATGTCAGCGCCCATGTCGTGCAACACGTCGGCCGGGAAGTTGTTCACCAAGCCCCCGTCGATAAGGATCATGTCGCCGTATGTCACTGGTGCGAAAACACCTGGGATGGCCATGCTGGCGCGCATGGCGGTGGGAACATTGCCGCTATGCAACACGACTTCTTGGCCCGTTATCAAATCGGTGGAAACACAGGCGAAGGGGATGGGCAGATCATTGAAGTCCATGTCCTCTTGGTAGCCGATGCACAGGTCGTTGAATAGGTTGATCAAGGAACTGTTGTTGACGTATGCGCTGGGCAATTGCCCGATGAGTTTCGAGTTGGGGTCTTGGTCGAAGAGGTTTTTCAGTCCGAATGGGATGTTGAACAGGGTGGTGCTGTTGCGCTTCCTGACTTCATCCGACATCAAGGTCCGGTCGATTTTGTTGCCGATGTAGGCGTTCCAATCCATTTGAGAGATGAGTTGGGTCAATTCGTCGGGCGTATAGCCGATGGCATACAATCCACCGATGATGGACCCCATGCTGGTGCCCGCCACGTAATCGACGGGGATGCCCATTTCTTCGATGTATTTCAGGACGCCGATGTGGGAGGCTCCTTTCGCGCCTCCGCCTCCAAGCACGACGCCTACTTTCGGGCGGGGCGGGCGCAGATTGACAGCGTTGTTGCCGTTTTGGGCATGTGCGGACAAAAAGCAGGCTAAGAAAACGAAAATAATGACGGACTGTTTCATGGTATGGTTTGGTTAGAAAATGAAACCGAGCGAGAAATACGCTCCCACTCCTTTGGTGTAGTCGGAATAGTGGACAGTAAGGCTGACTGGGCCGATGATGCTGTTGTAAGAATAACGCAGGCCAAAGCCCAGGTATTGCGTTCCAACCTCGTCGTTGAGGAGTAATTCAGGCGAGTCGAGGCAGAGGGCGTAATTGTATATGCCGGTGAGGTAGTTGTTCTTGAATAAGGTGTAGCGCAGGTCGCATCGCAGCACTGTGGTGAGGTTGGAAGTGGTCAGCACGTGGTTGATGCCGACGAAAGGCATATGGCTTTCCGTATAGCGTCCCGCAACCTCTCCGCCCATAAGGTTCCATTGGCTGGCATTGTCCATGTTGCTGAGGATATAATGGCCGTAGAGTTGTGGTATGATGGTGAGTTTACCCTGCCACGGAGTCAGATAGCCTTGGAAGGAGAGCCCGAAGTCTTGCAGCGTGTGGTTGACGTTCCTGATGTCGAAGCAATAGCGTCCGATGACGTTGGTCTTGATGCCTCGTCTGGCGAAATAGCTGTGGTCGAGGTTGTCGTATCCAATGTTGAGGTAAGGACCGGCAATGATTTTATTGTCGAAGACGGCGGCAGGCATCATGGGAACCGAGGCTGTGTCGATGGTGAAATCAGTTGTGCTTTTTTGGGTGAAGTCCGTCGAGGTCAAGGAGAAACCGATTTCGGTGTTGAGGTTAAGGATCTGGTATTGTGACAAAAAGCCTTTGATTTCGTGCTTCTGAAGACGCAGGTCGAGTGGGTCGATTTCCGGTATCCTTACCTTCATCAGCTGGTTGCGGTATTCGTAAGCCAGATTGAAGTTGACGATGGGGAAAAGCGAATAGGTGGCCGTCGCGTTGATTCGTGGATGGAAGCTGAGGCGTCCTGCCAGTTTGAGTTTGAAGCCCGAGAGTCGTTTCTCGTTGAAGCCAAGGGTGAATAGCAATGCGGCACCTTCTTCGGTATCGTAGCGTGCTCCGAAGCCGAAGATATCCGGACTTTTGGGCGGCAGGCGGAATGAGAGCGTATAATTCGACAGCGTGGTGTCGGTAGGCGTGAGTTGATAGGAAATGGCATCGAAGGCTCCCGTTCCACGGAAGCGCTTGATGGCCCGATTGATATTGCTTGTTGTAATTAATTGGTTCTCATGTAGTTTTCCTTCTCTCTTCAGCCATTTGGCTTGTCTTTCTGTTGGTCCCTCCAAAGTGATGGAACTGACAAATACACGGTCGTTGTCAAGACCTCGTGCTTTGGGTGCATGTAGTTCTTTGCCAACTGGATGGCCGGCAATGGAATCGATTTGTTTCTTGATTTGTGCCAGAGGCTCATGGTGTTTTTGTGCAGCCTCGTATCCTCTGACGATGAGCGTGTCGATGGCTTTCGGAGTGAAGGTGAGTGGCCCGAATTCCGAGGTGTTGGGCTTGATGATGAGGTCGCAGAGTTTCTTGTTCTCTTCGCGTTTGACACGGATGGCGAAGTTGTAGATGTAATCGACTAGTTTTGCGATGGAGGGAATCTTGTCTCCGATGTAAAACTTCTCATTGGTAAACTCAATGCCGATGATGATGTCGGCACCCATATCGCGCAGCACGTCGGAAGGGAAGATGTTCACCAAGCCGCCGTCGTAAAGCAGTTTGCCGTCGATGACGACAGGCGAGAAGATGAGAGGGAAAGCCATGCTGGCCCGAATGCTCTTGGCTAGGTTTCCGCTGCGGAGCACCACCTCTTCTCCCGACACAATGTCAGTGGCGATGCAGGCATAGGGGATAGGCAAGTCATCGAAACTAATGGAGTCTTGGTACCCTTGACTCAATGTGTTGAAGAGGTTGTCGACATCGTTGTTGCTCACGTAAGCACTGGGCAATTCACCGAAGAACGAGGTGATGAATCCTTCGCGTATGATGCCTTCCGCATTGAAGGGGATGTTGACAAACTGGGTGCTATGTCGGTTTCGAAGCTCCGTGCAGAGCAACGACCGCTCAAGGCTGTTGCCAATGTAACTCGACCACGACATGGAGGTGATGATTTTGGCCATTTCATCTGGTGAATAGCCCATGGCATACACGCCTCCGATGATGGAACCCATGCTGGTACCGATGACGTAGTCGATGGGGATGTCCAACTCCTCAAGGTATTTCAGCACACCGATAAAAGAAGCTCCTCGCGCACCACCACCGGCAAGCACCAGCCCGACTTTAGGCCGGGCTGGCTGCTGGATGGTGTCGATGGTATCTTGCGCCGGTGCCGAAATGACGACTAGGCTGACAAGGAGTATGAGGAGCAAACGTTTCATGTCGGTTTACTTCAGGCCACGTGCTCTCAGATAAGGCTCGTAATCAGGGTCTTGACCACGGAACTTGCGGTATTGTACCATGCCTTCGTCGTTGCCGCATTCCTGCAGGCAGTTCTTGCGGAACGAGGCGGCCAGCTCGGGATTGAAGAGGTCGCCAGAGGTTTTGAAGTAGTTGAAGGCATCCTTGTCGAGCACCTCGGCCCAGGTGTAGGCGTAATAGCCTGCGCTGTAGCCGCCATTGAAGATATGGGCGAAGTTGGTGCTGCGATAGCGGGGCAGGATCTCGGGCATCAGGCCGATGGCGTCCATCTGCTCTTTCTCGAAAGCGTCCACGTCGAGGTCTTTGGCCTCGGTCAGTTCGTGGAACTTCATGTCCAAGATGGAGGCGGCGATGAGCTCGGTGGTGTTGAAGCCTTGGTTGAACAGGGCACTGTTCTCAATCTTGGCGATGAGGCTGTCGGGCATGACTTCACCAGTCTGGTAATGTTTGGCGTACATGCGGATGACCTCAGGCTCTGCGACCCAGTTCTCCATGATTTGCGAGGGCAATTCCACATAGTCGTGGGGCACATTGCCGCAGGTGCGGTCGTAGAGGCCGTCGGAGAAGAAGGCGTGCAGCGAGTGGCCAAACTCATGCCACATGGTTTCAGTTTCGTCCCAGGTGAGCAGGGCAGGAGTGTCACCCGAAGCCGGCGTGAAGTTCATCACCAAAGAGACGACGGGATAAATCTTCTTGCCGTTGATGTCGTGGCCGCTCTCACGGAAGCTGGTGCACCAGGCACCGCCACTCTTCGACTCACGCGGATAGTAGTCCATATAAAGGACACCGAGGAAATCTCCGTTGGCTTCCTTCACTTCGTAGGTCTCTACGCCAGGATAGTAAACGGGCAGGGTCTCATTCTTCGTGAAGGTGACGCCATAGAGTTTGTTGGCAGCCATAAACATGCCGTTGCGAACATTATCGACGGTGAGATAAGGCTTAATGTAGTTTTCGTCGAAGTCGTACTTGGCCTTGCGGAGTTTCTCGGCGTAATACCACCAGTCCCAGCCTTCGAGTTTGATGTTGGCACCTTCGGCATCGGCGATGGCTTGCATCTCGGCCAGTTCTTTTTGGGCGAGTTGCTGGGCAGGGTTGAAGATGTCGATGAGGAACTTATCGACGGTCTTGGAGTCTTGGGCCATATTGACGGCAAGGACATAATCGGCATAGTTGTCATAGCCAAAGAGTTGGGCTTTCTGTACGCGCAGTTTGCACATCTCGTTGATGAGTTCCTTGTTGTCATACTCGTTGCCGTTGTCGCCACGGTTGTAGTAGGCCTTGTACATCTGTTCGCGCAGGTCGCGGTTGTCGGCAAACTGCAGGAAGGGGATGAGGCTGGGCTTGCTGAGGGTGAACACCCATTTGCCTTCCATGCCGTCTTTCTTGGCTTGGTCAGCGGCGGCATCGATGCTGGTTTGGGGCAGACCTGCGAGGTCTTTTTCGTCCTCTACAACGAGTTTGAAGCCAGCGTTTTCTTTCAGCAGGTTGTTGCCGAATTGCAGGCTCAAGGTCGAGAGCTGCTCGTTGATTTGGCTCAGTTCCTCTTGCTTGTCGGCGGGCAGACCGGCACCGCTGCGCACGAAGTCCTGATGGTATTTCTCCACCACACGGATTTGCTGGTCGTCAAGCCCCATCTCGTTGCGGTGCTGATAGACATAGTCGATGCGCTCGAAGAGTTTCGGGTTCATGGCGATGGCATCACCGTGTTTTGAGAGCATGGGCAACACCTGTTCGGCAATGGCGATCATCTCGTCGTCAGTGAGGCATTCGTTGAGGTTGAAGAACACGTTGCTGACGCGGTCCAGGATCTCGCCCGACTTGTCGAAGGGGAGGATGGTGTTCTCAAAGGTGGCCGCCTCCTCGTTGTTGACGATGGCTTCCACCTCAGCTTGCTGCTCGGCGATACTAGCCTCAAAGGCAGGCAGATAGTGTTCGTTCTTGATTTGGTCGAACGGCGGCACTTGGAAAGGTGTCGTGTATTCGGTCAGGAAAGGATTCTGGGTTTCGGTCGCGGTTTTAGACTCGTTTTTCGAGGTGCACGAGGCCAAAGTGATTGCACTCAAAGCGATCATGTTAATGAGTTTTTTTGTCATAATATTGAGATTTGATGTCTGTTTTGAGCCTGCAAAGATAAAAAATGTTGTTTTTTTTCTTTGCGAAAAAAGTAAAAACCTTATTTTTGTAGTCGGATTTTTATGCAAATTTTGAAACAAAACATATGAGTTACATTTCCTGGGATAAGAAAAAGCTGGTCAATTTGGAGTTTACGCTCAACCGAGAGGTGTTGCGTTCCAATGCGTTGGGCGCTTTTCTCGCCACCACGATGATTGGCTGTAATACAAGAAAATACCACGGCTTGCTGGTGGTGCCGCAGCCGCAGTTGGACAACAACAACCATGTGCTGTTGTCGAGCCTTGATGAGACCATCATTGAGAACAAGGAGGAGTTTCACCTTGGCGTGCATATGTACCCCAATGGCATCTTCGCCCCGCGAGGCCACAAATATCTCCGCGACTTCACCGCCGACCCCATGCCGAAACTGACCTATCGTATCGGCAATGTGGTGCTGGACAAGGAGTTGATTTTCTCCTCCACTGAGGCGCGACTCTTTGTGCGTTATACCTTGCAGGATGCCGCTGTGCCGATTACCTTGCGGGTGTTGCCTTTCCTGGCCTTCCGCAATGTCCATATGCTGACGCATGAGAACCATGAAGCGAGCCGCAAGGTAGAACTGGTGAAGAACGGCGCTTCGTGGCAGCTTTACAAGGACTATTCCAGGTTGTTTTTGCAGTTCTCCAGGGTCGCGAAATATACCCATGTGCCGCATTGGTACTACAATATGCTCTATATCCGCGAACAGGAACGCGGCTACGAAGCTGTTGAGGATCAGTTTGTTCCGGGATTCTTCGAGCTGCAGATGAAGAAAGGCGACACGGTCATTCTCTCCGTCAGCCTTGAGGAACAGAACCCAGCGGCCATCAAGCGTCAGTGCGAAGCTGAAGTGAAACGCTTGCTGCCGCAGACGAGTTATGAGGACTGCCTGCTGAAAGCAGCCCAACAGTTTGTCATCCACGATGCGAAGGGCACGCGACTTTGGGCAGGTTTCCCGTGGTTCGGCAGTTGCAGCCGCGACACTTTCTTGTCGTTGCCCGGCATCACTTTGGCGCAAGGTGACGAGAAGACCTTCAAGGACGCGTTGGATTACCTGATTGAGCGGATGCAAGGCCCGTTCTTCCCACACCGTTATTATCAGAAGAGCCTGTATTTCACGGCAGTGGATTCGCCGCTGTGGTTCTTTTATGTGCTGCAACTCTATGAAAAGATGCTCGGCAAGGAGAAGAAGGACATTTGGCGCAAGTACAAGAAACCGATGACGACCATCTTGGAGAGTTTCATCGCGGGCACGGACTTCAATGTGCATGTCTTGGACAACGGCTTACTTTATGCTGGCAACCGCGACTTGGCACTCACTTGGATGAACGTCTTCGCCCAAGGCAAGCCTTGGACTCCGCGCACGGGCTTGGCGATTGAAGTCAATGCGCTGTGGTATAATGCTTTATGCTACGGTATTGAGCTACTGAAAGTGGCTGAGCCAAAGAGTCCGTTGCTGACCAAATGGCAAGCCTTGGCCGACAAGGTGAAAGCCTCATTTGCCAACACCTTTATTAATAAGGCGACCAATAACTTCTACGATTATGTGAACAGTAACGAGAAAAACGAACAAGTGCGCCCCAACATGATGCTGGCCGCTGCTTTGCCTTTCAGCCCGATGAGCGACGAAATGCAAAAACGCGCTTTCGACATCGCCCATTCCGAATTGTTGACGATTCGTGGCATACGTTCGCTGTCGCCCAACGACGAAGGCTACAAGGGTTCCACCATTGGTAACCACAGCGAACGCGAACGCGCCTATCACAACGGTACGGCTTTCCCTTGGCTGATTGCTTTCTATGCCGACCTCTCGGTGAAGCTGTTCGGCAAGACTTCGCTGCCTTATCTGGAAGACCTCTACAAAGGTTTTGAGGAGGCCATCAAAGACAACGGAATCGGCACGGTTTCGGAGATTTACGATGGGAATCCGCCTTTTGAGGCTCGCGGTTGCATCTCACAATCAACGAGCGTGGGTGCCTTGCTCTATCTGCATTATCTGATTGAAGAACTTAATAAGAAAGGAGGCTCAAAATGAGAGTCCTGATGTTTGGGTGGGAGTTTCCGCCCCATATTACCGGAGGCCTCGGAACGGCCTGCTTCGGTATGACTAAAGGTTTGGCCAAGAACGATGTGGAGGTGCTGTTTGTGGTGCCTCGCGCCTACGGCGATGAGGATCAGACGAATATCCGCCTGCTCAACGCCAGCGATGTGACCATCGACATCGACCATGAGAAAGACCGCAGCTATTGGGAACGTGTGCAGTATATGGAGATTGGCTCCAATATCATCCCGTATGTTGGGCCGGAGGAGTTTACGAAGTTCATGGAAGACCGTCATGTGGTGGACAACTTCAACCGCACCAGTTCGGTGTTTGCGCGCAATTACCAGTTCTCGGGCAAATACGGCATGAACCTGATGGAGGAGGTGGCACGTTATGCCTTGATTGGCTCCTCGATTGCCACGAAATACGACTTCGATGTCATTCATGCTCACGATTGGCTGACCTATTCGGCTGGCATCGCGGCGAAGGAGACCACGGGCAAACCGCTGGTGGTACACATGCACGCCACCGAGTTCGACCGCTCGGGCGAGAACATTAACACGGATGTGTATGCCATCGAGCGCAGGGGCATGGAGGCCGCCGACCGCGTCATCACGGTGAGTAACTTGACAAGAAACATCGTTATCAACAAATACGGCATCGACCCCGCCAAGGTCGTGACGGTGCACAACGCTGTGGAACCCAACGACAAGCCCAAGTCGGAATACGAGCGCAGTGGCTTGGATGCCAAGGTGGTGACTTTCCTTGGAAGAATCACCTATCAGAAAGGGCCTGAGTATTTCATTGAGGCGGCTTACAAGATCCATCAAGTCGACCCAAGCATCCATTTCGTGATGGCAGGCACGGGCGACATGTTAGAGGGAATGATTCGCCGTGTGGCGCAACTCGGCATGGGCAGCCATTTCCACTTCACGGGCTTCCTCAAGGGTGAGGCCGTCGATCAGATGTTTGCCATGACGGATGTGTTTGTCATGCCTTCGATTTCAGAGCCTTTTGGTATCGTTCCGTTGGAGGCCATGCGTCTGAATGTGCCGGTGGTCATCAGCAAGCAGTCGGGTGTTTCGGAGGTGGTGAAACATGCTTTGAAGGTTGACTTTTGGGACATCAACGGCTTGGCCGACGCCATCTACGGCCTATGCCATTACGAGACTTTGGCTAACTGCTTCAAGGACGAAGGCAAGGACGAAGTCGATAGCCTCAAATGGGAAGCCGCCGCAAAGAAGATTAAAGCGGTTTACGAATCGGTAGTTTAATTAGCGAATAATAAAAAACACACAATATGAGCAAATCAGTCTGTTTCTATTTCCAAGTGCATCAGCCCTATAGGCTCCGCACGTATCGTTTCTTCGAAATCGGGAAGAAACACTATTACTATGACGACTACAGCAACCGTATGATCATGCGGCGCGTGGCGGAGAAGTGCTACCTACCCATGAACGAGTTGCTGATGCGGCAAATCGAGAAGTTCGGCGACAAGGTGAAATTTGCGTTCTCGTTCTCGGGCGTGGTCATCGAGCAGATGGAACAATTCGCGCCAGAGGTGCTGGAGAGCTTCCAGAAACTGGTCGCCACGGGTAAGGTAGAGGTGCTTTCAGAGACCTACGCCCATTCCTTGGCTTCATTGTCGAATCCCGACGAGTTCAAGCGTCAGGTGACAGCTCACAAGCACAAAATGAAAGAGGTGTTCGGCGTTACGCCGAAGACCTTCCGCAACACCGAGTTGATTTACAGCGACGAAATCGGTGCGGCGGTGGCCGACATGGGCTACAACCTCATGCTTACCGAAGGTGCCAAGCACATCTTGGGCTGGAAGAGTCCCAACTACATGTACGCCAACGCCATCAACCCGAAACTGAAGGTCTTGCTGCGCAACTTCAAGTTCAGCGACGAGATTGCCTTCCGCTTCGTGCAGGACGGTTTTCGCGCCGAGGATTTCGTCAACTGGCTGAATGCATTACCCGAGGAGGAAGAAGTGGTCAATATCTTCATGGACTATGAGACCTTCGGCGAGCACCAGTCGGCGGAGACGGGCATCTTCAACTTCATGGAGGCTTTGCCCGAGGCCATCCTCAAAGGCACCAAGTTCAAGTTTGCCACACCTCAGGAGTTGGCAAAGAAGTTGCAGCCGGTGAGTGCAGTCAACGTGCCCAATGTACTGTCGTGGAGCGACGAGGAGCGCGACCTGACGGCCTGGCTCGGCAACCCCTTACAGGATGATGCCTACCGTGCTTTGTACGATTTGAATGCCAAAGTGCACCGCATCAAAGATGAAGAACTGCAACAGGACTGGACGATGCTCCAGACCTCCGACCATTTCTACTACATGTGCACGAAGTGGCTCTCCGACGGCGTGGTGCATAAGTATTTCAACCACTATGCCTCACCGTATGATGCCTATATTAATTATATGAATGTACTGACTGACTTTGCTGATCGCGTGAAGAACTTGTCCAAAAGAAAAACGCAACCTGTTGAAAACTAAAACTTATGAAAAACCCCGAATACCTTTTTGAAACCAGTTGGGAAGTGTGTAACATGGTGGGTGGCATCTACACAGTGCTGTCCACAAAGTCGAATGTGATGCGTCAATTGCTTGAAGACCATTATATTACGGTAGGCCCTGATGTGGTCAAGGAAGCCCATGAGACGCTTTATTTTGTTGAGGACAACGACCTCTTCCCCGAGTGGCGCGAGCGGGCCTTGGCACAAGGCTTGAAGTTCCGCATCGGACGTTGGAAAATCGAAAGCAGCCCTATTGCCATCTTGGTGGATTATACACCTTTGTATCAATCTAAGAATGAGATACTTGGGCATCTTTGGGAGCAATACGAACTGGATAGCATCCGTGGCCAGTGGGACTATATCGAGCCGGTGTTGTTCGGCTATGCCGCCGGTCAGGTGATTGAGAGTTTCTGCAACTTCTATTTGCAGCAAATTAGCAATATCGTGGCGCAGTTCCACGAGTGGATGACGGGTTCAGGTGTGCTTTATTTGAAGGAGCATTGTCCGCAGATTGCCACCGTGTTCACCACTCACGCCACCTATCTCGGCCGCGCTATCTCAGGTAACGGCCTGCCGCTTTACGACAACCTGAAGACCTACCTGCCTTCGGTGATGGCCATGCAGTTTAACGTGGTTTCGCAGCAGTCGATGGAGCAGAAGGCCGCCAAAAACGCCGATGCCTTCACGACGGTGAGTGATATCACGGCGCAGGAGTGCGAGCAGTTCCTTTACAGAAAGCCTGATGTGGTGACGAAAAACGGTATCGACCATACCTTTAGGAAAGACAAGGCTGCCTTTGCCGAGAAACGCAAAGTGGTCCGAGAGCAAATCCTGAAAATCGCGGGAACCTTGTGCGGTGAGACCCTTGACCCCAACAGCCTGATGGTACTCAACAGTGGCCGTTATGAGTTCAAGAACAAAGGCATTGACCTCTTCATCGAGGCTTTGCGCCGCTTGAACGAGGACAAGAACCTAAAACGTACCGTCGTCGCCGTGATTGCTGTCCCTGGCAACATTGCTGGTCCTTCCAAGGACTTGCAGCATCGTCTCGACGGCACCAATGCCATCATGGGTCACACCGATTTCCCCGCTACGCACCATATCTTTGAGTATGAGAACGATGCGATTCTGAATACCTTGCGCAATTCGGGTTTGCAGAACGATGCCAACGATAAGGTGAAGGTGATGTTCGTGCCGGCTTACCTCAACGGTAACGACGGCATCTTCAACCTGACCTATTCCGAGTTCCTCTCCGCTTTTGATTTCTCGGTGTTCCCGTCCTATTACGAGCCTTGGGGCTACACGCCGTTGGAGAGCGTGGCCTTGGGCATCCCGACCTTGACTTCCGACGTATCTGGCTTTGGTAAGTTTGTGCAGCAAGAATGTGCTGGAAACGAGGCTGTTACGGTAGTTCCGCGTCAGGTGGGCGATAATGACAAGGTGATTGAAGAGATTGTTGCCGCTATGCGCCGTTTCTTGTCGCTGACGGAAAAGGGTACGGAACAAATCACCGAATCAGCTTTGCAGGTGGCCGACAAACTGCTTTGGAAAGACCTGATTGTCAGCTATCAGAAGGCTTGGGATGTAGCCCTCGAGAAGTCGGGTGGCCGCCACTACATGATGGAGCCGGTGCCTTATGCAGAGTTGCTGCATGAAGTGGTCTACCAGAAGAATGACGCTCCGAGTTGGAAAAAAGTGTTGGTGAAGCCCATTTATTCGCCTGAGATGCAGAAACTTGAGGAGCTATCGCGCAACATATGGTGGTGCTGGAATGTCGACGCTGTCGAGTTGTTCGAGTCCATCGACCCAGAGGCATGGAAGGCGACGGAGCAGAACCCTGTCGCGCTGATGGGAAGCCTTTCGGTGAAGCAAATCAAGGACTTGGAGAACAACGAGGACTTCATCGACTGTCTGAACAAGGTCTACGACCAGTTTAAGGATTATATGGCGCAGCCGACCAAGCAGAAGGATCTCATCGCTTATTTCAGCATGGAGTACGGTCTGATGAAGAGTCTCAAAATCTATTCGGGCGGCCTCGGCATCCTCGCGGGTGATTACATGAAACAAGCCTCCGATTCCAACGCCAACATGGTGGGCATTGGCCTGCTGTACCGTTATGGGTATTTTGCCCAGGAAATCACCGTTTCGGGTGAACAACGTGCCGAATACATTCCGCAGAAGTTCTCGCAACTGCCGCTGCAGCCTGTGTTCAACGACAAGGGCGAATGGGTGAAGGTGAGCATCGCTTTCCCGGGACGTTCGGTCCATGCCAAGGCTTGGCGCGTCAATGTGGGTAGGGTAGGACTGTATCTTTTGGACACCGACATTGAGGAGAACTCGCCTGAAGACCGTGGCATCACCAGCCGACTCTATGGCGGCGACAGCGAGATGCGCATCAAGCAGGAGATGTTCCTTGGCGTGGGCGGCATCCGTCTGCTCGAAGCTATGGGCATAAAACCCACGATTTACCATTGCAACGAAGGCCACGCAGCCTTCAGCGGTCTGGAGCGTCTGCGTGTCTATATCAACAAGCACAACCTCGACTTTGACGTGGCCTTGGAACTCGTCAGGGCTTCCACCTTGTTCACGACGCACACGCCTGTGCCTGCGGGTCACGATGCCTTTGAGGAGCACCTCATCCGTACCTATATGCCCCACTACGCCAACCGCATGAATATCAGTTGGGAGCGTTTTATGGGCTTGGGCCGTTTCAACCCCAGCAACCCGAATGAGAAGTTCTCGATGAGCGTGTTGGCCACCAACCTCAGTCAAGAGGTGAACGGTGTGAGCAAGATCCACGGACGCGTGTCGCGTGAGATGTTCCAGTCGTTGTGGCCGGGCTATTTCGCCGAGGAGAACCACATCGGCTACGTCACCAACGGTGTGCATCTGCCTACGTGGAGCAACCGCCTCTGGCAACGCCTCTACAAGAAGACCTTTGGCCCTGATTACATTGACAATCAATCGGATGTGAAGATGTGGGCGCAAATCAACGAGGTGCCGGACGCCACCATTTGGGACATCCGCAAGCAACTGAAACATGAGCTGATAGCTTATCTGTCGGAGAAGATCAGGGAGGACATGCGCCAACGTCAGGAGAGCCCAAAACTGATTATGCAGACGGTCAGCAACCTGAACGAAGATGCATTGATTGTCGGCTTCGCCCGCCGTTTCGCTACCTACAAGCGCGCCCATCTGCTGTTCGGCAACCTGGACCGTCTGTCGCAGTTGGTCAACGACCCGAAACGCCCCGTCATCTTCCTCTTTGCCGGTAAGGCGCACCCCAACGACAAGGCAGGACAAGACCTCATCAAGATGATTATCGACATCTCGCGCAGACCTGAGTTCATCGGTAAGATACTGTTTATCAGCAATTACGATATGGAACTCGGCAGCCGCTTGACCAGTGGTGTGGATGTATGGCTCAACACGCCGACGCGTCCGCTCGAAGCCTCTGGAACGAGTGGCGAGAAGGCCGTGATGAATGGCGTGCTCAACTTCTCCGTGTTGGATGGCTGGTGGGCTGAGGGCTATCGCGAGGATGCCGGCTGGGCCATTCAGGAGAAACGCACCTATCAGGATCAGCGTTATCAGGACGAGATGGATGCCGAGACGATATACAACACCCTTGAGAGTGAGATAGTTCCGCTGTATTACACCCGCAACAACCATGAGGTGCCGACGGGTTGGGTGGCGGCCATGAAGAAGTGCCTCAACGAGATTTCGCCATGCTTCACGATGAAACGCATGATGGACGACTACTTCGAGAAGTACTACAACAAGCTGATTGAGCGCACCAACTGGATGCGCGCCAACCGTTACCAGAAGGCGTTCGAGATCAATGCGTGGAAGAACCGTGTGCGCAACAACTGGGACAAGGTGGAGGTGAAGTCGCTCATCCTGCCCGACACCAACGTGCGCCCGCTGACCTTCGGCGAGCAGTTCATTGCGGAAATCACGTTGCTCACGCCCGACCTTGACGCAGGCGACATTGCCATCGAGTTGCTCTTCGGCAAGAAGAACAACGATATGGTGAACGAGATCACCGATGTCCACGAGATGAAGCTTGTTGATTCGGGCGATGGCTGGGTGAAGTATTACATCAAGGTGCCGATTACGCGCGCAGGTGTCTATAATTACACCTTCCGTGTGTATCCCACGAACAAGATGCTGCCGCACCGGCAGGACTTCCCGCTAGTGAAGTGGATTTGATTCAAACGAAGAAAGGCGACCTGCGGGTCGCCTTTCTCTTTTTTGCTGATGGATTACTGATTACTTCAGCGGTGAGGGTGTGTGATACTCACGGGCACCCAACTCCTTGTCGAGCATGATCATGCCGCCGATATGGTCGCCAATCATCTTGCAATGGTTGACGAGGTCGCGGGCATTCTCTTCTTCTTCCACTTGTTCGTCGATGAACCAAGCGAGGAAGTTGGCGGCGGCGCGGTCTTTGTCCTCGTCGGCGATGTCGCAGAGGTTGTTGATCATGGCGGTCACCTTCTTTTCATGGGCGAGGGTGTCCTCAAAGGTGGCG
Source organism: uncultured Bacteroidales bacterium (assembly GCA_905234765.1). The sequence goes on from CAJOIF010000004.1 coordinate 107,356, forward strand.
AGGACGCTCTTCCAAGAGGTCTGCACCTTGGCGATGGGGCCGAGGATGACTTTCTCGTCCTGTGCGTGCAGGTAGTTGATCATGATGGCGGCATGGGCTTGTTCCTCAAGGAACTGCACCTTGTACCAGTGGGCGATGCCATGGAATCCCTTTGCGTAGATGTCTTGCGACATGCTCAGATAAAGGTAGGCCGACCACATTTCAGCGTTGATTTGGTCGTTGATGGCCTTGGCTAATTTCTTGCTAATCATGTTATTGGTTGTTTAATTGTTAATTGTTTAATTGTTGCTTTGCAGGGCTGTCACACCGTGGCAGTCGTATTGGTTGCTTGCGATTGCGGCTGCCGTGATACGACAGCCCTACAAACCTGTATTCATTCGCCGAAATAGCGTTTATACAGTCCTTCAAAGCCTTTGCCGTGGCGGGCTTCGTCTTTGGCCATCTCGTGGACGGTGTCGTGGATGGCGTCAAGGTTGCGTTCCTTGGCCACGCGGGCGATGCGCATCTTGTCTTCGCAGGCGCCGCATTCGGCGATCATGCGCTTGTAGAGGTTGGTCTTGGTGTCCCACACCACGTCGCCGAGCAGTTCGGCGAACCTGGCGCAGTGCTCGGCCTCTTCAAAAGCATAGCGTTTGAAGGCCTCGGCAATCTCGGGATAGCCTTCGCGGTCGGCTTGGCGGCTCATGGCCAAGTACATGCCGACTTCGGTGGCCTCGCCCATAAAGTGGGCGTTCAGGTCCTTGATCATGTCCTCGCCGGTGCCTTTGGCGATACCGACGACGTGCTCGGTGACGAAATTCAAGGCTGCGCTCTCGTCAACGACCTTCCACTCAACGATTTGTTTGCATTGAGGGCAGCGCTCCGGGGCTTCCTCTCCTTCGTGTACGTACCCGCAGATGGGGCAGATGAATTTTTTCTTCATAAATTGTGTAGTTAGATGATGAGTTAGTATAAATTGTCGTTTCTTTTTCGCAAAAGTAGGCATTTTTCATGTATCTTCAATTGTTTTGAGGAAAAATTCTTACCTTTGCAATCCGTTTTATACGATTTACCATTATGCTGAACAGAAGATTTTTGAGAGTCAAGGTGTTGCAGGAACTCTACGCCTATCACCAGTCGCATGAGACCAACCTGACTCAAGCCGAACGTCAGCTTCTCAACGACATCGACGGCCTTTATGAGCTTTTCATTTACTTGCTTTCGTTTTGGGTGGAGGTGAAACGCTTCGCTGAGCAACGTATCGAGGAAAACCGCAACAAGATTTTCCCCACCGAAGAAGACCTGAATCCCAATATGAAGTTTGTCAACAATCGGATTCTCAATGCGTTGGAGAACAACAAAGACCTTTTGAAATTCGAACAGAGCTACAAGATCAACTGGGGCAACGACCGCGACGACTTCATCCGCAGTTTTTACTCCAGATTGCAGGAATATCCTGAATTTCAGGATTATATGAACAACGAGAAAAGTGGCTTTTCAGAAGACAAGAAGTTCCTCATCGCGGTCATCGACAATCATCTGGCCGAAGACGACTTGTTGTACGATTACTTCGCCGACCGTAAGTTGTGCTTCAATAGCGACTACCAGATGGGCTTGTATCTCCTTTGGAAGTTCATCGCTGAGATGCATGCCGATTTCAACGAAGACTCGAAACTGCCGCCCGTTTTTGTCACCGAGAACCACGAAGTGAATGAGGATAAGGAATTCGCCGTCAATCTGTTCCGAAAGACCATCCTTCATCGCGAGGAGTTTAAGGAGTTGGTCGATGCCAATGTGGCCAACTGGGAGTACAGTCGTTTGGCGTTGATGGATAAAATATTGATTTTCATGGCTTTGACGGAGTTTTGTGACTTCCACAGCATCCCCGTCAAGGTGACGATTAATGAATACGTTGAGATTTCCAAGTTCTACAGCACCGCCGAAAGCCGCCGTTTTGTGAACGGAATGTTGGACAAGCTGTCGAAGCAATTGGCCGAGGAAGGCAAGCTGGTCAAGACGGGTTTGGGTCTGATTGACAAATAATTAGGGAAGGATGCAATAATTTGGCGTGGGTTCCGTTTTCAAAAAAACAGAATAGAATGAAGCGTTATTACACTATCATAGCGAGTTTCCTGCTGTCGTTTTTGGCCGTTCGAGCCATGGCGCAGGTCGACGACGGTACCTTCCGAGCCTTGACGCATACGGCCTCGGCGCGCGACGTGGCCTTGGGCGGCATTATGCTCCCCATGCACGACGGCGACCTCCAGACCGTCCTCTTCAATCCTTCTGCCATCAGCCCCGACATGCATAACCAGATGGCCCTGTCGTATGTCGGTGATTTCTCGATGGGGACACACTATGCCGCCGCGCAATACAGCCGCACTTTCGAAAAGCTGGGCAGTTTCGCAGTTTCGGCACAGTACTACAACTACGGTACGATGCAGTATGCCGATGAGGGCGGCCATACCGACGGCACCACTTTCACTCCTTCCGACTATGCCCTCACCCTCGGCTGGGGCCGTGAGCTGACCGACAAATGGAGCATCGGTGCCAACCTGAAATATGCTGGTTATCAGTATGAATCGGGCGTGGGTGGTGCGTTGGGCGTTGATGTGGCAGGCACCTACTGGGCTTATTCCGATTGGGCCTTCACCCTCGGGCTGCGTAACTTCGGCCGACAGCTGTTCAACAACACCGATGCCAAAAACGACTGGCTGCCGTTCTCCATCGACTTCACGTCCTCCAAGAAACTCGCCCATCTGCCTCTCACCATCATCATGGGCTACCACGACATCCAGAAATGGAAACTCGTCTCCGACGAGCATTACCTCATTGAAAAGAACTACGACCCCATCACGGGCGAATATTCGGAACCAAAGAATACGGTCAAGTTTTTCAACAACTTGGGAGCACATCTCGTGCTAGGCGGCGAGTTGGCTATCGGCAAGAACCTGATACTCAGGGCGGCCTACAACTACGACACGCACCTGAAGATGGATGTGCCCCAAGCCCGCACCCTCGTGGGCCTGTCTGCCGGCTTCGGCATCAAGATCAAGGCGTTCCAAATCGACTATGCCCTCACGAGGAGCAACATCGCCACCTGGCCGCAGTTCCTCACGCTCCGCATGGACATGAGTAAGCTCAAATAAATGTACCTCCACGAACTGAAACTGGCGAATTTCAAGAACTGCGAAGCGGCCGACCTGCTGCTCTCGGAGAACGTCAACTGTTTCGTGGGCCTCAACGGTGCCGGCAAGACCAACATCCTCGATTCCATCTATTACCTCTCGTTCTGCAAGAGTTTCTTCGGCGCGACGGACAAGCTCAACATCCGCCACGGCCAGGATTTCTTCGCCATCCACGGCACCTACCGTCACCCCGACAAGGACGACGAACTGGTGTCGTGCGTACAGAAAAACGACCAGAAGAAGTCGTTCCGCTTCAACAAAAAGGAATACGACCGTCTCAGCGACCATATCGGCAAGTTCCCGCTGGTGATGATTTCGCCCTACGACCGCGACCTTATCAACGAGGGCAGCGACCTGCGCCGCAAGTTCATCGACGGTGTCATCTCGCAGTTCGACCCCTTGTATCTCAATGCCTTGCTGAAATACAACCGCGCTCTCGCCCAACGCAACGTCCAGCTGAAACAGTTTGCCGACAGCCGCACCTTCGACCGCGACCTGCTCCGCCTGTGGGAAGACCAGCTCTGCGTCCACGCCGCCGACATCCATCAGAAACGCCACCAGTTTTTGGAGGACTTCCAGCCGATTTTCCAGCATTACTACGAAATCGTGTCGGGCGGCACGGAGAAGGTCAACGTGGTCTACCAGTCGCGCCTCGACGAGAAACCGCTGCACGATTTACTGGACGACAGCCTGCAGCACGACCGCTATTCGGGCTATACCAACGTCGGCATCCATAAGGACGACCTGGAGTTCACCTTCGATGGCCATCCGCTGAAACGTTTCGGATCGCAGGGACAGCAGAAGTCGTTCGTGGTGTCCATTCGTCTGGCGCAGTTCGAGTTCAACTACCAGAAAATCGGCTATAAGCCCATTCTGCTGCTCGACGACATCTTCGACAAACTCGACGACCAGCGCGTGATGAAACTCGTCCGCTTGGTGGGTGACGACCACTTTGGTCAGGTGTTTATCACTGACACACAGCGGAATAGGGTAGAGCAACTATTTGAAAACACCCGTATCGACCACAAGATTTTTGAGGTCGTCAAGGGACAGGTGAAGGAGATTGGAGGCAGCGATGGTATACTTTGACGTACATCCCCTCGGTGAGCTCATCAATGAGTTTTATGCCCTCCACAAAGGCCCCGATTATGTCGACGAGCTGAAGGCTGTCAGGGCATGGCCCAAGGTGGTTGGATCTTTCATCGCCACCCACACCATCGACCTCTCCGTCCGCAACCGTGTGCTCTTCGTCCGTGTCGACAGCGACGCGCTGCGTAACGAACTGAGTTATTCCAAATCGCTGTTGGTCAAGAACTTGAATGCGGAAGCGGGCAAGGATGTCATCGACGAGGTGGTGCTGGGCTGACGGCTCCGGCTACACCTTATAAGTAGATGTTCAAATTTAGTTTACATAGAAGACGCGAGACTATGAGACGCGAGACACGAGACTGGGATTCACTGCTCTAAAGCCTTTAACCGTCATGGCGGAGAAGCATCCGCCATCTCCCATGTGCGAAGACGTTCTTTTCCGCTTGGGAGATTGACGGTTTAGGGCTGGGTCCCGAGTCCCGAAGTCCCGCGTCCCGTGTCAAAACAATATGTAGTTTAATTTTGAACACTTATTAATTAATAGCCTGCATGTTTTTTTAGTTGGAGGCGGTCGAATAACTTCGTTTTCCCCTTGACATGTGCGAATTGTTTTCTATCTTTGCAGGATGTAACTTAAACACAAATTCATGGAAATCTATCAAATCTGGCTTATTGCCGCCATCGTATTGGTCATTGTCGAAATCTGCACTGCCGGTTTCGGTTCCATCTGTTTCGCCATCGGTGCCGCCTTCTCGGCCCTTGTCGCCGGATTGGGGGGCAACGTCACATGGCAAATCGTGGTCTTCGCCGTCGTCTCGCTGCTCACCTTCGTCTTCCTGCGTCCTGTGGTGATGCGCTGGCTCGACCGCAAGTCGAAAGACGTGAAGACCAACGCCGATGCCATCATCGGCCGTAAGGCTGTGGTATCGGAACGTATTGACGCAGAACAACATACAGGGCGCGTGGCCATCGACGGCGACGACTGGAAAGCCGTGTCGGACAACGGCTCGGTCATCGAGAAAGGCACCACTGTGGAGATTGTGAAATTGGACAGCATCATAGTAACCGTAAAACAATAAACATCATGAATCCGTTCAACATCGTATTAATCGTATTAGTGGTCCTCGTCGTAATGTATGTACTTCGGGGCATCAAGATCGTCTCCCAATCGGAAACGGTAATTGTCGAGCGTCTCGGCAAGTACAACCGCACCCTCAACGCGGGCATCAACGTCATCCTGCCCATCATCGAGCAGGCCAAGGAGACCATCGTGCGCCGTCAGAATGGCGCTTTGTCGCGTTCGTCGCGCATTGATATGCGTGAGCAGGTGTATGACTTTGATAAACAGAGCGTTATCACAAAGGACAATGTGATGACCGAGATCAACGCCTTGCTCTATTTCCAGATTGTCGACCCGATGAAGGCCGTCTATGAGATTCAGAACCTGCCCGTGGCCATCGAGAAGCTGACGCAGACCACCTTGCGTAACGTGGTGGGTGAGATGGAACTTGACGAGACTTTGACCTCGCGCGACACCATCAACTCGAAGCTGCGCAACGTGCTTGACGATGCCACCAACAAATGGGGTGTGAAGGTGAATCGTGTTGAGCTGCAAGATATTACGCCTCCTGAGAGCATCCGTCGCACCATGGAGTTGCAGATGCAGGCCGAGCGTAACCGTCGTGCCGAGATCTTGAAGGCCGAAGGTGAGAAGCAGGCTCAAATCTTGAACTCCGAGGGTGAGAAGCAGGCTGAGATCAACGCTGCCGAGGCCGACAAGCAGGCCAACATCTTGAAGGCCGAGGGTGAGGCGCGTGCCAAGGTGTTGCAGGCCGAGGCAGAGGCAGCCGCCATCCGCAACATCGCCGAAGCCGTCGCCGACCGTGGTGCCGACCCGGTCAACTACCTCCTTGCAGTCAAGTATATAGAGACGCTGAAGGAAGTGGCTGGCGGCCAGGAGAACAAGACCGTCTACCTGCCTTACGAGGCCTCCAACCTCCTCGGTTCCCTCGGCGGCATCAAGGACATGTTCGGGAAGTAAGTTTTTTCATTAATTTCCAACTTTTTCTATTGCAGAGATAGGATTAATTTCCTATCTTTGCACCGCTTGTGCAGCAATAAAAAGAAAAAATGTTTTGTATTCATAAACAATTGAATTACAATTTATTAGTCGTATAATGTACAGGTTGGATTGGGCTCATTGCTCCAGCCAGCGGAGAGCGGAACAACTTGATAACAGATGCAACACACGGAGATATCCATACAACAGCAGATTTTGTTAGTGCGCGACCAGCGTGTCATGCTCGATTTTGAGCTGGCCGCTTTGTATGGCGTGGAGACAAAAGCGCTCAACCAAGCGGTTAAGCGCAATATTGAGCGTTTCCCTGCCGATTTCATGTTCCAGTTGACGCAAGGCGAATGGGCTTTGATTAGCAACAACATCACCTTGTTGCAGTCGCAAAATGTGACCGCAAATCTGACTGAGAATCAAGATGATGCTATTTGCGGTCACAAATTGTGACCTCAAATTCGGAAAGAAACGCCGATTTTGAGGTTTTACAGTCGCAAATTGCGACCGCAAAAGCGATAAAGAAATCTCGCTCGTTGCCTTATGCCTTCACCGAACTTGGTGTGGCCATGCTGAGTAGCGTATTGCGCTCGCCGACGGCCATTCAAGTGAACATTAATATCATGAGGGCTTTTGTCGCTTTCCGGCATTTAGCCACTCAGCCGTTGCCCGACAGCAATGCGGAATTGAGAAAGGAAGTGCAAGCCTTGCGCAACGAATTGGAAGACATTCTTTCCGACCAAAACGACATCAATGAAATGACACAAGCCCAACTTGATGCCATCAGCGAGGCTTTGGCCGAGCTGCAAGAGAAGCCCCGCTCTCAACAACGGCGACGTATCGGTTTTGTGAAAGACAATCACGACAATAATTATACGAAGTCAAATCTTAAGTCTTTAAATCTTAAATCTTAAATTAACCATAAACTAAACAACAAACGATGGCGATAAAGGAATATGATAGCGAAAATCCGGTGAACATGGCCAAAGAGCCTATCGTAGCCTATGTGAGCAGTTCTGGCAAGCAGGCTCCTCCTTGCCAATACACGGAGGAAGAAGTCGTGCAGCGCGTCCTGCAAGCCACTGCCGATGTTGATGCGGGCAGGAACTTGATGACACATGAAGAGTTTAAAAAACAAGTTCACTCATGGAAAACGAAACCTGTTCTGTCCTCATGGTATGGGATTGCCGACAAAACCCACAAGCCTTAGAAAACAGCGACAGGTTTGAATCTTAAATCTTTGAATCTTAAATCTTAAATCAAACATAAACTAAACAACTAAACAACTAAATAACAAACAACTCACTAAAAACTCACTAAAAAAATGAAAAGAAAATTTACAAAACTGATGGCAGCCCTCGCGCTGCTGGTGACCCTCGCTATCCCTATGGGGATGTGGGGACAAGCCCCTGTAGGCACAACCCTTTGGGGAGAAACTTGGACTGGAGGAGATGCCAATGAAACCCCTTCGGCTTATGGTTTTGAAGGAACTACTGTTTACGGTGGTGCCACACTGACATACGCTCAGTCTTCAACCAACACCAAATTGTATGAAGAAGTATTAGCTGGAGGTGAGTCTCCTGAATTATTGTTGTCCAAAAGCAATCAGACTTGGACGATTAGTAATATTCCTACTGGACAAGCTACAGGAATGGCATTGACTTTCAAGTCCAACAAAACTACTTTTGATGTTACTTCCACCACTACTGGTATTACTATTAGTGGTTCCCAAAAGAGTTGGACGATTGCCACAACAAGTTCAGTTACTACTTTTAATCTTACGATTAAGAATACTGGTTCTTCAAATGCTCGTATTGATGACATTGTGTTGAGTGTTACAACCGCTGGTGGCGACACTCCTCAGCCCACCACCTACACCGTGACTTTCGATGCTGGTGATGGTACTTTCGTTGGCAATACCGATTTCCCGAATACAAGCAACACCGTGGCGGCTGGTACCTACACCCTGCCTTCGGCAACCAGAGAGGGTTATATCTTTGACGGTTGGACGATTACTGGAGATGCCAATCTCTATACTGGCAGCTATCAGGTTTCTGGCGATGTTAATTTCACTGCTTCTTATACGCAAAACACTGGCGGCGGTGGCACTGGTGGTGATAATTACTCACTTTATACAGGGTCACTTGTTGAAGGTGATTATTTGATTGTATATAGCAATGCCGCTATGAATAACATGGTTTCTAGCAACAGACTTCAGTTCGATGATGTTACCATTAATAATAACATAATTACGACTAATAGCGAAAACATTGTTTGGCATATCGCACAAAGTGGAGATTATTGGACTATTTACAATGCTAATGTGAGTAAATACGCTGCAAGTACTGGAACAAAGAACCAGGCTACTTTAACAGCAACACTGGATGATAAAGCTTTATGGAGCGTTTCAGGCACGGAAGAAACTTATGAGTTTGTGAATAAGAATAATTCCGCGAATAAGATTAATGCTAACCTTAGAAAAAATGGAACCTATGGTTTCGCTTGTTATGCAACGAGTACGGGCGGTGCTTTATCTCTTTACAAGAAAGAAACTAGCAGCACTCCTACTTGTGCTACTCCTACCTTCTCCCCCGTTGCTGGCACTTATTACGAAGCTCAGAGCGTGACCATCACCAGTGCCACTGAAGGTGCAACGATTTACTACACGTTGGATGGCACTGATCCTACCACTGCAAGTAACGTTTACAGCGAGGCTTTAAGCATCAGCCAAACCACCACGGTAAAAGCTATGGCTGTTAAGGCCGATTACAACAATAGTGCAGTGGCCACAGCTATTTATAACATTGTCCCACCTGCGGTTGCTACCCCAACCTTCAGCCCCGCCGCTGGTATTTACACCGAAACACAAACCGTGAGCATCGTCTGCTCAACTGAAGGTGCTACCATCCAATATAAACTGACTGAAAACGGCGAATGGCAAACTTATACAACCGCCCTTTCTATTAGTGAGATCACAACTGTTTGGGCCAAGGCTACCAAGACTGGCATGACCGACAGCGAAGTGGCCACGGCTACTTATGTTATTTTGGAACACGCTGGAACAGAAGCCGATCCGTACTCGGTGGCTGATGCCCGCGCTGCCATTGATGCCAATATGGGAATTACTAACGTGTATGCTACGGGTATCGTTTCAGAAATTGTTGAGGAATATAGTTCTCAATACCACAACATATCCTATAATATTTCCACCGATGGTACCACAACTTCTGACCAGCTTGAGTGTTACCGTGGAAAGAGTTACAATGGTGCGAATTTCACCTCTGCTGATGACATTCAAGTGGGTGCAACCGTAGTTGTTTATGGTAACTTGACAAAGTATAACTCAACTTATGAATTTGCTGCCAATAACCAACTAGTCTCATATATTGCACCTATCATCACTGCTCCTACAATAACTGTCACTCCCGCCACGGTCAATGCTCCGTTCGCTGGTGAAGATGGCACTCTGACTGTGACCTACGAAAACGTCACAACTATTGTCGCTGAAGTCTATTTCTGCGATGCAAATGGCGATGCAGCCACATACGGCAACTGGATTCAAGCAGAGATTAATAGCGACAACAATGTTTACTATGTCATTGGTGCCAACGATGGCGCAGCTCGCACTGCTTACCTGAAGGTTTATGCTCTCGACGACAATGCCGAGGATGTTTATTCCAACCTCGTCACCATCAACCAAGAGGCTTATGTGGCTCCCACTTACGCTGCTCTGCCCTTCGCATTCAATGGCGGAAGAGCTGACATCGAAACCACCGATGGTCTCTATCAGGAGGGCCTTGGCACGGATTACAATGCATCGACTAATCCTAATACACAACTGAAGTTCGACGGTACTGGTGACTGGCTGTTGCTCCAATTCAGCGAGCGTCCTGGCACCCTTACTTTCGACATCAAGGGCAATGGCTTCAGCGGCGGTACTTTCACGGTGCAGACCTCTGAAGATGGCACGACCTACACTGATTTGCAGACTTACACTTCATTTGGTTCAAATGTTGAATCTGAAGAGTTCACTGATTTGGGCGAAAACGTCCGCTACATCAAGTGGATCTACACCAATAAATCTTCTGGCAATGTCGGTTTGGGCAATATCACCCTTGCTGAATATGTCGAACCTGTGCTTGTCGCTTCCATCACTGTGGATCCCGCTTTAGTTGAAGTGAATGCCGAGGAGCATGACGGCACCTTGGATCTCACCTACGAAAACCTGACCATTACTGAAATGGGTGATTTCGACATTCAGTACTATGATGCCGAGGGCGAAGAAACCGAAGAACCCAGTTGGATTGAGGTAACAGTAGCCGAACAAGATCCCGCTGTTGGTGAAGGCTATGTGGTTTCCTATTTCATGCTCGAAAACGAAGGCGAAGCCCGTGCTGCTTACTTCAAGGTGTTCGCCGTTGGTGGCGAAGACTTTGTCTACTCCAACCTCGTCACCGTCACGCAGGCCGCTCCTGTGGTTGACTATGCCATGCTGCCATTTGAATTCGATGGTGGTCGTGCTGACGTCGCCAATACTAATGGTTTAACCCAAGAAGGCCTTGATTCAGACTATGCTAGCTCACCAAGACTGAAATTCAACAACACTGGCGATTGGTTAATACTGAAACTAAATTCGGCTCCTGCAGCCATCACTTTTGACATCCAGGGCAACTCATTCTCCGACGGCACCTTCACCGTTCAGACCTCCAATGATGGCACGACTTACACCAATTTAGGAGAATACACTGAACTTGGCGCCACCCAAACAGTTACGCTTATCAACACCAACGACGCTGTGAGATTCGTAAAGTGGGTTTACACAGAAAAGGACAGCGGCAACGTGGGCTTGGGTAACATCATTGTAACAAAAGCCATGCCTATTGCTGGGAACCCCACTTTGACTCCAAGCACGTTTACTCTCGTAGAGAATCATACCTATATTGTAAACAATGGTACCACTTTGACCTTAGACGGAGATTTCAGCACCATCTTTACCGATCCTAACGACCTCATCATCGAAGACGGTGGTCAGCTCGTCACGTCCAACCCCGTGGTTGCCACCATGCAGAAGAACATCACGGCTTACTCGTCAAAAGCCACTCCGAACGATGGTTGGTACTTCATCAGTTCGCCTCTGGATGGCACAACCACCAGTTTGACAGCCATTGAAAATCTCATCCCAAGTACAGGCAATTACGACCTCTATGCCTTTGACCAAAATGAAGATAAGGAATGGCGTAACTATAAGGCACACAGTACTACTTTCACTGCCTTCAACGCAGGTGAAGGCTACCTCTACGCCAACAGCGGAGGTCAGACCATCGCGTTCAGCGGTACTGTTCGTGCCACCACGGCGGCTTTCACCAAAGAAAACCTTGCTTACACCGCTGGCAACCGTCTCGCTGGCTTTAACCTCGTGGGCAATCCGTTCCCGAGCAACGCCACAGTTAGCATGCCTTACTACAAGATGAACAGCACTTCAGAAGGCCTCAACGCTGTTGTCAACACAGCCGGTGGCGTCATTGCTCCTATGGAAGGCGTGTTTGTGTGCGCTACTGGAACAGGGCAATCGGTTACCTTCACCGCTACCACTGCTTCTGTGACGGCTGCGGCTAGTGCCAAGGGTGCCGTCAACCTCAACGTTGAAAGCGAGGGTGAGTTGCTCGACAGGGCGATTGTCACTATCAATGGAACAGGAATGCTCGGTAAGTTGAACCTCAACGAGACCGCAACGAAACTCTATATCACGCAAAACGGCAAGGACTACGCTGTTGTTAATGCCCAAGCCCAAGGCGAAATGCCCGTTAACTTCAAGGCCAGCAAGGATGGTAGCTATACCATCACAGTGGATGCCGAGAACCTTGAGATGGATTACCTCCACCTCATCGACAACATGACGGGCACCAACGTAGACCTGCTGGCCACCCCGAGCTACACCTTCGAGGCTAAGACGACGGACTACGCCAGCCGCTTCCGTCTGGTGTTCAACCCCAACGAAGAGAACGGCGCTTCGACAGGCTCAGAGACCTTTGCCTTCTTCAACGGCAGCGAGTGGATGATCAGCAACACGGGCAACGCCACCCTGCAGGTCATCGACGTGCTGGGCCGCGTACTCAGCAGCGAGACCATCAGCGGCACCGTCACGGTGAGCCTGAAGGAGACCGCGGGCGTGTACATGCTACGCCTGGTGAACGGAAACGACGTGAAGGTTCAAAAGGTGGTGGTGAGATAAGGGTAATTCCCCCTTCCCCCCTTAAAAGGGGGACGCGCAAAGCGGCGCTAAACAAGCGTCCGGCAGGCGTCCCCCTCTTGAGGGGGTGCCCGAAGGGCGGGGGAGTCAAAGACAACCCAACCCCGAAGGGCGGGG